>JBCCFY010000001.1:0-262988 GCA_039110515.1 Pseudomonadota bacterium
CGCGCAGCCAGGTTTACAAAATGTCTATCACCCTTTAACCTTGCGCGCTGAATAGATTAACCACAACACCCTGAATGCGGTGTCTAAAGTGACTTAAAGTAGAGATTTACCATGGCAGCAAATATTCGCGAAGAAGAGGTTTTATCCGTTCACCACTGGAACGATACCCTGTTCAGCTTCACTACGACACGTGACCCAGGTTTTCGTTTCGAGAACGGTCAATTCATCATGATTGGCCTGGAAGTAGAAGGTAAGCCTTTGATGCGTGCCTACAGCATCGCCAGCGCGAATTATGAGGAACACATGGAGTTCTTCAGCATCAAGGTACAAGACGGCCCGCTTACTTCACGCCTGCAAAAAATCCAGCCAGGCGACAAGGTATTGGCCAGTAAAAAACCCACGGGAACCCTGCTGATCGACAACCTGCGCCCCGGCAAACACCTTTATCTGCTGGCCACTGGTACGGGACTGGCGCCGTTTATGAGCGTGATTAAAGACCCGGATGTGTACGAGCGCTTCGATAAGGTCATCCTGACCCATGGTGTTCGCCAGGTATCTGAATTGGCTTACCAGAAAATTATCAACGAATTGCCGGATAATGAGTATTTCGGTGAGATGATCAAGGATAAATTACTGTATTACCCCACCGTCACGCGCGAACATTTCCATAATCGCGGACGATTGACCGAAGCCTTACAGAGCGGCGATCTGGCCAAAAAAATGGGTCTGCCCCCGATTAACATCGATGATGATCGTTTTATGTTGTGCGGTAGCCCCTCTATGTTGAAAGATTTTTGTGAAATTCTCGATAATATGGGCTTCAGCGAGACGATACGTTCCGATATTGGCGAATACGTGATTGAACGAGCCTTTGTTGAAAGCTAGTTAACACGGAGACTTTCATAAAAAAGCCGATCTTGATGATCGGCTTTTTTGTGCCTGGATTCTGATGCCACTGCTATTTAGAAGCTGACCATTTGTTTATAAGCATCACGTAACACGGTACTGTCCGAGCCCGGCAAGTGCGCATTTTGGCTGATGTGTCGGCGCCACAAGCGTGAGCGGGGTTCGCCATGAAACAATCCCACGACATGCCGCGACATCTGGTTTAAGCGATTGCCGGCAGCAACGAAACTATCCACATATGCGATATATCCTTCCATCACCTGTTCTCTACTAGCTGGCGCATCATCGACATCATAAAAGCGTTGATCTACCTGGGCCAGGATATACGGGTTGGAATAGGCCTCCCGGCCCATCATCACACCATCTACCTTTTGTAAATGGTCCGCACACTCCTCCAGTGTATTGATGCCCCCGTTGATGATTATTTCCAGTTCTGGAAAGTCTTCCTTCAGGCGGTAAACCAATTCGTAGTCCAGGGGCGGAATATCGCGGTTTTCCTTGGGGCTCAAACCCTTTAACCAGGCTTTGCGGGCATGCACCAGGAACACCTCGCACCCAGCATTCGCACCCGCCTCTACCAGTGCCCACAGCGCTTCTCGTGGTTCCTGCTCATCCACACCAATGCGTGACTTGATTGTCACGGGGATATCCACAGCGGCCTGCATTTGCTTCACATTCTCGGCCACCAATTCCGGCGTTTGCATCAGGCAGGCACCGAAGCTACCAGACTGCACCCGATCACTCGGGCAACCGACATTAATGTTTACCTCGTCATAGCCCCATTGCTGAGCAAGTTCACCACATTTGGTCATGGCATCGGGATCACTGCCGCCTAATTGCAATGCCACCGGGTGCTCTGCCTGGTGAAAATCGAGAAATCGTGCGGTATCGCCAAATAATAAGGCTCCTGTGGTGACCATCTCGGTGTACAGCACCGCATGCTGAGATATCAGGCGCAATAAATACCGCTCATGCCGATCGGTGCAATCGAGCATGGGCGCGACACAGAATCGGCGGTTTATTGGCTTGCTTTGGTTCACGCGGGGATTTTAACAAAAATCCGGCATACCCGGCGCGCTTTGCCGCGCTGGCAAAGCAGGCCCGATAGCCGGATGTTTTGAGTGCCAGCGTTAAGGCTGGCTATATGTATCTATAACGACTGACGAATCGCATCGACGCTGTCTTTGGCGTCACCAAACAGCATGCGGGTGTTTTCCCGGAAGAACAGCGGGTTTTCCACACCGGCATAACCGGTGGCCATGCTGCGCTTGGACACAATCACGGTTTTGGAATTCCAAACCTCAAGTACCGGCATGCCGGCAATTGGGCTATTGGGGTTTTCCAATGCTGCAGGGTTAACAATATCGTTGGCGCCGATAACGATGACAACGTCCACGTCGGGGAAGTCATCATTAATCTCGTCCATCTCGAGAACCAGGTCATAGGGCACATTGGCTTCTGCCAGCAACACGTTCATATGGCCCGGCATGCGACCGGCAACCGGGTGGATGGCAAAGCGAATGCCTACACCCTTGTCTCGCAACATCTTCACCAGGTCCGAAACCGCGTGCTGTGCGTTGGCAACGGCCATGCCGTAACCCGGCACGATCACCACTTCATTGGCATCGCCAATCAACATGGCGACTTCCTCGGCAGAAATAGCCACTGCTTCGCCCTGTTCGCCATCACCGTCGCCATCACTGCCACCGGTGGTACCAAAGCCGCCGAGAATCACGCTGACAAAATTTCGGTTCATGGCCCGGCACATGATGTAACTTAAGATTGCTCCCGAGCTACCAACAAGCGCACCAACGACGATGAGCAAGTCATTCGACAACATGAACCCGGTGGCTGCTGCTGCCCAACCGGAGTAACTGTTCAACATGGAAATAACAACCGGCATATCAGCACCACCAATCGCCATGACCATGTGCACGCCAAAGGCAAAGGCGAGCAACGTCATAATGATCAGCAGGGTCGTACCGGCTTCCTTGTCAGCGCCGAGGAACATATAGGCAATCACAATACAGGCGATCAGGATAGCCAGGTTCAGGTAATGGCGTGCTGGCAGCAACAATGGCTTGCTACCGACCTTACCACTCAGTTTGCCAAAGGCGATCACCGAACCAGTAAAGGTAACCGCGCCAATCAGAATTCCTAAATAGATTTCGATGTCGTGGATGGTTTTCTCGGTGCCTTCAAACTGAGCATTGGGATCAAAATAACTGGCAAAACCCACTAACACCGCGGCCAGGCCCACGAAGCTATGCAGGATAGCCACCAACTCAGGCATTTGCGTCATCTCAACCTTGGCCGCCATGCGCGCACCAATGGCCCCACCGATCAACATTGCCACCATCAACATGGCATAGCTGTTCACACTGGGGTTGAGAATGGTAGCAACAATGGCAATCGTCATGCCGATGATGCCGTACCAGTTACCGCGTCGAGAGCTCTCCTGGTGACTCAGACCAGACAGGCTTAAAATAAACAGGATGGCTGCAGCAATATAGGCTGCGGTCACTGTTCCACTTGATATCGTTTCAATAGTCATGACCTGCGCCCCTATTTATTAAACATTTTCAGCATGCGCTGAGTAACCAGGAAGCCGCCTGCAATATTAATCGAGGCGATCAATACGGCGATAAAGGCAAGGGCGACCACGGTGGTGGATGGAGAGGATATCTGTAGTAACGCTCCTACCACGATGATGCCGCTGATGGCGTTGGTCACACTCATCAATGGCGTGTGCAGTGACGGCGTCACCGCCCAGATCACCTGGTAGCCAACAAAGCAGGCCAGCACAAACACCGTGAAATGGCTCATAAATTCAGCTGGAGCCACCGAACCCATGCCCAGCAGAGCCAGGAATGCGACACCCATGGATGCAAAGGTCATTTTGGCCTTGGTGGCAGTACTTAACTCTTCTTTTGGTTCCGCTACTTCAACTTCTTTGGCTGGCGCGGCTGCCGGTGCAGCAGACAGCTTGGGTGGCGGTGCGGGCCAGGTGACTTCGCCATCTTTAATCACGGTGGCACCACGAATCACCTCGTCTTCCATATTGATATCGATCTGGCCGTCTTTCTCCGGGGTCAGATCGGTCAACATGTGGCGCAGATTGGTGCTGTACAGCTGTGACGACTGGGTAGCCAGGCGACTCGGTAAATCCGTGTAACCAATAATCTTGACACCATTGTGGTTCACAACCTTGTCGGGTTCCGACAGCTTGCAGTTACCGCCTTGCTCGGCAGCCAGGTCGACAATGACACTACCGGACTTCATGCTCTCCACCATATCCGTGGTGATCAGCTCTGGTGCTGGCTTGCCCGGTATCAGGGCCGTGGTCACGATAATATCGATCTCCTTAGCCTGCTCGCGGAACATAGCCATCTCGGCATCGATAAATTCTTTACTCATGGTTTTGGCATAACCACCTTCACCAGAACCATCTTCCTCAAATTCCAATACCAGGAACTCGCCACCCAGGCTTTCTACTTGCTCTTTGGCCTCCAGGCGGGTGTCGAAGGCACGCACGATCGCACCCATGCTCTTGGCAGCACCGATGGCGGCCAATCCAGCCACACCAGCACCAATTACCAATACCTTGGCGGGTGGCACTTTACCAGCAGCGGTTACCTGGCCGGTAAAGAAACGACCAAACTCGTTCGCCGCTTCGACGATAGCTCGATAACCACCGATATTGGCCATGGAGCTGAGCGCGTCCATTTTTTGCGATCGTGACAGGCGAGGTACTGAATCCATGGCGATCACGTTTACCTTGGCGTCGGCCAGGGTTTTCATCAGCTCTTCGTTCTGAGCGGGCCAAAAGAAGCTGATCAAGGTGGTGCCAGCTTGTAACAGTGATACTTCCTCATCAATTGGACCGCGCACCTTCATGAGCAAGTCCGTATCCGACCAGATCGCCTTGCCCTCTACGACTTCTACACCTGCTTCGGCATAGTCGGCGTCACTGAATTCCGCTGTCTGACCGGCACCAGATTGGATACGAACTGAGTGTCCCAGTTTGATGATTTGTACCGCAGAATCCGGCGTCAGGGCGACACGTTTTTCGCCCGGATAGGACTCTTTTGGAATGCTGATAATCATATTTATGTTACTCCAATGACCTACTACTATTTATTTTCGCAGGTGATTATACGAATCAAGCGTGTTATTACCAGTTTTGCGGAGCGGCATCCCCGGCAATACCAGAGATTTTCCTGATGAATGTCAGCGACCTTGAACCGGAGAATGCTCGGAAAACAAAGGTTTTGCCGCGCATAGCCAAGGTCTATAATGACAAGCGCTATGGAAAACTTCACCGCAACACTCAGCCAATGGCTTGAAAGCGCTGTATTCAGCTATACGGACACCCTGACGATCGGCGTGAGCCTGCTTTTGTATATGGCTGCCTCACCCATCTGTCGCTGGCTCAAAGACGACGACAACCTGCTGTCGCGAATCAGCATGATGCGCATGCTGAACCTCCTGATCGTGTTGGCAGTGCTGGCCAATGTCTTTTTTATCAAGCAATCTGCGCTGCCGGGTCAAATTGCACAATCACTGATCGTGATTTATTTCACGGTGTTATTGACGCAGTTTATAAACTACTTTATCCGCAAGCGCTTTGGTAAAGAACGGGTTACCCAGAGCAAATCGGTTATCTCTGATACCTATTCCTCACGCTGGCTGAGTCTGTTCGTTACCGCCCTGATGGCCATCATTGCCATCGTTTCAGTATTGCGGTTGATGGGCCTTGATTCGTTACTGGAAGCCGGTGGCGCACTGGGCATCATCGGGCTGATCCTGGCCATGACGCAAGCCTCCTGGGCACCCGATATCATCAGCGGTCTGATCATTCTCAATAGCCGGTTCTGTGAAGAAGGCGATGTGATTCAATTCAACATGGATGGCAAAACCATCGTCGCGAGTGTGTTCAAAACCAAGATTTTCCATACCGAGTGTCTGGACCTCGCCAACAATCATCGCATCATGGTACGCAATGCCAAGTTGCGCGATTATGGGCTGCAAAACCTGTCGCGTTTTGCCTCGGCGCGTGGATTGCGAGAGGTGTTGTTATTCAATATTGATTACCAACACTCGCAAAATGAGGTCACCCAGATGATTGAGCGTGCATTTGCGGAGATTGATCGCACGGAAGGTGCCCGCGAAGAACAATATGAACCTGAAATCCGGGTGCACGATACTGGCGATTACGCAGTCACCTGGGCGGTTTACTATTACATCAAGGACGTACGCAAACTGCTTTCCATCAGACAGGTGTTTCGCGCCTATATCCTGGCCGAGGCCAACAAGTCCAATATCTCACTGGCCACGCCTGATTTGCAAAGCAATACGGTATCGGTCAGTAATGCCAGCTTGGACCTGGCAGGCGCAGACAAATAAAGACATTCTTTTTATCCCTGCTCGTTTTATAATTGAGCGTTTAGCAAGAGCACAATTGCGCGGGTCTAAATCATCCCGCTTCAACCATGAATAATCCCAAGGACTCATCACTCGGCACGCCGAATCACTTTATTCGCAGCATTGCCAGCAATGATATTGCCAATGGCAAGCACGACAGTGTGTATACCCGGTTTCCGCCAGAGCCGAATGGCTATCTGCATCTCGGCCATGCCAAATCCATCTGCCTGAATTTCGGGCTGGCAAACGACCTTGAAGGTCGCTGCAATCTGCGCTTTGACGACACCAACCCCGAGAAGGAAAGCGTGGAATATATGGAGTCGATCAAGAACAGCGTGGCGTGGCTGGGGTTTGAGTGGGACAGGTTGTGTTATGCATCCGATTATTTTGATGAGTTGTACGATTTCGCAGTAGAACTGATCAATAAAGGCCTGGCTTATGTGGATGATCTGACTGCCGAAGAAATGCGTGAGTATCGCGGCACCTTAACCGAGCCCGGTAAAGATAGCCCGAACCGGGATCGCCCGAGCGCCGAAAGCCTGGATTTGTTTGAGCGTATGCGCGCCGGCGAGTTCGAAGAAGGCAAATTGGTGCTGCGTGCCAAGATAGACATGGCATCGCCCAATATCGTGATGCGCGATCCGATCCTGTACCGCATCCGTTATGCTCACCACTATAGAGCCGGCGATAAGTGGTGCATTTACCCAATGTACGATTTCACCCACTGTATTTCTGATGCACTGGAAGGCATTACCCATTCGCTGTGCACCCTGGAGTTTCAGGACAACCGGGAGCTGTACGACTGGATCCTCGCCAATATCACCATTACCGAAAATCATGTAGGCGAGAAAGGCAAACGCATGCCGCAGCAAATCGAATTTGGCCGTTCCAACCTGGAATATACGATCGCAAGCAAACGTAAGTTGATCCAACTGGTGAACGATGGACATGTGAGCGGCTGGGATGATCCGCGACTGACCAGCCTGGATGGTTTGAAGCGACGTGGCTATACCCCTCGATCCATTCGAAACTTTTGTGCTGAAATCGGTGTAACCAAGAAAGACAGCGTTATCGAAATGACGGTGCTGGAAAACGCCATCCGCAATGACCTGGAAGCCAACGCCAAGCGAGTATTCGGGGTGCTGAATCCGCTGAAAGTGACTATCACCAATTACCCGGAGGATAAGTCTGAAACCTTCACTGTAAAGAATCACCCAAAAGATGAATCGATGGGAACGCGGAACATCCCCTTTGGGCGCGAGGTCTACATTGATCGCGATGATTTTATGCTGGATCCACCAAGCAAGTTCTTTCGCTTAGGTCCGGGGCGTGAAGTTCGCTTGCGCTATGGCTACGCTATCACCTGTGACGAAGTGATCCAGGATGACAACGGCGAGGTAATCGAGTTGCGTTGTACCTATGATCCCTTGACTGCAAAAGGGCAAACCCCGGACGGACGCAAGATTAAGGGCATCATCCATTGGGTGAGCGCACGCGAAGCGGTAGATGCAGAAGTGCGAGTGTACGATCGTCTCTTTAAGGATCCCAACCCAGGGGCCGCCGACGACTTTGTTGCCTTGTTAAACCCGGATTCGTTGCAAGTGCATAAAGATGCAAAAATTGAAGCCAGTATTGCGCAGGCGAATTCGGATGATCGTTTCCAGTTTGAACGGGTTGGCTATTTTTGCTTTGACTCGAAAGACAGTAGCAGCGAGCACCTGGTGATGAACCGAACCGTCAGCCTACGCGATTCCTGGGCCAAGCTAAAGTAGCGGCAACCGCAACCACGAACGTCGGTACTGGCGGTTGTTGCTACTCCGGCTCCACCTCTGTCGAATTAGCTTCCTGCTGGTCGTTTTGCACCTGCGCTTTGAGGTTCTCCAGAGATGCAATCAATCGGTTTATCATGTCCACGCTGGCCTGTTGCTGATCAGGCGCGCTTTGCTCCAGTCCGCGCGCAAATTCTTCCAATTGCAGGGCAAACTCAGAACCACTTTCGGCCATCTCTTGCAATACCGGGGCCAGTTCTTCCGATAATTGCTTAAATGTCTCGCGGGTTGCTTCATTAACATCCTGTTCCGACGATTGCCACTCCTCGGCGGCCCGGTTTAGATCTTCTTCAAGCTGCTTAAATACCTCTTGCGCAGAGTCCTTGGCTGTTTCTATTTGTTCTTTAATTACTTCCTGATCTTGCTCAAACTCATCACTCTGCAAATAGTTCTGAAAGGCTTCGATAGTCTTGGAAACCGTATTGGTCCCCTGCAACAGGGCATCCCCTACCAACCAGGCGCTGAGTTCAAACATGGATCCCAAGCCTTTAATCATCTGGCCGTTTTGCAACAGGGTTTCGCTCTCACCGCCGCGATCGAATAACTCAAGGGGTGATCCTGTTTTATATGGGTTTATTACCACCGCAGCGTTCTCTCCTAATTCGCTGACTAGCGGTTGCTCGAGTACCAACGTTATTACGTTAGGATTTTCCGATTCCGACTCACCCACCTGGCCAACCTGTTGGTCTTCAAAATACACGGGTGTCCCCACCGCCAAGTCCGGTGCGCGGGAAAATTCAGCATTGACAGTGAATTGATCCTCGGCGCAGCCAGTGAGGCCGAGAATTACCGCCAGTGCAAATACGCGGAGAGTATGTATGGTCTTCATGAATCACCCCAAAAATTTCTCTGATAGTCTGCTATCGCCCGATAACTATAACTGAAAGCCGCTGCGCAGCCAGATTCCTGAACAAAGTTTAGCCTTATTTTACCTTTACGTACTGATATGCCCGTGGGCAAGCATCTAAAAGAAGTGGCCCGCCCGGACCAGGCGGCTCAACTCATCGGGCTCATCGACAAAGCGATTACGATTGCCCTGTATCTGTTCGATACGTTGATTGCGTAATCGCTCCTGTTCATCCGGTGGATCTGCCAAGTGCCATTCGTGCAACAGCCGACCCGAGCGAGCGAAGATGGTTAACCCCTGGGCCTGGTAACGATCAGCCATATAAAACATTGCGCGCGCCACGTCTCCCCTGACCTGTGGCGCCGGCTCAACGATCCGTGCGCGTGAATCCACTTCAAAGTCGCAAGCCACACCATAGTGACGCGGTTCACCTGCAACTTCTGCAAAGCGAAAACTGGCGCGATCATGGTTCACATCGGTTCGAGCGGGATACAAATTATGCAGATCAGCCTCAATCAGATTGAACTGCGTGCTGTTACCTTGGCACTGCTTACGCGTTCCACAATCAAGCGCGTTCTTAACCCAGGACATGGGAAACACATGTTCGATATTGATGCCGGAGCGCGAGCGAGAAGCAAACCGTTCTCGACAGTACAGTGTCACACCACCATCCGGATAAACAGATTTCCAGAACACGGGTCTGGCGGTGGCGTAATCCTTGATTCGATTACCAGCCAGTGACGTTTCTGTCCTTGAGATGTCTTGGGAACCTTCAGGAGTAGTCGCTAGCTTGTTATCCGACCGCTGTTCCACAAGGTATAGAGCCAACAATAAACCCAAGGCGGCCAAAGCATACAGGAATCGGTTCATGACTTAAGGGGCCAGTTTCGACCGGAAAGTGGAAACAGACTGGTGGAAATTCGGGAGCCTTGCTGCATTGACAATCCTGATTTGCGCTCTCCGCATCAGGGCTATTCGTTGATTTCTGGGTTCATCATTATATCAACGTGGATTGGCGCGTGGGTTAATAGATATCCGGATTCTGAGCCAGCACCACTACGTCGCTGATTAGATTTAGAATTTGCCCGTCATTTATGCTAAATTAGCCCACTCCCCGCAGTACCTGGACGATTAATCTCCCGCAATTCCTGGTGATTAAGGGTCTTTTTTGGTTTGTGGCAATTGAATTTCTAGCCCACGGTTAGGCAAATAGAGTTCTGACAACTGTGCTGTTTGGTCAGCTTGTAAGACACCGGGTTACCCCAACCTTCATAAAATCGAGAGAAAAACACCATGCGATTAATTCTTCTAGGCGGCCCAGGCGCGGGTAAAGGCACACAGGCCACGTTTATCACCGAGAAATACGCCATTCCGCAGATTTCTACTGGTGATATGTTGCGTGCCGCGGTTAAGGCCGGCACACCTTTGGGCCTGGAAGCAAAGAAGATTATGGATTCGGGCGGCCTGGTTTCGGACGACATCATCGTTGGTTTGATTAAAGATCGGCTGCAGCAGGATGACTGCGTAAACGGCTATCTGCTCGACGGATTCCCGCGCACCATTCCACAAGCTGATGCGATGAAGGAAAATGGCATTGATATTGATTACGTGGTGGAAATTCGCGTCGACGATGCCGAAATCATTAAACGCATGAGTGGCCGCCGCGCGCACCTGGCATCGGGCCGGACTTACCATGTCGAATACAATCCGCCCAAGGTGGAAGGCATAGACGATGTGACTGGCGAGCCACTAGTGCAACGTGAGGACGATCAGGAAGAAACTGTGAAACATCGGCTTGATGTCTATCATCAACAAACCGAACCCCTGGTTAAGTACTACCAGGAATACGCCAATAGTGCAGAAGCTGGTGCGCCGGGCTACCTGACCATCAACGGGATTGGTTCGGTAGATAGCATCCGGGATGAAATTTTGGGTGCCCTCGACTCCTAATCGTTTTGAGCTTTGGCCTGCATTTCTGCCGTTATTTAACCAACATCCGCTATCGATTCACACGCTGCCCGATTGCGAAATTTGGGTTGCACAGACTACCGTCTTAGAGCTGGCTTGAGTTCGTTGATCCTTCTCTACTCTGGACTATGGAGTCCAGCCCCGGTCTAAGCCACTAGCTGGCAGCCGGATTGCCCTCGGCTTTGCCTGCCAGCGCTGAATCCAGATAGCGAATAATGTCATCAGACTCATACATCCACTGAACCTCGCCATCACTGGTTTCGATACGCAGGCAAGGCACCTGGCCCCGCCCGCCGCCTTCGATCAAGTCCGCTCGATTACGCCCTTCTGATGTGCTACGCAGCTCGATCGCTTGGGCATAATCCTGCCCTCGGAGGAAGCGTAATACCTTGTGACAAAAGTAACAGAAGTTACTGTAGTAAAGACTGTGAGAGTTCATTGGAAACAACTCTTAAAATTAAATGAAAATTGTGATCGTATGGTTACAACACGCTGAGCAATTCAACTTCAAACACCAATACCTGGTTGGGCCCGATATTTCCCTGACCTAATTCACCATAGCCCAATTCCGCCGGCATCACGAAACGATACTTGCCACCTTCTTTCATCAACTGCAAACCTTCCGAAAATCCTGGAATGACCTGGGTTACCGGGAAGTCGACTGGTGCATTGCCCTGGTAAGAACTGTCAAAGGCTGTGCCATCAGGAAACATGCCAAGGTAGTGGACGCGAACCTTGTCTTCGGCTGTTGCCTGCTTACCTTTGCCTTCACGTAACACCTCGTACAACAAGCCCGATTCCGTGGCTGTCACACCCGGCTTGGCCTTGCTTTCGGCCAGGAAAGACTCACCCTGAGCCTGGTTTTGCGCAGCCAGTGCAGCAAACTCCTGTTGACGTTTTAACACAAAGGCTTGCTGGGCCGCCTGCATATCCTCAATCGACATCTTCGGTGTGGCGCCAGTACCAAAATCAGAGATAGCAGCCAGCAAGGCATCAAGTTCGATTTCGTTAAACATATCGCCTTGCAATAATTCACCGGCGATCTGCGCACCGACGGTGTAGCCAAGTTTGGCTTTCTCGGTTTCCAGGGATACCGCAGCGCCCTTCTTAGTCTCGCTGTCGGCTTCCTGGGCGTAGACGTTTGCGCCGATAATCAGGCTGCCGGCCGCCCACAGCCCAAGCAGGCTGGTGAGCAACGATGTGTTTTTTCGAACCATGATGTTCTCCGAGTGTTTCTCTGTTTATCTGACCGCCGAACTTGTGCAGCCATTACGGTTTATTATGTTTGTAGAATTGCTGGCTTACCGGTTAGTGGCCGTGGCCATCTCCTTGTTTGCGACTTCCAGGCAATACTCCTCTATAAATTCTTCCAGCGGCATCACCGCTTGTGCCTTACTACCGAATCGACGCACGGCAACATTACCTTCTTCCGCCTCACGCAGGCCGATACAGAGGATTGCCGGTATTTTTTGCAGGCTATGCTCACGGACCTTGTAGCCGATTTTCTCGTTGCGCAAATCCACATCGGCGCGTAAACCGGCATTTCGCAAAGCTTGGGCAACTTCCTCGGCATAATCATTGGCATCGGTGACAATGGTTGCAACCATGACCTGCTGCGGCGCCAGCCAAGCCGGTAATGCACCGGCATGTTGCTCAATCAGAATTCCCAGGAATCGCTCTATGGAACCCAGGATGGCGCGATGCAACATGACTGGCACTTGTTTGCTACCATCTTCAGCCACGTACTCGGCATCCAAACGACCGGGCGTGGAAAAGTCCACCTGGATGGTTCCACACTGCCACACCCTTCCGATACAGTCCTTGAGTGAAAACTCCACCTTGGGACCATAAAAAGCACCCTCACCCGGTTGGAGTTCCCAGTCGAGCCCATTCGCATTCAGTGCCTGCTCCAGGGCTGCCTCTGACCGATCCCAAACCTCGTCGCTGCCAACGCGTTTCTCTGGACGCGTAGATAACTTATAAATAACTTCGGTAAATCCAAAGTCGGCGTACACCGCATGCAGGAAATCGATGAATTCTTTCACCTCATCCTGGATTTGTTCCTCAGTACAGAAAATATGACCATCGTCCTGCACGAAACTGCGCACCCGCATTATGCCGTGCAAAGCACCGGACATCTCATTGCGGTGGCAAGAACCGAATTCAGCCAGCCGAAGTGGTAGATCCCGATAGCTTTTCAATCCCTGGTTAAACACCTGCACGTGACAAGGGCAATTCATTGGCTTGATCGCGTAATCCCGGTCATCGGTGCTCAGGGTAAACATGTCATCACTGAACTTGGAGGCATGCCCGGATTTCTCCCACAGGGAAAAATCCACAATTTGCGGCGTCTTGATCTCCTGGTAACCACGTTGGTACTGCTGCTCGCCCATGTAGTTCTGTACTGCCTGGTAAATCGCCCAGCCTTTTGGGTGCCAGAACACACTGCCTGGTGCTTCATCCTGGATGTGGAACAAGTCCAGGGCTTTACCCAGTTTGCGGTGATCGCGTTTCTCTGCCTCCGCCATGCGGTGCAAATAGGCTTTAAGCTGTTTTTTATCGGACCAGGCTGTGCCATAAATGCGCTGTAATTGCGCATTATTGGAATCGCCGCGCCAATATGCGCCGGCCAACTTGGTCAACTTGAAACCATCGCGCAATACGCCAGTGCTCGGCAAGTGTGGACCACGGCACAGGTCGACAAATTCGCCTTGGCGATACAACGTGATCTCTTCCTCGGCCGGTAAATCAGCGATGATCTCTGCCTTGTAGTGCTCACCCATGCCCTTGAACAGCTCTATCGCTTCATCGCGGTCCCAAACCTCGCGTTTTACTTCCTCATTGCGCTTCACGATTTCCTTCATGCGCGCCTCGATCAATGCCAGGTCTTCTGGAACGAAGGCTTCTTCGCGAGCGAAATCATAGTAAAAACCATCCTCGATGGCCGGACCAATAGTTACCTGTGTTTCCGGGTACAGTTCCTGCACGGCCTCAGCCATGACATGTGCAGCATCGTGCCGAAGAACCTCCAGCCCTTCCTCACTATCGCGGGTAATGATCTGAATTTCTGCATCTCCGGTAATCTCACGGGTCAGATCCCACAGCTCTCCATTTACTTCAACCGCCACGGCGCTGCGTCGCAGCCCGCTGCTGATGCTATCGGCTATCTCCAAGCCAGTGGTCGACGCATCAAATTGCTTTTTCGCGCCGTCTGGAAATGTAATGTTTATCGACATAGTAAGTTCATGCGGCCACCACCAATGTGGTGCAAGCCATGGTAAAAACCTGTGGATCAGGGTAGTTTCCTCGCAGTGCCCGGAACAAGCACCTAGAATCAGCCGTGTATTGTATCTTAACCGGGGAAAAACGAAACCTTTCAAACGGATAGATATAGAATAATTAGCGCCCAGAATTCACCGAATTCAACAGGCAAGCTAGGGCAATTTAAGGTACATTACGCGAGACTCACAACAGCATGGTCACCACTTTGAAGCAACTCACCATCACCGCGCCCGACGATTGGCACTTGCACTTTCGTGATCACGACCTTTTGGATGAGACGGTCCCGGCTACCGCACGCTGTTTTCGGCGTGCCATCGTGATGCCCAACCTGCAGCCACCCGTGACCAATGCAGCCATGGCGCTGGAGTACCGACAGCGCATACTGAAGGCGATCCCGGCAGAACGAGAGTTTTACCCTTTGATGACTCTCTATCTGACCGATCAGACCAGCCCCGACGATATCAGCGAGGCGCTCAGCGACGAAATTCCGGCTGCCAAGCTATACCCGGCTGGCGCTACCACCAATTCCGGGGCCGCAGTAGCCGGGATTGAAGCCCTCTACCCGGTGTTCGAACGCATGAGCGAAGTGGGTATGTTGTTGCTTATCCATGGCGAAGTCACTGCCGCTGAGGTGGATATCTTCGACCGCGAAAAACGCTTTATTGATGACTACCTGGCGCAGATTCATGCCCGTTTCCCGGAGTTGAAAATTGTGTTTGAGCACATCACCACCGCTGACGCCGTGGAATTTGTTTTGACGGCGAGCGATAAAGTGGCTGCCACTATTACCCCGCAGCACTTGCTGCTTAACCGGAATGATTTGCTGGTAGGTGGCATTCGCCCGCATAACTATTGTTTGCCGGTGTTGAAACGCAATACGCACCAGCAACGATTGCGCGAAGTAGTGGCTAGTGGTTCTGAAAAATTTTTCCTCGGCACGGATTCAGCACCCCATACCAAGGACACCAAGGAAACCGCCTGTGGCTGCGCAGGTTGTTACAGTGCCTGGGGGGCACTCGAACTGTATACCCAGGTGTTTGATGAGTTGGGTGCGCTGGATAAACTCGAAGGCTTTGCCAGCCTTCACGGGCCCAACTTCTATGGCTTGCCAATCAATTCCGGCACCGTCACCTTGCGTCGCCGAGAATGGACTATGCCCGAGAAAATTGATCTTAAAAACGGTGATACGATTGTGCCGTTCTATGCCGGTCAGACGCTGTTTTGGCAGGTGGAAGAAAGCTGACTTTTGAGCTATAAAACCAACAACCATCTAATCACATTCAGGATTCACAATGGCTGAAATTTTTACTCTTGGAAATATGGTCGACCTGTTGCTGCTGGTCATGCTGCAGGCCGTGCTGGGTTTTGACAACCTGTTGTATATATCGCTCGAATCACAGCGGGCACCAGCGGCGATGCAAAAAAGGGTGCGCTTCTGGGGCATCGTGATTGCAGTAGCGTTACGAATCGTATTGCTATTCCTGCTACTGAATATGATCAAAGCCTTCCAGCAACAGCTGTTTGGCATTCATATTGACGGTATCGTTGAGGCAGACTTTAACCTGCATGCCGTAATTGTCTTATTTGGCGGCATATTTATTCTGTATACAGCGATGAAGGAAATTCTGCATATGATGAGCCTGGAAGAGATTGATCAAGAGCAACGAAACAGCAAGCCCGTCATTTTCGTGATCTTCTGGATCGTGGCCATGAATGTAGTGTTTTCCTTTGACTCGATCCTGAGTGCCATGGCTATCACAGACCAATTTTTCGTAATGGCAACAGCCATCATGATCGGCGGCCTACTGATGGTGTTATTAGCGGATACCGTGTCTGAGTTTTTGCAAAAAAACCGCATGTACGAGGTGTTAGGACTATTCATCCTATTCCTGGTTGGCGTAATGCTGATTTCAGAAGGGGGACACCTTGCGCACATGAAGTTGTTCGGCAATGAAATTGTTCAAATGTCGAAAACAACCTTCTATTTCGTCCTGTTCATTTTGATTATCAGCGATATTGTGCAATCACGGTACCAGAAGAAACTGAACCGCATGAAAAACCGGCTGCTGGCAGCCGCAAACAAGGAGTCCTAGAGCAGAAACAGGAATAACGGTATTTAGCCGGTATTATACAATTGTCATGATGTAACCTTGCTTGAAAAAGTGATAGTATCGGCTTGATAAATAACATAAATCTAATAATAAATAAGCTCACCTAAGTGAGGAGCAGCTATGAGCGACTCGGCAACCCCTTCATCCGTACTGATAATTTCGGACGATTCTGAACTCGTTGATTCCCTGGTCAAAAACAACACGACGAACCAGGAATTCAAGGCCCGTGACTCGGTCCAGCTAATCCTGGATGACCCTACCCTGCTGGATAACAACAGCATTGTAATTTTTGATATTGGCGCGAATGACGGCGATCTGGATACGGCAATTAACCAGGTTATCAAGATCAAACAGGAAGACCCTACGCAGGTCCTGATCCTGACTGGTGAATCGGAAATCCTCGGCAGCATCCTGAAATCGAATATCCAGCCGCTGGTATACCGCGCGTTCACCAAGCCGATTCACGCGAATCAGGTATTCCTGGCTTTTAAATCCGGTAATGCCTTGCACGCCGACCTGGTCAAAAGGCAGGCCGCCGGTGAGGACATCACTGCGGTGGGCCCGGCCGAGAACCGTACCAACGTTGCCAGCCTGGCCAGCGAACAAAAAAACAATACAGCGATTTATGCCGGGATCGGCGTAGCCGCCATTGCCGTTGTTGCCTGGTTACTGTTCAGCGGCGGTGAGGAGCCTCCCGCCACACCGGTGGTGAATGAAACCGTGGACACTCAACCGGATGCCATTGAAGAACCCGTTGTGACTGTGTCTGCCATGGTGCAGCGCATCAACGAACTCAATCAAGCCGCTGCAACAGCAATGCTTGAAGAACGCGTCATAGCCCCGAAGGGCGATAACGCGCTCGAGTACTATGACCAGGTTCTGGCGCTGGATGCTTACGACACCACGGCCTACGAAGGCAAAAAGGCCATTGCCGACCGTCTGCGCGAATCCTATAACCAACTCGTATCGGATGCCGAATTTGATCGTGCTCTGCGAGTGATAAACGTGCTGCAGCGCATCGAACCACTGAATCTGCAGAACGACGCTCTATTGGGCGGGCTGGAAAAAGCCATCGATCTGCATGTGAAAAAAGTTCAGGATTCAGGCACCTCTGAGGAGGTTGCGCGCACCAGTGCTGTTTTGGACAAGCTTGGTGACACCTTTGCCGGATCCAAATCGGCCGCAGAGGCATTGAAAAAAGAAAAAGCCATCGTTGCCCAGATTGATACGGCGCTCGACGGTGATGTGCTGGTCCCACCTACCAAGGGTAACGCTTATTCACTGGTTTCTGACGCACTCAAGAGCAACACCGTGAGTAACGCCAACATTGCTCCGCGGGTGAAAGCGCTTAGTGCCAAGCTGCTGCGCCTGGCTGAAAGTAGTTTGGCAGAATCACAACTAGACGAAGCAGGCAAATTAGCAGCGTTGGTCAAACGACTTAACGTAGACAAGCAAGGTCTGGCCGCACTTAACACTAAAATAACCGAAGCCAAAAACGCGCTCGCGGCTGCAGCAGCCCCTGCAGAGCAGGAGCAAACTCCGGCTGAAGCTGCTGAACCGGCATTACCCAAGATTATCCCGGCTAAGATTATCAGCCGGTCACCACCCCGCTATCCCAACAAAGCGCTCAATCGCGGCATAGAGGGTTGGGTGGAAGTTCAGTTCACCATCGATGTTGGGGGGCTGCCAACCGACGCGTCAGTAGTTTCCGCTGAGCCAGCCGGCATGTTTGACACTGCTGCTCTGCGTGCGGTTAAAAAGTGGCGTTTCTCGCCCGCTCGCAACGAAGAAACCGGGCTCCCGGTTCAAAGTGATCCAATCACAACAAAAGTGCAGTTCAAACTGGAATAGCAAGCTTTATCTGAAGGCCCAGACGCCCTTTAGACGCTTTTTTTAGCCGATCATTCTTGTTCGCGACGCACCCGTCTGCCAGAGCAGGCAGTGATACCTCGTTTCAGCACCCCACTCCAAAGATAGTTTAGCTGTCTGTAGGTTCACCGTAGGGTAAACCGACGGGATTTCCGCTAGGCTTTCTTGATCCGATCTATCAGGCTACGCGTTGACGCATCCAGGGATTCGGGGCTCTCCACTCTACTCGCATTTGCTGATTGACTCAGCAGTGGCTTGACCTCTTTGGCTAGACGTTTGCCGAGTTCCACTCCCATTTGGTCATATGAATTAATGTTTGCGAACACGCCGTTGCAAAATGTGCGGTGTTCATAGAACGCCAGCAAAGCACCCAACACGTGCGGCGTAAGCTCTGGTAGAAGTATGGTGGTCGATGGTCGCTCGCCAGAAAAGACCTTGGCCTTTAAGGCAATTTCAGACAGGCTTTCACTGGCGTGTCTCCGTTTAACCGTTGCCAGATCCTGGCCTGCTAGCAAGGCTGCGGTTTGTGCCACGCCATTGGCTAGCAATTCATTATGGTGCTCGATCAAGTCATGGTGTGGATTGACAACGAGCAGGAACTCCGCAGGTATAAGTGCGGTGCCCTGATGCAGCATTTGGAATACGGAATGTTGTACATCGGTGCCTACACCGCCCCACACCACCGGTGAGGTCAGCTGATCAACCTCACTGCCATCGCGTTGACGATCTTTACCATTGCTTTCTGTCTCTAGTTGCTGGAGGTAATCAACCAGCGAACGTAGCCGGTAATCGTAAGCAAAAATGGCACGGCTGCCCACGGCCAGGAAATTACGATAATAGTGATCCAGCATGGCGGCGATAAAGCACAAGTTCTCGCCGGGTTCCGACTGGTAAAAATGTCTATCCACGGAAGCGGCGCCAGCCAGGAATGCAGCAAACTTGTCGGCACCCAACACGAGGGCAGCTGATAATGAGACTGATGACCAAACTGAGTACCGGCCGCCCACCCAATTCGGAAATGTCACGGTGTTCGCTGTTGAAATACCAAAATTCGCTGCATTGTCTGGGTTGGCGGTAACCGCGTATACGTTATCCAGGTAGTTGTTAACGCCGTGAGCGGCAAACCAATCTCCGACAGAACGGATATTTTGCAAAGTCTCAGCGGTACTGAAAGTTTTGGAGACACCAATTACCAGAGTACTGGCAACTTTGCATTGATCCAGCACGGCTACCAGCTGATGAGCGTCGATATTGCCAATAAAATGAATCCTGGTTTTTTCATCAAAATTTTTGAGTGCTTCAAACACCAGCTGGGTGCCCAGGGAGGATCCCCCGATCCCGATGTGAATAATATCGGTGACAGCGGTCTCCCGAGTATCGAGCTCCTCGGTGATCGTTTGCAATTGCTGAATAAATTGCTTGCGTGTATTCGCTGCCTGTTCCAATACGCCCTGTTCTGAAGTAGCAATACCTTGGTTGTCAGGGTCGCGCAACAAGGTGTGTAGTACCGATCGATCTTCGCTGCCGTTTATTTTCTCGCCTGTAAACAGTGCATGCCGCCATCGATCAAATTGTGCTTCCTGGGCTAACTGGAGATACAGTTCCTGCAAACTCGCACTGATATGAGTTTTGCTGAAATCAAAGTAAATTCCTTCAAGCTCAAACCCATATCGAGCAGCTCGCGATGAGTCACTGGCAAACAGGGTATTAATTCCAGCCGACTGACTGGCAGCACCATGCTCTTGCATGGCATCCCGCAGTTGTTTGCTAATTGATTGCTGTTCGGACATTAGGAAATGTACTCACCAAAATATTGAACTAAAGTGTGATGGAGGGCCTAAATCAGGTTGCCGCCATGGATAGGGCTGTGTCCAACATTCGATTTGAAAACCCCCATTCATTGTCGTACCAGGCCAATACTTTCACCATGTCGCCTCGAATGCGGGTCTGTTCGATATCAACGACACAGGAATGAGGGTCATGATTGTAATCCAGAGAAACCAGCGGTTGGCGATTCAGGGCAAACACATTCTCTCGCCCTTGGGCGTACTCGCTGAATATTTGTTCCACATCGTCGGCTGATATTGTTTTTCCAGGTCGAAAGGTAAAATCAAGCAGCGAGACATTTAATATTGGCACACGAATTGCAACAGCATCCAACTTGCCATCTAACTCTGGAATTACTGTGCCGATCGCCTTAGCGGATCCGGTACTGGTTGGAATCATGGAGTAACTGGCAGCGCGCGCTCGACGTTTGTCCTTATGATAGGCATCAACCACGTTTTGTGTGTTGGTATTCGCATGGATGGTATTGCCCAAACCCTCAACAATACCAACCGCGTCATGCATGGCCTTGGCGACATGGGCGAGACAGTTGGTGGTACAGGAAGCATTGGACACCAGTACATCTTCAGCCTTGAGGATGTCCTGGTTTACTCCATAGACTATGGTGGCATCAAACTTCTTGCCTGGGGAGGCGAGCAAAACTTTGTCAGCTCCAGCCTGCAGGTGCAGCGATGCACCATCCCGGTCGCGAAAGTGTCCAGTGCATTCAAAGACCATGTCGACTTCCAGTTCTTTCCATGGAAGTTTAGCTGGGTCGCGTTCTTTATACGCTGGGATTTTAACCTTGTTGATACTTATAGAATCGACAGTGTGCTCTACTGCAGCGTTGAATCGCCCATGAGCGCTGTCGAACGCCAGCAAATGCGAATTAATGTCGGTATCGGCTAAATCGTTGATCGCCACAACCTGTATACGATCGTCGTAACCGTTTTCGTAAATTGCACGCAAGACCATACGGCCGATTCGGCCAAAACCATTAATTGCTATTCTTAGCATAATCCACCTGTTACTAATTCACTGTCATCTGTTGTTGCATCATTGGCTCAATCAAAGAGCCATTGAGAGACCCTGTTAACTAGCCTGGCTTATATTTGGTGGAAAACCACCACGCATAAAAAAGGTACGCCTAAGCATACCTTTTTTATATTACATGTATTGCAGTGTTAGGCGAATAGTCAGCCCTTCGACAAGGTTACCGATGGCAACGGAACCTTGGCTGCACGGATACCATCAATCGCGGCCATAATCGATCCTGTTTTGGCTTTAGGATCAACTTTCACCACCACCGAAGATTCTGGGCTTTCCGCTTTAAGTCGCGTAATGGTTGGTTTTACAGCCCTGGCATCAACGACCCGGTCCTGGATTCGAATTTCATCCAAATCCGTCACCTTCACTACAATTGGTTTTGGAGCATCCAGTGGGGGAGGCTCATTATTCTCAGGTGGATTGTTCAGGCCAATCCCTGATTCTTTAACAAAGCTGGCGGTCACAATAAAGAAAATCAGCATGATAAACACCACGTCCAGCATGGGCGTGATGTCGATATCGGCTTCTTCCTCGTTAACTTCTTTACCTAAACGTTTCATTTTTTATTTCCTCTATAACCAAAGGCTATGTTGGGGTTTACTTCAAAGGGTATCCGCCAGGATTGCCCTTGTTGCGTATACTTTCGCTTACCGGTTGCCCTTACTCTTCGTAATTTTCGTACTGTTCAGCGATCAGACCACTGGCTGCCTCTTCCAGCGTATTCTCAATTTTCTTGGCTCGACCAGAGGCTAACCAGTGCAGGAATACCGTCGGAATTGCAACGACCAGGCCCAATACCGTGGTTACCAGGGCTTGAGAGATACCACCAGCCATGGTTTGCGGATCACCAGCACCAAAGAGTGTAATGGCCTGGAAGGTCTGAATCATACCGGTTACCGTTCCCAGCAGACCCAGTAACGGGGCCACTACCGCGATAATCTTGATAAACATGATCATCGAATTCAATTTCGGCGTTTCTTTAAGAATTGCCTCAGAAAGCTTCAGCTCCATCGATTCTGGATCTGAATGCGGATTATCCTGATAAACCTTCAATACCCGGCCCAATGGGTTTCGCAACGATGGGCGCTTCATATCTTTGGCCTGTTTCTTAACCGAGGCATCTACTCCGCTAAGAACGACGATGCGGAATATCGCAATCAAAAAGGCGATGATACCGAGGCTGATAATTACATAACCAACCACCTTACCTTCTTGGACTTTTTCAAGAATGGAAGGTTCCTGAACCAAGGCGGATAGTAGCGCACCCTTGGTCGGGTCGATCATGAACGAGGTCACCCCGTCACCAGAAGCACTCTGCAAGGCATTTGAACCACTGGTGAACTCGGAGCCCATTTGACGATCCAGCAGCACCAAGCCTTTCTCATTATTGTAGTTAGCAATATCATCGCCGCTCACGGCGTTAAACACACCGACACGAGTGACCTGGCGATCCTCAGTGGTGAACACTTCTACTTCTTCACCATCCTCATTAGTTTCATAGCCACTTAGATAGGTTACCGGCGCTGTGAAGTTGACGATCTTGCCTTGTTCAGTCATCTCGTTCTGTAACTGGAACCACAGGTCTTCGATCTCATCGATAGAAACCAACTCGGTCAGGCTGGCCATCTTGGCTACCATCAGACGCAAATTTTCAGAGCGGTCTGGATAGTGTGCACTGATTAAAGAGGTTTTATAGTCCTCCTGCGCCTCACTGGCAGTTTGCTGGATTACACCAAACAATTCCTTCAGGTCACCCAGCTCTTTGGCCAGCTCTTCCTGCAGTTCTTCGATTGAAACCTGGTTTCTCTCGAACTGTGCATCCAGCTGATCGCTGATACGTTCCTGGCGTGTTCGCTCATTCCGCATCGCGTTCAGGCGACCGTTCTCTCGGTTGCGTTCTGCTTTGAACCGGTTTTCACGCGACGTATTGGAATTGCGGTCTTGTGCGGCACCTGAATTAGCCGCAGACAGGATCCTGTCAATATCCAGTGCCTGGGCATTCGCGTTTACAGAAATCGCCGAGGCGGCCAGTACGCAGGCCAGACCGATCGTCTTGAAGAGATTGTTCATTGAAATGCGAGCTTGTTCTGTTGAAATGCGATTAATCATTAGAATGCCTCCGAGGTAGAAGGCGCGAGGATTGGCAATTCCATCAGACCTTTACTTTCCTTACCCTGCGAGATGCGAATCGCATTGGCAATCCCCTCGTTGTGAGAAGAGTCTAAGGATTTCCACGACTTGGAGCCCTTATCCCAATAACCTGAGACGAGACCATCCAGCGTCTGGTAGTACAGGCCAGCACGACCGACCTGCAAAACGTTAACGGTCAACTCACCGCCCTCAAGACTCAATGTTTCGGTGTAGACATCAATGGTATTGCCATACGCATTTTCAGTTGAGTAGGCTTCCAGAACTTGTCGGAAGCGCTCAGCAGCGGAAATGTTTGCATTGGTCAGGTAACCCCGAATTCGCTCGATGCGTGCACGGCGCTCGGAGATTTTGAATGGCATATCGGCTTCTACAAACTGATCCAGACCTTCAATCATGCGCATCATCAACGGCACAATCTGACGCTCGATCAATGACGCGTCCTCGATTGATTTCTCCAGCTTATTCATCGCCACTTCCTGAGCGGTCAAAGTACGGCGCAAGCGGTCATTGTATACCTTCAGGCCTTCAACAACTTTTCGCTGCTGATGATATTGCGAGACAATTTTGTCAGTGGCTTCAGATATATCATCAATACGTTTTTGCGAGGCCGCTCCTGCTTTGGCGCGCGCAAGACCACTATTTACGATATCGTCAGTTTTGTCAGCCCAGGCACCAATCGGCACCAACGCACATACAGCGAGGGCTATCACACTTTTTTTAATTTGGGATGTTTGTACGGCTTTAGCCATTGGTAACCTCTATAGTACGTCTAGTACGTCTTAAACTTCGACATCGGTGTTGATAACGATTTCCTTCTTCAGCTCATTCAATCGATAAACTTCTGAATCTACGTATTTAATCCAGTTACGTGCTGCCACAGAAACCTTGTCATACTGAGTAGCACGCTTGAATGCAGACTTGGCACTCTCGTACTGCTTCAACTCAAAGCGTACCAGGCCCTGGCTGATCAGCGTTTGTCCAGTATTTTGCAACTTGCCTTTGTTGAGGGCATTTTTCAATGCATCGTTAGCTTCGCTCCAACGGTTCAGGGCAATATAGGACTGCGCCAACTGGTTATATAATTTACCATCTTTTGAAAGTCTGGCCGCTTGCGCAAGTGGTGCAAGGGCTTTTTCATACTCTTTGGAGAGATATAAAGCCTGGGCATAAATTCGATAATTCTTAAGGTTCTTTTTAACCACCCCATTATCAAGCCCCTTCTCCATCACGGTCGCTGCTTTGTAAGGATTATCTTGTGACATTTGCAGGGAGGCCAGAGTCACAATCTCAGATTCCTGGTCGAGGATGCCCTGGTCATACATTGCCTGGTACATGGCAGTCATGCGTGGCGCATCATCCAGTTCGTTGTACACCCCACCCATGGTCAACAGATAAGTCTTTTTAGGATAGTGCTGCACCAATTGTTTCAACACTGGCAACATCGCACGGAAATTACTTTTTTGGCGATAAATACTGCTGAGCAGGTTTAACCAGCCTTCTTTGGGAATACTACCCAGGTCGATGTATTTCTGAATGCCTTTCTGCACATTTGGCAGCGCTGCATCATAGCGCTTAAGCATGTATTGCGCCTGGCCTACCAACATGTAGGCATCTGCCGTTGGATCTTCCTGGGTTTTGAACCAACGTTGCGCGTAGTTCAACGCTTCGGTGTAGTTTTCCTGCGAAAAGTACACCTGTGCGATTACATACATAATCTGGTTATAAAAACCAGCGGGTACGCCTTCCTGCAGCCCCATAATCTTTTTGAACTCTCGCAGTGCGCCGTTCAGGTTATCCTGATTGAAGGCGATATTACCGCGGTAGTTCGCCACATAGGCTTGCTCAATGTTATTCAAATCCGGCTCAGCGGCGATCTTGTTTAGAACGCGCGTGGCTTCAGCAATATTGTCTGCATCAAAAGCTTCGTTAACCTTTTCAAAGTTTTTGATATGCTTTTGGCGGATCGATTCCACCCGGACCGCCTTCCGGCGTGGCTGCCCTTCATCATCCTGGGCGACCGCTTGCGATCCCACAAATGTCAGCTCGGTCGCCACCATCAATGGCAATACCAGGGCTAAGCTCAATAAAGATTTAATTAATCTATTCATGGTTATACCTCTATACATACTCAACGGGTAAATCTGGATGCCAACCTAAGTCGGCCCGGTGCACTATCGCCTGTATTGACAAGAGCCTTGGTTGATTCTTGCAAAACCTGGAATTTGATAGCGTCTTTCGGTCTTGTTAAGCCCGGATCAGCAGTCCTGGCCTTCCATCTCGAACTTAATTCGAATTGGAACATTTGGCACGTCGACCGGTTTGCCACCCACCTGGCGCGGCTTGTATTTATATTTCAATGCCGCTTTCTTCGCTGCGTTTTCAAACATGCGCGAAGAACTGGCCGTCACGACTGGATCACGTGTGCCGCCACTGGCGGTTACCGTGTAAGTCAATTCAACCCAGCCACATAAACCTCGCTCTTGCGCTCGGCGTGGATAAATCGGAGGTGCACGGAAAATCGGCAAATATTCACCGTCATTGGAGTTAAATCCTTTCAGGTCACGATTAATGCCTACTTTAACCGCGCCCAAAGCCAGGTTGCTATCGATATCAACCCGGTCTGGCGTCACATCAACGTCCGGTACATCAGGTTGCTCCTGAACTTCATCAGGCCGATCCGGTTTAGGGGCAATAGTCTGCAGGTCCTCGTTCTCAGGTGGCGCGGAGAAGTCAGGCAGCTTAAATGATTTACGTTCCTCAAGATTCGGCTCGTCCATCTTGATTAAACCGTACATCGTGAGAATAAGTCCCAGTGTAATTAATACTGAGATGATCGATGATGGGATTGCTCTGGTCATAAAACTACTCCGATTCGGTTGCAATCGTTGGCACCGGGATGCCAGCGTCTTTTA
Source organism: Pseudomonadota bacterium (assembly GCA_039110515.1). Classification (GTDB taxonomy): domain Bacteria; phylum Pseudomonadota; class Gammaproteobacteria; order Arenicellales; family Arenicellaceae; genus Arenicella. The sequence goes on from JBCCFY010000001.1 coordinate 26,171, forward strand.
AAGCTTCCACTACCTTCATGACTGTTTCAGCGGTGGATTCGATGTCTGCCTGGACGATCACCTCACCTTCAGGATTTTCAGCACGCAGACGAGTCAGGTTGGCCTTAACCGCGCGCGGATCCAGCTTGCGTCGATCCAACCAGATTTCGTCACGTTCATTAATCGCCAGCAAAATGGTTGCTTTCGGCTTTTTCTCAAAGGTAGTTGCGTCTGGTTTGTTTACCTTGGCACCACTTTCCTTGATAAAACTCGCGGTAACGATAAAAAAGATTAACATGATGAAGACCACGTCCAACATCGGTGTGATGTCGATCTTGGTATCGTCTTCTTGTTTTCGAGTTCGTCTCATTCAATTTCTCCCCGTAAGGGTGTCTTGTTAGGCCTCTTTGATATTGGCTCGGTAAGCGGGTCGATTCTTAGTGATAGTCACTCATTATTCCTATAGTAAATCCGGCTGGATTTGTAACTAAATATGAATAATCAGTAAGGAATCTCCCGCCTACACGTAACGCAATAATTTGGGGCCCGGTACTAGTGATCCAGGGTCAGGTGCTCGTTCAACAGCTCGCGCTCTTGCTCGTACTTGCGTTGCAACCAAAAGCTCAGGAATAAACCTGATAATGCGGCCACCATTCCGGCCATAGTCGGAACGGTTGCTTGTGATACACCACCGGCCATGGCACGAGCATTACTGGTGCCGTTTATCGCCATAACCTGGAAAACCTCGATCATGCCGGTAACGGTGCCCAGCAGACCAAACAACGGTGCAAGTGCCACACAGGCCTGGATCATCGACAGGTTTTCACGCATTTTGACCCCGACCGAAGAAACCAGTTCTTCACGCACCTGGTGGGCAGCCCAGGAAATACGCTCCGGTCGGCCCTCCCATTCGTCAATGGCTTCTTTGACCAATTGCTTGTGTGGTCCGCGAAAATAAAGAATGCGTTCCAGGATCATGAACCACATCACGATCAACAGGGCGGCGATCAAATACAAAACCGGACCGCCGAGATCCATAAAATCCCGGATTGCTTCAAAGATGACTAATATAAACTCTGGCATCTGTGTAAACCTCTACATACGTTTAAATACGGCTGATACTGCCTGCCACGAAAAATAGAGGGTGATTAACCCTCTATTTGACGCGCAACCATTCCAGCTGATTGTTCTTCCAGGATTTCTTCAACACGCTTGGCTTTACTCGCCGCAGCTGTGTGGAGCAATACGATTGGAATCGCCACTACCAGACCACAAACGGTTGTTACCAGTGCCTGAGAAATACCACCCGCCATCAGCTTCGGATCGCCGGCGCCGAACAGGGTGATGGATTGGAAGGTTTCAATCATACCGAGTACTGTACCCAGCAGACCGGCCAGAGGTGCCACCACCGAAACAATTTTAAGAAACATCAGCCAAGAGGTTAACTTTGGTGTTTCCTTCATTATCGCTTCGGAGAGCTTCAGCTCCAGGGCCTCGGTGTCGCTTTCAGGATTGTCATGGAATACCTGCAATACGCGACCCAATGGGTTTTTCTGATCAGGTGAACCTGGGTTGGCAGCCTGTTTTTGCACCGCGCTGGCAACACCCATCAGGGTGACGATTTTCCATATAGCTATCAATGCAGCGATCGCACCGACGGTCAAAATGATGTAACCCACGGTACCACCTTGAGCAACACGCTCCATGGTGCTTGGGCGCTCTACCGCTGCACCTAAGAGAGTACCTTTGGTTGGGTCAACAGAGAACTCAACACTGGAACCTGCACCGGCCCCTTCAAGGTCTTCCGCCTGGCTCAGAAAACGACCATCTGGCTGACGTGGCAATTCAGCCACACCGCCTTGGCCATAAGTCAGGAAGTTACCACCGCCAACGAGGTTAAAAGAACCAACGCGGGTAACCACGCGATCTTCCTTGGCGCCAGAGGCAGTCGCTACCGAGGCATTAAACTTGGATACCTTGCCTTGCTGAGCCATTTCGTTAAAGATCTCAGCCCAAACAGATTCCAGCTCTGCGATGGAGAGCAGTTCGTTAGACTGGTTAATCTTCTTCGAGAGATTGGCGAACTTTTCTGCACGGCCAGGGAACTGAGCGGAAATCAGCGACGTATCGAAACTCGCCTGAGCTTCACCTGCCACCTGTTGGACTGAACCGAACAGATCGTTAAGGTCACCCAACTCACGTTGACGCAGATTACGCAAACCATTCAGCTCTTCTTCGTTGGCGGCAAATTGCTGCTCCAGACTATTACTGGTAGCTTCAAGTTGAGCACGTTGGGCTTGCAACGCGCTAACCATGGCAGCTTTGCCGTTGCCAGCAGAACGAAATCGGTTTTCCAGATCCGCAGCCTCTTTGGTTTTTTGCAGAGAACCGGTTCTGATCTGTTCCAGTAACTCGTCTACAGATTGCGCATGTGCAGGAGTGGCTAGAAGTGCTGCACTAATAATGATGGCAGCTGTTGTTATTAATTGCTTCATGTTACACACCCTCCGGCGCTGAAATTGGCAGGGTCAGCAATTCTGGTGCTACTGTTTTTGCAGCTACCTTGATTGCCTTGCGAATATTGCGATTGGTATCGCTGTCCAATGGCGCCCAGGCACCTGTGGCTCGATCCCACATGCCAGAGCGCTTTTGGTCCTTGGTTTGGTAATACAAGCCAAGACGACCAACACGCAGCATATCCACCGGCGTTTCTACGCCATCGATATCCACCGTGCTCGGATAGGCTTCGTAATCATTACCGTATTCAATTTCGATGGTGTAGATATCCATGATGTTGCGGAATCGGTCTGAATCAGACGCTTCCGAGTTCAACATCAGGGCTTTGAGTTCACCAACGCTGTTGAGGCGCTCCTCACGATGGAAAGGCAAGTCAGCTTGGATAAATTTTTCCAGTGCGGAAAGCATTTTGTTCAGCAGAGGCACTACTTGTGGCGCCATATCTTTAGAACCCGTGATCGAAGCTCTGATTTCGTTTTTGGCCGCTTCTTGCGCTTCAAGCTGTTTTGCCAACTGCGCGTTGTAGACTTTTAAGCCTTCAACCAGCTTGAGCTCGCGCGCGAATGCCGCGTCGACTGAGCCTCCCGATGACTGCGCCATCACCGCAGTAGTTGCGATCGCGCTGATAGCAGTGATTGCTATCGCTTGACCAATCCAATTCAGTAAAGATTTTTTCATTTTAAACTTAACCTCTTGTAATGACATCTAGCCAACTAGATTCAATGATGATGAATACATATTCGCGGCAACCTACACTTTGACCCGCTTATCTGTACCCACCTGTTAAAACCCGATGCAGCGTTCTTGTTGCTCGCTGAAATACAATTCTCTATCCAAATACAGTGTCAAGCTCTCTTCCGGCGGCGGCATTTAAAGGCGCTACCGGACATATAAAGGAAAGAGAGTTTGACAATGTGTTCTATCTAAAGATTCGCAGTAATCGTAGTTGCAACAATAACAGATGCATCGAATTAAAATTATGACCGAAATCGTGCCACGCGTTAATGCTTTGCATTGCCTTGACCTAAACCCCGGCGCGTGGTGATTTCACAAGTAATGTTTTAAGACAAACTTTACTTACCGGAGCGTTCCCGGTGAGCAAATCCAGTCGGCACGAAAAGATAAAGAAAAACGATACCACCTACAAACCATCTATAGGTCAGCACCAAAGGATTGTGAGCAAAAGGAATGCGCTCAATTTAGGAGGGACAAGCAGCTCGGCCGAATTCACCCGTAATACTGCTACGACTGAGAACCCGTTGTGCGAACAAACTACATTTGGGGGCTTCATGCTACCAATAAAAACAATCTGGAGGTTTGACGCAGTTTCAATCGCATCAGCATTGGTTAATAAACTGAAACAATGATTGAACCATGACTTAACAAATCCTGATTCACTGCTAAAACCACAACAACATCTACATCTTCTTTGAGCCGACTCGTTTCTAAACTTTGTTCAAGCCTGGAACCGTGTCAATCATTCCGAAATTTTATCTGTTGCCAGATTACATTTTCTAGTAACCAGTTTCGCGCCCCATCTCGCACGCGAAGCTAACATCTTCTCCTATGGCAAACCTCTTACCAGCAAAGGGTCGTGAAACCCGTTTACCAATCCTAGAGGACTGTATCATTTTGTTATTATCGTTCCGTCTAAAGCAGAACTTGATGTGGCTAAGTCTATACCGGATTGTATTCACAAGCCAATTAGTTTCTCGGCCCAGCCACGAAAATAATTCTAGCAGGGTAAAACTTAGTAGTCACTGGCTAATTAAAGTTATTTCATCAATGCTGCGACGAAGCGGATTAATTTCCGCACAGAAGGTCAAGGAACTACTGAACTGCTTTCCAAGCAGATGTTTTTACGTCCGTTTTTCCAGCTCTTGCTGGAAAAATTCCAATCCAGAACGGAGCCTATCCAGCGCGGAGTCCTTGCCCAGGAGAAACAATGTTTGGTCGATCGATGGTGAAATCGTACTCCCCGTTACTGCAATTCTTACCGGTTGCGCAACTTTAGCAAAAGCGACTTCAAACTCATCAACCACACTTTGCACCTCGGCATGAATCGCTTCAGCTTGCCATTCTTCTATTCCTTCAAGTTTTGTGATCAACGCTGAAAGCAATTCAGGGGACACTGGTTTTATATGTTTGCGCACCTGGGTTTCATCATAAGCATCGACGTCATGAAAGAAATAGCGTGATTGTTGCACGACATCCACCAGGGTTTTGCAGCGCTCCTTGATCAAGTCGACAACCTTGATGGCATAGTCAGTGTCGGTGAGATCGACGCTCGCCTGCTCGAAATGCCAACGCGCTGCGTCAAGCAGTTCGGCTGCGGACATGGCCTTGATAAATTCCTGGTTCACCCACAGCAATTTATCTGGACTGAAGGTTGACGCCGAGCGGCTGACATCTTCTACTCGAAACAGTTTCAACAACTCTTCGGTACTGAACAATTCCTGGTCGCCATGTGACCAACCCAGGCGCGCCAGGTAGCTGAGTAGAGCCGCTGGCAGATAACCCTGGTCACGGTATTGCATGACGCCGACTGCACCATGACGCTTAGACATACGCGCACCATCCTCACCCAGGATCATCGGTACGTGTGCGTAATATGGCAGGGGCACATCCAGCGCCTTGAGAATATTGATCTGCCGAGGCGTATTGTTAATGTGATCATCACCACGAATCACATGGGTGATTCCCATATCCATGTCATCGACGACAACAGTCAAGTTGTAGGTCGGCACACCACCGCTGCGAGCGATCACCAGGTCATCCAGCTCTCGATTTGAAATCGCAATATCACCCTTAACCAGGTCTGCGATTATCACTTCACCTTCCAGTGGGTTCTTGAACCTTACGACAGTATTCTCGCCAGCCGGCAATCCCAGTTCACGACAACGTCCATCATATTTGGGTTTCAATCCTTTGGCCTTTTGTTCCTCCCGCATGGCGTCCAGCCGCTCGCGACTGCACTCGCAGTGATAGGCATGACCATTCTCTAACAATTCGCTGACCACTTCTCGGTAGCGATCGAAGCGTTGAGTTTGGTAGTAGGGACCCTCGTCGTAGTCAAGCTGTAACCACTGCATACCATCCAGAATCGCCTGGACAGACTCCGGCGTGGATCGTTCCAAATCAGTATCTTCAATTCGCAATACGAATTTACCCCCCTGCTGGCGAGCATGCAGCCAGGAGTAGAGCGCGGTTCGAGCGCCTCCAATATGAAGATAACCAGTGGGGCTGGGTGGAAATCGAGTTACGGTCATAAGATCTACGAAGTCAATGTTTGGCGGATTTGTCAGGCGCGAATTGTAGTATAATTTTACCCTCGCCAACGCCCTATTTCTTCCATTTCCAGGTAAATCATGCCGCGCCTTTTTGTCGACAATTTGACTGTCATCGACTGCTCTATCCTAGATCCTGAGCGTGGCCTGATTGGCGCCAGCTGGATTGTTGATATTGAGTTACACGGTGAGCTGGACGAACAAAGCATGGTGTTTGATTTTGCCAAGGTAAAGAAAACCATCAAGCGTGTTATCGACGATCAAGTTGATCATAAATTGCTGATCCCAGCTGCATTTGACGACACCGAAATTCAGCATCAAAAACAAGCTGACAATGAGACAGGTGACGCACAGTGTTCGGTGCGTTTCACTGACCATCATCAGCAAGTAATCCTGCACCAGTCCCCGGCCAGCGCCATTACATTGATACCGACAACTCGTGTGGGCCGTGAGGCGGTCGTCGAGTTTTTAGACCGCTTGTTGATGGCAGCGCTACCTGAGAATGTGCGTGAAGTCCGGGTCACTCTTACAGAGGAGCAGGCGGCTGGAAACTATTACTGCTATAGCCATGGGCTAAAAAAACACGACGGTAACTGCCAGCGTATTGCCCACGGACACCGCTCCCAGGTACAAATATGGAAAGACGGTGAGCGCGATACAGCGCTCGAACAATCCGTTGCGAGCCGCTGGCAGGACATCTACCTGGGCACGCGGGAAGACATTCAAGAGAGATCAGAAGAGCGCATCCAGTTTGCCTATCAGACCGAGCAAGGCGATTTCATGCTGGAACTGCCAGCAGACCGTGTACACCTGATGCATAACGACAGTACAGTGGAGTGCATTGCTGAACACTTGCAACGTATGCTTAGCACCGACCAGCCTGAGGCTGAGATTCGCATCAAGGCCTTTGAAGGAATTGGTAAGGGCGCGATAGCCTGAGTAATGGACCACAATTCTTGTAATTGCTGAAACCGCGCCCATATCTTCGCTATGCCGTCTACCAAAGAAAAATCGGAATCCGGTAAATACTCGGTACTCCTCAAACTCTCCAGTTACCTGCTTGCCTATAAAGGCATTCTGTTGGCTGCCTCCGCCGCACTGGTGTTTACCGCCGCCGTCACCCTGTCGATGGGCTATGGGGTACGCTTTATTATTGATGAGGGTTTTGTCGCCGGCTCGATTGAGCAACTCAACAATGGCGCCCTGCTGATTGTTGGCATTGCCTTGCTGATGTCCATCGGCACTTACACCCGGTTCTACCTGGTTTCCTGGTTGGGTGAACGCGTGTCAGCGGATTTGCGAGAAGACGTATTTGAGCACATGCTCACCCTGCACCCCAATTATTTTGAAACCAATCGCAGTGGCGAAATTGTCTCACGACTGACCACAGACACCACGTTGCTACAAACAGTGATTGGCTCATCAGCGTCGATGGCATTGCGATCCGCACTCACTTTAGTGGGTGGCTTGATTATGTTGTTCGTTACCAACCTGAAGCTGAGCGGCCTGGTCCTGGCTTGCGTTCCGCTGGTGTTGGTGCCAATTCTCATGTACGGCCGCCGGGTTCGAACCCTGTCGCGCAAGAGCCAGGATTCGATTGCGGATGTCGGCACCTACGCAGGGGAAATCATTCAGCAGATTAAAACAGTACAAAGTTATACCCAGGAAGGGAATGAGCGCGGCGCCTTCAATAACCATGTTGAAGAAGCCTTTCGCATCGCGCGGATGCGCATTCGACAACGTGCGCTGTTAATCGCAGTGGTTATTGCCCTGATCTTCAGTGCCTGCGCCGGCATGTTCTGGGTCGGCGGCACGGATGTGATCAATGGCGTGATGTCGGCTGGCGAACTTGGCGCATTTATTTTCTACGCAGTGATGGTAGCAAGTGCGGTGGCAACCATTTCCGAAGTGATCGGTGAATTGCAACGTGCCGCCGGAGCCGCAGAGCGCATGTTTGAATTACTCAGCGTTGAGAGCCTGATTGAAAGCCCGGCGCAGCCTGTTTCGGCAGACCAGCTCGATGCGGAATTGCAAATTCAGAATCTAACCTTTCGTTATCCTTCGCGCCCTGACCAACCGGCCCTGGAAAACCTGGACTTGAGCATCCGCACCGGGCAATCACTGGCACTGGTCGGCCCCTCCGGCGCTGGCAAATCCACAGTATTTGAATTACTGCAACGATTCTATGATCCGGATTCGGGCAGCGTGAGACTGGGTGGCCAGGATATTCGCAATCTTTCCCCACAGGACCTGCGACAACAACTCGCGGTGGTAGCGCAACAACCCACGTTGTTCAGCGGCGATGTGTTACACAATATTCGATATGGCAAGCCCGATGCCAGCGAGCAAGAAGTGATCGCTGCAGCCAAGGCGGCTCACGCCCATGAATTTATCCAGGAACTGCCGGATGGCTACCATAGTTTTTTGGGTGAGCAAGGTGTGCGACTGTCAGGTGGCCAACGTCAGCGGGTTGCGATCGCCCGGGCTATTCTGAAAAACCCGCGCATACTCTTACTCGATGAAGCGACCAGCGCACTGGATTCAGAAAGTGAGTATCACGTCCAGCAGGCGCTGGAAACCCTGATGCAAGGTCGGACTACTATTATCATCGCGCACCGACTCTCAACTATTGTTGATGCTGATCAGATAGCCGTATTACAGGATGGAAAATTAGTCGCCAAAGGGCGGCATGAGGAGCTGTTGCGCAGCTCCGAACTGTATGGCCGCCTGGCGGAATTGCAGTTCCGGGATGGTATTGAGGCCAACGTTGCCTGAGTAAATCAGATTTCGCGTGTTTCGCGAAACTCTACGTCGGGCCAGCGCTCAATGGTGAGCTGAAGGTTGACCATGTTCGGTGCGATATACGTTAAGCACTCCGCGCCGTCCAAAGCGATATTGGCTTCGTTTTTACGTCGAAACTCCTCTTCCATTTTCGCATCCGGAAAATGCAGCCAACGCGCGGTGGCGACTTGCACTGGCTCAAACCCACATTCCACGTTGTATTCGCTTTTTAAGCGATGTGCTACCACGTCAAATTGCAGTATTCCTACCGCGCCCAGGATCAAGTCATTGTTAATCAGGGGTCTAAATACCTGGGTGGCTCCTTCCTCACTCAATTGAATCAAGCCTTTCTGCAGGGCCTTGGCACGAAGCGGGTCACGCAGACTGACACGCCGGAACAGCTCCGGAGCAAAATTGGGAATGCCAGTAAATTTGAGTTCTTCGCCCTCAGTGAAGGTGTCGCCGATTTGGATGGTGCCATGATTATGGACACCGATAATATCGCCCGCAAAAGCATCCTCGGTTTGCTCCCGCTTGGAAGCCATGAAGGAACTGGCATTATTGATCGCCATATCGCGCTTAAGCCGCACATGCCGGAGTTTTTTGCCCTTGGCGAAATTTCCTGATGTGATGCGCATAAAAGCAATACGGTCATGGTGGGAAGGATCCATATTGGCTTGTATTTTGAATACAAAACCGGTGAACTTCTCTTCCGCAGAGCTGACCTCACGTGTTTCAGCTTCGCGGCCCTGCGGAGCCGGTGCGTGTTGGGCGAAATTGGCCATTAATTCGTCCACTCCGAGATTATTAATTGCCGAGCCAAAAAATACCGGGGTTAAGTCTCCGCTCAGGTAGAAGTCCAGGTCGAACTCATTACTCGCGCCGCGCACCAGCTCTAATTCCTCACGCAACTCATCAGCCAAACTGCCCAAGGCCTGGTCCAATTCCTGGTTATCCAGCCCCTTGATAAAAACGTCTTCGTTTTCATCATTTCCCGGCCGCCCGGCAAATAGGTGCGTGGTGTCGTCATACAGTCGATAGACGCCCCGAAACTGTTTTCCTGAGCCAACCGGCCAGGTCATCGGAGCACAGGCAATATCCAATACCGATTCGACTTCGTCCATGACCTCGATTGGGTCGCGTCCCTCACGATCCATCTTGTTGACAAAAGTCATGATTGGCGTTGTGCGCAGACGACACACCTCCATCAGCTTGATGGTCCGTTCTTCCACACCCTTGGCAATATCGATCACCATCAGCGCTGAATCTACCGCGGTCAAGGTGCGATAAGTGTCTTCCGAGAAGTCCGCGTGACCCGGCGTATCCAACAAGTTAATCATCTTGTCGTCATAGATGAATTGCATCACCGAGGAGGTCACTGAAATGCCGCGCTGCTTTTCCAGCTCCATCCAGTCCGAAGTGGCATGGCGGCCGGACTTACGGGCTTTCACATTGCCCGCCATCTGAATCGCGCCTCCGGACAACAACAGGCGTTCCGTCAGGGTTGTTTTACCCGCATCCGGGTGCGAGATGATCGCAAAGGTTCGACGTCTGGCGACTTCGGAAGACAAACTCATGGGTGTTCTCGGCTGATCTGTTCAACTCAGCTAGCGTGTGTGTGGATGATCTCAAGCCCATTTTGGCCTTGAGTAATCGTGGGGTACAGTCTTGAGCCTTTGGCAAAAAACGCTCAGCGCGGGATTATAACCAAAGCTGCCAACCGATAGCCAGCACCTACAGCCTCCTTTGTCGGGCCTGTTTAAGGCTGGCGTTCTACGCGTCTGCCGCGGTCAATCATCACGACAGATTCGGGCGTGATACGCTCAATCATCAGCCCCGCCCGTACAAACTCGCCTTCGCGATAAAGCTTGCCGTTAATCATCACAAACCGTTGTTCTGGCTGTTCTGAATAAGAGACGACATTGACGATAATATCGCCACTGCCCTGCTGCGCGAGCGGGTTTGGCGCGCCTACGCTGTCGTTGTCCACCACGATGTTGTGCTGGTCCGCCGGGTTTGTCGTGGATCGATCTTCCAGCCAGCCAAGACTCAACCAGGCCAATAAGGCAACCACAAGCAGCAGTAAAGCGATTATCACCATTTGCGGCCAGCGCCGGGGTTCTTCCGGTGCAGGCATATCCGACAAGGTCGGCAACTTGTTAAGTTTGCGTTCCTGTTCGGATTTTTTCAGTGCATCAAGAATCGTAGACATAGTTGGCCTTGGATAGTGTCCCTAGAATAACCGATTGCGCAGCACCGGGGTTGAATCTGATTCAACTATTTCGTTCATTAGCAAATAGGTTTCATTGCCCACCTGGCTGTCTCCTGCGATGCCGTAGCGGGTCTGCAACGCAAACACCTTCTGCGACATATCCAGGTCAAAATCCGGATTGCTGATCGATCTGAGTAAGGGCATATTCGATTGATCCAGGGCACGATTTAAAAAGTTCCGTGTGGCAAGGACTCCCGACCCATTATCGCCGATTTTCCTTAGGCTTTCTCCCGCTGCGCTCGGGCGCCAGAACAATACACCATTGCCGTTCCAGCGCGCGCGAAGTTCTGGAAGGCTGACAACATACACCCTGCTGCCGACCAGCACCTCGGCCTGTTGTGCATCAATTGATCGCACAATCACCCGGTGCAGCTGGTCGCGATGACTCAGGACAAGAATGGCGGGGCGATTAAAATTGAGCAGTTGCGACCACTGATCAAAACCCAGGCAGCGCAATCCAGTGTTGGCCACTTCTTCGCAGGCCGTTCTTAACAGTGTTTCGGGCAGGCGTTGTTGCCAGATCAAGGCCAGGTTACGAAACGCCGAAATGCGCCCGGTGACATCTGCGGAAGTATCCAGAACTGCTGCAAAGGCACTATTCTGCAATACATCATTCATGGCCAAGTTAGGGTTAGCAGGTGCGGCGGTCGAACTGGTCTGAGAAAGCGGTTGACCAACAGCGCCCAAGGCCTGTTCGATTTCAGCTGGCAATTGATCCGACGCATCGAGAAATTCGTCGGCAACCAACACTTTTCCTGGTGCCACCTGGGTGTTGTTGATAATACTGATCTGCTCTTCGCCACTCGGAGAGCTAGAGGTTGATGGAGAGCCCTCAGCGGATGGAGAGCCCTCAGCGGATGGAGAGCCTTCAGCCGATACAGAGCCCTCAGCGGATGGAGAGCCTTCAGCCGGTAAAGAGCCCTCAGCGGATGGAGAGCCCTCAGCCGGTAAAGAGCCCTCAGCGGATGGAGAGCCTTCAGCGGATGGAGAGCCCTCAGCCGTGGCAGAAACCTGAGCCGTTATCGCCTCTGCAGGGGCGAGGGGGTCGGTAATCTCGCTCTCGTCTGAGCCCTGCTGATTTGTCACCCTCTCTGGTTCAACAGCAGACTGGGCGTTGTCGGCAGACTCAGCCACTGATGATTCCGGGTCGAGTACGGGCTCGCTCTGCGCAGACTCAACAGGCGCTTGCTCTGCTTCATCAATTGGCTGCTCAGATGGATAACCCTGGTTAACCTCCTGGACTACCGAAGGAGAGGCTTTATCGCCAGTAAACAGCCACCACAGACCAACGTTAAACAACAGCAAAGCCGTGACAGGCAGCCACCACTTGCGCAGGTTCCGAACTATTTTGCTCTGCAAAGCCTGTTTGGGAGCCGTTTCTATGAACACATCATTAGCCGCAGCCTTTACTACCTTGGAGTCGATCATGGTGAGGTCGGCAGAGTAAGCCGCCAAGAGCGCATGATCGGCCAATACGTTAATTCTACGCGGAATGCCATCGGTGAGTGCGTGCAGCTTGCCCAGGGCCTGCTTGCTGAACAATGGTTTCTTGCAACCGGCTACACTGAGACGGAAATTGACGTACTCCTCAATTTCATTTGGTCGCAATGCCCCCAGGTGATAGCGTGCCGTGACCCGCTGGGCCAATTGGCGCAGATCGTTGCGAGAAAGAATTTCATTGAGTTCGGGCTGCCCGATCAGGATGATCTGCAATAACTTGGACTTAGTGGTTTCCAGGTTAGTGAGCAGTCTGATTTGTTCCAGCACATCACGACTAAGCAATTGCGCCTCATCAATAATCAGCACGGTATGGCGATTATTGGCAAAAGAGTCGAGCAGCGATTGGTTGATCAGGTCCAGCAACTGCTTCTGCGTGCTGCTCAAATCGTAGTCGATCTTCAATTCGTCGCAGATAGTCTGCAATAGCTCTTGTCGATTGATATTGGCGTTAAGGATTAGCGCGACATCCAGATCGTCAGGCAGTTCACCCAGCAGGTTGCGGCACAGCGTGGTTTTTCCTGTGCCAACCTCGCCAGTAAGCACGATGAAACAACCGCCCTGAGTCAGGCCATAACTCAAGTGCGCCATGGCCTCCTTGTGGCGTGAGCTCATATAGAGATATTGTGGATCAGGTGCGATTGAAAACGGTCGCTCGGTTAATCCAAAATAGGCTTTGTACACTGCTTGCTCCCCTTGCGCCCGCTGTGGACGATGGTTGATTTCAGCACGGGCGCAAATAATTGCAGAACCCCCCGCCTGATGCAAGGCGCCCTACCAGCTGTTAATAACTACTTTGCCTCAGCCTGGCAGCTCTTAGCTGGCCTTGCGTGCCGCCTCAGCCAGGCGCTGAAACAGCCCTTCACCTCTGCCACCAATAATTTCACTGATCTCCTGGAGAGACCCCACTTCGGCCGCGCGTCGACGTAATACCTCGTGGCCCTTCTCGATCGGTGCATCGTAAGCCACTGTGGCCAGCTGTTTGGAGAGCAGCGCCTGTTCCTGGAAATCACGCAACTTGTTCGGCAGTGTTTTGGCACCACGGATCTTTAGATGGACGATTTCAGGCAGGTTGTCATAGATTGCTTCCACGCTGCCAAATTGTTGCAGCAAGGCTGCTGCGGTTTTTGGCCCGACGCCGGGCACTCCGGGAATATTATCCACCGCGTCGCCGCAGAGACCCAGGTAATCCTGTATCGCTTCTGGCGGAACGCCAAACTTATCTCTCACCCGGTGACTATCACGTTGTTCATCGCGGGCAAAATCCCACCAGAAATCGTCGCCGCGCAACACCTGCGCCAGGTCTTTGTCGCCACTCACAATCACGTTACGAAATCCGTGTTCGCGCATTTCCAGGGCCTTGCTGGCAATCAGGTCATCCGCTTCATAGGAATCGTGTGCCGTGCAATACAGACCTGCCGCCTCAGCCACGCGCCGACACAGCTTGAACTGTCGGGACAATTCCTCAGGTGGTAATTCGCGATTCATCTTGTACTCAGGATAAATCTCATTGCGAAACGAGGTAGTCAGACTTTCATCAAACGCCACCGCCACATGGGATGCCTCACTGCGTTCAACAAACTCCGTCAGGAAACGACTGAACCCATAGACCGCATTTACTGGTTGCCCATTTTCACCACGCATGGAGTCCGGCACGGAAAACCAGGCTCTAAAGATATAAATGCTGGCGTCAATCAGGTAAACAGTTGGGGCGTTGGACATATTGGTATTGGTTTAAAGTCTTTGCTTGTGTTGGTCACCGAGACATCTGGAAACTGGAATGCGCCCAGTGTTGGCTATTTCTTGATGCTGATCAAGTGAACTCGGCGTGAATCGGCATGCACGATCTCAAACTGGATATCGTCAATTTCCGTTATTTCGCCTCGCTGCGGCACATGCCCCAGGGTTTGTGAAATCAATCCACCCACCGTGTCACTGGCAGTCTCGATCAGATTGCTGGAGAAATGCTCATTAAACTCATCAACCGGCAACACGGCCTTGATGATGGTCTCGCCATCATCAAGGGTACGAATCATGCTCTCTTCTTCCTCAAAGTCGTGCTCATCTTCGATATCACCGACAATTTGTTCGAGTACGTCTTCAATGGTGACCAAGCCCGCCACCGCACCGTACTCATCCACCACTACCGCCATATGATTGCGGTTTTGTCGAAACTCGCTGAGTAACACATTGAGACGTTTACTTTCGGGCACAAACACCACCGGTCGTGTGAGGTCACGCAGGTTGAACTTTTGTTTGTGGTCGTCGTCAAAAAACTTCAAGAGGTCCTTGGCTAATAAGATGCCGATAATTTGGTCCCGTTCATTGTCGACAATGGGGAACCGCGAATGCGCACTCTCAACCATGACATCCAGACAACGATCCAGGTCATCCTCTTTCTCGACCGACACCATATTGCTGCGCGGTATCATGATGTCTCTGACTTTAAGGTCGGATACATACATCACGCGTTGCATCATGTCGTAGGCGTCACGCGCCACAATGCCGTCTTGCTCGGCCATCTTGAGGTTTTCCAATACCTCGGCCCTGGATTCTGCCCGGTGGCTTGGCAGCCAACGACTGATCAGATTAGCAATTGAGCTGCGCCCGTTCGAAGGAGGTTTATCGTCTTTATTCATTGATCTGGGTATCTCTCACAGCAAATTCCGTTTTTAACTATATGGATTGGCAATTCCGCTTTTGGCCAATATCTGTTTTTCAAGTGCTTCCATACGTTCAGCGCTATCGTCATCCTGGTGATCGTAGCCGTTTAAATGCAGAACCCCATGCGTCACCATATGCGCATAGTGATCTGATACTGTTTTCTTCTGTTGTTGTGCTTCTGCAATAATGACCGGGTGACAAATCACCACATCACCCAATAATTTAATGGGTAACTCATCCCGTAACTCTGCATCCAGGTCAACCGGAAACGACAACACATTGGTGGTTTTCTGTTTGTCGCGATAACTGCCATTGAGAGCGATCATTTCCGCTTCACCAACAATACGAATCGTCAGCTCGGCGGCATTTCCTTGCGAGGACTCGGTTTGCTCGGACTCCTCCAGGACCGACAGGTAGGCCAGGCTGGCCCAGTTCAGCAGTGTTGCTCCGCTCGGAGGTTCCTCCGCCTCGTTCTCCTCGAGTGCGATCTGGACATCCAAATCGAGTATCGCCGACGGGTCTTTACCTTCCTTGCAGGCACCCGGTTTAGTCGCGACGTTCATTTTTCTCGTAGGCTTCAACAATTCGTTGCACCAGTGGGTGACGAACAATGTCTTTACCGGAAAATTTGGTGACCTTGATACCACGTACACCGTCAAGGATGGAAAGCGCATGCTTGAGGCCTGAATAAGTGCCCTTCGGCAAATCAACCTGTGACAAGTCCCCGGTAATCACCACCTTGGAACCGAAGCCGGTTCGGGTGAGCAGCATCTTCATTTGCGCCACGGTGGTATTTTGTGCCTCGTCCATGATGATGAATGCGTTCGACAAAGTGCGACCACGCATATAAGCCAACGGCGCCAGTTCAATACTGTTCTTTTCGATCAGCGCACTGACGCGTTCAAATCCGAGCAACTCATACAAGGCGTCGTACAGCGGTCGTAAATAAGGATCAATCTTCTGGCTGATATCGCCTGGCAGAAAACCGAGATGTTCACCTGCTTCAACGACCGGCCGGACCAGTACGATTCGACTCACTTCATCATTCACCAGTGCATCAACCGCTTTGGCGACCGCGATATAGGTTTTGCCGGTCCCAGCCGGACCAATACCAAACACCACATCATGTTTGGCTATCGCATTCATATAATCGCTCTGCGATTTTGATTTTGCAACTACCTGTTTGAGCGGTGCTTTAATACGCTCAAATTCCAGATCTTGTTCTGCGGGTTCCGACATATTGTTGATTACTTGATAAATTTTGGATTCCTCTAGACCACTGCGGTTACTGGTTAACTGATAGAGTTTACGCAACACGCGTGCGGCAATTTCAATCTGCTCTGAGTTGCCTTGCAAGACGAAATCAGCACCCTGCTGATAACACTTGATCAGCAGTTCTTGCTCAATGGTCTTGATGTTGCTGTGTCGTTCTCCGCAGAGTATGGATAATCGCGCGTTATCTGCTGGAGATTCCTGAGAACCGAGTGATATGGTTTTCGCGGGTAGGGCTTGATTCAATGACGTGTCCTGTTCATCTAATCTTTAACCTTGCGTTGCCCGAATAACGCCCCAGTGACGCTGGTTTGATATCCGGAATTGGCTGCTGCCATGGAATGCAATTCATACAAACGTTATAGAACATCCCAATCGAGAAAACAAGACTAAAGAGTGACGGTTTTGCTTAATTTATATGATCACACCACGCAGTGAATTTGGTAGCGCTTCGGTTATCTCAACGTCTACAAATTGTCCGATCAGGGCGTGGTCTCCATCGAAGTTAACCACGCGGTTATTCTCGGTGCGACCAGATATCTGGGTCTGATCCTTGCGGGCTGGCCGGTCGACCAAAACAGTCTGAACCGTCCCTACCATGTCATGACTGATTTGCAGGGCCATTTCGATAATGCGCTTTTGCAATCGTTGCAGGCGAGCTTGCTTCACTTCCATTGGCACATCATCGGTCAGGTCGGACGCGGGTGTTCCTGGACGAGCACTGTAGATAAAGCTGAACGAGGTGTCGTAACCAATGGTTTCAATCAGCTCCATAGTGGCTTCAAAGTCTTCATCGGTTTCGCCTGGGAAGCCAATAATAAAATCAGAAGACATGCTGATGTTCGGACGAATCTTGCGGATCTCCTCGATTATCTTGACGTAATCCTCGGCCTTGTAGCGGCGTTTCATCGCGGCCAGGATACGGTCGGAACCGGACTGAACCGGCAGGTGCAAATGATTCACCAGTTTCGGCACATCGGCGTACACATTGATCAGACTGTCGGTAAACTCAAGCGGGTGCGAGGTGGTGTATCGAATGCGATCTATGCCTTCAATCTCCGCCACATAGCGAATCAACAGGGCAAAATCTGCCATGCTACCGTCATGCATTTCGCCCCAGTAAGCATTCACGTTTTGCCCTAGCAGGGTCACTTCGCGGATGCCTTGTTGTGCTAGGCTGTAGACCTCGGCAATCACATCATCAAAGGGCCGCGAGAACTCCTCACCACGGGTATAAGGCACGACGCAGAATGAGCAGTATTTACTGCAACCCTCCATAATGGAGACAAAGGCAGTCACCCCTTCCACTTTAGGTGCTGGCAGGGCATCAAACTTCTCAATTTCCGGGAAACTGATATCCACGCTGGCAGCCTGCGTTTTGATCACCTCGTCATACATCTTCGGTAATCGATGCAGCGTTTGCGGGCCAAACACCATGTCCACATAAGGCGCACGCTGCATAATACTCTCGCCTTCCTGGCTGGCCACACAACCGCCGACACCGATGACTAAATCGGGGTTGTCATCTTTGAGCTTGCGCCAGCGACCCAATTGGGAAAACACCTTCTCCTGCGCTTTTTCACGCACGGAGCAGGTGTTCAGCAGAATGATGTCTGCCTGCTGTTCATCGTTCGTCGCCTCAACCCCATGTGATTCACCCAGGGAATCGAGCATACGATTCGAATCGTACTCGTTCATCTGGCAACCAAAGGTTTTGATAAATACTTTCTTACTCATGGTGAATGTAAAGTAGTTGTCTGGCCGTGATAAGTTGTTTCAAGGTTTGTGCGGACAGGGTGGCGTATTCTACCGGGAATTGCCAAATTGCCAACTGAAAAAAAGCAAAAAAGCCGGCGTTTAGCCGGCTTGTTTTGCTGTCACTTTCTGGACAATTATTCCGGGTTAATCACCAACGCCGGGTCTCCCAGAATCTGCCAACCGAGAATAATGTCGGTGGCCTCTGGGTTAGTCGCGGCCAGGGCCTGCTTGGCCTGGGTGACTGCTTCCCCGATTGTCATGCCAGGATTAAACATACGCTTGCTTAACTCGATACCCAGCAAACGCTCCCCTTCTGATGTTGTCAGTGACGAAGCACCCAATACGGTTACCGCGCCCTGCAGGCCGCCCGACAGGAATTGGTCGGCCATACTATTGCCCGCTGGGTCGACAAAATAGGTATTCCAGCAACCCCATTGAGTAACCAGTGTCGGTCTATCAATATTGGTTAAGCTGGCTATTTCACTGGCCACAAACAGCGGGGGTGTAGTACGCGACCACTGCTGTTGTGAAGAGTGACCAATGTAGGCTGTCACCAGCGGTCCGCTATTGATGCCGTCAATCACCTTATCGTGGGCCGCAGGACCACCATCAAAATCAGGTAAGGCCTTGTACGCATCCGGAATCACATCGCCCCAGTCATCTGGCATGGCATTGATCAAGGCTGCAACATCATCAATAAAGGTAATATTGTTGCCGTTGTCCGCTTCATCAGCTGCTATTAACACTTCGCCTGCATTATTCGGGCGTGCAGCCGCAGCGCGAGCCTCGAAATCGCGGATTTTTTCTACCACGTACCCGAGTTCGGTCGGTGTGCGGACTGAGATACGTCCAACATGCACGTCCTGAACACCATCCAGATCGGTATCCCCATATGAGGCATCAGAAGGCGTTTGCTGCACAATCAACTCATCGCCTGGTGTGACTTCGTAGCGAGTTGGAATAAAGCTGATTGCCGCGGAAGCGTAGTTTTTATAATCGTAACTATCGCTACCCACCAGTACCACAAAGCGGGTACCCAGGTTGTTGGCGGCAAAACGAATATAGTCACGTATCGACTCAGCACTTGGCAGGTAATTACCAAACTGCGCGTAGATTTGCGCGACATCCACTACATTGACGCTGTAGTCACCATTGCGAAGATTAACCAGGTCGGTCAAATCGGAGCCGATAAATGAGTCATGCGTGATGATCAGGTACTCAGCTTCAACCGAGGTAATATCCACCTCGTTAGGCAGCATGGCAACTGCAGGTGATTTATAACCATCAGGCGCGGCGACTACGTAGTTGCCAGCCACCCCGGCAGTATTGAACCCCAGTGTGTCAGCCGCTACCTTCTTGGTGCCTGTGATGCGCGTGATACCGCCACCTGGCTCCAATCGATAAACAAATGCACCGTTATTAGTCAGGCCGCTCACGTTTGCCTGGTTCGAATCAAAATAACCTTCCACATAATCGTCGCTAGTGTGGCTACTGCGCATATAGCGGAAGGTCAATTTGTTCAGCCCGAAAGCATCAAACGGTGTGGTCGCGATACTGCGTATAAAAATTTGGAATTTATTGCTGCCTGCTGCCACTGGTACCGAGTTAATGCTCAGCGTACTTGCAACATTACCGTCAAACTGCTGATCACCGACTTCAACATCATTCACCTTGGCAACAAAATGATGATCATTACCAGCCACCGGCAGATCCACGATGCCATATACCTCTACATCTAACTCTGTGCTCGCACCGCTAAGACCATCCAGCTCAAAGTTTACTTCCGTACCAGGCACATCATCGACACCACCGCCAAACACCTGGCCGTAATGCCATGGATCGGTTTTGGATGGTGACAGAAAGTCATAGTAGACGTTGCCGTCGTAGACCTTGGTTTGTTGATACTCAGTAGCGGCAGCCTGGTTATTGCTGTATCGGTTCTTTTGCGTGGCAAAGTTGACGCGCGAAGCCCGATCATAATGCAGGGTGTAGGCGCGGCTATCGGTGTACAAGCTGTCGACCGGCTCAGCATAGAACTCGATATAACCGCCGGGGCCAAAATACTTCCGCCGACCATTGGTTTGGCCCTTGGTATAAATTGGCACCGCCTGGCCAGCGTGTTTCAGGCTCAAACGTCGATGCAGCACATTGGCCAGGTCAACGCCCTGGTCCGCCAGTTCCTGGTAGGTAATGCGATGCATGCCAGGTTCGGAAGCAACCAGGTTTACCAATGCGGTTTGTGCATAACTGGTTCCGCTGTACGCCAGCAGTGCCAGCAGCAACGAAGCTTTGATTAATCCAGCAGGCAATAATGCATGCGCTGACTTACTTAGCATATTCATAATTGAATGTTTCATTATTGCAGCCCTCCGTCTTCAGATTCTTCATCGAACGGATCTTCTTCATCCCCCGGATCATCATCAGGATCCAGTTGCTCCGCCAGACGCAGACGACGTTGTACAGAATCGGAGATCTCGGCTTTGCTCGGTTTTCTGAGCTGCACACCGCTCCAATCGAAGGCTTCTGGCTCAACCACTGCTTGACCGTAGAACTCACCCAACTTGTATGGTCCATGCGGGGTCAGAACCTCGGCGGTAGACACATCAACCAGGGCAAACCAGGTCGCATCCACGTTGTAGGCAATGTAGTTGTAGGTCCGTGTTGCCATAGCGCCAGCGTTGTCATTCTTCATGATCAACTCTTCGTTCAACAGAATCCAACCATCGGCGCCGCGTGCATAGACCTGGTAACCCAGGTGGCCAACCTCGTTAGAAGTCTCCCAACGGAATTCAACCGCATTACCTGCATCAACCGCAGTGAAGTAATTCACGGTAACCGGAGTTGTGGTAAAGCCATCCTGATAACCAAAGTTCAGATCGCTCACCGCACTCACCGTCAAGGTGACTGCTGTGGAATCATCACAGGATGCAGCAGTTGGCGTATCGCAAACCGTATTGGAATTGCCGCCTATACCGACACCACTGCCAATATCCGGATCAGCGGTCTGGCCATAGCCGTGGATTACCGAACCAGTTGGATCGACCACTACCATATACTCACCGGCTGGCAGGTTGTCGAATGAGTAGTCGCCTGTGGCATTGGTTGTGGTGGTCAGGAATTGCTCAAACACGCCCTGATCATTCTCACGGAACAGCACCACGGTGACACCTTCGGCAGGATTGTCCGTCGCCCCGGCATCATCATCGAAAGTCCCGTCAACCTCACCCACTTCAATGAGATTGATATCGCCCTGCTCGGGTGACACCAGGTCGGCATTTTCGATAAACACGTGACCACTGATGGACAAGCTGGATGAGCCTGTCACTGCAAAGTCAGCGGTCAGGTTGTCTGAACCCGTAGTGATAAACCAGGCATGGTCAGACGTGATATCAACCTTGTTGGTTTGATCTGTGTCGGTGGTTGCACCGGTTCCACCGATGACAATAGCGCTGACAAAATCAGAATCAATCTGGTTGGTTTCGTCAGTCACAACGACAAAGTAATCGCCTGTAGGCATGCCCTCGCAGTAGTACTCACCGTTCTCATCGGTTTTCACCGTGCGCACCAGGTTATCGATACCGTCGTAAGTGAAGTTACTGGCTCCAGCGACACCAAAGTCACCATCGCCGTTGGTATCTACCCAGCATTCGACCGTTACACCCTCAATACCAACATCACCATCGTCTGGATTAAAAATACCGTCATTGACTGCATCAAACCAGACCAGGCTGCCGATATTACCGAGCACCTGCTCACCGAGGTAACCGAAGTTCACGTCACTAACCAAAGCAGTCGTCACCGTCACATCAGTGGATTGATCACAGACGGTACACAGGCCACCCAGCTCATCCGGGTCACCACTTGGGTTGAAGTTAATCAGCGCATTATTAATGTCGGATACTTCGACCGTGTAATCACCTGCCAACAGGCCAGTGAAGTTGTAGTAACCCACATCCAGATCATCAATCATGCCATCGCCATTGGCATCACTGGTACCATCACCTACGGTAGTCGTAGCAATGATATTGCCAGAGCTGTCGAGCAGGTTCAGAGTAACCTCTTCGATTCCGAAATCCGGTCCGGAGTTCACGCCCGCGACAAAGGTGGCATCAAAATCACCATCAGGTGTGCCAGCTTCAGGCTCGTAATACACGTAGCCTTCGATCTCGGCAAAGCTTGGCGTGGAACCACCCGGATCCAGGTCAAAACCAAAGTTGTAATCCTCGCCCACTTCACCAGCTGCCAGCGAGAATACATAGTCAGTATCGCGCATGCCATCTGGGGTTGGGTTGGTTGGATCACCATTGTTTTGGTCTGGCGTATTGGTTGGCTCACTGCCATCCAGGTCCAGTGCGTTGATCTGCGGCTGGTCATAGGTCACCAGGAAGCAAGGATCGGAGTCTGGACATGGCGTCAGGCCAGTGAACTCATAACTGCCGTCGGAGGCCGTCGTGGTGGTCACCGTGCCATCGTCATAAATCCCATCTCCATCGGTATCAAGATACAAAGTTACCGTGATTCCTGGCAGTCTCGCTTCGCTGGAATCGATCACGCCATCGGCGTCCTCATCCGCCCACAAGATACCGGTAACCGCTGCCTCAGCTGGATCAGTCACGAAACCGAAGTCGGCGTCGTACAACTCACCTTCACTCAACAGGATGGTGTCATTCGGGTTATTGAACCCGGCGTCGTAGTTGGTGATCTCCTCGTAGTCATCCGGCAGATCCGGGTCGGTCTCATCCACATCAAGGAAATAAGTACCCGCTTCCAGATCAGGGAAGATCACATTGCCATTGGCATCGGTTTCCGCAGTGCCAACCGGGCCACCATCGGCGCTAGTCAATGTTCCAGTCGATACTGGCGTAACGGTTCCGTCATTAACCAAGACTCCGTCGACCACGTCATAGGTAACACCATTGATTACCACGTCCGAGGCGTCATCCGAGCCATCGATAACACCGTCGTTGTTGGTATCGACGCCACCAGCTACGGCGCTCAAGGTCGTACCTGGGATCGGGCCAGTATCATCGGAATCGATATTGCCATCACCATCCAGATCAAACTGACCGGTAATCACTTCGAGGTTTGGCTCGAATACACCATCGCCATCCATATCACGATACAAGTCGATTGTTACTGACGTCAGTGGTGTTTCATCCAGGTCACGGATGCCATCACCATCGCTGTCGATCCACACACCGCTGGTAATCGCAGCAGATGTTTCATCATTGGCATAACCGAAGTCCACGTCGGTGACATCACCGCCGGAAGAATCCACCGGAATCTGATCCAGACCGCTGGTCAGGTTGTAACCGTCAAGAATGTTGGCGGTGTCGGTGACCGCAACCACGTAGTCCGTAGTGTTGGTATCGACATCAACGATCTGAACATCTTCAAAGATGTAGTCGCCATTGCTGTCGGTGACTGTAGTCGCTACTACATTGCCATTATTATCACGTAACTCGATGGTTACACCCGCAACACCGGTTTCGTCATCGGCATTGCCATTAACGCCGTCGTTACCATCAGGCTCGTAAGTACCATCGGTATCCACATCGAGGAACACGGTGCCCGAGATATCCGGCAAAGTATCGTCCACATAACCAAAGTCAACATCGGTGACGCTGCCACCACTCGGCACAGTGACGGAAGCTTCATTGTCGCTACCACCATCTGGGTCTTCATTAGGTGTTCCTACAGGTGCAACACCATCACCAAGACCATCCGGATTGACTACGACATCGTAGGTGCCTGCCGCAACATTGGTAAATAAATAACTGCCATCCGGGTTGGTAGTAGTAGTCGGACAATCCACGCCAGTAGTACAAACACCATCTTGCAGTTCGACTGTTACGCCGCCCAGTCCTGCATCAGTGTCTTCCAGGTCACCAGAATTATTACCGTCGCTGTAGACCGTGCCGCGAATACTTTGCGCCTGCACATAACCAAAACTTGGAGAACCATCACCTGCACCTGTCAGCCTTGGGTTGCCGAGATTTTCACCCGGTTCGGTATTGTCGATATCACCTGACATATCGGTCAAGGCCTGGTCGCCATCGGTGCTGGTAGTCTCGGTCAGAGCATTGAGCACGCCCATATTGTCCGAGATGGCATAAGTGAAATCAGCGGTGTCACCCTCGTCTGAGATGCCAGTGAAGCTGAAGTCACCATTGCTATCAGTCACTGCTGTGGCGATCACATCACCATTATCGTCCAGCAAATTAACCGTAACGCCCGCAATACCTGGCTCACCTGGATCCTGGTCACCGTCTGCATTGGAGTCATACCAGATGCGATCCGACAGGGTATTGTTAACGCCGTCAGCTCCGGAATCCGGATCGAAACCAAAATCCACATCGCCGATAATATCGCCCGGGAACAGGGTGAATGGCGTACTTGAGACAGAAGTCAGGATGGGGTTGTTGGTAGCGCAGTCACTGGTTGTGTAATCAACCACAGTCTGCGGACTGCAGAATGTGATCAGCTCAGGGTCAGTTTGATCCACCGTGACAAAGAATTCCCTGCCGCCAGTAATCTGGCTACCAGTAAACTGGATATCCGAGAACAGGTAAGAGCCGTCCGCCTGGGTCATCACTGATGGACAGTTAACAGCAATCGTACAGACCCCGTCTTCCAGATAAACCGTAATTCCTGGGATACCGACTTCACCAGGGTCTTGAATGCCATCTTCATCGTAGTCAGCAAAGACCGTACCATCGACCGCGGCAGTTTGTACGCCGCCACCGTCGGTTTCAGGCACATAGCCAAAGTCTGCTTCACCAACGCCGCCTTCTGGCAATACGATTTCACCAGACAGGCCGGCATTATTGCCTGGCGCTTCGGTCAGGTCTTCAAGTTCGTTGCCCGTATCTTTCTCGGTTTGCTCAACGGCAGTTTGATAGCTGCCCGCTGCCAATTCAGGGAAGTTATAGTCACCGTTGGCATCAGTCACGGTGGTCGCCACCGCATTCATAGCATCACAGAGTGTTTGCTCAATAATCGGTGGGCCTGGGTCATTGATGTATCCGCAGAGATACACGGTAACATCAGCAATGCCGGGTTCGCCGATATCCTCTACCCCGTCACCATCAATATCCAGCCACACTGTACCCATGATTGAGCCAGGTGTGACATCTACATCCTGGTCGAGACAGGTTTCACTGTCCGCCGATTCAGAACCATGCGTACCCGTTGCCGTGTTACACAACTCATCGGCCGTAAATGGCGTGGCGATAACCTCGGTCACATAGGTAAAGGTCACCGTTTCACCCACGCTCAGAACGGACGGGGGCACCAGGTTCAACAGGTTAATGCCGCCTTCATCCAGCGGGAAGGCCGTGAGGCCAATCAAATCATCAGCAAGCGTAATGGCCGGGCTGTGCGAGTCGGCATCAAAGAACGTGGTAGTACCTTGTACATAGGCCAGCTCGGTTGGCAAGGTGTCGTCCAACACAATCTCATCAAGAGGCACAAAGCCGGTATTGATCACGTCAACCGTATAAGTGATCTGGTCACCAATGTTGGCTTCACCGTCATTACCAATATCATCCGAGAACGCGCTTCGTTTAGAGGTTATGAAGCTACGCACGTTGGGTACGCCAGTACCTGCGTCCAGACCAGGCGCACCGCCAGAGGCCTGGCGCGCATCTTCACCCCAGGCTGCTGCGATTACACCTTGGGCAGCATCGTTGGTATCCAGGTCGCAGATAAATACCAGCATGCCCGATTGGGCGGAGTCATCAACCAGGCCATCGGGGTCATAAATTTTGTAGCGCTGCAGGACTTCCAGCGATAGCTGGATATCGTAGTCCAGTGTGGCACCGGTGCCACCTGGGAAAGTGTGGGTGTTCGGCCCGCCATCGGTATTGAAATCCACACAAACTTCGATAAATCCGTCGTCTGCTGCTGCATCATCGAGTCTCGCAGCAGTCACCCAAACTGGCGAACCATTTTCAGTCAGTGCCAAATCCGGGTCCTGACCCAGACCAAGGCCAACAAATACCTGCTGACTTAAAACGTTTCCTGGCACCAGGGTTGCACCCCAGTCATGACTGGTGTCGTCAACATAGGTGGCTAATGCATAGAATGGTTCATCTCCAAGACTGCTGAACTTGGCGCCAGTATCGGAGACTGCGTTGTCGATCGTACCGCCATCGCCGTCATCAGAACCAACCGGCATAGAGAATGCTTCTACCTCACCCGGGTCCAGAGTTATGGGCAGCGGAGGGGTATTGTCCGCCTGTAGCTGAATATCGATCGTGATCGTTTCTGTTTCACTGGGGTTATACAACCAGATATTGGTTAAATCGCCCGCTGCTGCTGAATCAACCGGTGAAAAGTACGTATTGGTCCAGTCTTCAACCGGGAACAGCGTGAACGATCGTGACTGGAACCCGGAACAAGTTTCACCCGTATTCAAGTGCACCTGAATGTCCCGCGTAGAATCGATCGTAGCACCAAGATTCAGGCCTCCTGCTCCTAATGCATCCTCCAGGATATGGAAGGTGTCCCCCTCATCGAGCGTGATGGTATCGTCCATCGTGCCATCGGCATCGCGGTCAATCATCACCGTGGTCCCGTCTCGCTCGGCCATGATAGAAGCGCTGACGAATTCGAATTCAGTACGTCCAGCCGGGAAATCTTGACCAACCGGCAACTCAAAGCTACGACCCCATAATTCAGTGTCGAAGACTTCCCAGGCACCTGCTAATAGTGTGGACGAATCCGCTGCCCAGCCCGCACGGGTTATGGCTATTACACCGGTGCTGACAATTTTGTCGTGACCATCGTAGTCCACCACGTCCATTTCAGGCTCAGAAATTATGTCATCTATGACGAGCCCACCAATATCATTGTCGATCTCTACATAATCACCACGATTAAGAACATCAGTAGCATCAGTAAGCGTCCCCGGCACAAAACCGTTGGATCGATCACCATCTCCCCAAACTTCGGTGGAGGCTTGTTGCGGATCACGGATATCAGCTTCATAAGAACCGGTCACACCGTTGAGGATATCCTGGGTGCCGCCGTTGTCCTCCCAGTGATCCCAATAAATGATGGTGGAATCCTGTAATACGGAAATACCCACCAGTGTCGTCATGGGATCATCAACTTCATCATCCGCACAGGTATCATTGACGTCAATCAACCTGTTAAACGAGCCATGCAACTCGTTTTCTGGATAAGGCAGGTAAAAAGTTTGTACCGGCTCCGGGCCGACCGTTGTCAGGGTCGTAGTATCTGAAACCTCGCCATCGTTGTTGGCGCCTTGATCACCCACTACCGTCACAGTTCGCGTTTCCGAGGAAAATGCCCCGATCGTAACTGTATCCTGGTAGGTACAACTGAATGTTTCGCTCCCGCTACCACTCACCCCCAGTACGAAAGGATAAGTAACAGCGGCGCAAGTGCCGCCCAAGGTGTTGAGATCGGCTGCAGCGATATCATCGGTTAAAGAATCAACGCTAATGGTGTCGGTGGCGGAGGTGTTGGTGATTTCAAACTGAAACTCCACCGGGGTTGGTACGGTCGCGCCAATTTGTTCTGAGTCGGTAAAGGTGTTGTCGTCATTACCGTCATTCAGCAGAGAGGCAGTAGCATCCAGCGCTGTAAAGGGTGGTGAGTAGTCAATGGTGATTGAAAATGTGGTTGTATCGAGGCGGTTATCGAAGGAAAATCCCGGACAACCTCCAACCGATAAGCCTTGATCTGTCGCATCATCCCAGGTCAGAGTGTAAGTACCCAGCGCTGTGCCACTTACGGCATTAGTACCCGACTCATTGCTCGATGAAAAATTGAACGTACTGACCGCAGTCCCAGTGGGGTGGGTAGCGCCAAAACTGACCTGACCAAGCGTGCCCGCAGTGACCATGTCAATATTGTAGCTAAATGAATTGAGTGTTGAGCCTGCAGGAATATCTGCCGTGGTCAAAGTAGCCGTCTGAGTGGCCCCTTCGTTGTCAAAACAAGGAAACTGACCTGAAGGATCCGCTGTGACTGAGAAGTTACTGGTGATATCCAATACGATGGCTTGCGCACTGGAAAGATGCAGCAGAGATATGGCTCCTGCCGCGGCGACGCTGGTTATTAAGCGCACACCACCTGACCAAAGCGTCGAGGCGGGCTGCTGAAACCGTTGCGCCCTGTTCAACACACCCAAACTTGCTTCCACATTATCATCCGCGGAAAACAAACTAACCCCATTACTTAATTTGTTCATAAAGAACCAACCCACCACACTGAGTGATTTAAATATCTAAACTAGGCAACTTCAACCGATTGCGACAACAACAAAAGACTGAATTTGCACGACCTGCGCATACTGCAGGCCTACCCTCACACCAGATTTAGAAAATCGTCTGGTTCGCGGGAGGCTGAAATTGGCAGAAATGAAAAGGGGTGGAAATATCAGCGGATAATGCGAAGAAGCTGATATGTGTACAAAGCAGAGTCGATTTATCTCGCGACCTCGATCATTCAAACAAGCCAAGCGAATGATGGTGCCGGGACTCAAATCGTTATGCTATCAACCAGTTACACACCCAAAAGCATTCGTAAAATAACAACCAACCCTAATTATTTCGGCAATCCTGCGGCCGCGGTTTATATACGGCCATTACCGACACAAAAACATAACACAATTAACCACTTAGTCAACTAATCCCAAGTGGATAATTAACTTTGCAAAGTGCGGGTAAACCGCACTTCTAAGCTGGCTCCTGAGCACTGGTAGATGGTGGTAAATGGCCTTGCTCCCCGACTCGCAGCGAAGCACACAGCTCTGGCTATAATCCCACCAACAATACTCACGCAACAACGCGGATGTCTGCCAGCATCAAACTTGTGGCAAGTTTAGCCTTATAAACCGAGGTTTGTAATGGACTTAGGTCTGTACTTAAGCCCATGATATAAAACAATAAAAATGCCCAAATTTATAGGCCTGCACGGAGGTCGGAACCCGCAGCAAACATTAGAGCACAAATCAAGGACTGACAAATTTTGCTCATGGACTATTTGTCAATTTTTAACTTTTCGCCCATTTCGGCCGAAATCGTCAGCCAAGACCCAACACTGATTAAAAATCATCGCAGAAATAGACAAGACTTCCCAGCCATACGTAGTACCTTGACGACCAGCGGTCTC
The DNA here is from genome assembly GCA_039110515.1 of Pseudomonadota bacterium. GTDB lineage: Bacteria > Pseudomonadota > Gammaproteobacteria > Arenicellales > Arenicellaceae > Arenicella. The sequence continues at coordinate 55,343 of JBCCFY010000001.1, forward strand.
CCAGCGCAGATAAACGTTGTAGGTGCAGCTAATTTCGATTAATACAAGCCAAATCGGCAAACGCGCCTTCCAGTCTCTCAACAAAGCGCTCCTCGCCTTGTCTCAATACTTTGCGCGGGTCATAGTATTTTTTGTTTGGTTTTTCGTCTCCATCCGGGTTCCCTATTTGCGTGGCGACATAGTCCTTGTGTTGGATATAGTAGTCGCGTAATCCCTCATTGAAAGCCCACTGCATGTCGGTATCAATGTTCATCTTAATCACACCATAGCTGATGGCCTCGCGAATTTCTTCTTGCGTGGACCCTGACCCTCCGTGAAAAACGAAGCTAACCGGTTTCGGATCGTCACTGCCAGTTTGCTCAACCACATAAGCTTGCGAATTCTTTAAGATAATTGGCGACAGCTTTACGTTGCCCGGTTTGTACACACCATGAACATTGCCAAAGGCCGCTGCGATAGTGAAGTTTGGACTGATCGCCAACAGTTTTTCATAGGCGTAATACACTTCTTCTGGTTGCGTATATAGCTTGCTGCTATCCACGTCAGAGTTATCTACACCGTCTTCTTCACCACCAGTAATGCCCAGTTCGATCTCCAGGCCTATATTGATTTTTGACATGCGGCGCAGATAACGTTCGCAAACCTCGATATTTTCCTCGATGGGCTCCTCTGACAAGTCCAACATATGCGAGCTGCACAGCGGTTTACCATGCTCTGCGTAGTAGGCTTCCTGCGCATCCAGCAATTGGTCAATCCAGACGATATTTTTCAGCGAACAGTGGTCGGTGTGCAGTATCACCGTCACGCCATACATTTCCGCCAGTTGGTCGACGTGTTTTGCCGCGCTGATGCATCCCGCTGCTGCGGCCTGCATATTGTCATTCGGCAAGCTCTTGCCGGCATAAAAGTGACCACCGCCAAAAGATAGCTGAATAATTACTGGCGAATTCAGTTTCGCCGCAGTCTCCATAACGGAGTTAATCGTGCTGGTGCCAACAACGTTGACCGCTGGCAGCGCATATTCGTTGGCCTTTGCATCGGCGTAAACTTCGTTTACTTCTTCGCCATACAGCACACCTGTGCGAAATTTTGTCATGTCATCACCTTAGGATTGCAATGATTGGGGCCGCTGGTTCGTGGGAATGGAAGATTTTGTTCTACTAAATCTGGCGCGGCTTTGATGTAGGCGCATAGTTTACCTAAATCCCCTGCCGGGTTCGACAACTGCCCACTACTATTTTTCACGAGATCTAAAATTTGGTATTCAGCCGCGCAATTCGACACGTAAATTTATGTATTAGTTCCACCACTTGATAAATATCAAGCAGATTGAAAGTTTCTGCTGTTTTGCTCCAGCTGGTCGGTGCGAGAGGCGCATTGATATGCTAATGTCAGCAACATGAACGAAACAACCGTTAGCATTGAAACCCGCTATGGGGATGCACCTATTTTTGTCTTTGCCGACCATGCCTCAAATGCCATCCCGGCTGATTATAATGACCTTGGTTTGCCTGAAGACGTACTGGAAACGCACATTGCCTGGGACATCGGCGCTGGTGCGCTGGCTACCCGCATTGCTGAAACACTGAATGGAACCCTGTTCACCTGTACTTATTCCAGGTTGATTATCGACCCCAATCGCAGCCTGGCCACCAAGGATCTGATCCCCGCTACCAGCGACCAGATTCCGATACCCGGAAACCAGATGCTTAGTGAGGCGGAACGCAAAGAACGCATCGAACGTCTCTACGTGCCTTACCACAATCAACTTGCTGCCAGTATTGACGCATTTACCCCGCGCGCGCCTTTACCATTCGTGGTCTCGGTTCACAGTTTTACCAAACGCATGATGGGGGCCGTCGAGGATCGCCCCTGGAATGTCGGAATGCTGTGGCGACAAGATGAAGCCAGCGCGAATACGGTAATTGAATGGCTGAGGAAGAATACCGATTGGGCGATCGGTAGCAATGAGCCCTATGATGCTCGGGAATTTAATTACTCGATTGATCGACATGTAGGGGCAAAAGACATCAAGCACCTGACCTTTGAGGTTCGTCAGGACATGTTGATGAGCGACCAGTCAGTCGACAGTGTCGCGGCTGCGTTATCGGAAGCCATCGCACATACCGCTATGGAAGCAATCAACCACGTGGCAGATGAAACCGGCAAGCAACCCCTAATTTAAGGAGGCAATCATGATTCCAGCACTCACCCTAGGCATTGAAGAAGAATACCTGCTGGTTGATCCCGAAACCCGAAATGCGGTAGCAGAGCCCTCGCCGGATTTCATGAAAGATTGCAAGGAGCGCCTGGGTGAACGAGTGACTCCCGAGTTTTTAAGGTGCCAGGTGGAAATTGGCACCCCGGTGTGCGCCGACATCTCGGAAGCACGCCAGCACCTGGTCAGCCTGCGCTCTACCATTATCAACACCGCCGAAAAACATGGTATGAAGTTGATTGCCGCTTCCACTCACCCCTTTGCACAATGGGGCGCTCAGCAGCACACCGCTGCCGACCGCTATGACCAGTTGGATAAAGATATGGGGGGTGCAATCCGGCGTATGTTGATTTGCGGCATGCACGTCCATGCGGGCATAGAAAATGAAGACCTGCGCATCGATTTGATGAACCAGGCGACCTACTTTTTACCCCACTTGTTGGCGCTCTCTACTTCTTCGCCATTTTGGCAAGGTCACGACATGGCGATGAAATGCGCCCGCCTGGGGATCTTTGATTCGATGCCGCGTACCGGCATCCCAGATCACTATGACAGTTGGTCCGAATATGAACGCATGATTGAAAAACTGGTAGCGGCCGGAGTGATGGAAGATTCCACCAAGCTCTGGTGGGATTTACGCCCAAGCGCCCGTTTTCCAACCTTGGAAATGCGGGTCACCGATGTCTGCACGCGTCTGGAAGATGCGCTGTGCATCGCCGCCCTGTATCAATCCATCCTGCGGATGCTGGCGCGACTGCGTGATAACAATATGCGCTGGCGCATGTACCAACCGCTTTTGATCGAAGAGAATCGCTGGCGCGCGCAACGCTACGGCTGCACCAAGAGCATGATTGACCTGGGCAAAGGTGAATGCCTGCCCTTCAGCGAACTGATCGAAGATATCATGGGCCTGGTGGGTGAGGACGCAACGGCGCTTGGCTGTTTGGATGAGGTCAATCATGCACGCACAATTTTGGATCGTGGTTCCAGTGCCTGTCGCCAGATGGATACCTATGCTGCTGCCATCAAAGAAGGCGCAGAAGAACAGGAAGCCCTATGCCAGGTCGTGGACCTGTTGATCGAGGAAACCGCGGCAGACTTACCCAACACGCTGGATTGCTCCTGACTCCAAGATTTAAATAGCTGGTGGTCAAAGCTGGCCGCATGAACCTGCAGCAGCTGACTGCAAATTCAGAAAGTTCTGTGCGAGAATGATATTCAGACGTTTGCGATAGGTCGCTGACGAGGCGTGCTGAATAGGCTGCCTCTGCGCTAGCAGCAAATAAATGGGTTGGGTTCGATTAACTGAGAAAGCGTCGATCTGATGGCTTCTGTTTTTCCTTGACCTTCGTAGATTAGATTAACGGGGATACCTGGCAATCGATGAAGTGCAGACAGGGTTTACAATTTGGCTATCCAAATGCCAGCGTGAGCTGTATTCGACTCTTTGTTGCAATTGTCACTCTGGCGGCTCTGATGGGTTGCATTGGTTTATCACAAATTCGCACTGATGAGGCTTTGCTTGTCGAACGTTATGACTCCAAGGGCAAGGAACTGGCCATGATGATTTGTGGAGGATGTCATTACGACAAACGGACAGACGCTTACTCGGGCAAGCGGCTTGATACGATTCCCTGGTACGTTGGAACGATTTATTCAGCCAACCTGACAAAGTCCAATTCCGAAGTTCAAAATTACTCCAAAACAGAATATCGAAATTTGATTTTGCAGGGAGTCGACAATGAAGGAAATCACATTGCCTTTATGGGGTCGCCACACATCAGGGAAGGTGATTTGGAGAAACTGCTTAACTATTTTTTCAGCGATGATTATTTGTTGAGAAGTGTTCCCGTAGAACCTTATCAAACCAAATTCACACTGGCGGCCAAGCTCGCCCTTTGGTGGCAGCGAAGAAGTGGGAGACGTCATGACTTAGGGTCTGCCTTCGCCACTGAAGCGCCCGCTGCAATGGCCGAAGATGGACAGTACCTTGTAACTTTACTCGAGTGTTATGTGTGTCATTCTGGTTCCCTGTATGGTATCAACAGGCAGTTTCCAGAAAAATCGAAGAACTACCTTAGAGGAGGAACTAATTTTGGCCTGTACAAAGGCGATTCAGTAACGTCAACTGATTTGACTGTTTTAAGTAGTTCGGGCTGGTCAGTGGCACAGTTTGGTGCCGCGCTAAGAGAGGGAATTACAAGAGATGGTTCCAGGCTCAGGCCGCCGATGCCAACCTATTCTAATCTGAGTGACAGTGAGGTCGAAAACCTATACGAGTATTTGAGCTCGTTAGAATCTCGTTGATGAGGATGCGCGATGTTATCAGCTGTTCAAAAAAATAGCCTTATCCTGGTACTCACCCTGGTTGCATTGACCTTGCTGCCAGTGAAGGAAGTGGCAGAACTGAAGTTTTCCGGCGTCCCCAAAAAAATATTTGAGTTTCAGGATACGATCTATTCTGATTACTTGTGGATGGCGGATGTATTCCCGGCAACCGAGAATACAGTCGTGATTGTGATAGAGGGTTCTTTATTTGATCCGGAGCATTTTAATCCTCTTTTGCAATTGGAAACCGATCTCAAAGAGCTAGAAACAGTTTCTGGTATCGCATCGATCTTTTCTCTGCCAGAAGTAGAAACACTGTTGAATGATGACGTCGATTTCACCAGGAAGAGTCGGGTAGAGCTGTCCGACCTGCAAACACTGAAGCAGCGGTGGGGTGAAACGCCTCCCAGGCTGGTTGGAAAAAATCAAAATGCGTCGATGTTCCTGGTCGAACTTGAAACTGAAAACAGGTCAATCGAACAAAACACCGAGCTCTTCGAGCAAAGCACCGTTCAGGCCATCGAGAAAAATTTCCCTCAGCCACCACGGGTCCATTTAGCTGGCACGCCCATGATGCAACTGTCGATCGATCGGCAGCTTACCGAAGATACCCTACTGATCAATATCATCAGTTTTACCCTGGCGACGGTCATTGCGTTGATTTTATTCAGGTCGGTATTTGCGCTGTTTGTCCTTTCTATCGGACCAACGGTCGGTGTTATTTGGACGCTGGCAGTGATGAGCCTGCTCGGGGATTCGTTGTCGATACTAACCGCGGTGGTGCCTCCTCTTTTATTTGTGCTCGGGTATACCAACTCGGCGCATATTCTGTTCGAGGTGTTGGCCAATCCAGATGACCTAGAGGAGCCCGGGCCGTTATACCAGGCAATCAAACCCGTGCTCAAAGCCTGTCTGATTTCCGCATTGACCACGGGTATTGGTTTTGGCTCGCTGCTGGTCTCGAGCTCGCCGATAATTCGCGAATTCGGATTCTATTGCAGCATCGGGTGTTTAATTACCTTTGTTGCCGTGGCAATTTTTACCCCTATTGCGGCATTGGCTACGCAGATGAGAAGACGACTGAACAGCAAGCGGATATTGAAGGTTGGTCAGTCTGCCCTCTCCCGAGTGGGAGGATGGGTGACCTCCAAACCGCGTTCGGTTGCAATCTCCAGTCTCGTAATGTTGGTAGTATTGTCGTTGCTGGCCACGCAGAATCACTTCAATTACAGCATCAAGGAAAACTTCTCAAAAAACAGTGAGTATCAAAATGCTATCCGGTTTGTCGATCAGGAGTTTGGGGGTTCATTTACTGCGACAGTGATGATTGAATGGCAAGATGACGCCGTTAGCTTGCAAGAGATCGTTAATGCACAACAGACCGTAGAGAACGTATTACGTAGCGAATTTAAAGATGGCGCTGTCTTTGGGTTAAAGCAATTGCTTGGTCCTCTTGCGAACGCCACCAACCGCGATGTTCTTCCGCTCCAGGTGCCGAGCGCAGTACTCAATCAGCTCATAGATTTTGATCGCAAGGTATCTATCGTGACTCTTCAGGTGCCGGATACCGGGTCCCACGTTTTGATTCCCAAGTATGAAAGAATCAGAGAAGCGCTGACGCTACTGGAGCAGCAAACAGACGAATTCAAAATCAGTTTAACCGGGATATCACCGATTGCTGTGTATTCCAGCGATCAAAATATTAAAGATATGACCGTCAGTTTGTTCTTAACATTGATTGTCGTCTTTGCGATCATGATCGTGTTTATCGGCTCCTGGCGGCAAGCACTGATCAGCATGTTTCCGAATATTCTGCCTATCGTCGGTGTGGCTGCCCTGTTGGTTGTCTTGCAGGAGGATCTGTACTTTAACAACCTCCTGGTCTTCGCGATTTGCCTAGGCATAGCAATCGACGATACCGTTCACTACGTGATGCGGTACAAACGAAATATCACCGCAGGCAAGCCTACATCAGAAGCAATAAAATCGGCCATCAGCTCGATTGGCCTTGTGCTGATCTTCACTTCATTGATTATTGGTGCCGGTTTTTTCGCACTCACCTTCAGTTCAATTGGTGTTGTTTCATTGATGGGCACACTGGCGGTTTCAGCATTGGTATTAGCTCTCATCGCAGACTTGGTGATCCTGCCAGCATTTTTGATGATTGAGACAGGTGCTGCCGATTCAAGCAAGATTGTAAAAGAGTCACTTAAGACAAAGTAGACGATCATGAACTTCGCGCCCTGCCAGGATGTCACTCAAATTGATCAAGCGTTGAATCAATTCAAACTCAGCTTGCAGGACGAGCCCGGGATACACAAGTATTTTGTCCAGGCGTATCTAGGTGTGAACCAAGCGGTTCTCGATTACTACCAAGATTCCGATCGAACTGATAATAAGCTTATTGATTGGGAATTTTATCAACTGCTCTCTGCTGAATTTGCGAATCGATATTTAATTCAGCTAACACGATTTGTGGAAGGGAATAAGGCGGACGAGCCCTGGCAAACCGTGTTCGAAAAAAGCTTGAACTATCAGGATACCGGGCTGGCGATTTCAGCCGGTTTGATGGCCCATATACACTTTGATTTACCTATGACGCTTATCGGGATGGAGCAGTCGTATTTCTCGACAGATCGGAACCTCGGAAACACACAAAGAGCAGCCTACTTCGCCATGGATCATGTGGTTGCCAGTTCGCTGCCAAACATGGTCAACGCAGCTTTTGAAATGATGCAGGAGCATGATCAAACTAACGAACTAACCTTTAAATACGGCACCATTTACAAAAAGCTGAATGCCAGGTTCAGGCACCTCTACATCACCTGTGTCATCGTGCTAATCAGGCGAGAAGCGTGGTGGCATTTTCATCAGTTAAAAAGCAATGTGATGAGCCCGGAGCAGCTTTCATGTCTCACTGTTAAGCGAATAAACCAATTGGGGAGTTCCGGTAAAGCGATCGATTTTTTCAAGATGGTGCTGCAAAACTCACTATATATTTTTCGGCTGGGGTTGGGGTTTCTGGCTCAACACAGGATCGGAGCAAGGGCAAATTGATGCGAACGGTTCCCGGTTCAAGACTGCCTAGGGTCATCCAGTTTTACAGATACGGGAAAGATGTTCCTGGCTATCTGACTCAGCAGCGAGAGGAATTTGGGCCGGTGTTTAAAATACGCATGCCCTTTGATGAACCGTACGTGATTGTTTGCGATCCGGAACTGATCGACGAGGTTCTGAAACTGGATGAAGAGTATCTTCCAGCCTATCCCGCAAACCGTTGGATAAAGCCGCTCTTTGGCGAGGAATCTATCCTGTTTGTTAATGGCCAGGGTCATCGAACACACAGGAAAATCATGAAGCCTCATCTCTCGGTTGAGGCATCCGATCAGTCACGCGAGCGGATTAGGCAACAGGCCGAACGATATCTTAACCAGTCTGGCGTGGAGCCGTTATCGGCCTATGAGTGGACGTTGGGATTCATGCTCCGCTCTACTCTGGAAAACCTGATTTCAATGACCGATCAAGACTGGCTGAACCGGTTTGAATCAATCGTGTTGAGTGCTCGAAAACGCTATTCGTCATTCTACAATTTGGCATTGGACGCGGCCGCCTACAGTGATGACTACCATCCCCTGATCACTCAGTGGGCCCGCCTTAACAAACATCATATTGCCCGGGATGAGATTGCCGCGCAATTCCACGATTTGTTGCGCGAGCATATGAACCAGCGCGTGAACGACGCATACGTGGATCACGATGATGTGTTTGAAAAGTACGCTAGCCGCTATCAAAGCGGCGAAATCACGGAACTGGAGTTAATGTCATCCGTCATGACACTACTGATTGCGGGCTTTGACCCACCCTCTATTGTTGCAACAAGGTTATTGCTGATTCTGAGTTTCAAGCCAGAGTTGCAGGGCACTATTCGAGATGAATTGTCTCACTCGGACTCCAGTGCTTCCTTGAGACAGGCGATATTGGAAACACTGCGTCTTTACCCACCCCTGTATGCCGTGACCCGCACCCTGAAGTGCGACATTAAGTTGGGAGAATACGAGATACCGGCAAATACTAACTTGTTCTTGTGCGTACACTTAATGCAGAGGGAAAAAGACTATTGGCCCGATCCACTCAAATTCGATCCACAACGATTTGCCAATGGCACGCTGCCAGGCATCCGGGAAGGGTTCATGCCCTTCGGTGGGAATAAACGCGCCTGCCCGGGGCGCCATTACGGGGTGGTGAAGATAGAGGAATATTTAAGTGAAATCTTGCGAAGCAATGAAGTAGTACCACTTTGTGAAAGCTCAGCTCCCGACACCATACAGTGCTATGGACCGGTTTTTACGCCGCGTGAACAAGACCTCATTCAGCTAAAACCACTTTGAACCGGCACTGATTCCGAGTTCACCTGCGACCCATTTACTCCACCAGGAACGGTACCTCAGCATCGGCATAGCCTCCTGACTCGACGATTTTGCGCATTTCGGTCATCGAGCTAAAGGGCGAATCCACCAGCATCATGTTGGTAATCCAGGCGGGCGTTGGGCCGTTCGGATCGATATGCGCGAAGTTCTCCACCTTGGTTGTTCCGTCGCCATTGGGGGTAAAGTGCCATTGCGACATAGCATTCTCAAGTCTCACCGCCTTAGTCTTAGGTGTACCGCCTTCCGTGGCAATGCTGGTCATGCTGACCTTGCCGGTTTCGGGGTCCTGCGTCCACACAACATGGGTGTACACATCTCGATCTGAGACCGGAAACGGGATGTCATTATAGATATAGGCGTAACTTTCGGTCGGTGACACGCGTTTTTCAAGACGCGCCTCTCTGCACAGAGCGGCCCATTCTGGACAGGCGGGTAAATCCTCTACCAGCGCCACCAGGCTGGAAACAGTGGCTTTAACGGTCATCTCGCCTCGCACGGCTTTGAAGGGCGACCCTTTGACAGAACTGGTCTGGATCAGGATGCCCTCCTTATTACGTTTATCTTCCCAAGTGTAGTCCACACCTTCTTGCTGTGCTGTTGCCAGGAATGGCAGTAGTAATGCCAGCAAAACCGTTAATTGATGAACTTTCATTTTCTTATTGTCCTCTTAAAAAGAGCGCTACTGAATCAGCGCATTGGATTGTAGGTTAGGTTGTTTAATCTTGCGCGTCACAGGCAGCCTGGTAAGGGCCTTTGATAAATAACACGAGGATGGCGACTAATATCACCAGCGAAATATAACAAAGCGGAATGCCTATCGAGCTACCTGCACGCAATCCGCCACTGGTAGTCGGGCACACGCCACCACCACCAAATATTTCTGCGATTGACGCGAACATCGCGATGACGAAGGCGGTCCCCCAACCAACACAGAAAAAGTGGTGCTTGCAGCCATTGTGATTGATGATCAGGGCTGCCAGCATCAGGCCATAGGCGGCAGTCACCACATAACATACAGGCACCATCAGCAAACTGGGGCAAGCCAGACCGTTATAGTTGTCGATACTCACTTTGCCGACACTGATAAAACCGAAGATTACAAGGCCCCATAGCGGAATTGTGATTAAAGGGTTTGATTTCATAGCTGAACTCCGCAGGCAATTACAGACTGAGTTGTTGATTGGCAAAGCTACCGGATTGACTGCCACTGCGGCCATCAAGGTATTGAACCGAAACCTGTGTCGCCTTTTGCGCACCGAGTCCAAAGCTGAGAATATGTGACTGGTCAGAACACAAACCCTCACCGACGATAAAGGTGCTGTGCAGTACTGAGCCGTCCTCTAACTGAACCTGTACCTTGGCCCCCACTGAAGAGGCGTTGTTTGGTAATTTAATCTTCAGGTAACCAGCATCCCCACCTTGGCTTAAAAAGACCTTTTGCGGACCTTGTAGATTTACGTGCACCAGGTCGGGATAACCATCCTGATTGAAATCAGTGGTAAGCGGGCTGATTCCATAGAAACGGTTTTGCACACCGGCCTGCTTGCCAACCGCGGCGAATTCACCATTAGCGTTCTGCACCATGAATCGTCCATCCAGGCGCCAGGCTGGCAAAATGTGGGTGGGAAATCCCACATAGTTTTCCGACACCACCAGGTCGTCCCGCCCATCGAGATTAAAGTCTTCGAATATGGCGCCCCAGGAAAACTCGTAGTCAGCGAGTTTGACCTCCGGTGCGACGTCACGAAATTGAAACCCGCCCTGGTTTTCAAACATGATCCATTTTTTATTCAATACCTGGTCATCGCGCAAATCCCCACGCACAATCGCGTCAGGAGTCGTGCTGCCCACGTTGGAAAAGAAGAAATCCGGCTTTCCGTCATTGTTGTAATCCGACACGGCGATGCCCATGGGATAGGAAAAATAGTCGGTGGTGGGATTAGGCATGTCCTTGAATTTGAGGTTACCCATGTTCTTCCAGGTTTTCACGGTGCCGGTATCATGAGCGACCACCAGGTCTTCAAGGTTGTCATCATCCACATCAATAAACACCGCCTGAAACGTATTGTGCTGGTGATACAAGCCCGCTGCCTCGGTGATGTTTTCGAACTGATCATTGCCCTTGTTTAAAAACAGCGCGCTGATGCCACCATAGACCTCGTTGAATATGGTTTCGCCCTCTACGTACTTGCGCGCGATGTACCCGGACACATACATATCAAACAGACCATCCCGATTGAGATCAGCCACTGCTACCGAGAGTGGTACAGTTTTGTGATCAAGCTCCAAGTCCAACTTGGCACCGCTGAAACTGCCATTGTTATTGTTATAGCGCCATACACCCGATTGGCGTGCGACCAGCAGGTCATTGTCACCATCATTATCGAGGTCCAATGCAACGGAGCCAAAAGTTTTGTCCGGCGTCGCTTTCTTCCAACCTGCATCGGCGCTGATATCCACAAACTGGCCGTCAGCAAATTTATAGAAGGCGTCTTGCTGATCCATGCCGCCACCCAGGAACACCTCGTCGATGCCGTCACCATCAATATCGATGATGGCACTGGCGGTGAACGGGATGGTTTTGGTTTTGTCGTAGGTAGGAACAAAATCAATTGTTTGTTCGACAAATTTTGGGATGGCCACTCCCTCTGTACTGACGTCGTAATCAATGGCGCGATCACTGGCGGTTAGCCAAAACAAACCGAGGATCAGCAATACAACCAGTAGCGCCAGGTAAAACAGAATGGATTTTATCAAGCTTAATACTGACATGGTTATTCTCCCTGTTGGCTTGCAGCGCGAGCGTGGATTAATGAAAGGACAAAGAACGTGAAGAATGCAATGTTTAAGGCAATTGGCATCATGTGTTTGCCGATGGCGGGAGCAAGCAGGTAAATCAAAAAGCTCGCAAGAATCAGCACAAAGGGATTAAAAATAGCCATCCAGCGCGGGTAGTTGGAACGTCCCCCCAGGCTCAACCAGATGATGATGACCGACAATATCAGCGTGGTCAGCCGCACCACGGTGAGCAAGGTTTCATAACGCAGATCGTAGAGTGCCACCAGTCCTGCCAGTTCCGGGCTCATTGGCAATTGCATCAGGGCAGAAATGCTGGCACGTGAACCTATCCATACAACGCCAACAATGAAACCAAAAGCGCCGATGAAAAATGCCACCCTGGCGGCCGTCTCATGGGCGGGGCGTAGCATCAGGTAAATGTGGTAGCAACCGATTGGATAGAGTGTGGCGCCAAACACGCCGAAAAAGTGACCGACTGTGGTGCGCTCGGCACCAATGCCTTGCATATAGTCAAATCCGCCTTCGCTGAATCGCGCCAGCGGGTCGTAATGCAACAGGTACTCACCGGTACCCACCAGCACTGCTGCCAGTAATCCTGCCAGGCCTGACAGGATGAGTTTATTGTTCATGATAGTCTTGTCTCCGCTGCCCCGTGGGCTGTGGTTATTGTTATTGCAGCGCTATATATGGCCTGTGCGACAGCATGTCGTCGACAAAGACCTGTTCCCTCATTTCGAACGTTTTGATCGTTCAAACCTATAGACCGGAGGACAATGTGAAATCATGCATGCACATTCTACGAGGGTTGCTGGTTTACTAAATTCTCTGTTAAGAGTCTGATAAACAAGGAATTCCCGAACAAACCATAATTTTAAAAAAGCTGGCTACTGCCTGTACTCCTCCGTCAACCATACAAAACCCGGGCTATTTAGTTGCCTGCTTGATAGTATGACGAATACGAGTTTATTCGGCTTTCTGCGGTTTCCCGGTTCACTCAAGGGTTAGACGACCAGAGTGCGAAATAGGTTACAGCTGACTGGGCACTATAAATTCTTGCCCTGCCCGCGAATAAATTCTGGAACAATGTCAACGAACCAGCATGTCCGATAAGCAAATTACCACTGCACCGGAGCCAATCGCCGCAACTGATCACGAAAAGCTGGTCAGAGATAATTATGGCTGGATGCTGGTCCTGGCCAGGGACATTGTTGGCGACCATGCGCTGGCGGAGGACGTGGTACAGGAGGCATTGATTAACGCGGTGCGAGGGCTGGACAAGTTCAAACAACGCTCGCGCCTGCAAACCTGGTTACGACGGATCACCATTAATCAGGCCATTACCAAACTTCGGCAACTCGACCGCATTGCCGAGGAAGAGTTCGACGAGTATCAGCCTGAGTTCGACAAACTTGATTGTCGAATAGAAGCTAAGTGGGCAACCCTGCCGACTCCCGAGCGCATACTCGAACAACAAGGTACTCAGGCGCTCATTGAACAGGCATTTGCCAAGCTGCCAGAATCATATCGCCTGGTTGTACGATTACGAGACATAGAGGGTTATGACACGCGCGAGGTAGCAGAACTGCTCAGTGTGTCCGAAAACAACGTAAAGGTGCGCCTGCATCGGGCGAGGGCAGCCCTTAAGAAACTACTCGAACCGGTATTGCGCAGAGAGGATAGTAAGGAGAAGCCGTTATGACTGAGTTATTCCAATCCTTGCGACGTCGTATGAAAGGCCTGATGTTGAAGTTCATGCCCGGCATGATTACCTGTCGTGAGTTCGAGTCCTTCATCGTCGACTACCTCGACAATACGTTGGAAGCGGAGCAGCGCACCCTGTTTGAACGACATATCCGCCTGTGTCGCGAGTGCCGGGAATACCTGGCGGCCTACCAGGCCAGTAATGCACTTAGTGCGACATTAAAATCCTCACCCGACGACCAAGTCCCGGACTCGGTACCGCAGGATCTGGTTGACGCCGTATTAGCAGCCAGGCAGGACCAGGAATAATCGTTCAAGGATAAATTGCGTATCGCTCTTCACTCACAACTGAGATAGGCAATTTCTTCTTCAGGGGTCACCGTGGTTTTTTCTTGTTCGCCGCACAGATAGACGATGCGCCCTTCTTTTTCTTCATTCTTCAGAGGATCACCACAAAGCGTATTGTCGATCTTAACCTGGCAGTGCATACGCTCATCGCAAATGGATTTGATTTTTTCGGTTGGGTCGCAATATTCACGAAGTATCCCGTAACTCGATTGCAACACGCGAATCAACTTTTCACTCTGTGCTGCCTCATCTCTGCGTCTCTCGGCTTCCCGCTGCTCTCGCTCGCGAGCAATCGCTGCCTCAACCTCTGCTTTCTCAGCCTGAGCTTTAGCTAGCGCTTCTTCCAGGGCTGCGGTCTTGGCGGTGGCGTCATCGGTAATTTGAGTTTCCGCTGCAGATTTGTCATCTTTTGAATCATCGGACACGTTGCTATTCAACAGACCGAGCGTGCCGCCCGCAACAGGACTTCCATTGGACCCGTTATCGTCATCGCCGCCCAGCAATGCACCAAAGTTAATGCCCTCCTGCGACAAAGCTACAACAATTAACATTGCTCCCAATATCCCGACCACTACTCTTGATGCAGGACTGTCGGTACCCACTGATAACTCTTTAGCCTGAATTTTACCGGCGATTCCGACCAGTAATAAAATGACTCCAAAAGTTAACAAAGCAACTGAAAAACTCATAGTTCAGACCTCCCTCACTCGATTTTGGCCAATGTGTGATTACCCAGCTATCGGCCTATTTCTTTAATTGCTCAAGCAGGCGCGGGCCGACATCTTCATGATTCATCGACTCGAAGATATCCTGTAAGTCTTGCGCGGTTGGCTCGATCTCCACCACCTGCATCATCCCCTGGTCTTCATGATTGAGCACATGACAGTGTTGAACAAAGGCGCCGGTGTACAGGGTATAGCGCGACTTCAAGGTCGCAAACGGTTGTGGTTGTGATGCCGACTGCTGAGCTGGCGCTTTCAGCGTGTCTTTCCAAATCCATTGCTCGCCCAGTTCACCAGTAGAGCCGTCCACCCATTTACGTTGCACCTGGAATGGGTTCACATGCACATGAAAGGTGTGATTGTTCTGTCCGCGCGTACCACCATCATTCAGCGCACCGCTCACCTCCCACTTGCTGGCAGTATCAAGAATCAGCGTGCGGGTAAATTCGGCTGACGGATTAAAGTTCATGCAAACCCAATTTCCATTTCGATCCTTGCTATCACAACTCATGTACATTGGTGGCGTGGGCTGTGGCGGGTCACCCACGGTACAGGCGACTGGCTTGTTGTTGGCATCCAGGCAAGGTGTACACGCGCCACCTACTTCAGGACAGGTATAGGAATTGGTCCGAACATAATGCACGACCTGGGTTTTTCCGGTCAGCTGCTGTTGGGTCACATCGTTGAGTGGCCCCATGTCCTCAAAAGGGTCTGGGTGACCAGGCTTGTAGGTGCCATAAATATAATCGCCCTTGGCTGCCGCGATCTGTGCACTGCTGGGCAGTTCGTCTGCCGTTGGAGTTCCAGCGACCACCTTGATCTGGGCCAGGATATAGCGAAAGTTTGGTGTCTGCGGATTATTGTTCTTAAATTGGCTCTGACCGGTGTCAATTAGATACAGCGTATCCCCCACCTCCACTTGGCCGCTGAGCAGTTGCGCCAATACATCCACCCGGTAACCCGGTGACAGGTTGACGTTGTTGATCGATAAGAGTTGGTCGATCGGCAAGCCATCCTGAGCGATTTCATGCATCGGAATGGTCGTGGTATCTCCAAGGTTCTTGACGATACCGGGGTTGATTCCATCGGTGATGCCAGCGTGCACAAATCGCCATCGCTGCACCTCTCCCACCTGCATTTCAACAACGGGATAGGCCTGCCCGTTGATAAATACCGGTCGGTTCAAACCACCATAACCACGCTGATTCAGGTTGGTGTAGTCTTCAATAATGCCATGCTCATCGTAGGCCAGCTGCTGCATTATCATAATGTGATCTTTCGCCGCCGCAATCTGTGGAACCGCATCAAGCCCTTTGGATTGATCAACCACGATCAACGCGCCAGCCATGCCACTGGCGACCTGTAATGCCGTGGAACCGTGCTTATGAGCGTGATACCAAAATGTGCCTGCGACGTGGTTTGCCGGAAGTTTTACTTGCTGCAGGTAAGGGTCGCAAGGTCCGCTTCCGCATGGCTCCAAGGAAACAAATACATTATCCGAGTTCCCCACCGGGCTCACATGCCAACCATGGGTATGCAAATTGGTGACATTGAAATCGCCGGGAACATTGTGATTGACGGCGGTTGCCTCCGGCGGAATATAGCCGAGAACGGTCGAGCTCCCGCCATGGGCTCCCATCACTTCAGAAAAATGCTCACCACCGTGCATGCGCATATTCTGTTTGGGTAAGCGGTTGGTTATCTCTGCCTGGTAAGTTTGGTCAGGCCGGATCAACATGGTTGGTGCCACGGGACGTCCATCGTATTTTGAGCCTGCGTATTGGCGTAACCTGGTTTTGCATCCAGCCAGTATTGGTGACTGGTAGCTTACCAGTAGATCGGCAACCTCCACTGCTCCGCCGGTAAAGTCAAAGACAGGTGGATTTTTCAGTGTCTTGCCACTCGACAACAAGGCATTCTGTTCCAGCACGCTGGTCTGAACCGCGCAGCCAGATTGCGCCTCCTTGGCGATGGCATCAGGGTCGAGGGTGTTTACCTCGGCGTCCACCAATTCGCCTGTCACTGAGGGTATCGTTTTGGGTGCCTTGGCCGACTGATCGTCAGCACAGGCGGTGAAGCTGAGCACGATTAACATCCCAGCAATACCATAAATCCACTTGAACGCTTCCAGGTATTTCATTGCTACCTCCTTTCCTGATTTCCAGTAATTTAATCGCGAACGTTACGATACCGCGATCATCGATTCTCCGACCGGGCCCTATCAACGGCACTCCAAGTTGATACCTAAGTCTGCCCCCCAACTTCTACTGCCTAGATATAGTCAAAATTGGACCATTTTGCAAAACCTAAATGTGTGTGTTGCGTGACATCATTGAACGCAAATGGGGGGTTATAGCTAGGTCGTGGCCGGCTTGGACACCACGAAATGCAAATAAAAAATGGGAGTGAACGTTGCCGCCCACTCCCATCAAGATAGCACTTGCAATGCCGAAATCTTTACATCATCGATTGCAGGTAATTCTGCTCACCCACTTTATGGTACAGGTCGATTTGCGTTTCCAGCCAATCGTAGTGTTCTTCTTCACTATCCAAGATGGAAGAAAATAAATCACGGGAAACATAGTCCCCGACTTTTTCACAATGCGCTACAGCATCGCGGTAAACCGGGATCGCTTCAGTTTCCAAACGCAGATCACATTCGAGCATTTCCAACACGTTTTCACCAATATAGAGTTTGCCCAGATCCTGCAGGTTGGGCAGACCATCGAGCATGAGAATGCGTTCAATCAGGGCATCGGCATGCTTCATTTCATCAATGGATTCTTCGTATTCCTTTTCATTGAGTTTCTCCAGGCCCCAGTTCTTATACATGCGGGCATGCAGAAAATATTGATTTATCGCAGTTAATTCGAGCTTAAGTGCTTGATTTAATACGTCGATAACCCCTTCTCTCGCTTTCATTGTTTAACTCCATAATTGGTGGTGTTGTTGCAAGGCTGGAGTATACCGAAGAATTTCTCAAAAGTAGAGAAAAATCGTTCTAAGTTATTGTTTTTTATAGGTATTTTGAATACAAATAATTCTCATTTAGGTTCTCAACAAGACTCGTCAGCGACCCTGTCGGGCCGCCAGGTGATTTAGCAACAAGACAGGAATTAAACCCAACAACACGATCAATAATGAGGCGGTCGAGGCCTCAGCAATTCTTTCATCACTTGCCAGTCGATAGACCCGCGTGGCCAGCGTTTCGAAGTTAAAGGGGCGCAACATCAGGGTCGCCGGAAGTTCCCGCACTGTGTCAACAAATACCAATATTCCCGCCACCAGGATTGAGTTCGTCATCAATGGAACATGGATACTCTGCGCAACCCGCGCTGGTTTCGCGCCGAGAGTACGGGCAGCATGGCTGTAAATGGGCGGAATTTGCGCCAAACTGCTCGAAACGGTGTTATAGGCCACGGTGAGGAATCGCACCACATAGGCGTAAATCAGCACCGTGACGGTACCGGTCAGAACCAAACCGCCCTGCCAGCCGAACCAGTGTTCCAGGTTGCCGGTCAACCAACGATCTACAGACGATACCGGTGCCAGCAAGCCCACCGCCAACATCGCACCAGGCAGGGCGTAACCGATGGTTGCTATCTGGATACTGAACCGATTACTGCGGTTATTCGACAGGTATCCTGCATAGGTCAGATACAGGGCAATGGCCACCGCAATCAAGGTAGTAATGAGTGCCACTTGCATACTGTTCCCAAAGTAGTCAAAAAACCTGGCTCCCCAAAGCGGATCACCGACCGTCCACGCGTAATTAATCAAAACTGTGATTGGGATCAGTGCGCCAAATAAAACTGGCAGCGTACACAAGAAAAAAACAAATCGACCCATGCCGGTAGTCAGCACAAGACGCTGTGGCTGGTAATCAGCGGCTAACGACTGTTGTTCTATCTTGCGTCTGCTGCGTTTTTCGAACAGCACCAGCGCCAACACCAGCAATAACATTACGGCAGCCAACTTCATTGCTACCGCTTTTTCACCAAACGCGAACCAGGTACGAAATATGCCTGTTGAGAATGTCGGCACACCAAAATAATCCACCACGCCGAAATCAGCCAGCGTTTCCATCAATACCAACGCCAGCCCCCCAGCCAAAGCCGGCCGCGCTGCTGGTAGTGCGATTTGCCAGAAGGCCCGGTTAGGTGACGCTCCCAGCGTTCTAGCCGAATTAAATAGGGTCGCCGAGCGTCGCAAAAATGCCACGCGAACCAGCAGGTAGACGTAGGGGTATAGCACCAGGCTCAGGATCAGGGCTGCGCCTGGCAGACTGCGAATTTGCGGGAAATAGTATTCGCCCCCGCCTAACCCGGTTATGGCACGCAAACTGGCTTGCACAGGACCGCTGAAATCCAGCAGATCAGTGTAGATATACGCGACAATGTAGGCAGGCGCTGCCATCGGCAGCACCAACAACCAGGAAAGCGTTCGTCGCCCGGGGAACTCTGTAGCGCTCGTTAGCCAAGCCGTGCCGACGCCGATCAATGTTGTGTATACCGCGACCTGCAACATTAACAGTAGTGTATTAGACACATACTCCGGCAGGGTATTCTCCCAGACGTGCGCCCAATCAGCATCCACAGGCGAAAACAACGAGGCAATCACCACCACCATCGGCAACGCGATCAGTGCCGAGATAATCAGGCTACCACCAGTCCAGCCTTTAGTGTGGGTGTGCTGCATCAAGTTTGTTATCCATTGAGATCGGGGGGTGGTTTCTATTCTTTTTGCAGGGTGGGGAAAGAACTCTGAGCTGCTGAAGATCTTCCTGTACAGTTTGCGCAAAAGTTCTGCCAAACGCTTGGCTATTTTAGTTAAATCCACTAGGGTAGGCAATCTTGCCAACCTTGTTGCTAATCCAGCCACATCATCCATCTTCAAATGTCTCTCAGTTTTTGCAACATATCTCACAGCTATGGCGATACCGAGGTTTTGCGGGATGTCGACCTGGTCACCAATGAGAGTGAAATTACCTGTCTGCTGGGACCTTCTGGAAGTGGCAAGAGCACCCTGTTACACCTGGCAGCCGGGCTGATGCAAGTGCAAACCGGGAGCATCAGTATCGGCGACAAGCTATTGGCGTCGCCAGAACTAAATCCGCCGCCGGAACAACGTCCGATTGGCTTGATGTTCCAGGAAAATGCCCTGTTTCCTAATATGACAGTAGCGCAGAACATCGCGTTTGGCCTGGATGGCCAGGAACCGTCCGATATAGAGAATCGCGTTGTCATGCTGCTGGAGATGATCGGCCTGGCTGGGTATGGCTCGCGTTTACCGCATCAATTGTCCGGCGGGCAACAGCAACGGGTGACGCTGGCCAGGTCACTGGCACCAACACCCAGGGTTTTGCTGATGGATGAACCCTATGCCAATATTGATGTGACTTTGCGCCGGGTTCTTCGTGAAGCAGCCCGCAAGGCATTGCGTGACAGCGGCACCACCACCGTGCTGGTCACCCATGACCCCGACGAAGCGCTGGAGATGGGGGATCGCATCGCTGTGCTCGACCAGGGCAAAATCATGCAACTGGATACCCCGCAACAAATATATCAACAACCGGAATCGGCGATGGTGGCAAAGTTATTTGGCGGCGCACAATCATTGCAAGCCAGCATGCAGCAGGACCAGTTGCACACTGAGTATGGCCCGATAACATGTGGCCGTGCGGTCCGTCTGCCCTCGGAGAAGCAGTGTGAATTGGTATTTCGCCCAGAGGGACTGGCAGTAGCGAAGGACGATCACTCCCAACTGCGAATCAGCGACCTGCGTTTCCTGGGGAATTCATGGCTGGCACTATTATTACCCGAGAATGCCCCAACATCTTTATCACCGTTGCGGGCTAGACTGGAATTAAACCATGAACTTGCGAGCGGCGATCGAGTGAGCCTGGCGGCCAGGCCTGAAGGATTTTATTGTTTTAACCTCAACCAAGAATAACAACTCACCCATGAAAAAATCTGTTTCCCTGCCTACATTAGTCCTGTCTCTGATCACACTATTCTGGTCTGGCGGTGTTTTCGCCAGCGGACAGGTTAATGTCTACAGTGCTCGCCACTATGATACTGACTTGCAACTCTATGCACAGTTTGAGGCACAGACCGGTATCAAGGTTAACTTGATCGAAGCGGCCAGCGATGCCCTGATCGAGCGGATTGTGAATGAAGGCAAGTATAGCCCGGCGGATATATTGATTACCGTTGATGCCGGCCGTTTGTTTCGAGCAACTGAACGAGATTTGTTTTCGCCCTTTGTGTCAGAGGTTTTGAGCCAACGAGTGCCAGAACACCTGCGCCACCCGGACGGTCTGTGGTATGGACTCTCTAAACGTGCACGCGTGATTATCTACAATGAAGAGCAAGGTAAGCCACAAGGCCTTAATGACTACGCGGATCTTGCCGATCCAAAATTTAAAGGTCAGATCTGTGTGCGCTCATCATCGAACATTTACAATATTTCTTTGATGGCCTCGCTGGTCACGCACTTGGGCGAACAAGGTGCGGAAGAGTGGGCGCAAGGAGTAGTAGCCAACCTGCTTAAGAAGCCTCAGGGTAATGACACTGCCAACATCCGCTCTGTATCTGCCGGCGAATGCTACCTGTCTATTGTCAATTCGTACTACCTGGCAAGATTTATTGCCTCGGGCAATTCAGCGGCGGAAGGAGTAGGACTGATCTTCCCTGGACAGGAATCCAATGGTACGCATGTGAATATCAGTGGTGCGGGCATTCTGAAGCATGCGCCAAACCGGGAAAATGCCATCAAGTTTATTGAGTACCTAACCGAACCACAGGCCCAGACCTATTTTACCGAAGGCAATCATGAGTACCCGGTGGTGCAAAACGCGAAGTCGACAGCAACCATCGAAAACCTGGGGTCATTCAAAGAAGATACGATCAATGCAAGCCTGCTTGGCGAAAACCAGGCCACAGCAGTAAAGATTTTTGATCGCGCTGGTTGGCGTTAGTCTGCCCACAGGCGCAGCAGATTGTTCTTCACCTTGAGTAATGACAACCGCAGAGCCTGATTCTCACTGGAATCGGGCAACTGCGCCAGGGCATTACTCATATCGAACAAAATTTCACGATGCTCTGCTAATCGGATCCGGCTTTTAATCCAGCCGACTGCCGCCAGCCGCACACCCGAGGTGACTGGCGCAACATAATGAACGGTATCAGAGGGATACAAAAACAAGGCACCAGCCGGCAGCTTGATCGAGTCTTCTCCGTCGGATTTTTGCAACACCAGTTCGCCGCCTTGATAGCTGTCGGGCTCAGACAAGAACAGGGTGAATGACAGGTCAGTGCGGGTACCAGCGATAATTGCATCATCAATATGGGCACCGTAGTTCATCCCGGGTTCATAGCGGGAGAACATCACTTTGGCAAACTTCTCTGGGTAGGCGGCTCTTTTCACCGCGCTGTTGTCACGCACAAGCTGCTCCACCATTTTTCGCGCACCAATCACCACGCTCGACTTGGGATCTGCCTGCAGGTTGTGCTTTACTAGTCGAGCGGTCTTACCTGCAGTCTTCTTCCCGTCCTGATACAGGCTCAGGTCTTCCAGGGCTGCACAAATTGCTGACAAGGAGTGGACATCCAGAACATTATTGACGAGAATCGACATTGATATAAAACTCAATAAGAATCATTTACATTAGAGCCGCACGATCTTACCAGACTCGGTGCTTGTTTGGCGTGCTATACAACCACCTCCAACCCTATCTTAGAGGCCTATTAGACCATGTTTAAACGTAAAAAACTTTGGGTCAGCATCAGTGCTATGACATTGGCTGGCTCAGCGAGCCTGACCGCTTATTCCACCGAAACAGACGCAGCCGACAACCCCGCCGTCAAGCCTGTCGCCGAGCAAGAGCTGGTAAAGTCGGACAAACATCACGTTGAGAAGAAACTGATGCACACGACGGGTGAAGGTGAAGGCGAGGGAGAAGGCGAAGACGAAGGCGAAGGAGAAGGTGAAGGAGAAGGAGAAGGAGAAGGAGAAGGAGAAGGTGAAGGAGAAGGTGAAGGAGAAGGAGAAGGTGAAGGAGAAGGAGAAGGAGAAGGAGAAGGTGAAGGTGAAGGTGAAGGTGAAGGTGAAGGCGAAGGCGAAGGTGGAGGTGAGGGAGAAGGCGAAGGCGCTGATGCCAGCGCTAACCTGGCCAGTGATGATCTTGCCTATTTAACTCAACTTGGCCTCATGCGCGGACACTTGTACGTTGGTTATGAGTTGTACAAAGCTGGCGAATATGAACACGCCAAAACTCATATGAAGCACCCTGAAAGCGAACTGTATGCTGATGTTGCCCCCGCATTTGAGGCGCGCGGCACCAGTGGTTTCGCTAGTGAATTAAGTGCGCTGGCCGCATCGGTTGAACAAGAAAGTGGCGATGAAGCGGTCGACGCCAGCTATAGCGCACTGATCAGCGCTATTGCCGCTAATGAAGCAGCGATTAACGATGCCAGCCTGAGCGCTGCCAATCGACTCAAACTGGTGGTTGCATTACTCCGTGTTGCAGGCGAAGAATACGCCATTGCAGTGGTCGATGGCGAAATGGAAAATGCCCACGAATACCAGGATGCGCTCGGATTCACTACTATTGCTACTGGCATCGTGAACAGCATCGAGAGCGACGTAGAATCCGTTGTCAGTGCTAAAAAAGACACACTGGATATCCTGGAATCACTCAAGCCACATTGGCCATCGTTGATCCCGCCAGAAACTCTGGAAACTGAAGCAGGCGCTTTATACGGTGCAGCGGCCCGTGTCGAGCTGCTGGCCCTGGGTATCGAGTAAAATCGAATTCTGTTACCGGGTGCGCGGTTAAACTTCAATCGCGCACCCGCTTATCGGAACAACTTTGCCTACAGTTGCCAGTTATTTGCAGCGGCAAACACTATTCCTCCGCACACACGGATTTCCCCACCTCTAGCCAAGCGCGATACAGAGAGTTCGCGCCATCAACTTAAACACTTTCCTAATACCTGATTTGTCCAACAACACCGTAGGTTCTGGGGTCACCGATGGTAATCAGGTTTCCTGCAACCGGTGGACCCTCTTCCAGGTATTCCTCATCAAACAGGTTATCGGCATACAGGAACACCGAGTATCGATCGGTTTCGTATCCAATACGCGTGTCTACTAGAAACCGACTGTCTGATTTGGTGGAAGGTGTGTTTTGGGCATCACCAAATGCGCTGGACGTATAACTTGCATCCGCGCTGAAAAACCAGCCGCTGGCGAATTCCCAGGTACCGCCTATTGCCCCGGTCACATCCGGCGCATTGCGAAATTCATTGCCTGCCAACTGTTCCCCGTTGACCACAAAATCCTCAAACTTGGTCTCATTGAGACCCAACAATCCATACAGCTCAACACCCTCTCTTGGTGTTGCTCGAGCTTCCAACTCAAGCCCATACAATTCTGATTCGCCGGCATTCTGGGTAGTGACATCAAGCGTGTTACCACTGGGCCCAAAAATTCTTACCTGTTGATCAGACCAGTCGATATAGTAGGCATTGGCATTCACCGTGACCCTGCCATCCATCCACTGCGAGCGCAAAGACAGTTCAAAGTTATCAGTAAACTCTGGATCAAAATCTGATTGCACGCTGGTGAAAAAGTTAAATGATGCACCACCCGCACGGTATCCACGTTGGTAGGTAAATCCAAGACTCACATCGTCGGCCAAGTCATAGACCAGTCCCGCCTTCGGAAGGAAGGCATCATAAGAAGTAGACGTGGATTCAAAGGTCGCTGGTGGTAAAAAAGCATTGAATGCCGGAATGCTGGCCTCAGTTCTGCTCTCATTACTTCGATCCTGGTCCTCATCATCATATCGGCCGCCCACCACCAATGTCAGTCTCGGGTTTAATTCGTACTCCAGTTCTCCGAACACAGCGAAATTGGTCGCTTCTCCGGTTGAGGGCAGCACACCTGAGATCAACAAGCCGGGGGGCAGTGGAAACCCTGGCAAAAACAGTGACGCTGGCACAGTGCCAGTTCGGGTGCCATTGTCTTCAATCTTTGAGTAAAACGCCCCTACTACAGCATTAATTTGTTCCGTTGAATATAAGAGTCTTATTTCCTGCTCTATGGAGTCACCTTCTTCCAGGGCCGAACCAATACCAAGGTTTAATGGCGTGCCATCGAAGTCGCTGATGAAGGTAAACTCGCGGTCAACGTAAGTAGTTTCACTTTCCAATTTGAGCGAATCTGAAAGTTCATAGCTCATGCGCAAATTGGCCGAAGAATATTCTCCCTCATCTTCAGAGTCAGCATCGGTAAACACAACCCGCTCAGGGAATGGTTCTAAATCACTGGAGGCAAAGCCGTCAAAACTTTCCAGGTACGAGAGTTTGAAGATGGCTGAAAATTTTTCGTTTGGGTCAAATTTTATCGCTGCACGAATCGACTTGTTTTCGATAGCCGCTTCGTCGTCCCGGTTAAGCGTCGGATTGTCCACAAACCCGTCTCGCTCAGTAATTTCTCCAGCGACACGCACCGCGACGCGATCGCTCAACGGCTGATTGAGGGCGAAGGCACCCTCTGCCGTGCCACCATTACCGATGCCAAGACGCAGGTTAACTTCGTGCTCATCAGTGGGGTCTTTTGATCTGACTACCACTGACCCGGCAATGGCATTACGGCCGGTTTGAGTTGACTGAGGGCCCCTTAAAAATTCAACCTGCTCAAGATCCCAGGTTGAAACAAAGGTGGTGCTGCGGCGACCAAAATTGGATATGCGCGCGCCATCTACGGTAGTGGAGACCGCCGGGGAGCTACCCCCGTTACCGGACACCCCTCGCTCATCGACTCCGCGTACAACAAATCCAAGACCGCGGGCGCTACTCGATACGCCGGCAATACGTTTAACTGTTTCTCGCAGATTCAAATCGGAGCGCCGACGCAGTTCTTCACCAGTAACCACCGAGACAGAGGTTTGCGAATCCTGCAAATCGCGCTCCAGGAGTTGACCACGAACGATAATCTCCTCCTTCGGTTCATCCTTAACAGTGACTTGTGCTACCTGTCCCGCCGAACTGGCAGCTTGTTGGAGCTGTGAAATCAGAATCGCATTGCCCTGCAATTTAGCAACCAGGCCTGGTCCGGCCAAGGACTGATCGACTGCTTCCAATACACTTAAGCCCTGCCCTTTTACCGGTGCACTGGTTTTGTCTCGAACCAGTTCATCACTGGCCAACACCGTGGTCTGGAAATGGTTTGCTATTGAGATCAAGGTATCTCCCAGTGACTGGCTAGGGAGCTCAAGTTGGTTATCCTGAGCCCTGACAAGCTGGCTGGAGAGAGAGAAGCCGGCAAGCAGGGTCAGGAGTAAAACTCTTCGCACTATTATTTTAATCATCGCTAAATTGTTCATGAGTATTTTGAAAATGAGAATCATTTACATATAAGACTCGAACAACTGCGAATCGGTGCATCTTTTTTTGAAGAATTTTTACTTTTTCCTGACCGAAATTTTCTGCTCGGTCACGTCTACCTGGATTGGTAATATGTGTGTGAGGTTGGTAATCGCTGTGATTACGTCGTCAGTCGAAAACGACGCGGTAACGCGGAGGCGCTCTAAATCAGGGTCTACTACTTCGATGGGTACATCCTGGTAACGATTAGCATCATGAATCACCTCGGCTAGTGGCACTCCGTTGTACACCAGCCTACCGGATCGCCAGCCGCCCAGGGTGGCCACGTCCACCGATTCGACAACGCCTATCTTCGACTGGTCTACATGAACAGCATAGCCGGCTGCAAGAGACACGCTAGCCTGTCCTTCGTAAGTGCTCGCTGCATTGCCAGGTAGTACATCACTACTCGAAACCGCGACGCTACCCTCAGCAACTGCTACCCGTGTGCCAGCCTGGTTGATCCCGACATCAAAGGCGGTACCACTGACATGAATATTGGCAGTAGGGGTAGACACTGAAAACGGCCGGCCATCAGTCACCACATCAAAAAAGGCCTGACCAGAATCGAGGTAAGTTTGTCGAATCCTGGGACTCAACTCGACTCGTAATGTTGATGCAGCCCCCAGCGTCAGACGGCTGCCATCTTCCAGTACGAACTCAGAGACTTGCCCGCGGCTTGTTATGTATTCATAAGTCTGTGAGGTGGTAAGAAAGTTCCAGTATGCTACGCCCACCAAGGTCGCGAGCAGTAGCACCAGCGACGCAAATCTTGGTGCGGGAGCAACTTCTGTAGCGAGGTGCCGCAGCGGCGACCACAGGCGTTCACGCCAGGTGGGCTTAAGAAATTCTGGATTGATATCCTGCGCAGTGAGTGTTCCCAGTGCTTCCCAGGTCTGTAGCGCTTTATCAAAAGCCAGCGCATGCTCAGCACTAGCCTGGTACCAAACATCAAAGTCCAGTTGCTGTTCTGTCGTCAACTCACGGCTATTCAGCGCAGCTCGCCACTCATGCGCTACCCGTTGAATCTTGTCTTTTTCATGCAATCGCAAGTGCTGGCCTCCTAATTCAATGATCCAGAAACTGTTCAATCTCGGCGCTGGCGCGAGCAATATGCTTGGTCACCGTCGGTCTGCTGAGCCCTAACAGCTCAGCGATTTCACTATGACTCATGCCTTCAACACGATTTAACAGGAAGGCTCTACGACGCGTAGCCGGCATTTTTCCCAGTTTCAGATTTATCTTTTTAATCTGTGTCTTTGCATAAAAGACGTGATCAGGTGGATTTTGGCTACTCTTTTCTGAAAAGAACTGGCTTTCTACATCCGGTGCACGACGAACTTGTGTTGCCTGTGCACGCTTTTCCGACGACACATAGTTCTGCGCAGATCGCCACAAGAACGCCGGCAAGTTGTTTATGTCACTAAGTTTTCTCCGCTCGGTAAGCTTTAAAAATGCTTGTTGCGCAACGTCTTCTGGATGCGGTGGTCCTTCACCATACTTGGTGCGGATGAACCGCACGAGAGATTCAAAATGTTTACCATAGAGCCGCTCAATAAGCTCGTCACCCAAATCCTTGGGATCATCGTTAGTGGTGATCGGTTTTTTTATTCCAACGGACAATGTTTTGATAGCGGGGGCTGCAGGCCTGCACAAGGATACTGGCTTCGTTGCACGCGTTCAAACAAAAATAGCCGCACCTGCGGTCACGCCGATATGATAAAAATGAAGATTAAGGTAAGGGAGTATTTACGAGACTAGCCGACCGAGTGGTCGGCTGTCTCTCGCTCCATGGACTCGAACCTATATTACATTTACGATTCTTCTAATGAAGTTCGCGCTGTGCCAAGGCACACCGAGTGGGAGTTAACTTAATCGTACTTTCAAAAAATAGATAAGTCAATGTATTTTAAGTGTTTTTCCCATATTTTTTGGTTTTATCAGCCATCTGCGTTAGCGGTGTCTGAAGGATAATTATCCTTAACCACTGATACGCGATGCGGCTTCACTGGGCCGCGTTGTTGCACTCTGACAGTGCGCACAAAGCTCTCGTCGGCGCAGTTTCCAATGACCCGTAACATGGGGCCAAAAAATCCATGAACACGTATCGCTTCGACAGGCACATGTCGCATGCCCGGCCTGCGTTGTAACTCGAGCGTGTTGTTTCGGACCTGGGCTTTTTGCGCATTGCCGATGTAGATGCCATGCTGCTGCTGAAGACTACCCGCGGCAACACCGACGCCAATCAAATTGTCTTGAACGCTGACACTGTTGGCGATATCGGCACCCTCTTTCGTCCGATTTGCTGTCTTATGACTCAACCCAATATGTACACCCTGGGTGGCATCTCGAATTTCGTTATCACGGATTTGAATCTGCTTGGCCCGACGGCCGCCAATAACGATACCCTGCCCAACTACCGCACTCGCGCCGCCATTTAGAGACTTAAACCAGCCATCAAGCCTCCGAGCTTCACGCCCTCTAGCTAATCGACGAAGTTGTTTGCGCAATCGATGACTCAAATACGTATGAACAAATGCCGCATCATCGGTATCAAAGGTGGCAAGTTTTTCCGTCACGTCTGCCCGGGCAAGTTCGCGTTTCCAAAATTCCCCAAGTTCAGGGTCCGTACGAAAAGTAATAGTTCGGTTTCGGCGTAGTGTCACTATTAGCCTGGTATCTTGTGGAAATATACGATTGGTCTGTGGTTGTGGTATGAGTGAGTTATTAGCCAGGTTGGCGACGAAGGCCTTACTCACCAGGCTATGCTGAGCAGATTCAATGTTTGGCCCTGAGGGCGCAATAAGATTGCGGCTGATATCGGCATAAGCCACATTGATCAGCAATACACCCGCCTGCAAATGCCCAGGATAAAATTCGCAGTCATGGATTTTCACCCGGCCCTGTAAATTCGTTTTGGAACCAAAGGTATTGTCCACCCGCAAACAGGCCATATCCAGATAACGTGCGGCTCGAGTGCGGATGCTACAGTGATGCACTTCGATATGGTTAACCCGGTTAAATGCGAGGCCGCCCTTGATACCACCGCCGTGCTGATTACCTACCTTAATCGATGCGTGACTAAACTCCACACGGTCGCAATCATCAAACGATAATGCGGTATCAGAAGCCGTTGCACTGATTTGCGTACTCGGCCCGGCACCGAGGATACGCAGGCGACCTTTATTTTCAATTATGTGTCTACCGGTCAGTGGATAGTCGCCTGGCGGCATGCAAATTACTGCGTCACGATTGTTGCCGACCTGGTCAAATACACGCTCCCAGCCATATCCTGGGATCGCGACCAATTCGATACAGCATCGCGCTTCTGCCAGCGGCCTGAACTTTCCTCGACAATCAATAACATGCACGCCCCCTTTACCATCCTCGCGCCAGTTAATAATAGCGAGTGGAGCAAAGTATCTCTTTACCCCAGTTGGATTTGCACCAGGCGTCACTGTTAATTGCCAGGGCACGACCTCAGTGGGTGCTGATGGTCTAGCACTGATTAACCAGTAATCACCACTGCGCAAATCATCCCCGGTAAACGTTACCTGTATTCCGGTAAAACCAAGGTCGACTGGGTTCCCTGCATCGGTGGGAATCGACACCGGAGAGTCCTGGTCCGAGCCCCGATTCCATACCCTCATGTAATAAAAATCGTCCTCGTTCGCGACCTCTTTGGCATCGTCACGATCATGCCAGTCATCAAATCCCGAGGTTGGCACGGCATCGGCCAGGGTAATTTCGCCAGTAGCCGGGTTGTAACCAGCAGTAACCTTGCTTAAGAAACCCTCGTGTTCAGCGGTCTTTTCGCCATTGGGCAATACTGACGACCAAGCCAATATCTCCACGGTTTGTTCTGCTTGCGGCCAATGATATTGATCTTTCGGTGGGGTAAGTAGAGTGCATTTGGTTCTGCCAGCATCGAGCTGCACCCGGTATAGCGGCGCCGCGTTATCAAAGCCCCAGATAAATGTCTTGTCATCACGTAATTGCACGCGGATGGTTTGATTTTCCGCACCGAGATAACCACCGGCTGTATTCGGCTTGCAAAGATCACCATTATTGCCTTCAGTCACAAAGGTGGCTTCCAGAGTTGTGTCAGTCGGGAGAGAATGATCCTCTTGCAACTCGTTGACTTTCAACCGCTGAGTCAAAAATCGGCTCCAAGCTTCAACGCAATCGGTGGTCCCAATACGAGGAACCAGGTGCACTCGTTGCACAGTGCGTAAACGCGTTGTCGTGTCCGCGCCGCCCAATGCCACTTCGTAGAGTTCCGAGTCTTCTACCGCTGTTACCACTTGTTGATAACTCTCCAATACCACCAGGTCGCTGCCGACGCTGGTGGCAGCCTCTGACCCCGGCCCTTGCAACCAATCACGTTGTAGCCGAAACGTCTGGTCCTGATCCAGTGAAAGCGCTTGCCCACCCAAGTAAAAACGACCAGCAGCAATAGTGAAATCGGTACCTGCGGCGGTGCGCCGGGGTGCAGTGATAGCGAAGCCGTTATCAGGGCTCGCGGCTGCTCCGATAATATCTGCTTTCGCCAGGCGATCAGCTGTTTCATGAATGCGGTTGTTTTCATTCCAGTCATCATCGGTTAGCACGCGGCCTTGTTGCTGCCGCACGCTGACGTAATTTTTTGAACTGTCAAACGCGTTTCTTGAGATGTCTTGTGTTCCCATGACGGTTACCTCGTTTTGCCAACCGCAATCGGTT
Source organism: Pseudomonadota bacterium (assembly GCA_039110515.1). Classification (GTDB taxonomy): domain Bacteria; phylum Pseudomonadota; class Gammaproteobacteria; order Arenicellales; family Arenicellaceae; genus Arenicella. The sequence goes on from JBCCFY010000001.1 coordinate 86,040, forward strand.
GACTTGATTTCTTAATCATCTTGTTTAAGTCTCAAAAATAAGTAGTGGAACCAAGCCAAACGGCATGTATTCACCCAGCTTGGTTTCCAGGTTGTCTTGCTTGATCGCCTGGTTGAGGGCGTTAAACACCCCTATTTCGGCGCCATTCTCTCCACCGGAATGTATTTCTGCCGGGGCTATATCACTCAACCGAACATAGTCAGGTTGACCAAATTTGGCACTCAGAAACAGGCCCTGGTGATCTGCTATACGGTGCGATTCATAGGGTCGCGGCAGACTCGCACCTGGCAATGCGGCGCTGAAACGAAAACAGCCGGTTTGCGTGTCGCGTATTTCAACCTGACCCACAACCAACCATTCTGATGCCCATAGACGATTGGCATTCACCGCGCCGAGTACTGTACTGCGGTTAATTTTCAAAGTAGTTTGCGGCGCATCAATCGCGGTTCGGGTTATTGGAGATCGGCCGCTAATCCGAGCATGGCCAGCTGCATCAATGACCGAATCCTCTATCACCAATTCCTCGATCAAGCCGGCGCCACGCACCAATACACGACCTAGTACAGAGTGTTGGATTACCAGCTTCTCTACCTTGCACTCAATGACCAGGTTTACTGGTTGCAGGATGTTATTGGCAATGTCCCTGTCACCACCTGGGTCCAGTGTGCAATGATTGATAGTTAGCTGTTCAAAATCTCCATTCCCACGCAGGATAATATTGCGCGCTCCGCCCAGACCTCCAAACCATAGCCCATCGAGGTCAAGCCTGGCATCAATTTCGGTATTGGCTCTCAGCACCCAATTGCGAGGCAGTCTTAAATAAGGGCGTTGCCCATTAGCTGCAAGCACCTGCATCGCTTCAATGTCGGTCTTATTTCCGGCAAAGCGATAGGTTTTGCTGTCATCGATCAAAGTGACCCCATCGTTATGCAGATGCGCAGCAGTCACATCATCGCCACCGGTCACGGTGGTTGTAGGCTCGATGATTTCCACGTGGGCACGATTGTGGGTACCCGCACCCAATTCTGCCGCTGCACCGTAAGCATAGTTAAGTTGCAAGTCTTCGGGAGGGCTGCCAAAGAACTGCACCAGCCCTCGGCGGGGGTCAACCAAAGCCCGTTTACCCGGATCGGCGACTGGCCAATCCGCCAGGTTCGCACCAGCCACTCGGGAGCGATCAGGTTGGCCATCGACATCATGGATGCCGATTGATCGAGGTATCAGTTGGTGCCGACCGCACTGCTCAATCAAAGCGTTCTCGAGAATAAATTCCAGCACCGCCGGAGCCAGTAGTTCGGCTTCATTTTGTAACGAGATGAGCTCGATAAATAGAAGTTCCTGCGGATGCTGCTGTCCACGTAACCGGGCCAAGGCCGTCAAGGCAGATTCACTAATGGCGAAGTTACCGCGCAAACCATTGAGCAATCGGTTCGTCACCACCATTGGCGCGTGGTTGAGCAGGCGGCAGCTGATCGGCGCTGGCAACTCCCAGGCTTGAGCGGGACGCCAGTCATGCCAATCCCCGGCACGATTTCGTACGCTGAACAGCGGAATTTGTCGACCGGATGGGTCAAAAGAGAAGCGACGATTGTCAAGTTCGAAAGGCGTCACTCCCCTTACCGGGTTTGCTTTCAATCGGTAAAGGTGCAGAGCCAGCTTGGGAATGTTATGCCGACCCTGAGCGCCGCGATGTTGGCGAAAATCCGGTGTGTAAAAATATTCGTCAAAGGCAGTGGCAACTAGATCCTGGCCTTGCGTGACTCGAAGATCTGCGGTGCCTCCCTGCGGTGTGCGAGTGATCGGGCCAACTAGACTATTGATATCCTGAGCCTGAATGGAACCAGTGGTCACCCCCGGCAGCGCTGGATCCAAACCGTGACGGTGCCTGGCAAGACGTCGAAACGACTCGATTACGCGCCCCTCCCAACCCGTGATGTCGCTGATCAATTCCTCGAGAACGCCGAGTGTTCCCTTGCGGCGGCGATAATAAATCGTTTTCGCGACATCGATCCGACGACCGCGTGAGTTCAATGCCGACAACAAGCGGGTGGCAAGTAAATCCCCGATATAGGGCACGGCCCAATCATCGGCGTGTTCAATGCTTTGATCGCTCCACAATCGATCATGACTGCGTCGCACTTCCGCTACTTCGGTAGCGACCAACTCAACAATGGCGCGTAACACATCCGGGTGCTCCGCGATGCCGTCTTCGTGTCGATAATAAGCTGGGATCATCTCCCAGATTTTTTCCTGGTAGTACTCCTGGTAGTCATCGTGGATGATTGGTGAGTTGTTAGCATTCATTCAACGAACTCCTGTCCATTGATGGTGATCCCGCCAGCGATAAAATCTATCATCAGGTCAATCGGCAAACGAATAACCTCATCGTCCCAGGGCACCACAAACCAGAGAAATCGCACTAACAAACCGTCCACATTCACAACTCCTGGCACACTGAGCAGGTCTGCAAAGAGACGACTACGGACGAGTGGCTGATCAAACCCAACATTGGCTGGCACCAACACACCATCAACAGGATCGGCAAGCAAAGAATAAACCTGCTGCAATACCTCGTCGGCCAGGTAATTACTATCGAGCTCCAGGTCTATGGACAGACCGATGGGGAAAAGACCCACTGGTTGCGCTGCAATCGCGATGCTCGGCGATACCAGGTTATGAACTTTCTCCAGAACCAACTCGACGCTGGCATCACCGACATACCAGATCTGCACCGCTGGCCGTTGTTGTACCTGCTGCCATCGCCACTCAGCGTGGGCAGCGTCAACCCCGGGCACGGCCGCGGCGGCAACCTTGATGTCATCAACCGAGATAGCCCGACCTAGGAGTAAGGCAGAACGAGGCGCCAACTCCTGTATGTCATCGGCAGATTCTGCGTCTGCACCGCCACCGGCGGCCACCACTTGTTTAACGCTGTTAACACCGACAACAGGAGTAACCATCTGGCTGATGCTGTCGGCGGGCGGAGCTGCTTTACCGGCACCGAAGCGATAGTAGGCAACCACATTACCATTGCCCGTGGGCAATCGTGAGCCTGCACGTCCATCACCAAAATGAATGATGCTGTTCCCCAGATCGTCCTGGCGAACAATGTAAACCTGCGCGTCCGGGTGCTGATCATAAAAACTGCGTACCTCCTGCCACAGGATGCCATCCACATAGATGCGCAGGGTGCTGATAACACCTTGCTCGTTGTCACTGGTGGTAGCATTTAAATAAGTCAGTGGTGCCTTCTTGAGTTTGAAAAACTGGTTCGCCAACGTGGGATCACCGGACCCAATAACTTCATGATCGACGCTTTCACCGCGTGACAACTGCAACACATTTCCATACGCCGTTACCGGGCTGACCATCCCCGATACCTGCTCGCCACCATCAAGCACGATCTCCGAATTGGCATAGTCCACCGTGCCATGCACCAAGTCACCCTGATTATTAATGTCCTGCAGTAACAATTGTTGAGGTTGGGAAGCGTCGATTGGCGGTTCGAGACGTGGCCGATGGCCCGAGTTGAGTGCCAGCCTTGAATCGGACTCGAGTGTCTCTGGTGGTTCAGCTGTTACGGTCGCAGCCTCCTCAAAGCCGTAGTGCAATACCATCATTCCTGCTGCAGCGGCTCCCCAATTGCTTTGTTCAACCGTTTGTTGCATGGTCAAACGCGTAACGGGCGCCCGTACTGCAGGCACCGCGATACTGGCGTCATCACCGTCTACCGTCACGGTAGTGGTGGCAGCCGCCGTTATCGTCATATTGATGTCGTTGACGGTTTGCACGCGAAACCAGCGCGGCACGCCTGAACGGGTAATCACCACCGTATCGTTCGCTGAGATCAGCTTTCGATAGGGTGCATCCAGCACGACTTGTGATCCAGCAACGGCAGCCGGGTCACTGCCCACCTGTGCGTTGCTCCATAAGTGCCCTATCTGGGTACTGCGTCGGATAAGTATGTCTTCCAGGGCAAAGCCGCCTTGTAATATCACCGGTTGATTAAACCTGACCTGCTTGGCTTGTCGGCTGTGGTTGGATATCTCGGTCACGGTGCGCACTTGCCGATAACTATCGGCAGCACCACGCACGGAAATTAGAACCAGGTTGCCACGTTGCAGTACCGTATCGGGTTCTACCAGCAGAGTTAAAAAGCTGCTATTGCTGGTGCTGCCTGGCGTCCCTACCGTGGTTGCGACTGGTGCAGCCAATGCCCATTGGCTGTTCAGGCCATGTACGCGTTGATCGGAAGTTGTTTCAAACACCTGAGGGGCCTCATCCAGAAACGCGCCGGAACGAAAACCAGTGCCCACAGGGATATCAATGCCGCGGCGGCTACCGGTGAGAACTGCCAGGGTCGCACTAGCGGCCACTGCCGGCCTGGGAATATAGCCCAGCAGTGCAATGAGCTTGCGCAGCGCTGGCCTATGTTGCGCCGTGCGCAGATAAGACTCCTGCGCCAACACCTGGTCATAAAAACTCTGCACATCCAGCATATACGACCACATTTCTAACAGCATTAAGCCCAGATCATCCTGACCACAGGGCCGCCAGCCCTCAAGCGCTGGATACTCTTCAATGTTAGCCAGCATAAACTGGCGAAAATCAGCAAAGGTCGCTATCTGCCTCGGCAACTGGGACAAACCTGGCAGAATCACCACGGGCTTGCAGTGCGGATCAGTACATACACATTCACTCATGCGCCACCCTCCATTTCAAGTTTGAGACTTCCACGCCCCGGGTGTATGGGGTCATTATCAATACGGATAACTTCGTCCATACCAACAGCAAAAGTCAGTTCGCTGAATTCGCGCCAGACGAATTGACCCCGTCGGCGAATCTGCACATCCAGCACTGCGCGTACGCCTGGACACTGATGAATGATCGCTTCCAACTGAGCGCGCCGCAGCGGTGTGCCGAACGTGAAATTGTGATCAGAAAAATACCCGTCAGGAATACCATCGCGATCTTTGCCAACCAGCAAGGCCAATAATTCACGCTTTACATCTCCAGCGAAGGAGGTGGGTTGCACACACACCCTGACCAACAAATCAATATCAGCGAACCGAGGCAAATTACTCGAAACCTCGCGACCAGCCTGGCGGAAGCGCTGCATCTGTTGGTTTAGCTCCAGCACCTGAGATTCGTCGAGACTGCTGCTGGACCTGCCACGGGCGCTGAGCGGATCCGGGGTAACAAATGTGGTCAACCAACTGCCTGTCCATCGCTCGGCGGCTCCCGCACGTTGTACCCACTCCAATCGCTCTGCTGCTTCAGCATAGTCCTCCTTGCGCACCGCCCTAAATGTCTTGGCACGGAATGCATGGGGTGCAAACTGTTTCACGTCTTCCCTGCTCTCCCTTGCACGGCCGTTTTCCAATGCGAAGGGATTGAATACGCTTTCGATTAAATCCGACTCATCCTGCAGATGGGTGATGGCACCCGGTGCGACGTTGCCTAACACACCATTGCCAAGCCGATAACGAATGGAGAACAAGGTGCTCTGTGCTGGCACTCGGCCAAACTCGCCGTTGCCAAAACAAACGGTTTTCCCGATATCTGCCTGGTACCCGGAGAAAACCTTTTCCTCCCCATCTCGCCAATAGCCAACCAGACGTCCCCAGGACCCATCTTCCAGGCAAAAATGCCGATCATTTGACTGTGAGGAATTAACCCCCAGCAAAGAGCGCCGCCATTCCCAGGGCGATCCCTCATAGACCCAATCCGGGTCAGTGAAGCTTACCTCCTGCAAGACTATTTCCGGCTGCGCCTGGTGCGGTTTGGAATTGCTGGCGCGGTCTAAAAACACTAGCTGATCTTCGGCTGGGTCTGGCAGGGTTAAATAATATTGCGTGTTGTCGTTATTTCCCTGCCGCGAAACCGCTGGGCTAACCGTTTCTGCAGCGACTGCTGGCAAACCAAGACTATTAACGTCTTCCCCGATCACGAAGCGATGTTCATGAGTTCTGCCGGCTGTGACCGGCACCACATTACCGTGCACCACCATTGGCTCATAGGGCATTTCACTCTCAACGGCCTGGCTGTCTGACCACGAGATTTCGGTTATGTCCTGTCCAATAATTTCGTCTCGTGTTTCCCTGACTTGAGTAATCCGAATCAGGTGATTATGTGGGCAGGGAGCACCATTGGCAGCATCAGAAGATATCACCAGCCACTTGCCGGTGGGATCAAATGGTGGATCGTCAAAAGCGAGTCTTGCCGCCACATGACCCTGTACAAACATGGAGGTGGCACCACGGGGCAGACAATTATCATCTTCATCCCAGCAGTGCGGGAGCAGCCGATTGATGACGGCATCCACGGCAAACTTGCGGTCGTCTACCTTATCCTGCAGGCCGGTGCCGATTTCGTATTCGATGGTGTTGCCAGTATCGGACAAAGCCGCCACGCCGTATCCGGCATCAATCAAGCCACTTTTACCAGCCGGTGCTTCAACCACCAGCCAGCCACTGGCGCCTAATCCTTGGTGCGGCCAGTAGTCCACCAGTCGCGCGTGTCGATTGATAGAGCGTCGTTGTGCAGCGGTTTCTAAATAAGCTTCTCGGGAAACCTGGTCCTGGTAAAAAGCCAGCTCATCCCCCAATGCGGCTATCACCTCGGCCACCATGACCCCTTTGTCAGCTTCCAATCGATCTTCCCACTGCGGATAGCGTTGGCTGGCAAACTCGAACAAGGCCTGTCGATAGCTGCTGAAATCGCGGGCCAGGTAATTAACCGGGAAATCAATCAGTTCACCCGTATCGCAATCCGACGGAATAGGCTCACAATCAAGTTCGGATGGGCAGTTGGCCTTAAAACTAAAACTGACGTCATTGAAGTAATGGTCTATTCGCGTATGTGACAGGCGCAGCCGATATTGTGAGAAGTCACCTGGGGAGAGGGTTTTCAGGGTCAGGACGGTTCGATCATCCATGATTTGCCAGCCCATGGAGCCTACTTCGATCTGCGGAAGATTGTCTGCCCCAAATGGCGCATAGATCTCAATATCCTCTATCGTCAAGCTGGCCAAGATTTGATCGGCTTGCGGATTTGCATCATGGCTGAAGAAAACCACGTTTAAAGTGGTCTGATGAGATTCGACATCAACAAAGTCGATGCCAGCCACCTGGTTCTGTTCTACCAATTGCTGCAGACGATCGCTGACAGCCATATCAGACCACCTCCAGGTTTAAGAGCTTGCGCTCCTTGAGCACCAGCAGCAGATAGCGGATCTTGATAGTCAGTGTTTCATTCACAGCTTCGACGGAGACTTCCTCAACCTTGATCAGGTCTCCCAGCCATTTATCCAAGGCCTGGAACACAGTGATCTGGGCGAGGTTTGCGGCTGATTCGTTATTGGGTGCAAACACCATACGACGCACGCCACAACCGAAATCGGGGCGGTTAATACGTTCGCCCGGATTGGTGAATAGCACTTGCTTGATCATCTGCTCGACATGTTCCGCATAGTCGATTTCGACCCGCACGCTACCCAAGCCACGATCAATCGCGAGGGGGTGATGAATGCTGATGATCTTTGTACGCATTTCCATATTGATGGTTCCCTAACGTGTGCTGACCTTGGATTGAGTATTGGTTACCTGCACGCTGCCTTGTGGCAGGCCGGTAGCGGCCATACAGATTCCCACTGACTTATCGCTAAGCACAAAATTACTGACTGCCTTAACTTGCACATCCGGCAGGATCCAGCTGACATTCACGCAGGGGCTGGGGATGGGTGGCGAACCAGGTATCTGGTAGGGGCATCCTGAGACCATAAAAGTATCGGCCATTGTTACAATCGTGCCTTGCTCGGCGGTGGATTGAGTATTGCTGCTGGTAATTTGCACGCTGCCGCCATGCGGGCATTGCAGGGTTGAGTTTGTGGTTAATGTTTTACCCGACATCAGGTCACCTCCAATGCGCCGCCGTTGACTTTCACACTGCTGCTGGTTACTTCGACCTTGCCGGTACCACCCGAATCCGCAACAACCTTGCCACCCTCAACCAAGTGCGAACCAGAGCCTACGGTTTGCAAGACCTTGTCTTTGATCTCCACCGTTGCCGCATCATTAGCATTCAGGAGAATTTCACTTTCCGTATCATCCATGCGTATGTAAAGCGTGTCCGTTTTAATAACTTTGATAGCCTCATCTGACTCATCAGGAAGTTGATTATCGGCCCAGAAACCACCGGTCCAGACCGGGTAGGATGGATCACCGCCTTCGAAGACGACCCATACACCGGAGCCAATCGGAGGCAGGGTGTAAAAGCCTACTGCGTCCCCTGCATAAGGTGTCGACGGCATCGCCCACACGTTCAGTTCGTCCAGTATGGCAGGCACTTGCACCAATAAACGACCGCGTTCGGTACTGTCCGCGGTATCAACCACCAGACCACGATAGCGTCCAAAAAAACGCTTGCGCACTGCGGAGACTAGATCAGCATAATTCGAATCATTCATTCTTTAATCCTCATTCTGTGTTCCCTACCAGGCATTGCGCACCATGGTCAGGTGCATGATATGAGAGGTAGCATCGATCAAGTGACGCACACCACTGACAAAATAATGGCCACTGTAGCGACTGCCCGCTCCTCGCAAATTGATTACCCGGTGACTGCGCACCACATCTCCCAACCTCGCCACGCTGGTGGCACAGCTGGCATTTAAAAACCAGTTTGATTCAGTCAGCAAGGCTCGTGCGCGAGACTGCATATTCGCCACGTCATCCGCGGCCACTCCCAAATGAGTGGTGAACGGCTCACCACGAATGCTGGCCATGCTCTCACCCCCGAGTAACTCCAAGCCACTGTCTGTGGTCTGACCATCCATGGTATCCAGGCTGTTTAAATCCACCTGCATGCCAGTCACGGTATCGGGTCGTTCGACATCCCAGCTGATATCCAGTTGGTCTACATTCGCTTCATCCAGATTTATTGACAGCTCCGCTGCCGCCAAGTCATCCAGAACTGGCCGCTTAAAATGTACGATTTCTTCGGCATCGTCATCGTAAGTAATCCATAGCAGGCAACCATTGCGCCGGGCCAACATGTAGACAAAGTCAAGGTCATTGTCTCGCTGAACCAGTGTGTGCTTGTCTTCCGAGTAGGTGCTGTCGGTTTCATCTGCATCGACATTCATCATGCCATTGGCATTAAAAATGCTTTGCACCACACTGCTGTCGGTGCTATCCGACCAAATTGCGCTGCGATCGGTGCGCGCCATTTTAATGGTGTTGTCTGCCCCCTGTACCACCAAAGTACTACCCGGACCCCCGTTTTGCAGCCGCACGGTGTGTGAGTGCACCGGACCTTTTACCAGGCATTGGGTGCCCGCATCGGTGGTAACGAAGACACTGATCTCGGTGCCCGGGTTTAACTCGGAGTCGACCAGTTGCGGCAGGTCACCGGCAATAATGTCGGCAGTGAAACTCAATTGATATCGAATCGGCTCGCCCCACTTCTCCAACACCTCGACCTGCCCGACATTGGTCAGGGTAGCATCAGTGTTATCTCCTACCAGGATTGTGAATCCAGCCGCCATTTCTTACCCCTTCTCCCTGGGAATCGCGATTTCAGCTTTTTCGCTCAGTTGCTCGCTATGCATCACGTTGTTGTATTCAGCTATCCGCCAAAAACCCTGGTGATCCTGTAAATACTTAAATGCCATGTGGTCGATACGCTGTCCTTGCTTTAGTACGTGAAAGCCCAGAAAAGTTTGTGCTGGCTTATCAGGTGGCAGCACAATGGATACCGGGCGTCCGCGCGAATCGGTGGCGGTTTCGATAGTTTGCTTTACATAACGGCTTTTCTTGATAAACATGATGATTAAACCTGCTAAAACGGCAACATGCCGAGAATGGATTGCACGGTATTGGCCAAGTTGGAGGCTGCCAGCACCTCTTTTTGTGTGCGGGTAAACTTGTAGGCGCCAATGGCAATGTCTTTCGAGATGGAGTCTTCGTATTGATTCAGTTCTTCTTCCGATAACACCTTGACCCCCAGCGAAACCTTGGCCTGGGTGGGATATAGGATTGGCGAATGCGCCTGCTCTTCCACGGAAAAACTGGTCAGACGCACGGGTACGATCTTGCCCGGGCCCCATACGAATAACAGGATAGGAACACGACCACGAGGCACCGGTTCGGCTTGTGCCTCCGCGCTGGCGTTGGCGCCACCTCCTCCCAGACTGATCGATACCGAACCGAGCAGGTCTCCGAGCAAACTACCCTCCTGCGGGTATAACAATATTTCCATGGCGGCAATTCGATCCGCAACACCAGTAAGAACGGCTATCGGATCGCCAATTTCCAACTCATCAGTGGCGTCTAATTCAAGTTCAAGGGTAAAGCTCTCCGGTGGGTCATGAGGTTGTGCATCGGCGGTAATATGACGCTGCACCTCGGTGTCACCGCCCTCGCCTTCCACCGCTTCGGCCAGAGGCGGTTGGTACACCTCCAGGTTGCGGGTGAAAGACGATGGGTTGTATTGAAATATGATGATGTTCGGAATCGGCCCGATAAATCGTTCCGAGAACTCGATCAGTGCTCCTTTGAGCAGCAATGGGCTTCTTGAATATCCGTCGCTCATTAGGTCCTCCACTCACTCATAACAGTCACGTTTTTTGCTTCAACGGCACTGATTACATGACTGACACTACCGGGCCGATAGCTCGCTTCTAATTGATCCTCACTTTCCTTGTCAGTTTTCACCATCGCAACTTCTCGATAATACGGCAACTCATAGTCATCCAGTGCGGAGGGGAGAGCCCTCATCATCATGTCATACATGGATCGATAGGTTTGTTTCATGGCCGTGTGAATTTTGCGGCGAGTTGCCTGTTGCTCACTCTCTGATTGCCCACTCGCCAAGCTGACTATCTCGCTACGCGGTGACGGTAGACCCTGGCCTTGCAGCTTGGTATTGAATGTATTGTTCAGACGCTCCGCCTGAGTAGCGGTACCGGAGTTTTCATCGTTCGCGCCCCAAGTACCACCCGCATTAATGTGCAAACGGCCTTTTTTATGGGTAATCGATGCCAGCGAAATGGCAGGTAGTCCTTCACCTCGACTACTTTCGCTGTCGCTGGGATCGAGAGTGCGGAAGTTAATTGTGGGGGAATTCCCTACATTAAACGTTCGCAGGTTATTAGACTGACCTAATGGTTTAAACCCTGGCAATCGATCGCTTCCGTCATTGTTTTCGAACAATTTGATCGTCGCATTATTGCGAAAATACTCAACAAGTAGGTATTGCGGCAAATGATGCGATTCTCGCGCGCCACCGAACTGCAGGTTTTGATGCCTGCTCGTTAAGTCGCCATGGTCGGATACGCGCAAACCCATGTTCGCCGAATGAGCAGGGTCTGTATTTTTATAGTCGTCCCAGACTCCCAGCTTGCTGCTAATATTTCCAATATTTTGGAAAAACCGTACTGCTTCGGAAATCATATCGTTGCTGAGACGAAAATGATCACCGTCAAAAACTTCAGACTCGTGTAAGCGTGTCGAAATAAAGGCCCTCAGTCTTCCCCAGCCTGTAGAGCCAAATAATGCTTTGCGTGACTCAGGAATATTTGTATTCGCGACCAGGGCCTGCCATAGACCGGTGCCTCTATGTAAATTGGGTAAATGCAGATAACTCACCGTGACCGCATTAACTCGATGTTGCGCATTCAACCCAATTGAGAACACCAGCCCAGTCCGCGAGAAGATATAGGTTTCCAGGTTGTTGGCGAAAGTGCCCGGTTTTAATTCAATGCGTCCATTGCCCCGGGTGCGAATACTGTTCACCACGATTCCGTTCATGTATTGATTGATTCGGCTGTGCAATCCCCCGGCAACATAAGCCTGGATATGCTCCCGAGCCTCCGGCATTGGGCCCGTGTAACGCATACCAGTCGAGTTCGCTCGAACGAGAGTTTTAACCCCGTTCCAAATAGTTCTGGCTTCGGTAACAGCACTCATAAAAGTCGTTTTCCGCTGCGTTGCTCGCGGCACTCTTTGTTCAAACGAGTCGGCCAGATTATCGGCGATCTCGTCATCCACCAAATTGTCTACCAACCGCGCGGCCACTTCTGCCAGGGTGGGCATCCACCCACTACCACCTTCCTCGAGAACAGGAATAGGTTCTTCTTCATAGTCTCTATGTATAGCCATATCCGCCATACGGTCAGCAGCGTGCTCCCTATTTACGTTAATCCGCAGCCCGGTGTTAGATCGACCCCGAACCGGCAAATCGCTATACCGCTGCCCTCTCGGCCGAGGCCCGGTTTGCTGCAATACATGTGATAATTCATGACGTAAAATCTGCTCACCGACCCTGGTTCCCATATTCACGGATTGATTAAGAAATACGTGACTCCCACTGGTCAGCGCCAGCGCACCAGCTGCGGAGGTCAACTTCTGAGCTGTCTCATTGCGATGAATGCGTACATGAGCAAAGTCGTGACCGAAAGATTTCAACAAATCAATTCTGGCAGCTTGGGCGAGGGCTTCTCCACCGCTGAAATCAACCGCTGGCAACTCCTCCTCACCCGCCTCACCATTCATCATCGGGTCAAGTGCCTCGGCAGCCGGTTCTACATCATCTGTTTCAACCTCTGCGGATTCTAAATTAGGAGTACCCAGCGTGATCTCACCACCGGTGGCAGTGGATATCGTCGTGGCCACCGCTTGAAACAGTTCAAGCTGTGCACTTCGTAATTTAGGCTGAAGCGCATCACGAACACTACTCCGCCACAAACGATTGGGGTTAGCATCCGTATCTTCGATCGCCTCTTTCAGCAATGTTGCTGCCTGGTCGACGGCGCCAACTGCCTCAAGAATTTCCGCGATCACTTTGCCCTTACGCCCTGGCAATCGACTGAGGGCAAAATTGAGCAGAATGCTCGCTGCCAGATCCAGAGGGATTATGTCTGCCGGTATTTCCACTTTGGCCATACCATTCATCACATTCTCTATCTCTTCCTTAATCTTGGTTTCAATATCATCAAAGTTGTCTATTCCATCAAACGCTTCTGCCATGCGCACCGCTCCCGCACCCAGCGAAATTAAAAATGGCAATGCCTCGACCACTCGCATCAACATAGGCCGCTGAACGATACTGCTCTGAGATTGCAAAAATGCCCTGCGAATACGCCCCCGCAATCGTACGAAGGCGCGCATGCCCTCTTCAGTCATGCCAGCGACAAAATCAAACAAACGCCGCAAGCGAGCGCCATGTCCGCGACTGCGGCCTCGGCGTGGCTGATCATCATCGTCCGTATCGGGAGCGATCAGACGAGACTCAAAGGGGAAAGTTTCAAACAGTAATATTTCAACGAAGCGTGCCAAGTCGAGATCAATATAGGCAACAATCTGGTCCAGGATTTCAGTGGGATTTTCAAACAACTCTTGTTTGATGTTGGGCAAATCCTGGGCTATGAAAACCGTAATAGAAGCCAGAGCTCTAGCAGCCATCACTCCCTGCCCTACACCTGGAACCAACTCAAGAATGTCCAATCCGAGCTCGGCTGCCTGCAATATGGCTTCTTCAAGAGCGTCCAGACTGGCCACAAAAGCCGCTAAGCCGATGATCTCATCCAACCGTGCCAGGTGGTGGTAATCCTCAGACCGGTTGTAGACAGAGATGGTTTCGCCAGTACCAATAGCGTATTGCAAGATAAGTGCACCGTCAGGAAACGGGTCCCCAGATGGCTGACGAATAATTGGATTTGAGATATTGCCGTAAGGCGGGTGATAACGAAACGCGCGCTGAACCCGGATGATTCGATAGATATTCCCACCGATCTCCATAGGCGCGCCCTCTGGAAACTCATGGGCAAAACTCAGTGACTTCAGGTTGCGCGCATCAACGCTCTCAAAACCGAAGCGTTCCTGTTGGCTCAGAATTACCGTATCCATGGAGTTTTTGATATTTACCAGGTGTTGCCGGTTACCCAGTAAGTCAGCAAAGTCCTCAAAATTACTGCCGGCCTGATTGTGACTGTCTGCTTCCTGATCCTCGAGGTTTTCCTGTAAAAACAAAACGCTGCGAATTGCTGCCTGGTTTTCGGCGGCCTCGCTATAGAGTAATGCCTGTTCAACAACATTGTAGAAGCCGGTAATCAGATCGTAGCGATCTTCTCGAACCGTACCCAGCCAAGTATCCTGTATGAACAGATCCTCCAGCGTTGGAGCAATCCCTAGCATCAATGCCGTCTGTTGAGGCAACTGATCGGTATCACGAGGATGAATATCAAACAAGAAGTTCTCTACCTCCCGCAACACATCGTTTGGCTTGGTGTAATCCCTTAGATCGCCATCGATGTATTCACGAAGAACATTGCTGGACTGAGCTGCCAGCACGCGGCGACGATGTGTTGTCACACGTCTTACCAAGCGTCGTTGCTCTATTTTTACTTCATCAATGTGACCATTTACTCCGCCACGGAGCAGGCGAAGTAATTTTCGACGCTTATCACGTACCTTGGGTGAATCATAGCCAGGGGTTCCAAAGCCATCTTCTACCAACCGCACAAAAGCATCGAACCAGGCCTGATGACTGACCCCTATTCCGGTATCAGCAAGTTCGATAACCAAATTGTTTAGGGCCGTAATGCTTCGCAAATATTTAATTACGCCGATAAATGGCGGGAGCTTCCAGGCCAATATCCTGTGACCGTAGCCAAAGGGAACAATTACCTCACCACCAGTTGCGACATGCGCATCTCTAAATGCCTGATAGGCAGGGTGTTGAAAAAGCAACTCCTGCAACTTTGCATCAGGGTTATTTTCATCATCTCGATGATAGACAACAATGGCTTTGGTGTTTGTCCACCGTGTCGGCATAGGCAATGCATCTGCTTCCAAAACTGCATTGGTCATGAACATACGCTGATTGCCAATATCTCCTTCGCCAGCAAGCAACTGATTCTCTAAGCTTTCGTTGAATTGCCTGGCCCGAAAGAGTTGGTAAATTGCCACCAAAGTTTGGGTTGGAATTCCTATTCCGCGAAGCACAGTATTGCGAAAATCCTCATTCAAATTCTCCAATTGTGCAGTGTTGTCAACTTGCCAGTTGCCAGCAAGAACCAAATAACTTTGGCCCTTGTCCTCTGCACGAAGAATCCGACGGGCGGTGGATTGCAAAAACTGATTATCAGTAACTATTCCAAGAATATTCAGTGAGTCAATTACCGAAAGTCGGTGCATTAACATTTGATCCTGCCCGTTTGACGCCTCTTCAGAGACACTAGAAAAACTTTCTAATCTGTGACGAAGACCTTTAGTCCAAATTTGTGCCCAGGTCAGCCAGAGGACTTTATTGTCTCGTGTACTACCGGCAGCGGACCTGAATACCTGGCTTATGCGATCGCTTATCGTGTCGTCAAATTGGTTTAAGCTAGTCGCGAACAATTGGACGTTATTTGCATACTCCTGAAAACCATTAACCTCGCCGTCTTCGACGTCATTTTGTGAAGCGCCGCTAGAAAACAAGCGTGCTGCATTTTCGGCAACCAAGTTAACCAAAGAATCCAGCACTTCATCTTGGGGCAAACTTAATCCTTCTAACACAGACGGTATATGTGGATCGTTCCCCCGAAGTAGACTCTGGTTGACCACTCTGGAACGTTCCCGTATGTCAGTCACAGTTTGTTCAACACGATCCCAAAATTCTCGGGCCCGGCGCGCTATATTGCGTAATGACCATCTGGCCCTACGCATATGGTCATCCTCGTCTGGACGAATCTGGTTTAAGTTTCTAGCGATATGATTAGACACAAAGTGTCCAATTTGGACTGTTGATAGCGGATTTTCCTGCCCAGCCACCTTAAGTGCTCTTATTGCAGCGATCCATGCCTGCAGACGCAAAATATTAATGCGGCGAAGATAGTCCGCCTGAAAGAGGACCAGCTCATTCTCTACAAACTCTTCACCATGACGATCATAAGTTGCCCACAAATTGGTCTCAGGGTGGGTGATGTTCGTTGGTACCGGTCTCAGGCGGTATTCAGTCTGTGTTAGCGACTTCCATAGTTCAGAGGTAATGTTATAGAACAACGAACCATCTGCAGTCAGCGCTGTCTGGAGTGCCGAATTCACTTGAGAATTGCCCTTCAACGTATTGAGGAATTCGTCGTTGGGGTAGTAACGCGTCTGAATACCTGGGTCGTCTAGTAACAAATGGATTGGGCCATCTTCAAAGCCCCAGATGCGCAAGGCGTCCTGCAGCAGACTCTTGGAATTTGCCGAATAACTATCGTAACTTCCCGACACAACCGCAGTGTTGAGCGCGTTGGCTCGAGTTTGTTCTTCCTCGGTAAGTTCATGCCCCTCAAAATCGCTCATACCCAATACACCAAGGCCCAGCACGGTGGAGAGTGCACGCTCTATGGCACTAAAACCTCTGGTGTCATCACCATCGAGCTGCACAATATCCAGTTGCGTTGAAGCATGCTGCTTGTACAGGTCAACAAATTCGTTGAAGGTATAGTCGAACTGTACAGATCCTCGCGCGGTGATATCCGTCACCCGAGTTGTACCCCGGTCAGAACGGCGCCCGGTTTGTTGCAGCGTATGAGTGATCTCGTGCGCCAGCAACTCTGATCCACTGGCAGTTTCAGGCGCATATTGCCCCGCAGAAAAATAAATATGAGCGCCTGCGGTCAGGGCGCGGGCACCTTCAGCCGCTACCATGCGCTGAGCAGGGCCATCCCGGTGTATTCGTACTTGAGACAGGTCTGCATGAAAGAATTCACCAAGGGTACATTGCAAATTTTTGGGCAGTGGTTCGGCGATGCTTCTATCAACTCTGACACTGGAAGCTGGCGCTGGCAGCACAGTTTCCAAGGCTTCAGCCATGGGTGTTCTATTCAGCCAGTGTTCCCCGAACCGACGCGCCTGTTGCTCATACTTGTCCTGCCGATATTCGCTGGGAGAGTTGTGCGTATGCGCGCTCGCGGTTTTGGACCGCCGCATGAGGGCTGACATGGCTGGCCTGCGCGGCTTGTTTTGATTGGTTTTTACTTGTTGAGTGGTCATCATCAACCTACTCTGCTATCCAGCCGGTTGAGCAAAGAGTTGACGATCTGATCCGCTAACACTGGAATTGATTGTTCAAATCGGTTTATCTGTACCGTAAATTGATCAATCGATTTGAAATTCTGTGAGAAGCTCCGCTGAGCTGTTTGCCTGGTCAGGGCTAGCTCGATTCTGTCTAACAATTCCTGAGCTTGCGTTTGATTGAACCCACTCAACTGCAAATTCAATTGCTCGATGTTTATTTGAGTAGTGGGTTTCCGCATGACTAGTCTTTCCTCACGCACTCGCTGCCTGCACTGACGAACTCGCCAGGCTCTTGAGGATTGATTCGCGCTCATGGGTCGCCAGGCTTCGACCATCTTTGGAGAGTTCTCGCGCGATACCTTCCAACAGATGCAGGTGATTCAATGGTTCGCCCATACGCTTTGCTATAAACAGTGCGGACAGTATTGAGTATTTGATCTGCGCACCACTCAGTTCGATCTGTTCTGCCAAACAACGACTCAGCTCGGCACTATGTTCAGGCATTTGCTCTTCGGCCATGGATGAGAGCAACCGTTCCCATAGCTGTTGGCGCTCGGCAAAATCCGGCATGGGAAACTCCACCACGTAGCGCAGACGGCGAATAAAAGAGTGATCGATGTTGCTTTTTTTGTTGGTGGCTAAAAAAGCGATACCAGAATAATCCTCGATTGCCTGTAACAGGTAGTTCACATCCATATTGGCGTGTCGATCGATGGAATCTTTCACATCCGTGCGCTTACTGAACAGGGCGTCGGCTTCGTCAAACAGCATGATCACATTCAAGCGTTCCGCACGTTGAATGACCTTGGCCAGATTTTCAGCAGTTTCACCGATGTACTTACTGACAACCCTTGATAAATCGACTCTGAACAACTCCATATCCAGTTCGCGTGCGGCGACTTGCACCCCCATGGTTTTCCCGGTGCCAGATGGGCCAGATAACATGGCTATCAATCCTTTTCCACGCGGGAATAGTCGCTCAAACTCTTGTGACTGCCAAAACTGACTGCGTTCGCGACCCTCAAATACAATATCGTCAAACAGGCCTGCGATACGTTGGTTAACAATCCAGTCTTCACGAATGAATGGGGTGGTTAACCTTGTGGCAAGACCCGAAAGTTGTCGCAAATGTTCTTGCGAGGCCCGTTGCCGCAAACTGCTCAAATCGGTGTCCAGATGGCGTGACTGGTTGGCTATGTCAGCCACCTTCACGGGTTGCGATAGTAGCCGTTGTCGCTGGCCCTGACTCCAATCGTCACTTGCCGGAAGATAGGTTGACCAGAGGCGGCGTTTGTCGGCATCGGTGGGATCGGGTAGTTCAATATGTAAGGCTGATTTCTGCAGCGGTAGACGATTGGCTTGCTCAGGTGAACTAAAAATAAACTGCAGCGGGAATTCGGCCAGGTTGGAGTTTGGCAGTACATATTCCAGGTTTTCCCAGCCCAGTGCACATCCATCCAAAAAGGCCTGGCGCTGTGCCAGACGGTACAACTCTCTAAACTCACGCGTGCTCACAGCGGCGACATCGATTGTTAGCAACATCAACCCCAGCTCCTGGCAAAGGCCAGCAGCAAAGGTCTTTTTACCTTGCCCTGGGTGGGCCAAAACCTGGGTGACAGTCGCTTCACCGTCAGCCAGTTCAAGCAGTTTCTGTAGACGATCTCGATTTGGTTCGAGTGGCCAAAGCTCAAGTGGTGGTTTGGCTTCAATCAACCTGGCTCTATCCGCCAGCATAGGGTGCAACTCATGTTCACCCATGAGCCAATTGAATATCTGCGTGTCTAGCGTGAGGCCAACCGGGGCGGCGCTGTTATAGACCAGTTGCCATTGGCTTAGTGGAATCGATTCCGGACGCTTGAATGCCCGCCCAAAGCCATGCAGACGAGCGATCGCATAATCTGTCAAACATTCATCGCCCGGCCGATTTTGAACCAAGCCAAGGTGTTGCCTCATACTCGGATCTAACTGCACGGCAACACAAGTTTGCAGCACTGCGATTTCTGCCGATTTAAGGTTAAACAAGGTTACCAGTCGTTGGAATGCTGAGTTCTCGCAAGCACTGAGTGCTCGTTCAATTTTCTCCAAGCGCGCCAGTTCCTCAGCTCTGTACTGTCGCCGCCAGGCGATCTCCGCTGCGGGTTCATCGTCCTCAAGCAAGCTTGCCTGTTGCTCCACAAGATAGGCTAACCACTCCAGACGCAACTGCACCAAAATCCGCACCTTGCGCAAGATCAAAGATAAATCCTCAGGGGGGTCAAACCTCATTTCAACCTGTTCTTCAGCTGATTGAGCCTGTTTGGAATTATTGCTCTTCTTCGTCATGCTGTTTTCTCAAGTTACCCATTGGGTGACGGATTCCGCACCGTTAATACTGATTCTGAGCGGTGCTGGTCGGGTTACGTCCTGCGGGAGTCGTATTGAGACCGAGGTAGAACTGGTCACGGCAAACTCTCCCGGCGCAAGGCTTCCCGCCGTTCCCGCCGACAACCTTTGTTCAGCCACGAAAACTCGCAGACCGTCTGCGGCGATGAGTGCATGCTCAAACAAATAACCGTCAACCTGGAATTCACCGGTGGCATCGGGGCTACTCACCGAGTCCAGTCGCGGGATGATGCTGATCGAAGTACGGCTAGAAGTAGATTCGCTGCGATAAACTCCTCCCTCAGAATTGTGTGCCTCCTGAACGGTTTTTACCCCCACGGTATACACTCCTGGGACCACCGTTTGCGCTTGGGCACTTTCTTGTACGATCGCTGAAATTTTTTCTGGGCTCACCTGCAGACCCCAATCTGCTGCATTTATAAGCTGCTCCTCTGGCCAATCCGCAAATCCCAGCACCAGGGTGGTGTCGTCACTTACGAAGTTCACTCCATGCAAATGAAATGTATCACCCACCGCGACCTGCGCTGGCCGCAGTTCAAATTCACGCTGGGTAGTTTCACCTGGCGCGGTAAAGCGAACTGTATTGCTCGAGCTGGTGATAAATGCGCGACTATTGGGTAATGCATACACGTTGTAGTCGAAAACCGGGCCGGCACTGGACTCGATCTCCTCCGGTTCCAGCATCGCCACTGACACGCAGTAATAGGCCGCCAATCGCAGTGGAGATGAACCCGCCGTCCAGAAATTTACGGCCTCATCCGGGCCAACTGGCCGTAGTTCGATTTCAAATCGATTGTCCCCATCTTTTAAAAGCGCTGGAAAAACGTCGCTCCCAGCAACCTGCGTATCATCGTTGATTACTGGGAAATCATGCAGTGCTTTTATCGCGGCGCCCAACATCAACTGCTCTCGAAACGAGCCTGTGGGTGAGGCTAAATCGCTGTGTGCACTCACCTGGTAATAGAGCAGTACTGGCATCGGGGTAAAGCGGATCGGCGGCTGCGAGTTGCCAATAGGTAGACGGTTTTTGTTATGCGGGTCCTCCTGCATATGATAAAGATACACCCCTAAGGAATTGGGGCCAGCTAGCCGATCAGGGGGATCAGGCACCACCGACAGGGCTTGCCCGTTGGGCCATATCGGTGAAGCTTGCACATGATTTTCCAATAGCGTTATCAAGGCACGCGTTACTTGCGAGATATCCAGCAAGCTCATCTGCGACACTCCGTGAATACGCGTTTAAACATGAGTATTCCCCACTACAACTGCCCTAGGCCAAAGTGACGCGAACCCCGCCCCGCCGACCGAGCACTAGATTGATTGGAGCTAATACCTGCTCTTCTCACTTTTCGCGTGGCTTTGCCTGGTTTGCCAGTGGGCTTGGCCTTGGGTGGATTGCTGATTTCAACGTGGACCGAACCGATAGAAACCCGGTTGCGTACGGGCGTTTTCGCCACCACCGCTAGTGGCTCTAACTCTTTCGGCTGTAACGGAGTAATTGTGGTGTCCGGCTTGAAATTCGGCTGTGGTGCCTGAGGCCTTAGCTCATCAGGGGTTTTGTCCGCAGAGATCTGCTCGCCACGTTGACTTTCGACAGGTCGCTTCTGCAAGTCTCGCAGCTGTTCCAAATAGGCATGGTTTATCGCCAACAGGTCATTTGTGTCCTTGATCAGCCCATGCATCTCAGGCTCAACTGGTTTAGGTGCAGCGGAAATCTCGCTTGGCAACGAGGCCTCCCCAGCCGCATCGCTTTCGTTACTCAAAGACGACAGACTCGAAGTTTTGGCTGATATTGAGTCAGCATCCTCGACACGATCCTGAGCGAAATCAGATTCGTGTTTAGGTATTGGAGGTGCATCAGCCGAGGCTGGTTGCAACTCGTTTATTACTTTTTCTGGTTCTGCGATCGCCCTCTTTTCAGCAACCAGCCTCCTCTTTTCTCTTGAAGCCGATGTTTCTTTCACCTCCTCAGATGTTTGTGTGCCGTTGTTTTTCCCGACCGAAGTGCCTGATATTCTGCTTACCACAGGAGTAGATTCAACTTGCGGACCTGCCTTCTTAATTGCGTCGAAGTTGCTGGCGGAAACCACCGATTCGGAAACTTCTTCCTGAAAATCATCGTTATTGTTGTCGAAAGGTTTTCCATCTCCGTTGCTGGGCCGTGGCTGAAGCGCTTGATGCTTTGCAGGCAGTTGCCTGTTGGCATGGCTCCGTACACCCGGCAGTGTCAAATTGCGTTGCAATAACCTGTTGGTGTATCGACTCATGCTGACCCAAGCTCGCTTTGTGTCATAGTAAAAAGTGAGGTTCGATCATGGCGAGTAAGACTTAAAATCTGCTCGAGCGACCATCCGTAATTGATTGCCAGGGCATGAATCTCGCGCTGTAAGCCGGGTCTATCGTTATGTAACTTACGCAGCAAATAATCCTGCAAATTGAACATAAACTTGTGTGCGTGAGCGCATTCCGGGCATTCGGCATCAAGTTCTATATCGAGATTGGGGGCGATATGCTCCAACACTGACTCAACAAATTCCTCGTCGCCTGCATGAAGGTCACTGAGCACACATTGAGTTAGCAAGTTCACGGCGTTGGGTTCCGCGACGGATGAATGGGACAATTGATGCAGGAACGAGATTTCATCCTCACCAGTCGGCAAGCGGAACTCTATCTCGCGACCATCATCCAAGGTGTACACATAGTGGGCACTTCCATTTCGATTCAGGCGATCACCAAACTTTTTCACGCCTTCAGCTTCTGTCTGAGCGAGGTTTTGCTGCACTGCCGCTAAGGAGAAATTCAGTTCGAATTGCTCTGCACACTGCTGGCAATCCACCGTGTTCTCTATGTCACTACCGAACAGATCAATAAATACCGCAGCCAGCAGTTTGTCGCGTTCGCTGATTGGCAAGGATTTTGCCTGACCGGGTTTGACATCCGCCAGCGATGAATCGAGCAACAGGCGATCTAACAGGTCGATCGCGCTCAGCGAGTTAATCGCTTCCAACGCTTGCTCTTCAAGCCCGGTAATCGACCGCAAGTGCGCCACGCCGATACCGTGCGCCAACGGAATAGACTGTTTGGCGTTTAACATGGTTAAGTCCCGCAGTAACAGATCGCGCTAAGTTGCGATTCAGGTCTCAGTGGGCTCGGTCACCGATTCATCGCGCTCCCAGCCTTCGCACTGCAATACCATCATTTCGATGGCCACCGCATTGGCATTGGCATCGACTTCAGGCAAAGCCTGATACTCCGACACCCAGCAGCGGTAAACTTTGTAGGCCTTGGCGACTGAGCCCTGAAGGTTCAACAATTCAATGATTACGTCTTTGCGAAAATCCTTCAGGGACATCGCTGCATCACCATCGGTGTTGTAAACCTTGTTGGCCCACTGCTCAAAATCCGGGTCGTGGGTGACGCCCCGCTCCAGGGTGATTGGTTCGAATTTTGTTCTCCCTGGCGAGATGCGATCGGTGCTTGGATCACCACCTTCCCGGTGATTGACCAGCTCTGTGCTGCGCTTGAGTGCGCTGATCTTGCTGACACCCGCGACATAACGACCGTCCCACTTGATACGAAACTTGAAATTTTTGTACGGGTCAAAACGCTCTGTATTTACCGTAAATTGCATAATCTGACTCCCAAACTAGGTAGTAGTTTTAATCGGTTGGACGCGAATCAAGCGGCCTCTAATTGGCCTGCTATTTGCTGCAGACTGAGGACCACAAACTCGGCTGGTTTCAACGGTGCAAAACCGACGACGATATTAACGATGCCGAGGTTTCTATCCGCCTGGGTTGTGGTCTCTGCATCGCACTTCACGAAGTAAGCGTCTTTAGGGGTGCTGCCCTGGAACGCACCTTGCCGAAACAATCCATGCATGAATGCACCCACATTCAAACGAATCTGACTCCAAAGGGGTTCGTCGTTCGGCTCAAAGACCACCCACTTCAGCCCGCGGTACAGGCTTTCTTCCATGTACAGAGCAAGACGTCGAATTGGGATGTATTTGTACTCACTGCCGAAATCGTTATCGCCATCCATAGTGCGGGCACCCCAGTTGACGATGCCGTTTGGAAAAATCCGCAGGGTATTCACCGCGCGGGGATTGAGCACACCATTTTCTCCATCAGAGAATTGATACTGCAGGCCAACTACTCCACGTAAGGAAGCCTCGGTGCCTGCTGGTGCTTTCCAGATGCCGCGCGAGGAATCAATGCGCGCCATCAAGCCCGCAATCGCGCCAGCTGGCCCAACATGCTTGTAGCGGCCATTGTCATTCACAGTAACATTGGGATAAAACACTGCAGCATGGTCATTGACCAGGCCCAGGCGCAAATCATCGACCTTGCTGCTCGCCGATTGAGAATCAACCCAATCAGAAGGGGGTTCCATAATCAGGAATGCGCGTTGCTTTTGACAAAAGACACTGGCCGGGCCATACAGATCGCTCATTGGCTGGGCAGGTTCTGCATCGCGAGGCAGCAACATCAAGTTAAACAAGTCGACTTCTTTATCCGCCACCAGGTAGGCCGCTTCATAGTCAGCCAGGGTTGGTGCCGATCCATCGTCACCAGCATTACCTGGCGTTTGCAAACCCGCTGTCCCGGTCGTTCCAGATCGGTAACGACTAACATTGGTCACAAAGCTTTCTGCCGTTGCCGTTGGGAAGTTGGTGGGTGCCATGCTGATGGTCGGTATGTCGAGATCACTCATTTGTGAGTTATGCAGTGATAATCGAGAGCCAGCAACACTCGCAGTCCAGAAAAAAGTGCGTCGATTGGAAGCTTGAAAGGCATTAATCGCGTCACGCATCAGAGCAAGCTTTTCTCCAACTCCGCCAACAAACATAGGGTCATCGGGCTGTGAGGTCACCAAATCGACCAAGACATTCGCCGTGGTTGCAGAGCCATCGGCATTAATTGCCGGCAGGGTTATCTGCGTAATCTCATTTTGATCGAGCTCTGCAAAGGCAGTCCAACGAGCTGGATCTGACAGGTCGGAGGTGATGCCAGTAGGTGCCGGTCGCGCCGTTGAATGCGCGGTTACTTCCAGGCCACCTTGCGCAGCGCCCAGACCGAGCACTGAACTAAGATCATTATTGCCGCCGGGTCGTACCAAAATGTCGCCGCTGTTTTGTGAGGTAAGGCGCAACAAAGCCCCTTGATTGTTCGGCGCTTGGTTGGGGCCGAGCGCTGGACCGGTGATCATCTCCACGTCCAGGCTAGTACCAGGCAAGTTGTTCGCGGTGAAGGCGTCTTCAATCGCACTCCTGAGCGCCGCGGCGAGTTGGTCCCTGAAATTGGCCAATGACGCACCGGGTAGTCCATCAACGTCAACCGCAGCAAAGTCCACATTGACGAAGGTGCTGCCATCTATGCTGAGCTGGATTTGATTACTACCCGCGCTGCTCGTACCCACCACCGCTGCCCAGGCATTTCGAAATGTGGTCGGTGTGCCTGTTTCATAGGTGATCATGGTACCAGCCTGGCTAAAACCGTTGGCTGCTGCCGGCGAGTCAGCATGCAATGCGGCGCTGATGAGAGACGAGTTTTGGGTAATATAATCTGGCGCGAACAAGGGGCTAGCCGGATTCATTGACAGATTTTGCCAATTCTCAACTGCAACCTGCTGGCTCACGCCGGCTGGATTCGTCTGTAGCAGATACACTGATAGATTAAAAGTGGCTTCCGCATTCGGCCCGCGATAGTCGACCTCTATACGAATCGTGTCCCCTAACTTGCCCGCCTGTTTTGCGGAGAGCGTGAGAGTGTTCGTAGCTCCGGTGGTTTGCAAGGTGACTGAGGATGCCAGTGCTCCGTTTGCCAGTCGCATCACGTAACACTGTGAACCACCATTATCGAAAAACAGCTTGGTTTGATGCGTCATTTCTCCGAGTGTTGAATCACTGGAAAAATTACGTTCATAGTCGCTGTAACTTAAGCATTGAATGGGTTTGTTTAATGGTCCCTGAGTGGCGCGCCCGAGAATCAGAGCAACGGATGTGCTGACCCCGGCTATGGTACGAACTCCACTCGCTACTTCCTGGACATAAACCCCAGGATAGGTTGGGTTTACAGGCATATTTCCCTCCTTTAGTTTGTAAAACCGACGGTGCTCACGCGCGCCCAGCTCCAGGCGAATACGCGTGAACAGTTAAATCTCTTCTATGTATGTCGATTGAGAATGAACGTGTGGGCGCCACCAGCGCCCTACTCCACTTTAGAGGTCACTCTAGAACTATCCTGCTTTTTATCCCAAAAAAATCCCAAAAAATCCCGATTTAACCCAACGAGCACCCAGCCCTTTTGCCCGAATTAAAAAAGCGATCCGATCACTCGACCATTCTTAGTCACCATTCTCTTGCATTATTTATAACCCACATAGAGTCACTTAGCAAATTTCATTTTCGATAGTTAGTTTTGAAAAGCATGGCCCATCCCACTTATCAGTCTGCCCGCACTACCGCCGAGTGCGGATTTTCGGGGACCAATAATGTGAGATAAATAGAAACTTTTACGCGGATTTCTTATCACATTCGATCGCTATTAAATTCTAGCCACGATTTATGAAAGACCAAGCCATTCTCGCATGATGACTGCAAGTAAATGACCCAAAAGGCTCATACTAAAATCATATCAATC
Source organism: Pseudomonadota bacterium (assembly GCA_039110515.1). GTDB lineage: Bacteria > Pseudomonadota > Gammaproteobacteria > Arenicellales > Arenicellaceae > Arenicella. The sequence continues at coordinate 112,117 of JBCCFY010000001.1, forward strand.
ACCATGAAACTGACGATTAAGATCTGAAGACTCCAACAACGGTCTGAATTAACGTTCAGTTTCAGGATAACAATCCAAAGCGCCGCTTAATGCGTTTCTTTTTTTGTTGGGCCTGGTTCAGTTAAAAATGCGCGATTGCGCTCCGCGACCGTCCTGCGGACGTCCATAAATTGCTCCCGGCGAATTTGTATTCGTCGCATCCATGCGACTCTCCCCTACGGGGCTAGCCTGCGGCTGTTCAAATTCGCTCCCAGCGAATTTGTCGAAGAGTCGTTCTCATCGGCACGATCCAGAATTCAAAAAAATACCCGCGCGAGGCGGGTTATTTTAAGCATTGAAAAATCTTTTTGGGCGCGATTGCGCTCCTCATCCGTGAGTCGCGTCGCTTCGCGACCGTCCTGCGGACGTCCTGCGGACGTCCAAATTCGCTCCCGGCGAATTTGTCGAAGAGTCGTTCCCATCGGCACGATCCAGAATTTAAAAAAATACCCGCGCGAGGCGGGTTATTTTTTTGAATGGTGGGCCGTGCGCGATTCGAACGCGCGACCACCTGATTAAAAGTCAGATGCTCTACCAACTGAGCTAACGGCCCTATTCTTCAAATTGTCTTTGAGCCTTGGGGGTTGCTGAGGCGTCTGCAGCTCGGCTCAAACGGGCTGTGATTATCTTGCCTATACACCCTTGGGTCAACCTTTTTTTAATGCAATTTTGGGCGAATTTTCACGCCTTTTGTTCCGCTGGATCTTTGATTCCTGCCGCTTCAAATCCGGCTTCACGGATTCGGCATGAATCGCACTCTCCGCAGGTTTCACCTTGCTCCCCGGGATTATAGCAAGAGATGGTGTCGGAATAGTCTACGCCATGGGCCAGTCCCTGCTGGATGATCTCTGCTTTTGTGAGAGTCAGCAAAGGAGCTTCGATGGTAATGGGGTTGCCTTCTACGCCGGTTTTGGTTGCCAGGTTTGCCATCTCCTGAAAGGCGTGAAGGTATTCTGGGCGACAGTCCGGGTAGCCGGAATAATCGACCGCATTCGCACCGATAAATATGCTGTTCGCGCCAAGCACCTCGGCCCAGCCCAGGGCTACCGATAAAAACACTGTGTTGCGCGCCGGCACATAGGTTACCGGGATTTCCTCTGTTTCTTCAGTAGGGACGGATATATCGTTATCGGTCAGTGCTGAGCCGCCAAAACCACCTATATCTATACGTACTACGCGATGCTCTACTGCTCCGTTCGCCTTTGCTACCCTGGCTGCGCGATCTAATTCGATACGATGTCGCTGACCATAGTCCATACTCAGGGCATAGCATTCATACCCCTTGGCTTGTGCAATGGCGAGCACGGTAGCTGAATCCAGCCCACCCGAGACCAATACCACTGCTTTTCGCTGAGCGTCCTTCATCTGCCTGGTTCATTAGCCCACAAAACCTTGTGAAGCTGGATTTGTAATCTCACTGGGATTTGATCACGTATGATCCAATCGGCCAAATCTGTTGGCGACAATTGCTCAGATGATGGTGAGAAAAAAACGTCACAGATTTGATTGAGGTTTTTGTCTGCTACCAGCTCTCGCGACCAGAGATAGTCTGCCTCATCGCAAATTACGAATTTGAGCGCATCAGTCTTTTTGATGTGTTGAAGGTTTTCATACCGGTTGTTGATTTCCTCCCCTGAAGCGGGCGTTTTTATATCCAGAACCACGTACACCCGAGTGTCAACCTGAGAGATATCCATGGCGTTGCCGGTTTCCAATGATACTTCGTAGCCGGCATCACAAAGCGCGCTGAGCAGTTGATGGCATTCGGCTTGGACAAGCGGCTCTCCGCCAGTTACCGTGACATGCTTGGTTTGATAACGGCCTACCTCATCGAGAATCTGCGAAACTTCCTGTTTTTCCCCACCATGAAACGCATAATCAGTATCACAGTAGGTGCACCGCATCGGACAGCCTGTGAGACGCACAAACACCGTTGGATATCCGGTGGTAGCGGATTCACCCTGAATAGAGAAAAATATTTCGGTGATTCTGAGAGCCACGAGAATAAATCAATTTGTCGGAAGCGTTGCTGATTGGGGGGCCAAGCCGCACGGAAGAAACGATCTTCCGCGTGAGAATACTAGTCGAGCTCAGCGAGACGATTTTTAGCGGAAATCGCAGCATTAGAGCGTGGATGATACTGAATGATTTCCTGCAACAGTATGCGCGCTTCTATTTCATTTCCTTGCTCTTGTTCAATATAAGCGGTTTTAAGCATCGCATCAGGCATGCGCGGGCTTTGCGCGAAATTACTGATAATCGCGCGAAAATACAATTTGGATTCATCCAGAGCACGATTCACGTACTTAGATTCAGCAATCCAGTAATGCGCGTCATCCGCATAACTGCCCTGTGGATAATTGCTGATCTGCTGCTTAAACATGTCCACCGCCTGGTCATGCCGCGACTGCTTCAGCAGGTTAAAGCCTTGTTGATAATAATCTTGCTCAGATAACACGACCGGCGCAGGAGATGGAGCAGGTGCTTGGTTAAAGCCTGGCTGCACGCCACTAACTGCCGCTTGCTGGTTGTTGGGTGCCGGGCTTTGTGACCCGCTTACGCCCGCTGTTCCAGCTGCAGCCGGAGCTGTAGTTGCTGCTACAGCACCCGGGATTGCTATTACCGCACCAGGGGCGGCGGCAACTTGCCCGGCTGCCGACGATGAATTCGTCTGGTAACTATCGTTCGGTGCAGCTTGGACAGTTCCTGGTTGAACCGAATTCACAGAGTCACCAACTGGAGTGGATGCCTGAACGGGCTGGCCTTGGTTGTTCGTAGGGTAACTGAGTGCTTCCGGGTTGCCCGGTTGTGCATCTGCTGCCGCTGGACTAGGCGCAACGACTGCCGGTCCGGCAGGCTGAGTGCCAACTGATCGATCCACTACCGGCGGATAAGATGCGCCCTGCTGGATGCCTGGGTACGGCGTACTTGGATTCAGCACACGCTCGTCAACGATCACGGTATTTTGACTATTAGCATAATCCGCCGCAGAGGCGGTGCTGGTGTCGGTCACAGAATCGTCAGACGGTGTATAAGGCTGATAAAAATCCCGATTATTTTCGACGAAGGCGGGTGCGATATCATCTTCCGGCAAAGTTGCGGATGCTTCCGGAGCGGTGGCTACCGGATTGGCCGGGTCAGTAATCGGATTTCCCGCTTGCGCGGATTGAGCAGCCACAACTGGTCCTCCGGACACATTCGATTCAGTCGAGGTTTGTCCCCCCGTTGCCTGATCTTGGTAGGCCGGAACTGGCCCAGTCTGTGGTTGACCGTATTGTGGAGTCTGAGGTTGTTGATAAGCATTGCGAGCGGATTGAGCCTGCTGTGCTCCTGGTCCCTGCTGTTGCCGTTGCTGTCCTTGCTGCATACGCCGTAGCTGGTACTGCTGTCGTTCCACCATATCGCGTAATTCCGCGATTTCTGCTCGCAAGGCTTGGATTTCCAACAGCATATTAGCCTGGAAATTCTGACCATCATTCTGTTGCGCAGAGACAGACGAAAAAATTGGGGCGACACTCAGTGTCACCCCAACCAGTAAAACAAACGTTCTTGATGTTCGCATATCGATAATAATGTCAAACGGGTGGTGAATGGGGAAAACGGGCGTGCCGAGCATTCAACTGCTGGTCACAAAAACTGTTTCAGTTCACCGAAAACACCCGCGAATGCCTGACATAGTTGCGAGGCTGGAAACGCCAGCGAGTCGTTGATGTCGATCAACGACTCGCCAACATTAATAAAACCAGATTCCTCAGTACTGCGGAACTACTAGTTAGTAGTTAATTTCTACGCGTCGATTTTTTTGCCAGGCAGCTTCGTTGTGAGCTGAATCAACAGGACGCTCTTCACCGTAAGAGATTGTTTGCATTTCGCTGCCGCCTGCACCAGTGGCGCTCATCAAACCAGCGACGGCTTGAGCACGACGCTCGCCAAGTGCCAGGTTGTAGTCGCGTGTGCCGCGCTCATCGGCGTGACCTTCAAGGCCAACTTGTGCACCACCACGACGTGCCAATTCACGCGCATGCGCTTTGGCGATTACTTCAGAACGCTCGTCAATGGCGCTGCTGTTGTACTCAAAGTAAACGGTTGTGTAGTCCAGTGGATTGCCGTCAATGCCCATGGCCTGCAATTGAGCCAGGGAGTACCCTGTGCCATAAGCGTTGTTGTCAACCGGTGGGGTTGTGTCTTGCACAGGCTCATCAACGACTACTTGTTCCTTCTTACCCGCACAAGCAGTTAAGGTAAGTCCCAGAACGACTAACAGGGTAAGGTGTAACTTGCGATTCATATTTTACTCCAAGAAGATTTGGTTTTATGCCGAGTTATATTGTTTAAATTGCTTATTATAATTCTATTACACTTATCAGAATTCTATTACTAATAATCACTATTTGCGTGGTGATTATTTGAGTGGTGACCACGCCGGTTCACGCACGTCGCCCGTGACGAACTCCAACTGCGTACGAATGCGACCGTCTGACGAGGCAACCATTAAAGCAGGCTCATAGTCCTGCTCGGACGCATACAATACCATGTCTCCATTCGGAGAAAAACTAGGAGATTCATCAAATTTGGACTTGGTGATCCACGTCATGCGGCTGGTTTCTTCCTGCATCACGGCGATTTGACCACCTTCATGCACCATCACGATTCGTCGTCCTTCCGGCCCGAATGAACCATTCGCATTCTCTTTGCCTTCGAAGGTCATGCGGATTGTCTCGCGGCTGGCCAGGTCATGACGATAAATTTGCGGCTTTCCAGTACGGTTGGAAGTAAACAACAGACTTTGCCCATCGGGCGACCAGGCTGGTTCGGTGTCGATTCCGTAGTGCGTACTGATACGATCATGTTGCCGGGTAAGCGTATCGTAAATAAAAACGTCGGGGCTGCCATTTTTTGAGCTGGAGTAGGCCAGTTTGCTGCCATCCGGTGACCAGGAGGGTGCTGCATTGACACCTTTGAATGCTGCGATAACTTCGTGTTTGCCAGACCGCAAATCCAGAATCTGTACGACTGGGCCCTTTTCACTGAACGAGACGAAGGATATCTTGCTGCTGTCTGGAGACCAGGATGGTGATAATAATGGGCGCCAGGAAGCAAACACTTCTTGTTCGCCATAGCCATCCCAATCCGCCACCATCATACGGTAGCGATAACTTTGAAACTCCACCTCAGAACGTTTTATATAGGCAATGCGAGAATTAAACGCACCCGGGCGACCGGTAAACGCCTGGTAAACATTGTCGCTGATAATATGTGCCGCGCTGCGCAGATCACGTTCGCGTAAGTTGGGAATGCGTTTGCCCGAGCCAATCTCGCGCTCACGCGCCACGTCGAAAATACGAAACTGGACTTCATACTGATCCGCGCCCAGCTTCCAGACTTCGCCAATAACCAGCGCCTCTGCATCTACAAATCGCCAATCTTTGTAACGCACTTCTTCAAGGCGCGAAGGAAAACTCATAAAGTCGCGACTGGAGATAGGTTCAAACTTTCCCGACGCAGTGAGGTCGGCGCCAACCACCTGGTCGATTTGTGTACCGGGCTGACTGCCATCAATGGTTTTAAATGGGACAATAGCGATGGGGATACCGCGCACATTGCCACCACTGATGGTGATGTCGAGCTGTGCCTGCGCGTGGTTGGAAACCACCAGCAATAGCATACCCAGTACTGATAGCAGTTGTTTTGTTGTGTGTGATAATTTTCGCGTCACGATTGTTAACCTCGGCTACATGCCGGTCATATCGAAAATAATATTCAGGTTTTGAAACTCCCGGTTTACTCCAGGGTCTTCAGCTGCGGCAGGAATCGGCAATGGACTGGCCTGGTAGATGGCAGTTTCCACAGAACGGTCATAGCGCTGACTGCCACTGGATTTTAAGATATTCACAGAAAGCACTTCGCCTGATGAAGACAATTTAACATTCATCGTAGTCGTTCTCCAGCGCTCAAAGTCAGGAGAGATGGTGCGATAACGACTTACCTTTTCCTTGATCAGGGCAGTGTACTTGCCGAGCAAAGTGGTAGCTCGCTCTTTAGCGCGCTGCTCCGCCATAAAGGCTTCTTCTGCAGCGAGCCGTTCCTGCATCTGGCGCAAGGCTTCGAGTTCGCGTTCCTCACGGGCGATGCGATCCAGCTCTTCCTGTCGTTTGAGTTCTTGCTCGCGTTTCTCTGCTGCGAGCTTTTCGCGACGTTTGCGCTCAATCTCTTCCTGCTTGCGCTTGGCTTCTTCCTGTTGCTTTTTCAGGGCTATGGCCTTGCGCTCTGCTTCGAGTTGTTCTGCTCTTTCTTTTTCCCTTTCCTGCGTTTTCTTCAGGTCTTCAATTTTCTTCTTTTCTTGCTCTGATTGTTTCTTCAGTCGTTCAAGACGCTTGCGATCTTCCTCTTGCTTGCGCTTTTTCTCGCGCTCTTCGCGCTTCAACTTGTCCTGCTGAGCTTTAATCTCGGACTCATCCACTGTGGTGGCTTTCACCACATCAACCTTCTCAGCAAAAGCCGCATCAATCGGTTTAGGCTTGCTGGCGAAGTTAAACACCAGCGCGCCAATAATCGCAGCATGCACCAGCCCGGCGGCGAGGTAGGCCACCGTACGGTTTTTACTGCTTATTCGAGATCGTCGTTCACTCATGCTGGTTTTCTTGGAGCTTTCTGCTTAACTCTCATCTTCAGGCGCTGTGGTTACCAGGCTGACAGTTTCCACACCGGCCTTTTTTAAAAGCACCATGGCCTGAACCACATCATCATAGATAGCCTGGCTGTCACCCCGCACCAGGAAGTCGGTTTGTGGCTTGAGCCGATACAACGCACTGGCCGCTATCAGCACTTCCTCCGAGGTTTTCTCCAGGTCATCAATGTACAACTGCCCTGCAGCATCAACCGTCAGGATGAAAGGTTCCGGCGCGTCCTCATTATAATTTAACGGGTTGGCATCGGTTTGCGGCAAATCAATTTTTACCCCTTCGGTCAGCAAGGGCGCAGTCACCATGAAGATGATGAGCAGGACCAACATCACGTCAATATAGGGAACCACATTGATCTCGGCGATGGGTTTCCGTTTGCGGGTGCGATAACTCATCGTTTTGGCGTATCACCTTCGATGGTGAGTTGGCGGTTCACGATACTGATGAACTCTTCCATAAAGATTTCGTACTGCGCGACCAGCTTTTCAACATGATAGGAAAAGCGGTTATAGGCGATGACTGCAGGTATCGCGGCAAACAGGCCCATGGCGGTGGCGATGAGTGCTTCAGCAATCCCGGGTGCAACACTGGCAACCGTCGCTTGCTGTGTTGACAGGCCCAGTGCTCTAAAAGAATTCATAATGCCCCATACCGTTCCAAACAGACCGACATAGGGGCTGGTTGATCCCACGGTGGCCAGAAACGGGATCTGCGACTCCAGGTGATCGATCTCGCGGCTGAGCTCAACCCGCATCGCACGCTGCACGGCATCTATCAGATCATTATTGTTTGCATAGCCACGCTCGGTGAGGCGTTGATACTCACGATACCCGGCGACAAAGATTTCCGACATGCCGGAGGCTTTCTGGGTTTCAGCACCCCATTGGTTATACAGCGTTTGCATACTGCCACCGGACCAGAACTCATCCTCAAACTCCTTAGTCAAGGCGCGCTCTCGGCGTAATGACATAAACTTTGAGAAGATAATCGACCACGAAAACAAGGACGCCAGGAACAATAGCAACATTACCAGCTGCACCGTCAGGCTGGCATCGCTGATTAGCGACAGGATCGACATACTATCGGGCGTAAGATGCCCCACGGCCTGCGCCGCCTCGGCCAGGTTTTCTGCCTGTTCTGCGTCAGGGTTTAATGGTTCTGCACTAATATTTTCAACGCCCATGATATCTCGTGTTTGCTGTTTGGATTGACGAGGTTAAGTAGTTTGTGTGAGCAGATGTAAAAATTACATTGCCGCGGTGGTGATCGTGTTGCGGTGGATATGAATTTAGCGGATGGCTATTGTTCTAGCTGATGGTTTCTAAAACGCTGAAAGCCAACCCGTTGGATTGCAGCCACTGTTCTCATTTTTTATGTATTTATAACGCTCTTTTTCAGCGTTGTCTGCAGTGTTTCCGGCATTGCGGTTAATTTATACGATGTTCTATCTAATGTCGCTAGTTTTATCCTACCTCGGCACAATAATTCGCCTTCATTATAGATATTCTGCTGCACCACCAGGCTAACCTTACCCACCTGCAATGCCTGGCAGCTTACGATTAGTTCATCAAACAAGCGCGCAGGAAGGTCATATTTAATGTTCGCCTCGCGCACCACCCAAACCAGGTGGTCTCGTTCCTGCATGGTTGCCACATCATGACCCAGATCGGCCAGCCAATCGCAGCGCGTGCTTTCCATGAAGTTCAGGTAGTTGGCGTGATACACCACTCCCCCTGCATCCGTGTGTTCATAATAGATACGAATGCGTTTTTGAAACTCGGGAATTTCCAGGGACATGATGCTGATAGAGTTTTGGCGGGTGCGCGACAGCGCCTATTGGTCAAACAATTTTGCCTGCGGATTACTGGCTGGGTCACCCCCAGTGCCTTCTGGGACATTCAAACCAAAATAGCCCCAGGTACGCTTGGTGACAACACGACCGCGCGGGGTGCGCATCATGAAACCCTGCTGGATTAGGAAAGGCTCGATCACGTCCTCTATCGTGCCACGCTCCTCGCCAATTGCAGCGGCGAGACTATCAATGCCAACCGGCCCGCCGTCGAATTTTTCCATGATGGCTTTAAGCAGTTGCCGATCCATCCAATCTAAACCATGCGGATCTACTTCCATCATGTCCAGGGCACTGGTCGCCATTTCCATGGTAAGTTTGCCATCGCCTTTCACCTCGGCGTAGTCTCTCACTCGTCGCAACAGCCTGTTAGCAATACGTGGCGTGCCCCGTGAACGATCGGCAATGGTTTGCACCCCGTCTTGCTGGGTCGGAACCGCCAAGATATCTGAGGAGCGCTGCACAATCCTGGCCAAGTCATCAGTGCCATAATATTCCAGACGTTGCACAATGCCGAATCGATCCCGCAGGGGAGAGGTGAGCAGCCCGGCACGCGTAGTCGCACCGATCAGTGTGAATGGGGGCAGGGACAACTTCACCGTGCGTGCTGCCGGCCCTTCTCCGATCATTATGTCCAGCTCGAAGTCTTCCATCGCCGGGTAGAGTATCTCCTCCACCACTGGGCTGAGACGGTGTATCTCGTCGATAAACAATACATCATTGGGTTCAAGATTGGTGAGCACTGCCGCCAGGTCTCCGGCGCGCTCCAGCACTGGACCAGAGGTTTGACGAATCTTCGAGCCGAGCTCTCGTGCGATGATGTTTGACAAGGTGGTTTTACCCAGCCCGGGCGGACCAAATAACAATACATGGTCCAGCGCTTCTTTTCGGCTGCGCGCTGCTTCAATGAAAATAGCGAGCTGCTCTTTTATCTTCGGTTGTCCAATGAAATCTTTGAGCAGTTCCGGGCGCAGGCTGCGGTCAATGATATCGTCATCGCCAAGCTGGATATCCGGATTGATAGGATTGTTGTCCATGCCGAGACCTAGAGTACGTTACCAGACAGATTACGCAAAGCCTGACGAATTAACTCCTCGCTGCCCAGATCATCAGGCAGGCCACGAACCACTCTGGCGGCATCCGTATTTTTATAGCCGAGCGAGACCAGCGCCGCGATCGCATCGTGTCGATCATCGCTTTTGGATGTAGATGCTGAAGCTTCCAGCGCCACATCGGCAAATTCTTTCTGCAAGCGATCTTTCATCTCCACGATAAGACGCTGGGCGGTCTTTTTGCCGATACCTGGGACCTTGGTCAGCAGTGCATCATCCTCGTCGACCATACACTGCATCAATTCCTGCACCGATAAAGTAGATAACACCGCCAAGGCCACCTTAGGTCCAACCCCGTTAACTTTAATCAGGCTGCGAAACAACTCACGCTGCTGCTTGCCGGAAAAACCGTAGAGCAATTGGGCGTCTTCACGCACCACCATGTGCACATAAATGCTGGCTTGTTCATTCACCGCCGGTAAATCATAGAACGTGGTCAGTGGGGCCTCCAACTCATAGCCCACACCGTTGACATTCAAAAGAATAGTGGGTGCCTGTTTTTCCAGGATTACGCCCTGCAGCCAGGCTATCACGACAGTCCTCCCGCAGCGCGGATAGCAGCCGCAGTTTGCTGGTGATGGGCGTGACAGACCGCCGCGGCCAATGCGTCCGAGGCATCTTCTTCGGGCGCCACTCGCAAGCCTAACAATATTCGCATCATGTGCTGGACCTGGGCTTTATCAGCCCTGCCGCGTCCAACAACGGTTTTCTTGATCTCGGTGGCGCTGTATTCAATCACCGGGACTTGGTTGTTGACGGCAGCGAGCATCGCCGCGCCGCGCGCATGTCCCAACACCAGGGCCGACTGCGGATTTTTGGCGATAAACACTTTTTCCAGAGCGACAACATCAGGACGGGTTTGCGCAATCACATTCTGCAATCGGATATAAATCTGTTCGAGCCGGACACTCAGCTCTCCTTTGGGTAATTTCAGAGATTCAGAAAACACATGACTTAAATCCGAACCACAGGACTTGATAACCCCCACCCCGGTTATCTGAGAACCGGGGTCGATACCCAGAATAGTGATAGTTGGCTTGTTTTCGGACACGGTCTCTGTTGGCTTCGATCAGGCAAACAGCGATTCCGGAAAGTCTGCATTGGTGAACACATCCTGTACATCATCCAGTTCTTCAAGTGCGTCAATCAGGCGCATCACTTTCTCACCATCCGCCTCGTTCAAAGTGATTTCATTGTCCGGGCGTTGCACCACTTCTGAACTTTCTGGCGTCATCTCGGCAGATTCCAGGGCGCCCATCACATCAATATAGGCGGTCGCCGGACAACTAATCTCTACCGTGCCATCATCATGGGTAACAATATCCTCTGCACCTGCATCCAGCACCACGTCCATGACTTCTTCTTCGTCGGTGCCGGCGGGCAATATAATCACACCGATTTTTTCAAACATATAGGCAACCGACCCCTCGGTGCCCATATTGCCATTGTATTTGCTGAAGGCGTGACGCACTTCTGCAACGGTGCGATTTTTGTTGTCGGTAGTGCATTCAACCAGCACCGCGATACCCGATGGGGCATATCCTTCATAGCGAATTTCTTCGTAACTGACGCCTTCGAGGTCCCCGGTGCCGCGTTTGATCGCACGCTCTACGGTGTCCCGGGTCATGTTAGCGCCCAGAGCTTTGTCGATAGCGATTCTTAACCGCGGATTGGAATCCGGATCGCCGCCAGCCTGGCGAGCGGCAACGGTAATTTCGCGAATGTGTTTAGTGAATATCTTGCCACGTTTGGCGTCCTGCGCCGCTTTGCGATGCTTGATATTTGCCCACTTACTGTGTCCAGCCATGATGGTGTTGATTTACTGTTCTACAAACAGCAAATTCTAACACCACGACAAGTGATTAACTAGAAACTAGGGGCTCTTCTTTGCTACGGCTGATTCCTCTTCCAGATCCTTGGCGGATTTCACCAGCTTGATATAGGTGCCTGGCTCTGGCTCACCCTTCGGGTAGTAACCATTCATCACCCGCAGGTAGATTTCGGTATGTTTGCCGAGTTCTCTATCAGCGGAGAGGCTGGCAAAGGTCTCGCCGGGTTCAAGCCGCTTATAGTAAATGCGTTTAACCTCTTCCGGCGATAAATCCTGACGAGTGGCGCGGCGGAAGCTGCGAATAATTTCTACTAATGCCTGATCCTGTTCTTCAGTCAGCTGGTTGTTCTTGGCGATGCCCTGGAAGTGGTAAGTGTTACGCCCTACTTGTACCACCGCAACACGTTGCTGTGGTCTGCGTGCAAGCGTTCCCAGGTCCTTGGTTGCCTCTGCGTCAAATTTTTCAACATCAGTCAGATCATCCGGGTACTTCGCTTCCAGCACCTGTTGCGAGTTCAATGACTTGTCGACCGTTTTTTCTATAGAAATCTTGAGCTGAATAGTTTTTTCAGGATCTTTCAGAATGATGTTGGCACCCTTGGTGACCTGGGACCAATCCTTTGGATAGACAAAAGTAATTCCCAGGGTTTTCTGGGTGAAGCGCTCCTGATCCGGTCGCTTATTGCCCGTGTAATTGGGCCCAAACACCAAACCCGTGATCATCTTGCGAAATTTTTCGCGCCCACGGTAGGCTTCCCCAGGGGGCAACTCACCAGCCTGTTCAATGGCTTCCCGCAAACGAATGTCGGATCGTGGATGGGTTGAAAACAGACCGTGATAGGAGCCGCCCACACCCTGTTCCAGGCCGGCGATCACTTCCTGGTCTTTTAACACGCCAAGTACACCCAGCATTTCCTGCGGGTCATAGTTAGTTTTATACATATACTCAGCGGCAAAGGCATCGGCCTCTAACTCGACTTCACGCTTAAACTTCATCAACTTGACGTTGTTGGCCATGTTAATTGCGCTACCCACCCCACTGTTACCCGCCAGCACTGAGGCAAAAAACTCACCCAGGTTGCCAAAGGTATTTTTTCTTTTCATACGGGCCAGGTGATGGCCAGTATGGTGACCGATCTCATGGGCCAGCACGCCGGCAAGTTGGCCTTCTGAGGTCAGGTAGCTCAGCAAGCCTCGATGGATATACACCAGCCCCTCGTTAGTGGCCTCAGCATTGGCAATCGGCGTATCGAGTATGAAGAACTGGTAGTTCACTTCTGGCTCATCACTGTTCTTACCCAGTTTTTCGCCAATCTCAGTGATATAGGCGGCCAGCTCTGGGTCATCGTAAAGCGGAGTTTGACTTAGCTTTAACAGATGCGCTTTACGCGCACTCTCGCTTAGGGCACTGGCAGATTGCGCAGCTATAACTAACGCAGCCACAATCAGGGCAATAATTGACGTTCTTGCAATCGACCGTGTTCTGGAAATCGATCTAAACATAATGGACTACCTCAAAACTCGTGGCACAGGGCATACCACACTCTCTCTTATGATACTCACCCGCTGTCTATTTCCTGTTTTCCTTCAATTTAAATTAATACGATCTCAGGGTGCGCGTTTGATCACGTCTTTATTGGTGTTGAAAAAACTGACCAATTGATTGCCCATGCCTTCACAGGAATCGCCCTCGACCTGAGCCAGCATGGGAATTGGAATGACAAAAGCGGGCATATACGAGGTCCCTACTGCTTCGGTAGAGATGCGCCCAACTTCTTTGAAGTTGTCGACATCCCAAATGGTGGTTTCATAATCACTGGTATCCTCCCAAGTTCCGAAGCCAAAACAACCACCCCCACCAGGCCCAATTGAGCAACTCATGGTGCCCTTGGAGTCGGTGCGTTCGGTTGAACCTTCCACCCAGATGAAATAGCGGATGCCCAATTGTTCCATGCGTTGCGCAACGCCAGGCTGATCAAACACCTGGCGCAGCTTTTTCGGATGCTGCGGCGCGGTTCGCGCCTCAAACCAGGGGTAAAAATCATCGACAAACTGTAACTCCGGGATCACGCGCATGTCTTTGACGCCACGCTGCAATTTTCCACCGATGCATGCCACCAGGCTGGATTCAGTTTCGATTTCGGCGGAGTGATGGCGCCCAAGAATCACCACCGAATCACCCTCATCGAGAGCGATATTATCTTCCAGTTGAATATGATCAACATTGATGGTGGTACAGGCTGTGCCGCTGACGATAATTGCCAGCCCCAAAGCCAACCGAGTAACGCTGTTTAGTACTGTATTCATGGTTGTTTCTCCTGCGGGTTTTCATCCGTGAACACCAGTTCAAAATTGTTTGCATCTGCCAACTCAAGCTCAGTCGGCACCTGCTCTGCGGGGTCGCTTTCAAGTGGCTGTGCGGCAGGTTCGACATTTTCTCCAGCATCGGGAGAGGCCTCTGCTTCTTCTGCCAGTGGCGCCTCGATCTCTTCGGTGGAGTCCATATCTGCCAGCTCTGGTGCCAGGCTTATATCCTCACTCATCTCAGACTCGGAAAGCGCATCAGCAGCCTCGCTGTCAGCCGGCTCTTCTGTGCCTTCCGGGCCTTCTGGGCCGCTCGCTAACTCAGCAGCACTTCGCTCACGGCGCTCATCTTGCGATTTTGCCAGGTACTCCTTAATGCTGGGCTGATTGCGAAAGCCAATCGCCAGCTGCGCACCCACATCGCGCAGCGCTACGTTGCTGGCGGTATTAAAAGCGGTTATCTGTGAAGAAAGCATGCGCGTCGGGGTTTTGCCATAGCCTTTCACTACCCAGTCCGCCAATTCTCGATCGTGGTGATCAGTGATGCGTAAGCGGTACTTTAACCATATCTCATACAGGTTGAGCTTGGTTTCCTTAGGAGCGGAGTATTGAAAGTCCAAAATTTGTGGTTCTATCTTCAGGTCTACCGCATCACTGTCTTCCTCAGACAGAGTGAACAAACTACTAAATATACGCTTGAACAGGCTTACTTGGGCTTCGCCAAAACCCACACTTTCCAGCGCGCGGTCGGTGCTCTCCTCTTCATAGGCATAGCTCTTGAACTCCTCACTGAATTTAACGTGGGCTATGGTGGCATCAGATTCAATCAAAGGCTGTGGGATATCTCCAACCACGGTAAAGTTCTTCGCACAACCACTGGCCAATAAGAGTACACCGAGGGTCAAGCTGAGTTTTGAAACGCTATCTATCATTATTTACACCTACAAAAGTGCCGTTGTTTTCTTCGGCGAGTTCACGCATTAGTGTAGCAAAGCGAACTGCCGAAGCCCGAGCCCCACGCCCATTGGGATCGTAATGAACCGGGAAGCCAACCGCGTGGATACGCACCAGGGACTCACCGCGTTTATTGACTTCGTTGATGTTTTTAATCACATCCAGCACGCGTCGAACAGAGCGCCCCTGGAAGTCGTCACCCATTACATACAGGCTGATTTTTTTATTTTTATCATAAAATCGTCGAATCGCCGCGGTAATTCCTTCCACGGGACTACTATTACTGAACGGTGCCCATGTCTGTAATTTCTGAATTATCGCCGAACGACGTGAAGCCGAGTCTGGGATCCAGCCCCCGGCATAGGTGGGAAACATATACTGCCCCTGATCATTCAACACCTGGATGCCTTTGACTCGCGGGTAAATTCGTAATGTATTCATTACTTCGCGCAACACCATGCCCCAGGCACCACTTTGCATACTTCCCGAGGTGTCGATAATGAATACGATGTATTCCGAGTCCACCGGCACGCCGCCGATGTAATCGTTTTGACTCTTGCGTCCGGCCAACAGACGCCGCATCTCCCGAGTCAGGGTTTGCAGCGCGATTTCTAAATCCAACGCCTCGGTGGAATCTGCGGCTCCGGCGTCATCAATGCTCGCCATACGCGAATTCAACAAATCAAACTCGCTACGCAAGATGGCTACGCGACGTTTGTCCTTACCCAGTTGCTCATGCTTAGCGTTCAACTCAGTTTCCAGGTAGGTAACCTGCCCACGAATCTCGAACAAGCGCTCCTGCAGTTCTCTGACCTGGCCGTCGCGAACGATGGTGGACTCCTCAATTACCACTGGCTGCGTCGGTTTAACGATTACCAGCAGTAATACGATGGCCCCGAAACCACAGCAAATAATATCCAGGAAAGAAATATTGGAATCTTCGCTACCGCGTCTGTTGTGTCTTCGACTCATGGCCAATCCCTCGCCGGTGTGACAAACGCCCCACGCGTTGCAATGGCCATTCGCCAAAAGGCCGAGGCCGCATAGGTGTCGCCTTCTAATGGCAACAGCAGGGTATTCACCGGGATACCTGGCAAAATGAGTCCCATCGACCGATCAAATAATCGTAAGCGCTGAACACCGCTAATGGTGCCGGATTTAGGTGCCTTGTCGCCTTGGGTTGGCAAGCCATCCGTAATCAGGAAAATATTGTCTGGTCGCGGCTGCATATCCATCGCGGCCTGGAAAACATTGGACATATTTGTGCCGTTTTCCGGAATGATTGCTTCGATTCCGTCAACTGCCTGTTTCAGTGCCACGCGGTCTGACACCTCATGCCACTCGTTAACCTCATCACCAAAGGCCGGCTCGATAGCAGTGTTGAACGACAATACCTGGAAGTCACTACCCAGTGGCAAATTGGCAATCACCCATTGCGCGATGGATTTAGCTCGTTGCCACTTTGGTGCATTTTGCTTGAACTCATCCTGCATATTGCGGCGGCGGATGATGTTTACAATTGACTCATCCAGCATGCTCGCCGACGAATCCAGCAATATCAACACATTCTCGCCACCCAGGCGTAATCCGGTCAAATACTGTCGTTCGCCATCGCCAGTGAATTCATAAGCCTTGCGGCCACCTACTTCTGTTTGTTCGAGCGCCTTTTTTTGTGATTCCAGACGCGCTATGCGGTTCTTAAGTTCTTCAATTTCCTTGGGAGCATCTGGATTAATTTCCTCGAGCACGCTTTTCAGCCTGTCGATATCCTCCTGGATTTTCCTGGCTAGGCCCTGGGCGGTTACCGTTTCGTCACTGATGTCGCTAATGGTGTTGCGAATGCGCACCAACTGCAGCTCACCCTCCTTGATCTCCTCTTCGAGCAGTGATACTTCGGACATGACTTGCTTATCGATGATCGGAGAGGGGCCATCGATGGTATGTCGTAACAGGAGGAAAATTAACACAGCTGCACCCAGACCACAGGACATAATATCCAAAAAGGATAGGCTGAAAGTGGAGGTAGTGCGAATTTTTCGAGCCATGAGTATCTTTGCTAACCGCTCCCTAAATTGTGGTCAATCACCTGGATCACAGTGATAACGCCGTCGGCCAGATCGGAACCAATCCGGTCATCTACCTGCAAAGTCTGACGCCCGGCGTCACTCATGATAAATATTGTCTGCTTGGCCAATAAGCTGTTGATATTAGACTCGTTGCCCTGCAATAAGCTTAACTGATTTTCTGAGGTTGAAATCTGTGCATGCTCAATGGGCACGGCCACTCCGGCCTGAAGCAAATGGGTAGCGGATTTTTCCATCCCATTAACTGCTTGCACCGCAGCAGGCCGCGGTGTTTTTGCTGGTTCGGCGGTGGTTTGCTCTGCTTCGACAGCGGATGCTTTAGCGGATGCTTTAACCTGAGGAGCGGGCGATGTACCAATCTCATAGGCGAGCTGAGTACAGTAGATAATCTTGCCATCGGCATCGAACAAGGCCGAGTTATCCAGTCCACCAAGCCGCGCTGCCTGTTGCAACAACTCCTTGCCACTGTGGGCCAGGCTGCTGTGTTTATTGTCGGCCAAGGTCTGCGGTTGGAAACCATTAAAGTCGTAGTAAAAGTGGTCAACCTGATTTTCGATCTGCACGCTCAATAAGGGTTTAACAAAATCAGCCAATGCCGCTTGCCATTGTCGACTATCGATACTGGTAACATGCTGGCGACCCTGGTATTCAACCTGGATGTTGGCCTTGCCCTCTGCGCCAATTTGCTCAGCAAGCCGAGAGAGTTGATCAAACAACTGCTGCTCGGTCTCAGCATGATGTAATGGATCGAAACGATCACTTTGAATAAAGCGCTCCTGGAAGGCGCGCAACAGTGCGTCCTGCATTGCCTGGAGCCCGATTTCATGCAGCACTTCGGTTTTGCCAAGGTTGAGTTGACCGTCATTGGCCATTACTTCAGTACAGACGGTTTGATGAAGCTGCACATCAACATGCATGTAAACACCCGGCGCAGTCACGTGATCGGCCAGCGCCAGCACCGCCTTGTTGATTAAGCCATTCACTTGCAACCCTGAGGCCCGGGCGATGCCCAGCAGCAGTTGCAAGTTACTCGCCTGGTAGTGCGATGGCACCACCAGTTGTACATTGCTCAAATCATAACCAGCTTGCAGATCGGACAAGTGCCGCCAAATCAGGTCTGCTGCATGACGCATACCACTGGCATTACCAGCGATTGCTGTTTGCGCGCACTGTTGCCAATACAGGCTATTGATCTGCTGCGGCTCGAGCCGACAATTCGCAACCGCGCTCTGGTGTTGATCCAGATCGAAATGCACTTTCTCGTCGAGTAACCAGGCATATCCCTGGGAACGCGACACGCCGCTCGCCTGCTGAATCAACAGGTTATTGTCGTTGATGTGCAGAATATCTGCGCCACCAAGGATTGTTGCCATATCTGTCACTGTCAACGCTCCTAGGATTGCAGGTGACGGATCAGGTGATCATCGCAATAATCTTGCGATTCCAACACCAGGCGCTCTTGCATTAAGGTGATTTGGTGAGTCAAAAACATGATCACTATGCTGATCAGTAGCGCGATAAAAGTTGAGTTAAACGCAACACCCAAGCTGGCTGTGACGGCGGCGATATTCCCTGCCACCGCTTCATGCGCATTCCCCAGGGCAGTACCAATACCACGGACCGTGCCGATAAACCCAATAGAAGGAATGGCCCAAGTGATGTAACGCACCATGGCCAACTCCGAGTCGAGTCGATTCGCCTCCGTGTCACAGATATCACGCACCACACTGGACACATCCTGGATCGAGGAGTTCGCACCATACCGGGTAAGCGCAGCTCGCAATGCCCTGGGCAATAAATAACCGCGTTCGGGATTTGCCAGGGCCTCCAGCGGCCTGGCTAACTTACGTGCATCTTCAGGCAACACGCGTCGCCCTTCCTCCACATTCACCAGTGACTGGCTTAGGAGTTTACGTTGGGCCATAACACCCTGGGCCTTCAATCCCATGATGGACATTACCCAGAGCATGAGAATGAAACAGGATTCCTGCTCATAATCTTTCAACACAACCCAGGCTGAGCGCTCAATTGGCGCAGTATTGCCGCTCTCCTCCTGCGCGGCTATGGCAATTCGCTCCGCTTCAATCACTGCCTCTGCGTTGGGACGCACTAGTCCAACATAAATGGTATGCACCACGATGAACGACAACACCAAGGCGACTATCTGGTAGAAAAACTCGGATTTTTGAAAATTCATACTTACTTTCTGGTTTTTGTAATTATTAGTTTGGCTCTTCTCTAAACGCTCTCTATTACTGACACTTCTACTGCTCATGAACTAATGTAGACCCGGGCAGGCTGCAAAAGCATTCGCTAAGTACTTGCCGAAAGCCCGGAACAATACCAATAGCCTTTATATATCTACTGGGAACGGCACCGGCTTATCCTCGGATATTTCTTCCGTTGGGATAAACACCTCCTGATTCCCGCCGGCCGATTCTGCTACCGGTGGTTCATCTTGCGGCGGAGTCGCAGACTCGGCGCTGTTGCTTGTACTGCTACTTTGCGAATTCGCATCGTCATCGACAGCGTTATCTGGATCGGTGTCTTGATTATCGTCCGACTCCTCGTCACTCACCTCAGTCGATGACTGGTCTGTCGTTTCCGCGTCGGTCTGAGCTGACACTGGCAGTGAGGTGAGAATACTCAGTACTAACAGGAATTTTAGCCACGTTACCATAGTCATGTGATATCACTGCAAGCGCTTGTTTTGCAAGTTAATTATCATTTTTTGCCCAAGCCACACCTTATTCTGGCTGGCCCACGTAACGGGCGATACGAAAGCCGACGTCATGGGTACCCTTGGCACCAAAGTCGCGGTAGGCAAGACGCAACTGCGGCAAGTGTCCGCGCGCCCAACTGGCCCCACGGATGACGTGAAACTCACCTTCTTCCGGACCCAGCGGGTCAACCAGTTTTGGTGGGTTGCTCGCGTAATCACTATTGGCGCTATACCAGTCATTGGTCCACTCAGCAACGTTGCCGTTAATATCAAACAATCCGCGATGATTGGCCGGGAACTTGCCCACCGGTGCCGATGCTACAAAACCGTCATTGTATTCAGGCAACGTGAAGGCAATCAGCTCCACGGAACTCACATCCGCGAAATTGCCCAGGGGTTGCGGGCTCAATAACGAACCTAAGTCTTTCCACGGGTAAGTAAGCACCTTGTCGCCATCATTGCGAGCCAACCAGGCCCACTCTACCTCGGTCAACAAACGATAGCCGTTGGCATCCGGATTGTGGCCCGAGACATAACCAGATTTGGTCTGATAGAACGGCGTCAGTTTCTCGCGCTTGCTTAGCCAATTGCAATACAAAGCCGCCTGCTGCCAACTGACATTAACTACCGGGTGTTTCGCCGAATCCAGGCTTTTGCGTTTGTAGTTGCCCGAATTGTGACTGGGCATAAACGCCCTGAACTGTTTGTTGGTGATTTCGTTCAGGCTGACATAAAAGTGCTTGGTTAGCTCGGCGCTGTATTGTGTTTCATTCGAACGCCGACCGGTCTCTCGTCGCGACGAACCAAGCTGAACCTTGCCGGGCGATTTGAACAGCTTCATTTGTTGACCAGCCGCCGTGTTATAGCTATCTGGCACGTTAGCCCAGAAATGCTCCGCTCTGGTCAGCAGGCGAGCACTCACCACCTGGGTGCTGGATTTGGTCGGGATTATTTCGTTCTCGTAACTGACATAGCCCGGTTTACGTACGCTGACGCGGTGCGGCAAGGTATTCAGGTTAATGGTCTGGCTACCGGTGCCACGACGCACACCGTCTACATAGATTACTGCATCACTGGGTGACACGCTGAAGCGGACCGCGGCAACGTCCTGTTGTAGCTGGACTTGTTCCAACTGCCGTTGCGCCGGCGCCAGGGAGAGTTCCTCGTCCTGCAGTCGATAGCCAGCCCGATACAGCTGTAGACGCTGTGGCTGATCCGGTTTAACTCTTAATGTGATCGGACTGAGTCCCCGGTATTCGCCGTTGAGGATTACCGCGGCCTCGGCAGGTCGCGTGGCCACTTCGAGGATGCCATCCGCCGGAATCAACTCGATATTTGGCACTTGCAACTCTTGCTGCGCAAAGATGGTGAATTCCTGCGAATAGGGTTTGAATTTATCCGCCTGCACTTGCAGTGTGTGCGTTCCTTCTTCAACCTTTAAGGTCAGCGGTGTCACACCTACTTCTTCTCCGTCGATCAATATCCTGGCCGATTCCGGTGTGCTACCCAGGCTCAGTTCGCCCCACGCGGGATCGAGGGTTACCTCAAGGGATTCGGTTTGCCCCTTGCCTTGCACAACGATCGAACGGGTGGCTGATCGATACAAGGGAGCATCGATGATTATTTCGTGCTGTCCGGCTGGAACGCCCTCTACCAGACGAGGCAAGTCGGCAAATTGTTCACCGTCTATCGACAAGGTGGCTGCCACACCGGGAGAAAGCGTGATGTCTAGTTGCCCCGGCAAGGGAACCAATATCAGTTCGAACTGCTGGTGTCGGCCGCTGCCAACCTCCAGGGTTTGCTGGAGCTCAGAGAACCCCTCCGCCGTGGCCGTTACACCGAGGCTTCCGGGTAATACCAGTACGCGGTTACCCAATGGGAGTTTTAGCCAGCTATCCAACTTCACCTCTGCAGCTTGCAGTAGAAGTTGTTCCGGCTTAGTAATATTCGCGGTGACAGTGGTTATCTGAATACTACGAGCCAGGGTAATAAAGAGAATGAACAACAGACACAGCAGCGCTAAACCCATCAATAAAAAATGCACACTGGTGAACTTGAAAGATGGTGCTTCCACAACCCCGGTGGGGGCCTGAAACTCCTCCTCGACAATCACCGCATTATTTAATTGATCAAGCTTGGTCATGGTTGATTTTTCGTATCAGTCCTCGGGACTAGCCGTTGGCATTCTCATTCACCGCTGACGCGGTGATCGGTTGATCGCATTTGATGGTAATCGGTTGAACCTCGTCACCGCTCGGCAACAGTTCTATCTCATTGCGGACGTCCTGGTAACCCAGGCGAACCCCAGTGGCAGTGTAGCGTCCCGGCTTCAGTGCCATATTGCGCTGGGCAAATTGTCCCAATTTAATCGGCTTGGAGCCCGCTTTCTTTAAACTCACTTCGGTCAAGGAGTCCGAGATAAAACTGACCCTGACCAGGGTATCTGATTGTTGCAATGCAGCTTCAAGCTGGGCGATTTGCTGACGTAATTTTGGCCCCTTGGACTTAATCCCACGGGCATCCTTTAACACTGAGTCGGCCCGCGCCTTATTCTCAGAACGACCCAATCCCAGGGTGTCAGCTAATACCTCACGTATTCTCAGATCGAGTTGATTGCGAGCACCGGTACGGATATTTCCCAGCTTCGCGCCAACCTGATTTGGATCACGTTGTAACACGGTTTGATAGTTGCTTTGCGCGCTGGCCCACTCTTCCTGATTTTCAAAACGTTTGGCATTCGCCAACAGGCTGCTGAGGGTGGCGGTTTTATCAGATGCCAATGATTGCTGCAGTGCTGCGGCAGCTGATTTATCAC
The DNA here is from genome assembly GCA_039110515.1 of Pseudomonadota bacterium. GTDB lineage: Bacteria > Pseudomonadota > Gammaproteobacteria > Arenicellales > Arenicellaceae > Arenicella. Next base: position 134,510 of record JBCCFY010000001.1, read on the forward strand.
CTGGTTTAATTTTTAAAGCCGCTGAAAATGCGTTGCGAGCTGCGCTATAGCGATTGGCAAACAATGCCTGGTAGGCCTTGGACATCTCGAGCTGAAATCGCCTGTCAACAATAGCCTGGCGAACGCTGGCCAGCCCTTCATCAATAGCCTGGTAGTTTTCATCAATGGTTTTTGCCTGCAACAAGTATTGCTCGGCAGACTCAAGATCGGCGATTTGACCCGATTCGACGAAGTCGGCTTCTTCGCCAGCGGCGTTCGCAATCAGCGCCAACACCTGATCTAGTTTGCTCGCTCTGTCCAGACCGGCAGTAGCACGAAGATTGTCTTTTTCCAGCAGAAGCACATTTTCGTACTTCTCTTTCGCCAGTGCGGACTTGCCAGCTTCTATTGCTGCATCGCCCTCTTCCAGCCGGGTATTGATCAGGGCAGGCAATAAGTCGAACAAGCTTTCCATTTGATCCGCTGCGCTCTGGTAAGTGGCGATGGCCAGGGCAAATTCCTGCTGCTTATAGTGCTCATCACCGGCAGCTGCAACATCCAGCGCATCCTGATATCTATCGGGGGCCCATAACAGTACGTCTTTTTCCTCCAGGGATTTCTTGCTGTCGAGCAGGTTCGCGAGGATATCCTGGGATTCGGTTCGTGCCTCAGCCAACTGGCTTTGAGTCCAGGGCGTTTCCGAGTCCGCAATGGGCGTGGCCGCCGCTGGCGCGGTGACATATTGTGGTTGTTGAATATCCGGAGGCGGCGCCAACAAAACAAACAACAGTGCGGTCACAACCAGCAGGCCAAAGACTGCCAGCATCAGGTTGAACTGTGAGTGCCACCAGCGTTTATTGGAATCACTATCGATGCTAGTCCCGGTGAGTCGTGCTCGAACCGGGTCTTTGGGTAGGGAGCCAGGGGCGGTATCATCAGCAGGACGTGTTGGATCGCCCGGCACATCGAACTGCAGCTCTTCAATCGACTGCGAATTTGCTGATTCGTCAGTCGGTTTCATTGAGAATCTTGTGCTTCGCTTCCAGTTCCAGTTTGTTCGGGTGCAAGCGCAGCGGTCGTTTGGTCTTCTGGCGCTGTACCAGGTAGCGAGGAACCAGTGGCGTCTTCGCTTCCCTCCACACCTTCTGAGTCTTCAAGGGGCAGGCCATTCTCTGCCCTGAACATTTCACCGAGCAGGCGACGCCACTCTTTAAACTGGTCTTCCACCGTACCAGACAGGGTAATACTACGGTCTTCAAGATCGACAATACTTGGCTCCAGTTCAGCTTCCAACGCCGCACTTAGTTCGCGTAATGTGGAGCTGTGCAAGGAAGCTTCATTTTCTTTAGCGTAGCCTATGCGGATAAGGTCGGCACCCGCAAATATGCCCACATGCCCAGATGCTCGCGTGTAACGACTGTCGGAAGTCTGGGCCAAAATCCCGAGCAGGATGGCTGCCACACCCGCTATTTTCTCTTTGCGGGACTGCGATTTCAGCTGGCGCTCATAGACTACTTCTTTATAGCTTATTTTTCGCCACTCCTGGTAAGGGTGCGCCATGTTCCCGTTGAATACCCGGTAATAGTCCTGGATAACATCAAGAAACAGATCGTTGCGCGCTCGGATTCGGTCGATCCGCATAATCATTGGATCGTTGGCTGCTGGTGCCCTGGCCAGCAGAAAGCGGTCGTCTTCCTCAGTAATAAATTCATCGTATGCTTCAGGAAGAAATTCCTGGGCGAAGCGCACCTTGGACACACTGCGGATACTCGCTAACTGTTCAGAAGTCATGCTGGCCCGATAGTCGAACAGGTCGTTCGCTATCTCCACGAACATACTGTGAAATGGGTCTCGGCTATAATTTACTTCAGGGTTATAGGCATAGGAACTGGCCCGCTGCTGATATTCCTTGGTGTACCAGAGTGCGCCGGTAGCATCTGTGACACTTAATGAGAGCTTAACTACCTCACCGTTGGATTCAAGAATTTTGCCGTTGATCTGCAAATCCATCACCGTGTTGGCACTGGGCATGGTGCGCACCGAACCCCAAACATTGCTGTATTCAAGCGTCGCTTTCATCTGGCTGGCAAACCACACGGCCTCACTTTGCCGAACATTGGAAAACGCGGCTATTTCATCATTCAGCAAATCAAGGCCTGGGTCGAAGAGTACGATGCCCACATCCAGCAGAGCCTTGTCCTCGATGGTATTTTCAGCACTGTCTTCAAACCGAATCGGCGCCACATTCCTGGTTTCATGGTATTCGTAAGTCGCACAACCGCTGAGCAAGGCCAGGGTAAGCACCACGCCCAATATCCGCGCGCGAATTCCCTCTAACGCAGGGGTGGTGGCCCGTGCTGGTCGGCTGCTAATTGGATGGTTTCTCATTGTTATGCCACCCAACTGTGATGATCGTCGCATTTCATAATTCCCATGCTGTTCATGACTTCAAAGTTCTCTCAACTCTGCTCTATAACTGACTTTTGTATTTGCGATATTCTTCCCACAGTTTTTTGCGAAGTTCCGGGTCAGACTCATTCTCTGCTGCCTCACGAATTTGCCGCGCGACAATATCGTCGTCCTTGGTATCTTCGATATCTGGCTCACCATCGTTGAGCTCCCCATCTTCTACCTCTGCGGCCTCATCACCCTCGCTACCCTGTCGATCGCTCTGGGCAGTACTGGATTCCCCGGCGGCATCCTGTTTGGATTGCTCAGAGCTCTGGGCAGAACCCTGCGAAGCTGTCTGGCTGGTATTTGGCGGCGCTTTACCACTCTTACCCTGCGCTTCACCGTCGGCTTCTTCGTCATAATTTTCGAACTCCCCAATACCACCAAGTGCGCTGTCACTGGCGTTTTCATTGGCGCGCTCCTCCGCATAGCTTTGCTCGCGTTGCATCTGCTCGTCAAAGTCACCCAGTGATTCATTGAGTTCTTTTTCCAACTCTTCCAGTTCCTCTTGCGACAGGCCACCGGTTTCTTCGAAGGTGGGCTCTTCAAAACCTTCTCCTTCGCCCTCTCCTTCCGCGCCACCTTCTGGCTCTTCAAAAGTAGGCTCACCTTCCTCACCTGCGCCATCTCCCTCACCTGCTAATTCTTCTTCCTCCCATTCCGGGGGAATCGCCGTGCTCTCAGAATCCGACTGGCTGTCGCTTTCGGATGAACTTTCTGATGAACTTTCGGACTCTGACTGCGATTCGGATTCAGATTTGGACTGCGAATCTGACTTTGAGTCTGATGATGATGGGGGTGAACCGCTGGGCGGCGACGGTGGTGCTGGCGGTGACGGTGGTGACGGTGTGCTTGGTGGTGCCGGCGTCGAAGGTGACCCTGGCGGGGTTTGACAAGCGGCCATCACCATAAACAACAAACCAATTGCCGTGACCTTTGAATACTGCCCTAATTTTCTCTCTATACTCATGTTATTAACCATTCTTTGTGGTTCAGTCGCAATGGTTAGATGGTCTGGCAATGATGATTAAGACCCTCGGCGACTATTTTTTCCTGGCATACACCCGTGTATCGTGCGGCACATTGAAAGACGCAACAGGTTCTCCGTCGACAATCTGTGGTCGGAAAATCAATCGGCGGGCGGCCCTGCGCGCACGCGCAAAATATTCCTGAGTTTCCGCATCGTCACCGACCAACACGACATCCTCTACTTTACCCGTTTTACTCACATTGAGACTGAGCGGCACGATAACGTTGGCGCGCTTCGGCACAATGGTCTTTCTCTCATAGGCATAATTAAATGCGGGCAAAGCCACCGGCTCCTGGAAACTCACACGCAATGCGTCATTAGAGGGCAGTTTTTGTGCCTCGTTCCAGGCGAATACGTAAAACTGCGCTGCTGTCGTGTGTTTCTTGAACAGTTGATTGAAATCTCCAAGACTAAGCAAGGCTTGGACCAAGTGTGATTGCTCTTGTTCGGTCTGGGCTTTCTTTAAATAGCCACGCAAATAGGCATCACCCCTGGCGTAGGCATTATCCACATAGGATGACAATGCCAACTGGCGACCATCCAGGTGCCGGGAATGACGCAGACGTGGATCTTCCATAGACGCTGTCTTGTCGATATCTGGCTGTAATTTGCTTTCCAGAAAACTGATCAGCGCCAACTCACCATAGGGCATCAGCAGCCTGGCGACCGGGTTGCGACCATAGTGCCGAACCGCCGCGGTCAGGTGATGCTTGGCGCGCAACAGCGTTTGCACACTTTCCTGCCCAGCAATGGGCCGCCTTAAAAATTGATCGATATAACGGTTTCCTACCAGTATCAGCATTTGATAGGAAAACTCACCTCTATGCTCGGGATTTCTATTTTCTATCCAGAGGATTCTTTCCAGGTAGTCTTCGTAATCTTCGGTGTTGTCCAGTGCATAGTGTGTTTCAAACAACGCTTTCAATGCTGGTCGCTGTTCGATTGCGTAGATCCCGTTATTTACTTTAGAAATATGCAGCGCATTGATAAAGGCTTCAATCGCTTCTTCATAGCGACCCGCATCGCGCAGCAACAGGCCGTAACCGAGATATTCTTCGCCTAGTTTTTCACTGAAACCAAATTCAGTTTCCAGTGCACGTTGCAGGGCCTGGAATTGTTGATCCAGATTGCTGGCCTTTTGCTTGGCCTCAATCACATCGCGGTTAGCTATGCGTGCGACATCAATTGATTCATCCTCGACATCGGACGAAGGATCATCAGCCTCAGCCAACTCTTCGCTATCATCAGCTGCCGCTTCTGCTTCCTGGAAAGTCGGCTCGCTGGCTTCGTCTAATGATTCATCGCTTAAATCTTCGAAACTGGCTTCAGCCACGTCGAGGCCCGATGAAACCTCCTGAGCCACTTCCTGCTCGGGCTGACCACTAAACTCTGTTTCATTGGATGTGTCGTTAGTTGGGTCGTCGGCGGTGTCCACCGCAATTTCTGGACCAAAGTCTTCCTCACCTATTGTCTCGCCAATTACCTCTTCTGCGGTCTGGGACTCAACTTCCAGTTGTGGTTCGGCCAGTTCATTATTGGGTGGTGCCTGTTCAGCTTTTTCAACTGTGGCTTCCCGGTTGATGCTCCATCCACCTTTCTGTTGTGAAGCCTTGGGAGCGGGCAAGTTAGCGATCTCAGGACCGGCTTTATTTTGAGTAGCGGCCACACTCAATGGCATAGCAATAATCACCGTTGCGAGGAATCCCGCTACGGATGGGTTAAACCAAACCATATTCTTTTTAGTCATTTACTACGATCGTCTAATTATTCAGCAATGAATGAGTCTAGCTGCTGCCTCCATCTACTTTATTACTGACCGTGTATACAGCGAATTCACCATTACCAATTGTTAACAATAACACTAGCAATGTGTTTACTAAGTCTGTTATACGCCTAAATCAGCTGCGGTTCAATTTCTAAGTGAATTTGGAACTTTTCGACGATGTCTTGTTGTATTGCCTGGGCATACTTCAGCACCGCTGAGCCGCTGGCTCCATACGGGTTGGTGATAACCAAAGCCTGCTCCTTGTGGACACTCACCTGCCCGATAGTGCGGTGTTTCCAACCAGCACGTTCTATCAGCCATCCGGCAGCAACTTTATACCGATCACCCTCGGCAAAGCTCACCAGATCCGGGTAAGCTTGTAGCAGCCTCTCATGTTGTTCGCTATCTATCTTGGGGTTTTTAAAGAAGCTGCCGGTATTGGGAATGTCGGCGGGGAGCGGCAACTTGCGACCGCGAATCCAACAAACGGTATCAAACACCAGCTGTGGGCTTGGATCATCAATTCGTTCCAGGGCGCTCGCCAGGCTGGGATAGCTGAGATTTGGATTTGGCAGCTTGGATAACTCGAGAGTAATAGCGGTGATCACGACTCGATTTGCCAGCTCATGCTTGAAGATACTATCCCGGTAGGCGAACTGGCATTGCTCGTTATCAAATTCACGCAGTCTGCCAGTGGCAACTTCTACATACTCAACCGACAGCAATGAGTCTTTTAACTCAACCCCGTAGGCGCCAATATTCTGCATTGGTGCTGCCCCTACCAATCCGGGAATCAAAGCGAGATTTTCCAGGCCATACCAGTAACGCTCCATGCAGGTGGCGACAAAATCATGCCAGACTTCCCCGGCGGCAACTTTAACAACTACGCTTTTCTCAGTGTCCTTGACTACCTCTATGCCCTGCAAGCGATTCAAGAGCACCAGGCCATCAAAATCCGCAGTGAAGATCGTATTACTACCCTCACCCAGCACCAGGACCTTTAAATCGTTTTTTTCTGCATAAGCCAGTGCTTCTCGTAACTCCTGCAGATAGTCAACCACCAGTAACTCTCTGGCACGAGCTGGCACCCCCATGGTGTTATAGGGTTGCAAATCAACGTCATGCTGGATGTTCAGTGCCATAGTTACAACAAGCCCTGGATGGCCAGGCGATTTGTCCAGGAAAAAACGCGCTCAGACGCATCTTCCAGCAACAGCCATTCCTGCTCTGTATGTTCTTGGGGGTTAAGCGAAACGGACACTTTATCGACAAGTTCGCAATAAAACAAATGCTCGCGATTACGCACCGTGTTAGGCGGGTAACGATCTTGCCACTGGGTCAGGATTTCATAGCTGCGGCGGATGCCGCTGTCGCGCAAGGGGTAGCCGCTGAGCCCGGTTTCCTCGTGTAACTCGCGGACGGCGGCGTCCGCAGCGGACTCGCCCCAGCGCAGGGAACCGGTTATTGATTGCCAAAAATTTTCGTGATCCGCGCGCTTGATCACCAGCGCCTCGGTGGCAGTGTGCACTACCACCAGGACGGATTCAGGTCGTTTAAAATGACGCGGGTCGATAAGGCGCTGTGTTTAGCCGCCTGCTTGCGACTTGTTCTGCGCAGACGCGCGTAGGCGAATATGTAAGTCCCGCAGTTGATTGCCATCGACCGCACTCGGTGCTTCGGTCAACAGGCACGACGCTTTCTGTGTCTTCGGAAAAGCAATCACATCGCGAATAGAATCCACCCCGGCCATCATCGCTACAACGCGATCAATGCCGAAGGCGATCCCGCCATGCGGAGGTGCACCATAACGCAGTGCATCCAGCAAGAAGCCAAACTTTTCTTCAGCCTCGGTATCATCGATACCCAGCGCCGCAAATGCCTGGCGTTGTACTTCAGTCTGGTGAATACGAATCGATCCACCGCCCAACTCGGAACCATTCAGCACCATGTCATAGGCCCTGGACAGGACATTTCCCGGGTCACTCGCCAGGCGGTCTACCTGGTCAGTTTTGGGCGCCGTGAAGGGGTGATGCAGGGAAGTCCAGTTATCACTGCCCGCTTCCTTCTCGAACATTGGGAAGTCCACCACCCAGAGCGGTGCCCACTCGCCATCCAACATTTCCAGGTCGTTGCCGATTTTAACGCGCAGCGCAGCCAGTGAGTCGTTGACCACCTTGGCCTGGTCGGACCCGAAGAACACCAGGTCACCACTCTCCGCCTCGGTGCGGTGCATGATCTGTTCGATCACATCATCAGGCAGATTCTTGAGAATTGGTGATTGCAGACCTTCACGGCCCTTCTCCACCTCATTGACCTTGATATAGGCCAAGCCCTTGGCGCCATAAGTCGCTACATAATCGGCATAGAGATCAATTTGTTTACGGCTCAACTTGCTGGCCCCCTGGGGCACTCGCATTGCTGCCACGCGACCGTCAGGCGAGTTTGCTGGTCCGGAGAACACTTTAAACTCGACATCTTTCAACAGGTCGGTAACCGACACCAGTTTCAGCGGATTACGCAGATCAGGTCGATCAATCCCGTATTGTTCCAGTGCTTCGGCGTAGGTCAGGCGCGGAAACGGTGATGGCAATTGGACGTTCAGCATTTCCTTGAATAAGCCAGAAATCATGCTTTCCATCATCTGCATGATCTCTTCTTCGTTCATAAACGATGTCTCAATATCCAGCTGTGTGAACTCCGGTTGACGGTCGGCGCGCAAGTCCTCGTCGCGGAAACAGCGAGCCACCTGGTAGTAACGCTCGAAACCCGACACCATTAAAAGCTGTTTGAACAACTGCGGCGATTGCGGCAGAGCGAAAAATTCCCCGGCATGAACACGGCTCGGCACGAGGTAATCCCGCGCACCCTCCGGCGTCGACTTGGTGAGAACAGGTGTCTCTATATCAACAAAATTCTCTGCTTCCAGGAAGTCACGAAAATACTTGGTGATTTTGCTGCGCATGCGGAAGGTTTTCTGCATGCTCTCGCGCCGCAGATCGAGGTATCGATACTTCAGGCGCACGGCTTCGCTGACCTCGTCCTCGTCCAGCTGGAACGGGATCGGTTCGGCGCGGTTCAGTACCTCGATATCACTGGCATAAACTTCAACCATGCCAGTGGGAAGCTCTGGGTTAGTAGTACCTTCGGGGCGCGCTCGCACCCGCGCTGTGACTTGCAGCACATGCTCATTGCGCACGGTATCCGCAATGGCGAAGGCTTCGACCGAATCCGGGTCGACCACAACCTGCAACAGACCACTGGCGTCACGCAAATCAATAAAGATTACCCCACCATGATCACGGCGTTTCTGTGCCCAGCCGGCAACCGTGATTGTTTGGTCAATCATGGTTTCGTTAATTTGGCCACAATTGTGACTACGCATTGCTTTCATCTTGCTCTCTTCGTTCTTGCTGTTCTTTCAACTCGGCCTGCAGGCGCTCAGCCTCAACTGGATCATCCAGGGGATTAACCACACCAGCCGAGAGAATCATTTTCAAGCCTACTTCAACAGGTATGTTCAGGCGCTTTATATCTCTTGGCGGTATCATCAGGTAGAAACCCGAGGTTGGGTTAGGTGTGGTAGGCACATAGATGTTGATTAATTCTTCGCCCACTTCCTCCTGGAACTTTTTAGGGGTATCACCGGTAACAAAGGCCAACATCCACAGTTCGCGTCGCGGATATTCGACCAACACAACTTCGCGGAACGATTGGCTGGCGTCGGCAAACAGGCTGGCGGTGATTTGTTTCACCGCACCGTAGACCGAGCGCACCAGCGGAATACGCGACAGTATCGCTTCCCAGGCGGTCACCAGGCGACGACCGAAAAAATTCGCCACAATCAAGCCGGTCAGTAAGACCAGACCAAAGGTGAGAATCACACCGAGGCCCGGAATTTCAAAACCGATTAGAGTTTCCGGCCGGTACTGGACAGGCAGCAACAACAAGCTGCGGTCAATTAATCGGATCGCAAACGCCAACACCACGTAGGTGGCCACCAACGGCAGCCATACGAGTAGACCGGCTACAAAATATCGTCTAATTCTTTGCATCTTACTTCTCGAATTACTTCTCGAATTACTTCTCGATTGCGGCTGGCTGGTCAGGCAGCATCGCTGGCTGATGCGGCTGAACTGCCGCTGGAATCTGACCCGGAGTCGGTGGCTGTCCCACCTGCTGAGTCGGCCTTGGTTGCGCCCTTATCACTGTCGGACGAAGATGTCCCTGCTGCGCTGGCCGTGTTGGGCTTGCCGGAATTTTTAAAATCAGTTTCGTACCAGCCAGACCCTTTTAACTTGAATGCAGCCGCCGTTACCTGCTTGCGTAATGCAGGCGCATTACAAGCCGGGCAATCTACCAGAACGGGATCGCTCATTTTCTGCAGGGCCTCCATTAAGTGGCCACAATCCGAACATTTATATTGGTAAATAGGCATGACGCAGTCAATCACGGCAAGCGCTTTACTAACCGTGCAATTTCAAGGGTGAAAAACCCGCGTATTATACTGGTTTAGCGGCGTTTGTGGACCAATATTTAGTCAACTTGCCGCGTCTCTTATGCGCCCGCTATGCGCCTGCAATCGTCATGTTGCGCAGCAAAATTGAGCCGCATTCGGTATTTCCGCGCTGATCTCGATCCGTCCCAACGGCTACGATATTTTGATACATCTCCAACAGGTTTCCAGCTATCGTGATTTCCTCCACCGGGTACTGTATTTCACCGTGCTCTACCCAAAAGCCGGCCGCGCCGCGCGAGTAGTCTCCCGATACCATGTTAATCCCGGATCCGATCAATTCTGTGACCAGCAAACCACTATCCATCTCCTTGAGCAATTCAGTAAACGAGTGCCCGGTATCGCTCACCTCAAGATTACGCACCCCGCCAGCATTGGCGGTCGATTGAAGTTTCAGTTTTCGTGCAGTGTAGGAGCCCAGTACATAGCCCTGTAATACGCCCTCATCAACGATGGCTCGCTGCGCTGGTGTCGCCACGCCTTCATTGTCATGCCAGGCGCTGTTACTGGCTCCTGGCTTGTGGGGTGATTCAGTTATGCTGATCGCATCGGGCAGAATCGATTCGCCAACCCGGTCCAGCATGAAGCTGGCTTTCTTGTAGATTGCGCCTCCTTTCAGGGCGCCAACCAGGTGGCCAACCAGGCTTTTTGCCATGCCTGGTTCAAACAGCACGGGGGCCTGCGTAGATGGAATTTTTCGCGCATCAAGACGCCGTATTGTGCGCCGCGCTGCTTCTTGTCCAATCGATTGAGCAGTCGCCAACTTTTCCGCATTACGGTTGCTGTCATACCAGTAGTCGCGCTGCATGCCCTGTTCGGTTGAGCCGATCACCGCGGCACTGAGGCTATGCTGACTGCCCCGCGCGGTACTCATGAACCCGTGCGAATTACCATAGGCGGCTTCGCCGCTATAGGAATTGACCGATGCACCTTCGCTATTAGTGATCCGCGGGTCGTACTGCAGGGCCGCCTGTTCACATTCCAAGGCAATATCCGCCAACGCGGCTACTTCTTTTACCCAGGGGTGGTATAAATCCAGTTCCAGCGGCTGGTTGGCCATAAGCTCTTTGTCGGCCAACCCAAAACACTCATCCGCGCCGGTATGGTCGGCGATTGACGCTGCCGCTCGCACTGTGTCCTTTATGCCGTTCTCGGTCAGGTCTGCGCTGCTGGCTGAGCCGGTTTTGTTGTCTTTATAAACGCTGATAACAATCTGCGCATCATTGTGTTTTTCCACCGTTTCCAGTTCTTGCTGACGCGCGGTGACTGCGACACCGGTCCCACGATGAACTGCGGCTTCCGCCTCGTCCATACCCAGCTTCTTGGCATGGCTAATGGCCAGCTCCGCTGCACGTAGTAGCTCATCACTCATAGCTGAACCCCACCCACCGTCAATGCATCCATTTTCAGAGTAGGCTGACCGACGCCAACCGGAACGCTCTGGCCATCTTTTCCGCACACCCCAACACCGGAGTCGAGTGCCATATCATTGCCGACCATGCTGATGGTTTGCATGGCTTCGGGTCCGTTACCGATCAAAGTCGCCCCTTTCACCGGGCGAGTCACCTTACCATTCTCGATCAGATAGGCTTCACTGGAGGAAAACACGAATTTGCCTGAGGTGATGTCGACCTGTCCGCCACCGAAATTTACGGCGTATAAACCTTTCTCTACCGAAGCAATAATCTCTTCGGGATCATGCTCACCAGCATGCATATAAGTATTGGTCATGCGCGGCATGGGAAGGTGGGCAAACGATTCCCGGCGACCGTTACCGGTCACGCTCATATTCATCAGGCGGGCATTGTGTTCGTCCTGCATGTAGCCGCGCAAAATGCCCTTTTCGATCAGCACGGTGTTCTGTGAGGGGTTGCCCTCATCATCCACACTGAGTGATCCTCGACGATCCGACAAGGTGCCATCGTCGACCACGGTGCAGAGCTCGGAGGCCACCTTCTCGCCCACCCGACCGGCAAAGGCTGAGGTGCCTTTACGATTAAAGTCACCTTCCAGACCATGACCGACCGCTTCATGCAACAGGATGCCTGGCCAACCCGAGCCCAGCACCACTTCCATGGTTCCGGCAGGTGAATCGATGGCTTCCAGACTTACCAATGCCTGACGCACGGCCTCGTGAGCATAGAACTCTATCAACTCATTATCGAAATAATCCAGGCCATAGCGGCCCCCGCCACCCATGGTGCCGCGCTCACGCTTGCCATCCTGTTCAACAATCACACTAACATTCAATCGTACCAGCGGCCGCACATCGGGGATTTGCCGACCATCACTGGTGACAATCAGCACCACCTCATACACCGATGACAAACTGGCCATCACTTCTTTGACCCGAGAATCCCTGGCTCGCGCTAATTGATCAGCACGTTCGAGGATGGCTATCTTGGCCTGGTCATCGATAGAAGCAACGGGATCAAGATCGGTATACAGCTGTTTTGCGACCGGACGCTGCCAGCGGTGTCGGATCATCGGTTCCTGGCCTTGACGACCAATAGCAGTCACCACGTCGGCGGCCGCCAGGATGGCTGTGCGATCCAGGTCTTCGCTATAGGCAAACGCGGTTTTTTCACCACAGACAGAACGCAGGCCCACCCCTTTATCAATACTGAAACTGCCAGTCTTAACTCGGCCCTCATCCAGCGACCAGGACTCATGCTTGGCGTATTGAAAATACAGGTCGGAAAATTCGTTGCCGGCGATATTACTCAACCGATGAACAATTTTGTCCAAATCATTGTCGTCCAGGCCGCTGGGTTCCAGCAGCGTTGCTCGAGCAATTTCGAAATGATTCTGATTCATAATGTGGAATGCTTGTGGTGTTTTTGATCCATGGGCCGGAATCGTTCGACCCGCCTGCTACCGACTAGCTGTTAGGCACCGATCTTCTGGCTACAGTCGGCGGTGCGAGAGAGCCGGTAGGGAGCGTCTGGTTTTGGCTATTTTACTAAGGTCAACATCCGCCAATAACAAGCCCGTTTGGGCTTTTTGTTGCTCAGTATCGAACTCTGCAATGATTTCTCCCCAGGGGTCAATAATCATCGAGTGTCCCCAGGTTTGTCGCCCACTGGCGTGATTTCCTGCCTGGGCGGCGGCCATGACGTAGACCTGGTTTTCAATCGCGCGGGCACGCAGCAAAGTTCGCCAGTGTGCCTCACCGGTCCGGTAGGTAAATGCAGCTGGTACCAACATAACCTCGGCACCGAGATCGGTGAGCTGCCGATACATCTCCGGAAACCGCAGATCATAACAGATAGTAAGCCCCAGTTTGGCAAATGCAGTGTTCGCCACTACCAGGTTTGCGGGCTTTGTATCGCCAGCTGCATAACTGGCCGATTCCCGATAACTTTCGCGACCCGGTAAATCCACATCAAATAAATGGATCTTTTCATAGCTGGCGAGCAACTCCCCGGTTGGGCCATATACCAGGCAACGAGCACTGGGTTTGTCCTCGGAATTTGAGCGAATAGCTACTGAACCTGCGACAATGACCAATTGGTACTGACGAGATTTTTCAGCGAGAAAGGATTGGACCCGACCGCCAGTGTGGTCTTCGACATGCAGTTGCGAGGATTTCGCCGGCATATTGGCAAAGTTTTCCGGTAGTAACACCAGCTTGACGCCAGCATTTCTGGCCTCTGCCAGGTGCTGATCGACAAATTCCAAATTTTCCTCGAGTTGGTCGGAGGAGTTCATCTGCAAGCAAGCCAGCATTAATGCGTCGCTCACAGCTCTACTGGCTCGGTGGCAGGCTTAGTTCTGCCAGTGAATCGACCACTGGCTGGGTTGGGTTGTCCCCGGCTGCTCCCGTTGTTCCGGGTGATGCCTCAGTTGGCGTTTCCGGGACCGGTTCACCCTCTTCAAATTCCACTAACTCGAAATCTTCCCAGGTTCCCAGGGCACGGTAATTGCGCAAATTGGATGACCGCATTTGATCCTTGAATATTTGCTGGGTAAGAAATACCAGCGCGCCCGCAGTCGGGTTGGCCAAGGCACTCAGCAGGGTGAGGTTGCCGCCCAATTCTGGCGAAGCATGAATTTCCATATCGATCAGTTCTTTGTCCAGATCGACCTTGCCTTCCATCTGCACAAACACAGCCGGGGTGAATATATAGGCGTCGCGCATTATCGCCTCTCCGTCCGCCAATAGGCCAGCGTAGCGCATTCGGTCAAATTGAAGACCACTGGAAAACACGTCGCGAAAATCCAACGTCAGCCGCCGCGCGATCGCGTTGAAGTTGAAGAGGCCAAACAATTTACTGGAACCTGGTTCTATCTTGACCAATTCACCGTCGCGAATACGAAGATCGAAATCACCGTTCAAACGCGCGAAATCAAACTCATGCGGCGCCCCGATCCAGTTCAGATTGCCAGTGAAACTGCCATGGCCTTTTTTGATGAGGCCGCTGAACTCCATATCATCGAGGACATTACCTGCTTCATCGATGGTGGTATTCATAGTAAAACTGGAATACGAGCCAGCCGCTTCGTTATTTACCCAGCGACCGCTAGCGGAGGTCTGGATACCGCGATCAACCAGGTCAAACTTACTCAATGACCAGGCCTCACCGGCGGGGGCCCCGATCAAGTGTAATCGGCCCAGTGGCTTGCCTGAAATCGTTAACTCATTAGCCAACAACTCCAACCTGGGGTAAGACGCAGGTTGCAGGCTATAGTCGATCGGGTCGGGCGGCAAGCCATTATCGGGCGCTTCTACCAAGTGAAAACGCGACAGGTTGAATCGATAGTTGCCCACATCTTCGCGTGGTTCGGCCTTGGCCGTACCACTGACGTTGTCACCCGATATCGATGCGATCCAGTAAGCTCCGTCCATGGAAACCGCAGAGAAATCCAGGGCGCCAAACTGGCGCCCCAGGAATATCGGGTCAGCAGCTTGTATTTTGACCGTACGCATGGCGTCCAGAAAGCTGGTATCCGGTTCGTCAACCGGCTTGGTTTCCAGCTGGGCCAGGTCAATAATTGCAGCAAGCCATTGATCAAGGTCCAGTTCCGGGTAATCCACCAGGAAGTTAATCCCCGGCTGCATCTCGGTTTCTGACAGCGGTGCAGCATCTGCAATGCGAATCAGGGAGTGATCCAACAAGGTATTGCTGGTCTGCAGATCACCATGCAGGCGGCCCTGTAACAGTTCACCGAAGGAGAAAAACAATTTCTGTTGAACCTGTTTACTACCGGTTTGCATAGACAGCGAAAACTGGGTTTCCTCGTCAGCAAATTTAGCCAGCGGTGCAGGACCAGTAACAGTGACCCCCTGCAGATTGGTTACCGTGGCGATATCAACCTTGGGACCATCTATATCGACCGTGCCACTCCAGTCGGTAAACCCTTCCATGATCGACACTATGTGTTCGCCGACCCACGGTTCGATGGCCTTGATATCCCCTTCGCCAGTGGCACTCATGCGTAACTTGGGTGGCTGAGCCGGCTCGGTAGTTACCAGCCGCGCAGTTGCATCCCCACCCAGGAATTGGGCCTTGATGTTGTCCGCTTCGGCACTCCGCTCGGTAAAACGGATTGATGCGCTGACATCGTTTACGGGTACACCCTGCGGCAATACCAATTGACCGCTCGTGACTTCAGCCTGGCCTTCCACACGCGCATCACGCGTCTTGCGCAACGGAATAGTGACCTTGACATCAGCCGACACTCGTCCGGCTTCTATCTCTATCGGCATTTCCCGCCCGCGTTGTTCGGGTTTGATCAGCGGTCCGTCAAATAGTAATTTGGCGACCCGTGGCAAACTGGTCACCGTTGAGCCAGTCACCTGCAATTCACGATCCAGGTAAAACAGGGAGTCGATGGTTAACCTGGAATCAACAATTTCGTCTTCTTCCAACCAAGCCTGGGTTGGAATAATGGTCAACAAATCATTCTCCAACGTTGCCGACCCCTTGGCATTCCTCAGGATTGGCCAATCGCGCTGAAATCCGTAATCGATTTCCACATCGCTAAAATCAGCACTGCCTCTGAGCTGAGCTTTTCCTTCTTTCAACGCGGTTTTACTGATTTCGCCCTGGTAACTCAGCTGGCCGTTAAACGCGCCGCCCTGCATAAAGGCATTGCTCCACCAAGTTCGCAGGCGCTCGAGGCGGGGGTCATTCGGCAGGTAGTTCACCGTCGCTGGCAGAGACTTTAGTTCAAACTGAGCGCTGGCATCCAGGTGCAGGGGTCTTAGTTGCTGCCCCCCACCTTTGGTATCTCCCCCGACCTGCTGTACCAGCTCACCCTGCTCAAAACTGAGTTCATCAACCGAACCCAGTTTGAACAACTGCGCGAGATTGGAGATGTTGCGGGTATTGCTATCCAGGCTGCAACTGGCATTCACATCCCAGATTCGACTGGAACTGTCTTCAAACATGCCATCCGACATGACGACTTCAATTTCGCCACTGGGAGCAATCGACCAGTGAAACTCGCCGGCAGCCTGATCAATCAGAAATGGCTTATCAAACCATTGCGGCCAGTCAAAATTAGCCTGCTCTGCCCCGAACTCAAAGCTGCCACCGCCGGCAGAAACATCCACGCGACCAGCAAGATTATTCATACCTGGGGCACTCCCGGTCGATTGAAACGCCACATCTGAGGCGAGCGCGGACAGTGTCCAATCGCTGATTTCCAATAAAGGGCCTGAAAAGCTGAACTTGGCGTCGTGCAAACGGCCGGATAACTCCGAATCGAACAGCCAGCGGGCGTTATCGGCTAAGCCGGTAATCAATAAGAAATCTTCGATGCGCTGAATATTGAGCGTTTTGAGCTCAAGGTTGCCCCGCCCATTCTCAACCACCAGCGAGAGGTCATCAGGTGACAACAGGCGCTGTCCATAGTCACCAAGCACTTCCAGCGACGCGTCCCAGTTCTCAGCTTCCAGCACATTACCGCGCGAGCGCGCGGTGAAAGCAAACGGTCCTTTATCGGTCAGCATGGCCGCGTTGATATCGCGCTCATCGCCGACTCGTTGATAGACAAAGGATATTTCCGAATAAACCTTCAACTCCCCGTTCTTGCGCTGCCAGATTATGTCGCCATCGTGCCAACTGGCGCTCTGGTGATTCAACAACCATGAGATGAGGCGTTTGGGGTTCAGACCGGCGGACCGATTTGAACCGAGCGTGAAACCTGCTATGCGTAAGCGATTATCAGGTAGCGAGACGATCTCCATCACGGGTTGTTCCACCGCCAGATCGACTAATCGCGGCCAAAACTGCAATAACGACAGCGGCGCTATCTCTGCGGACAAGGAAGCAAACGCCAGTACCGGTTGATCCGGCGTATCACCTTCGACGCGAAACCCATTTAACTGGATAATCGGAGAAAAACCGCGCCAGGCGGTATGAACTTCGGCAATACTCACAGGGCGTTTGAACACGCTACTCAAATTGGATTCGAGTAGTCCTTTGTGCCGTTCTGCATAGCTGAAGTAGACAGCACCGCCCAGCCACAGAAAAACATAAAACAGGCACAGACCAACAATGATTTTCGCGAATAGTTTCATCTTCAATTAAGCGCTATATCATATTGCTGTTGGTGATAGTGCGAATCTGCCTGTAATTTAATCGGTCGCTGCAGTTGTTCCTGCAAGTCCGCCAAGCTTGCAGCCTCTGCTTCCAGCATCAGGTTGATCACTGCCGGGGCTGCGATTACGGTGTAGGCCTGTGCCTTGTATTGACTGTCTTCGCGGCGAATCTCACGAAGAATTTCATAACAGACAGTCTGAGCAGTTTTAACCATGCCATGGCCTTCACATACGGTGCAACTCTCACACAACAATTGCGCGAGACTTTCGCGTGCCCGTTTGCGGGTTATTTCCACTAGGCCAAGGGAGGAAATGTCACTTACCCGAGTGCGAACCCGATCCTTCGCCAAGGCGTCTCGCAGGGTTTGCAAAAGTTGTTGTCGATACTGTTCGCTGTGTAGGTCAATAAAGTCAACAATGATGATGCCACTGATGTTGCGCAGGCGGAGCTGGTGCGCTATTGCCTCAGCCGCCTCCAGGTTGGTTTGTAACCAGGTTTCCTGTTGATCATCCCGCCCCACAAAAGATCCGGTATTCACATCAATCACCGTCATCGCTTCGGTGTGTTCAATCACCAGATCGCCGCCACTGCGCAATTCTACCCTGCGCCGCATGGCGGCCTGGATTGATTCTTCTATGTCAAAATGATCGAACAGTGGGCGCCGCTCTTCATAGCCTTCTATTCTGCCCAAGAGGTCAGGTAAGAAGTCCTGCGCGAACTCGATAGACTGCGCAAGCGCTGTGGGCGAATCGATTTTCACTGCCGTCGTCCCAGCGTTCGCATAATCTCGCAAAAAGCGCAGTAACAGCGGGCTGTCTTCATGCAGCAACGTTGGCGAACAGGCTTCCTGCATGCATGTACGCAAGTGGACCCAAAGACGACTTAGATAAACCAGGTCGGCGCTGAGGTCCTCGGCACTGACATGTTCAGCTTGCGTTCGGAGGATAAAGCCGCCTTCCAGCGAATGCTCGTTCGCCAGCTCGGCGAGCAAGGACTGTAAGCGCTGGCGTTCCTGCTGGTCATTAATCTGTTGCGAGACGGCAACCCCCTGCGACCGGGGTAAGTAAACCAGGTTGCGCGATGGCACACTCAGGTTGGTAGTCAGACGCGCGCCTTTTGTCCCACTTGGATCTCGCATTGCCTGGACCCAGACAGTTTCCCCCTGGTGCAGCAACTGTTCAATCTGCGGCCGTGGCGCTTCTGTTGGCGAACCTTTGGTCAGTTTGGACTGTATTAGATCCGCAATATGCAGAAAACCGTTGCGTTCCAGGCCAATGTCAACAAACGCTGCCTGCATCCCTGGTAGCACTCGAACAATTTTGCCTTTGTAGATATTTCCGACGATGCCATGACCAGCGGTGCGCTCCAGGTGATATTCCTGCAGCACACCATTCTCCAGCAGGGCACAACGCGTTTCCTGCGGGGTTGAATTTATCAGTATCTCTTCTTTATTTGCCATTTGGGTGTATGCCCGCGGATCTTCAGGTCTGAGTTGGATGGACCCCCTCGATGTAACCCGGGGCGGTTAAGCGCAAAACCGAGTCTGACCTAGAGCCAATTGTGACCCACAGATTTTAACAGGCGATTGGTTTCATGCAGAGGTAATCCAACAACATTTGAATAACTACCATGCACAAGCTGAACCCACGCTGAAGCCAACCCCTGGATGGCGTAGGCGCCTGCTTTGTCGGCTGGCTCGCCGCTTTCCCAGTAGCGCGCCATTTGCTGCTCACCTATGGCACAAAACTGCACCTGGCTTTGCACCAGCTCAAGATCGACCTCGCCGTCGTAATGCAGGCAAACAGCCGTCATAACCGTGTGCTGAGTATCTGATAAGGATTGCCACATCGCATAGGCGTGCTCGCGATCGCTGGGTTTGCCAAAAATGTTCTGCCCCTGAGCGACAATAGTGTCGGCCGCAAGAACTACCGGCGCAGCGGTGTTCGGCGGTGATGCTGAGTGCAACCTGGCTGCTACGGCTGCTGCCTTCTCGCGCGCCAGCCGTTGCACGTACTTTTCCGGGCTCTCTTGCTGCCGTCGAGTTTCATCGATATCCGCGGCATCAACTACAAACTCGCAACCCATGGCCGATAAGAGCTCGCGTCGTCGTGGCGACGCAGACGCCAGGATCAATACTGGACGGCCCGCCGATTTAGTATCCATGGGGTGGTCTGTCATGCAAACATCCAGTCCCTACTCGCCACGATGGTAAGGCAAATTGGCATTAATACTCCAGGCCCGGTATAGCTGTTCTGCCAACATCACGCGCACCACCGGGTGGGCAAATGTCAGGGCCGAGAGTGACCACTTCAGATTTACCCTCTGCATATAAGCCGGGTCGATGCCTTCGGGGCCACCGACAAGAATGGCCACATCCTGGCTATCATCAATCCAGTTTTGCATTTGCCTGGCCAGCTCTGGTGTGTCGATGCTCTTTCCGCGGCGGTCCAACGCAATGATCAGGTTGCCAGCAGGGATTGCGGCGTCGAGTGCACGCGCTTCATCACGGAGAATCCGTGCGGTATCGGCATTTTTGCCGCGCTTTTTGGCGGCAATTTCGATCAACTCCAGCTGGCAAATGTTGGGCATGCGCTGGGCATATTCCTGGTACCCCTGAGTCACCCAAGCCGGCATCCGGGTGCCAATTGCGACCAGTTTAATGCGCATAGTCGTTCAGTGATTGGTGTTTCAGGTCGTACGGTGCCATGTCCAGACCGCGGGCTTTTCCCCGGCGATTAAGGAAGCTTGAAAGACGCTTTCACAGCAAATTCCAAACCTGACCTATTGTTCCTGGCTTTGTTTTTCGCGATGTACTTTGACCAGGTTGCGGACGTCTTCATCCCAGAGCTTTTCGAGGTCGTAGTATTCGCGGACTTCCGGGCGCATGACATGCAATACCACATCGCCGAAATCCACCAACACCCACTCGCCAATATCGGCACCGTCCTCATTGATCGGTTTTACTCCCTGGGTACGGAGTCGATCAGACGCCTCCCGTGCCAGGGCTTTGACATGGGTATCTGAATTGCCACTCACAACCACCATATAGTCGGCAAAATCGGAAATATCAATTATATCGATCACGCGAATATCGTGCCCCTTGATATCTTCAAGGGCATCAACAACCTGATCTCGGACTTGTTCTGGGTTCATGAAGGTATTTTATAGCTTTGCTCGTTTTGAATATAGTGAATTACCGCGGCTGGCAGCAGATCTTGCAATTCTTCCTCAGGTTCATGACTACCACCCTGTCCAAGCAACTCGCGAATATAGGTGGAAGAAACCGGGTAATCAGTTTGTCTGAAAATAGTGAGTGTCGGTGCCTTGGTCGTGGCAATTTTATCCGTCGGCACCTGGTCATGATCGGCTAACAGCTCAGGCACCTTTAATTCGTAGCCAGGTCGCGCCATCACGATTAGATTAATCCTGGCCACCAATTCTTCCGCTCGATGCCAGGTTGGAATTCGCAACAGGCTGTCACCACCGATTATTAATGCCAGCGGATGACCAGGAAAACGTTCCTCAAACTCCATGACGGTGTCGATGGTCCAGGATTTTTCCTGGCGTTTGATTTCGGTGTCGTCGGCGTAATAGCGAGAATAATCTGACAGCGCGAGGCGCAACATATCAAAGCGCTCTCTTATGCTGGCACTGATCTGGTTTTTATGTGGCGGTCGCGCACTCAGCACCCAATGCACTCGCTCAAACTTGACCTCTTCATGCAACTCATTGACTGCATTGACGTGCCCCATGTGCACCGGGTCAAATGTACCACCAAAAATTCCAATCAATTTGTTCAAAGAGTCCTGTCTGGAGCTATTGCACGAGTCGAATAGAAAGCCGCACGGCGTGTCTACTGGCGAATATGACCATCACCAAACACGACATACTTCTGCGAGGTCAAACCTTCCAGTCCCACTGGTCCGCGAGCATGCAGCTTATCAGTGCTGATGCCAATCTCGGCGCCAAGACCGTATTCAAAACCATCGGCAAAACGAGTTGACGCATTCACCATGACCGAACTGGAATCGACCTCGGTCAAGAATCGGCGTGCCGTCGTGAAGTTTTCCGTCACAATGCAATCGGTATGCGCGGAACTGTGAGCGGCGATATGACTTACTGCCGCGGCATAGTCATTCACTATTCGAATCGCCAGGATAGGAGCCAGGTATTCGGTATCCCAATCTTCTGCCTGGGCAGGACGAACCCCGTCCTTCTCTCCAATCACAGCCAGGCTGCGCTCACAAACGCGCAATTCAACACCCTTGTCGCGATACGCCTGGGCCAGATCGGGCAACACCTTTTCCGCTACGCCCTGGTGCACCAACAGGGTTTCCATGGCATTGCAAACACCATAGCGGTGCGTTTTTGCGTTGAAGGCGATCTGGTGAGCTTTTTGTAAATCAGCCTCATGGTCGACGTACACATGACAAATACCGTCCAGGTGTTTGATTACCGGGACGCTGGCTTCTCGGCTAATGCGCTCGATCAGCCCCTTGCCTCCGCGCGGCACAATCACATCGACATGTTCTGGCATCGAGATCAAACGACCTACGGCATTGCGATCAGTGGTTTCAATCAGCTGCACCGCGTGTTCACTCATACCAGTGCTTTGCAAGGCCCTGGCAATACAGGTCGCAATAGCCTGGTTGGAATGGATTGCTTCGGAGCCTCCTCGTAAGATCGTGGCATTACCGGACTTCAGACATAGTGCGGCGGCATCAACGGTCACATTGGGACGCGATTCGTAAATAATGCCGATGACCCCCAGCGGTACCCGCATGCGACCAACTTGGATCCCGGTTGGACGATAATTCATATCCTGAATCTCACCGATCGGGTCAGGTAGTGCGGCAACCTGCCGACACCCTTCTGCCATTGCGGCGACGCCTTTGGCGGTAAGCTCAAGGCGATCCAACAAGGCAGGCTCCAGTCCATTTTCGCGGCCAGCGGCAAGGTCACGTTGATTGGCCGCCAGCAAGTCATCGAGTGAACTCTCAAGCATATCGGCAATGGCTGCTAACGCGGCGTCTTTCTCTCCACGCGTGGCGGTCGCCATGCGTTTGGCCGCAGCTCGTGCCTGGCGGCCGAGCTGAGACATATAGTCACTGATATTGATTGCCATGTTCATAGCATGTACTGATAAAAAACGGGTCTGGTACTGAGTTAAAGCTTACGCGGATACGCCCTGGTTTACCACGTCCACGCCGCAAATAGCGGCGCATAATAACTCAATTTGATACCAAATTGTGCCCGCTTCCTGGTAACGCTGACCTTTGACACGTTGATCGAGTCGAGCGGCTTGTTCGAGTAATTCATACCAGTCATCACTAGCGATACGATTCAGCGCCGCATTCACAGTCGCTTCGCGCTTGCTCCAGATTCGATATTGCTTAAATACCATGGCGCGATTATTGCCCGCTTGAATTTCCGCCGCCAAGGATGCCAGGAGGCGAATCTCTCGGACCAGCGCCCAAACCACGATCACTGGTTCGATTCCTTCCGATTGCAGGCGCTGCTTGATTCTCAACGCACGGCTAAAATCGCCAGCCAGGCAGACATCAGTCAAGGCGTAAACATCGAACCGGGCCTGGTCGGCCAGGCTTTCTGACAACAAGGCCAGAGTAACCGCACCTTTGTCAGCCAATACCTTCAGTTTGTCGATTTCCTGGGCGGCGGCGAGCACATTGCCTTCTAACTGAGCAGAGAGCATTTCCACCACACCGGTTTCAACGCGTAGTGCACGGCTTTGCAACCGTTGCCGTAACCACCGCGGAAATTGTTGTGGGCTTATGTCTGGGCAATCCACCAACCACCCGCAGGACTCCACCAACTTCGCCCACTTGGCCTGTTTTTGTCGTTTATCCAGTGCCGGCATAATCACCACCAACAAATCATCGTCGGGTGGGTTATTGCAATACTCAGTGATTGCCCGTGTGCCCGGGGCACCGAGCGATTTGGGGACACGGAGTTCGATTAATCTGCGTTCCGCAAACAAGGACATGACCTGGCCTGCGCCAGTGATTTGCCCCCAGTCAAAGCCAGTTTCCAATTGATAGGTGAGCCGTTCAGCAAAGCCCAGTGACCTCAAAGAATCACGCAGCTGATCCAACGCCTCTTCAACCAGCAGCAACTCATTGCCATTGATCAAAATGATCGGCGGCAGCCTGTCAACTCCAACTGCGTTTAATTTATTAGTGAGTTCGTCGGTGGTTACACGCATGAGTAGGTCTGCCCACAGTTATAAGGGTCAAGATTGCACCTGGTACTGAGACCGAGAGCTGACCACAACCAGCCCCCGCGTATTTCCGTCGGTGCGCAACTTGTGTTATGCAGCACCGTGGTAGGGCCAACTACCTGCCTAGTTGTCTGATTCTTCCTCTGCTGAACCCTCATCACCATCATCCGCTGTGCTATCGGCCGATTGGGCTCCATCTTGGGTTCCTTTCGTTGCTTTGGTTCCTTCACTCGGCGGGTAATCTGTCACCGAAGCTAACTGGCGAACAATTCGTAAAGCAATGTCACGTTCCATATCTTCCAGCAAATCCGCTTCTTCAGACTCTGATTCTAATACCAGCTCCGGATCAAAGTTATAGCGTCGAGAATCATTCAAAGACGCGGTACGAATTTGCTTGCCCTGCGGGTCCTCCAGTACATATTGAACACGAAATACAATATTGTAACTATCAACCTTGCCGCGCTCATCCAGGGTTCCAACGGTACGCTCAGTGGTGGCTTGCTTGATGTTTAGCACCACGTCGCCGCCCGCTCTGCTGCTGGCCAGGATCGCACCGCCATTGGGCAGCACATCTTCCAACTGCTCTTTGAAAGATCCCTTGGGCGCCAGCAAATACATATTCTTAATTCCATCTGGCAAAGGGATATTGCCACGCAAATGAAAGCCGCAGGCACTGAGCGCGGCTGCCAATACCACTGCGATCAAGGTGTTTGCGAGGTAACTGCCAAATTTCATATGTTTAATCATAGCTGAGAGCCTTTATTATTTTTACCGCCGTCTCACCGACAGCCTATTAGATGCGTCGATCATTCTTGGACATAGTACGGCGATTTTATCGTAACCGCGCCGTAATACCGAGTTAATTGGCCACTATATTAACCAGTTTATTCGGAACCACAATAACTTTCCGTATGGTTAAGCCATTCAGAAAGCGTTGAACATTGGAATCTGCCTGGGCCATGGCTTCAATCTCTGCTTTCTCGGCACTTGCTGCCACCAGCAATTTGGCTCGAAGTTTGCCATTAACCTGCACCACATAGGTTACTTCATCTTTCTCCAGTGCAGATTCATCAACGCTAAGCCAGGCATCATTCAAGCCTCGTTCCTGCGTACCGTAGTGCTGCCATAAATATTCGCATAAATGCGGCGTAACCGGCGTGAGAATTTTAACGAGCGTGTAGCAAGCCTCGGACAACACAGCGCTGGCGGCATCACCCATGGCGTTCCAATCAGCTTTTTCCACCGCATTAGTGAGCTCCATTGCTGCAGCCACCACGGTATTAAACTGTTTGCGCTCATAATCACGCAGTGCTCGTTGGGTAATAGTATGCGTAACCAGGCGCAGGGCCTTGGCCTCACGCGCAACATTTTGCATCGCCGTAGGATCAGCTATCGGGGCAAGGCGAACCTCAGCCAGGGTTTCCTTGTGTTGTTCAAACAGGTTCCATAGTCGGCGTAAAAAACGCGAAGCGCCGGCGATGGCATCGTCGTTCCACTCCAGTGATTGATCCGGCGGTGCGGCAAACATGGTGAATAAGCGCACCGTGTCCGCACCATACAGGTCAATCATGCTCTGCGGATCAACCCCATTGTTCTTGGATTTCGACATTTTTTCAACGCCACCGATTTCCACTGAACTACCATCCGCCAGGCGAGCAGCCAGCACCCCGCCTTTGTCGTCATGCTCGAGTTCAACCTCGGCTGGGTTAAAAAATTCACGCTTACCCGACTCATTAAAGCGATAGTAGGTTTCGGCCGTCACCATGCCCTGGGTAAGCAGGTTGGTGAACGGCTCATTCGAATCCAGCAACCCCACATCTCGCATCAGCTTGTGGAAAAAACGCGCGTAGAGCAGGTGCATCACCGCATGTTCGATCCCACCAATGTACTGATCAACCGGCAGCCAATGATTGGCACGTTGATCCAGCATAGCGGTATCCAGGTCTGGGCAGCAGTAACGTGCGTAGTACCAGGATGACTCAAAGAACGTGTCAAAGGTATCCGTTTCACGTTGCGCTGGCTGCTGGGTCTGAGGATGGAGGGTGTCGATAAACGACGCCATTTTCTTGATCGGTGATCCGACGCCATCCATCACCACATCAGTGGGCAGCTCTACCGGGAAATCTGTCGCCGGCACCGCTTCGCCAGCCTCATCGTAAATCATGGGGATAGGACAACCCCAGTAACGCTGACGCGAGACGCCCCAGTCACGCAGCCGATAATTGACTTGCTCCTCACCAAGGCCGCGCTCTGCCAGCCAATTGGTAATCACTTCTTTGGCGGCCTCAGACTCTAAGCCATCAAATTCTCCAGAATTACCCAGTACACCGTACTCGGTATAGGCTTCGCCTGCCGGCGCATCACTGCCATCCTCCGGGAAGATAACCGGCTTAATAGCGATCTCGTATTTGCTGGCAAATTCGTAGTCTCGCTGATCGTGGGCCGGCACGGCCATTACCGCGCCTGTGCCATACGTCATCAGAACGAAATTGGCACACCACACCGGTACTTCCTCGCCACTGACCGGGTGCACGGCATTAATGCCTAGTGGCATACCAAGCTTTTCCATAGTTTCAAGGTCAGCTTCAGCGGTTGAAGTTTGCTGACACTGCTGGCGAAAGTCAGCCAGCGCAGGATTGTCTTCCGCAACGGCTACGGCAAGTGGGTGGTCAGCAGCCACTGCCAAGTAGGTCACGCCCATAATGGTATCTGGGCGCGTGGTAAACACGCGTAAATCTTCAGCACCTGCTACCTGGTCTACCTTGAATACCACTTCCGCACCGACCGACTTACCGATCCAATTACGTTGCATGGTTTTCACCGAATCTGGCCAGCCTTCGAGGTCATCCAAAGATGCCAACAACTCTTCGGCATAGGCCGTGATCTTGATAAACCACTGCGGAATTTTTTTCTTTTCAACCAATGCTCCGGATCGCCAGCCACGGCCATCCACCACCTGCTCATTGGCCAGTACCGTTTGATCGACCGGGTCCCAATTGACCTCGGCTTCTTTTTTATAGACCAAACCGCGCTCGTACAATTGGGTGAAGAACCACTGCTCCCAGCGATAGTAATCGGGTTCACAGGTAGCAAACTCGCGATCCCAGTCGTAACTAAACCCGAGTCGCTTGAGTTGACCGCGCATGTTTTCGATGTTCTGCTCGGTCCAGGCCGCCGGTGCGGTCTTGTTTTCAATCGCGGCATTCTCCGCCGGCAGCCCGAAGGCGTCCCAGCCCATTGGATGCAACACGTTTTTGCCCAACATACGCTGATAACGACTGATCACATCGCCAATGGTGTAGTTGCGTACATGGCCCATATGGAGCTTGCCCGAGGGATAAGGGAACATCTCCAGGCAATAGAACTTTTCCTTCTCGCTGTCTTCCACCGCCTTGAACGCCTCAGTGTCCTGCCATTGCTGCTGGACCTGGGTTTCAATCTGTTGTGGATCGTAATCTTGCTGCATTTGAGCGGTATTTTTATTGGTGTTTTTTCAAACGGGATATTGTAGCCAGATGCCCAGCGATTATCACTCTTTTATAGTTGTTTACGATGAATTGACGCGGTGTATCGAAATACAAACTGTTTGCCGTTTTGCATGCCGAGACGACAATGCCGGGTTTTGATTCTGCGTCGGGGTTTACAGAAAAGTTCCTGCGCGCTGGTATATGGTTCGTAGCATGGAATGCAAACCATTACTTCGCGTAGGACTCAGGTGATCAGTGAAACCGATATCAGCGATAAAATCCGGCTTCGCGTTGAGAATATCCTGCGGTGCCTGGTCACTGTAAACACGTAGCACGATCGCTACCAGGCCAGAAACGATGGCCGCATCACTGGTGCCATTTATATGTAATTTGTCACCGCGCATTTCCATATGCAGCCAGACCTGGGATTGGCAGCCATGAATGCGGTTGTCTTCGGTTTTCCATTCATCTGGAAAATCAGCCAGTTGCTTGCCCAGGTCGATGACGTGCTCATAGCGCGTCATCCAGTCGTCAAACAACTCGAACTCTTCGACTAATTCGGCTTGTATATCGGCAATCGTAGTCATTTCTCTGTACGCCAGCGCGTTCCCCCAGCGCCATCTTCAAGAACCACATTCATGTCTGCGAGAATATCGCGGATTTCATCTGCGCGAGCCCAATCCTTGTTGTCGCGCGCGGTGTCGCGTTCAGCAATCAGTCGGTCAATCTCAGCAGCATCTGTGTCACCTTCATTACCAGCAAACCACGTTTCCGGATCCTGCTGCAGCAAACCCAGTAACTCGCCAGCCTGCAGCATTGCTGCCTTAAGACCTGCTAGCTCATTGTGGTCATCGATGGAGTTTGCGCGCTTGGCCAGGGCAAATAACTCAGCGAGAGCCTTTGGCGTATTTAAGTCATCCAACAAGGCCGCTTCAAACGCAGTTGGAATCTGTGCTGCTGTCTCGGCACTCGCTTCTATATGATTCAGCTTGCGCAAGGTACCATACAGGCGATCGAGGCTGTTGACGGCCTGCTTGAGCACATCATCACTCCAATCCAGTGGCGCACGGTAATGAGCAGCCAGCAAGCCATAACGAATTGCCTCGCCCGGAGCCTGCGCCAGCAGGTCTTTCACCAACAAGACGTTGCCAATGGATTTGGACATTTTTTCCTTGTTCACATTGACGAAGCCATTATGAACCCAGTACTTCACATACTGCTTGCCGCCATGGGCACAGGTACTTTGGGCGCGCTCATTCTCGTGGTGCGGAAACACCAGGTCATGCCCGCCGCCGTGGATATCAATGGTTTCACCCAGGTGCGTTGCAATCATAGCCGAGCACTCAATATGCCAACCGGGTCTGCCACGTCCCCAGGGACTATCCCAACCGGGTTGATCGTCAGCAGAGGGTTTCCATAACACGAAGTCCCCCACATTGCGTTTATAAGCGGCGACGTCTATGCGTGCACCTGCCAACAATTCTTCCGGGTCACGCTTGGACAACTGCCCGTATTCCGGATAATCCGGCACGCTAAACAGAACATGTGCTTTGGCCTCATAGGCAAAACCAGACTCGATCAGCCCCGATATCATGGCAATAATTTCTGCAAGATGATCTGTTACTTTAGGAGCCACATCGACCGGCAATACACCCAGCGCTTGCAGATCGTTGTAATAGATTTCGGTGTACCGTTCGGAGATTACCGAAATATCCACGCCTTCCGCTGCAGCCGACTCGTTGATCTTGTCGTCTATGTCGGTGATGTTGCGCGCATAGGTCAACTTGGAAAATTGGCGACGCAACACTCGCGCCAGCACATCGAATACCACTGGCGGTCGCATATTGCCAATATGAGAATGACCGTACACAGTCGGTCCACACACGTACATAGTCACGTGTTGCGGATCAGACGGGACAAATTCTTCTTTGCTTTTGGTTTCGGTGTTATAGAGTTTCACGGGATCAAAGGCATGCCATGGCGACACAGGTACTCGCTGTGCGCAGCATGGCAATAGTGATAATTAGTGGTTGCTTAGAGTGCGCTATCAGGACCGGATTGTAGCATCGGGTCGACAACACAAATGAGAGTGTTTAAGTTCCATTAGCTCGGTCACAGTTGGTTGGTTAGCGATAATCTCAGAAATAGCGCGAATTATTACGGACAGTGATTTGGCAATATCAGTTCTGTTTACTGCCGATAACGTAAGGTTGCCATAAACAGCAGTTCATCGCCATCCTCAGCAACATGGTTTGGGTTCTGTCGATAGGCGACAAAACTACCCAGTTCCAGCTTTTCAGACACCATGGTTCGGTAATAGGCCTCCAAGGATCGCTCTGTTGCACCGGTATCTGAGAGATTGATGCGTTCGCGATCAAAGCTGATATCGCCATTAATCTCGCGACCATTCGGAATTGAGTAATTCACCCCACCTGAACGAATCTTCAGTGGCTGCGAAAACGCCATCCCAAATTGATCTCGGTCACGCAACATGTCGTTGGCGATCAAACCAACACTGTACCAATCACTGCGCAAGCTGGAGAAGTCCTCCAGCAGACTGTCGGTTGCTGATTCCACCTTGGTTTTACCAACCCCATAATTGGCGACAATAGACACCCGATCGGTAGTTTTAATTCGACCCGACACATTCAGTGCGTAGGTAGTGGCGGTCTCGACGCCAAATACTCCGCCTGCTGCACCACCGAACAAGCTGCCTTTTTCTTCGATTTGACCAAACTGAAGTGACAAGCCGGCGTTATCGGTGAATTGATAGCTACCTTCCAGAATGCTGGAAAAGGTGTCCTGGCCAAAACGTTGTTTTTGATCCACCGACACCAGGCCCATTTTCAGTGAAGCCTTATCCAGTACTTTGGGCTGGTAAGCCAGACTGGCAGTTTCAGCTTGAGAGCTAAAGCCGCTTAACACTGAGCTGAATGCCTGGCCGCTGATGAATGAGCTGGGTCCAAACACTTCATGCGAATCGAGTTGTGATACCGCACCGAAAGCCTGGCTTGGACTGACTCGATAACCGGCAGTAAAGTCAAACTGATCGGTTAACTGGCTATACAGAGCCATCGACACATTGGCCTGGTCATTCTCCAACACGACATCGCCCGGAGTGCCCCAGTATTCGATCATATCGATGCGCTGATCGGCCTCGGTGGTTGCCGCAAACGCAACCGAGGTTTTCAGTTTCGGCAGGTAAAACTCGTCACCAACCGACGTTTGTTCGAGGGCGTGAAAAAATTCATTCAAGTGCAAACTGCCATCGTTGACAGCGACTCTATCGCTCAGATCAATTTCAAAAGCGCGACCATACGAGTCCAACACCAGGGTTTTCTCAAGTTTGGCCTTGGGCTTTCTAAGCAGTACCAGGGCGCCCGCCAGTGCCGCACCGACCAGGAGACCGGCGCCGCCGCCCCCGCCTCCACCACCGCCACCGGTGTTAGTAGTCGGAGGTGGCGTCGGCGTAGTCGGCACTGTGACCGGACCAATAACATTATTTAGTACCTGGTCTGCGCTGAGAATCACGCCGCGACCATATTCATTATCTGTGCCGGTTGCCCCACGGTCTTCTGCCGACTGCAGGATCACATCCACCACTTCCGAAGCGGTCAAATCGGGGTTCTGCTGCAACACAGCGCCGGCAATACCGGCTATACGAGCAGCCGCCCACGACGAGCCACCTAGTTCGGCGTCTAACGTTGGTAAGCCGATTGCAGCTACGTATTTATTCGCAGTTGTCCCAGCCCGGTTCGCAAGCGGTAACAACACGCCATCGGCATCGGTGGCACCCACGATGATCACCCCTGATAGATTGAAACTGGCACTCGACAGCGCATTAGGTTGCGCCATTTCGTCGTTGCCAGCCATGATAGCGATCACTTTGTTATTGTTTGACAGTTCGGGCAGTAAGGATGCTGCGGCACCCACTACGCCACTGGTACCCCAGGTGATACCCACAACCCGCACGGCATCGCGCCCTAAAATGTCTGACAGCGCACTGTCGCGAGCAACCCGGACCTGGTCCTCGACCAATCTCACGCTGGTCACCCCATCGGTGATTACGAAGGGGACAATCTCGCCCGAAAACGCCTCAGTGACCACACGAGCAGAAATGGTCCCGTGACCCTCTTCTTCCCTATCAGATACATCGCTGGTATCGTCAGTGTTATTGAAGTAGTTGAATCCCGGAGCAATATTAAAACCCGCGTTGGGGTCAACGCCTGAATCGATCAACGCGACCTGTTGGGCATGCGCATTGGCGCTGAGCATTCCTAAAATGCCAATAACCACGGATGCAACCCGGGATTTCTTAGGTAGGGACATAAGGCAATGAGTATAGTTGGTAAAATCCTGTCTGATTATAGTTGAACTCGAGTGTCAAACAAGCGACCACCATCGAATGTTTAACAATAATCCGCTTCGCAGTGCGACAGAGTTCATCGTCAAAAACTCTGAAATAACCGTAACTTATTGATGATCCACGTTGTCACGCGTTTTGCTGAACACCGGTCTCGGGTCAGCGTTGAGTTTGGGTTGGTGCTAGCACGCTGCATGCAGAGCTGGGCAGCCAATACTGAAGTCAGATTAACGTCCGTAACTGCCGCTGAAATAAGAGCGTTCCTTGGCAAACAACAGTCGCAACGAGATCAGCACCATCACAGTAAAAATCAGCACCATCCACTCAGGCATGCTAAACCCCAGCCACTGCCATTGAACCTCAGCGCACTCACCACTGCCCTGTAAAACGGTAGTAATGATCTGCTGCCATGGGAAAACTTCCATCATGAATTCCAGGTCAGGACCACACTCTGGAACCTGGTCAGCTGGCAAATGTTGCAGCCATACCTGGCGACCTGCAATGGCGAGCCCTAAAGCCGAACTTACGGTAACGCCCAGCGCGATCAGTTTCGAGCCAACCTTCTTTGGCCTGATGATAATCCCTAACAAACAAAATATTCCCACTGCAACCACAGCCACACGCTGGAACATACATAGGGGGCATGGAGGCAAACCTAAATGTTTCTGAAAGTAGAAATAGGCAACGACCATCAAAGCCGTTGATCCAACCAATCCTATCCAATACCAACGAGTTGCAATCAAGGTGCTACTCCAATTTTTGCGGTGAAAATTTGTGTGTAACCCGAACCAGCCCAGAGTATACACCATGCGTACTCATTTGCTTGCGTCATGGCCAATCTACCACGTAGTTCTCGAGCTCTTCGAGATTTACTTCGCGCGCAAATCGAGTACGACCTCGGACTGAGTGTCCAGCTTCATGAATCGTGTCTCGACTACCGCTGTGAAGGTGGTGCCAGGCCGGTAATTCCTTACCTTCAAGTAACAGGCGATAGGCACAACTTTGCGGTGCAAATTCGGCGCATTCCGTGACGTTTTCGCTCGTCATCGTCATGCATTCGGGCACCAGGGTACTCCGGTTTTCATAATCCGAACAACGACATTGATCAGATTGCAGCAAGTCGCAGGCAACATCGGTAAAGACCAGTTCACCTGTTGTATCATCTTCGAGTTGCTGCAGGCAACATTTCGCACAGCCATCGCAAATTGACTCCCATTCCTCGTGGTTCATTTCAAACAAGGACTTCTGCTGCCAAAAATTGTCTGTCATGATCTCAGGCCACCGTTCGCGCCATCGAGTCTGCCGTGGTCAACTCAAGCGCAGTGCGCCAGTGGGCTAGTTTCTCTGCGCGGGTCATCGCGGCATGCGCCGGGCTGGTGGAAGGAAGTTGAACCCATTCCAGGTGTGGAAACTGCTGCAAAACATGCTTGCAGTGTCGCATAAATATTTGTTTGGCCGCGGCGCCATTAAATGCAATTAATTTGATACCAGGGTGATCATCGATGAGCGCCACCATATCGTTTGCCTTTTCACTATCGCGCCGAATATCGCTGTCTAAACTACCTGGGCGCTGACAGTCCAGGAGTACATCCCACAGCGCATAGCCCGCATCCTGCAGGTTGCTTACGCGCTTGGTATAGTCGGCATCCGCCGGTGTGTTAGTAATTTGCGCCATGATCCACCAAAACGCATTGCGCGGGTGCGCATAGTACTGTTGTTCCGCAAGAGATTTGCGGCTGGGCATGGTTCCCAGAATCAGGCTGTGAGGATTGTCACCCAGTATTGGTGGGAAGGATGGCATGGGCCTGCATCAATGATACTGGCCGAGGCGCGAGATCAAATCGGCTACACCGATTTGCAGATCCGCATCAAAATTCCCAATCTGCGATTCGATATTAAAGTAGTAGTCGTAGAAGGCATCCTGATCGTCCATGGCTAAACACAATCGCATGCGCTCGTAATGGTAACGATCGTCCGAGATATCATTGTGACGGGCAAAATCAATCAGCTCCCTGGCAAAACGATAGTCTCGCTGTGCTAACAACGTATCTATCCTTTTGCTGAACTCCAGTTCTTCCTGGGTGGATTGTTTTGCTTCTGTCGGTGCGGGTGGAACAACATCGCCCTCAGTTTCCGAAGTGTCCATTGCGGCCTCTTGGGCAATTGCTTCGGCCACGTTTACCTGCAGGCGATCTGTATCATCCGCAAAAATTAATTTATCCGAGGGTTCTACCTTGGCATCTGCGATCACATCATCGGTTTCTTTAGTCTGCACTCCTGGTTGATCTTCCAGATCTTCCAGCTCATCGAAAGCAGGCATGGCAGTGATGTCGTCTTCCTGTGCCTCAGCCGCATCATCCTCGACGGCCTGAGTCTCAAACTCTTCTGACTCATCCTGATCGAGAGAAACCTTTCCGTTATTTGCAGCGGATTGAGTTAACAGTGCGGTGAACTGATCTTGAGAAAATGACTGTTCGACCTTGGTTTCGAACTCGGTTTCGACCTCTTCATCACCACCCTCAACTTTCGTTTTGCTTGCTGAGTCGGAATCGGCAAAGAAATCTATGGTGAATTCTGAGTCGTCATCAAAGTCGACTTCTGAAAACTCCATTCCCTCATCTTTTTCTACTGTTGATTCAGCCAAGGCCTGGTCGACTTCGTCTTCGAGTTGATCAATTTCCACTAACGATACCCCAACGACTTCGTCCTGGGCGGGTGCTTTTTCCAGCGCAGACATCATGGAATAGTCATTCTGGCTGACAAAGCCAGTGATTTCTCCAACCGGTTGGCGCGAAGTCCCGGTCCTGAACCTGAGCTTTTCATTGCGTCCAAACAGGTTCAATTCCACCAATTGACGATTGATGCGCTCACGAAAGAAAAAGCCGGATATCACAATCAAAGCAAATGGTAACAACCACCAGGCGGAAATACTGCGGCTCTCAGTACTGCTGTTCAGAGACAACAAATCAGCATTTTGTGCCTGCGCTGTATTCTGGGCTTGTTGCAGTTGATAGACCTGTTCCTCCAACACCTTGATTTTGCGATCCTTATTATAGAGCTCCTGGGTCAGGCTGGTGACAGAAGCAGACAGCGAATCAATCAAGGATGAACTTGCCGATTGCGTGTTCTCGTTGGCGCCATTTTCGACCAGCGCAGCGACCGCAGCAGAATCGATATCTGTGACCGAAAACTGATTTACCGACTGCTCGGATTCCAAATGGGCGATGGCCTGGTTCTCGGTGGTGATAATCTCGGTATTGTTTGGATCATCGGCAGCTGGGCTGATCGACACATCGTCTGGTGTCAATTCGTCCGCCGACAGCTGCAGAACTGGAGATACCGAGAGGTCAGGCGATTCAACGCTCGGCAGATTCGTCTCGGCCTGTGCAACGGTGTTAGCCGGTGCCGAAGTACCGGACAAACTTTTCACCCGGGCCTGTGCCTGGCGCTCGGTAAAGCGAATAGCAAATTGGTGGTCTGGAATAGTCAGGTAACTGCCGGCCTGCAAGGAGTCGATCGACTCCGAGGCAAATGCTTGCGGGTTGCTTTCGTAGAGGGCGATCATCATTTGATCGACTGAAACACCCATGGCCTTATTGATCCTTCGGGCAACACGCCACAGGGATTGGCCATCAAGAACAGCACCAAATTTTTCGGGAATATTGCCAGCTTGAGCCCAATCATAGGGACCCATAATGCCGGGCGCTCTGTTGCCCGTGGCAACCAGAGTATAGTCTGCACTCTGCTCAATGGCGGCCGCTTGGCTGGTTTCTGCCGCGGCAGCTGTACCCAAATTGAGTAAAACGGTGAAATCACGCTGGGCGCGCTGCGCATCGTGGTCCACGGTCAGTGAGAATTCAATATAGGGTTCCTTAACCACCCTCTCAGTGCCAATTAACACCGAGTAGTTATCACCTTCCTGGACCAGTGAAGATGTCAACCGTATGGTGTCGCTGGAACCTTGCGAACGGTGGTTAACATCAAGCTTAAGTGAGTTGGGATAGGACAGATTGTTAAGCGGGATTAAAACGCGCAGGCGCTCGCCAATATGCGAGTCGACCTGCGCCGCCCCAATTCCCAAAGCTGCGGCGTTGGAAGCAGCAAACAACAAGCAGAACATCATGCCGACACCAATTCCATGCCTTTGTATGCGTGCGTTACCTCGCGTGCGCTCAATAAAGAGCCGCACAAACTCACATGCATAATTGCAGATTTTCATAAAAAACCCTACCCCCTTGGTCTGCAGGTCGTGTCACTCGCGACCAGTCCTGTACCCTCTGGCTCGCCGACCCACCAAGTAAATATTTAACCCACGGGCATACTATAGAATAAGATTCCCTGCTTTATCAATGGACTAAAGGCCCTATTTAACAGAAGCGTAAAGAGACTAACGAGGGACAATCCGGGATTTTTGGAGTAAATTTCCGCGTAAAATTGCAGAAAAACTTCGCTAGAGGAAGGATTTTAGTTCCAAGGTTAACATCGGGATGGGGCGCGACTTCCCGCTATTTACTTATCGAGCACGCGCTCGTAGCACTTCCACGGCGGGTAATGGTTTACCCTCAAGGAACTCCAGGAATGCGCCGCCGCCAGTAGAGATATAGGAAATTTGATCGGCCACCCCGTATTTGTCGATTGCCGCGACGGTGTCGCCGCCACCCGCTATGGAAAACGCATCACTCGTGGCCACCGCTTCAGCCAGTGCCCTGGTTCCCTCTCCGAATTGATCAAACTCAAACACACCTACCGGCCCATTCCAAACAATGGTGCCCGCACCTTTTAGCAGGCCGGCAAAATGTTTGCTGGTGTCGGGGCCGATGTCGAAAATCAGGTCGTCGTCTGAAACCTGGTCTACCGCCTTGATTTCAGCGCGCGCCGTGTCAGAGAATTCCTTGCCGCACACTACGTCGGACGGCACTGGGATATCGCCATCAGTCGCGCGCGCCTTGGCCGATAGAGCATTGGCCTCAGAGATCAAATCAGCTTCGTATAGAGATTTTCCAACGGCATGACCGGCCGCAGCAATAAAGGTGTTGGCGATACCGCCGCCCACGATCAACTGATCAACTTTTTCCGAGAGGCTGTCGAGTACCGTTAGTTTGGTGGAAACCTTGGAGCCGCCTACAATGGCTACGATTGGCTTTGCTGGTTTATCCAGGGCCTTGGCGAGCGCATCCAGTTCGGTGCTCAGCAAGGGTCCGGCGCAGGCAATCGGGGCCAACTTGGCTACACCGTGAGTAGAGGCTTGCGCGCGATGCGCGGTGCCGAAGGCATCCATGACGAAGAGTTCACACAAATTCGCCATTTTCGCCGCCAATATTTCATCGTTGGCTTTTTCCCCAGGATTGAACCGCACGTTCTCGCACAATACAATTTCACCAGCTTCGAGATCGACGCCATCCAGCCAATCGCGCTCAAGCCGTACTTCCCTTCCCAGTAACTCAGCCAGTTTATTGGCTACTGGTTGCAGGGAGAATTGCTCATCGAACTCCCCTTCTGTTGGGCGACCCAGGTGCGACATCAACATCAGTTTGGCACCTCGGCTCGTAGCCAGTTCAATGGTCGGTATCGATGCCCGAATTCGTGCATCATTGGCCACCTCGCCATCTCTCAGCGGGACGTTTAAGTCCTGACGAATGAGCACCCGTTTTCCATTCAGGTCTTGATCCTGCATTTTTAGAACTGTCATATGGCCTCTGCGAACAACAATTATGTTTAGCTGGAATAAGCTGGGATTCTTAAGCCATCATTTCCTTTACAACATTGACGACGTGGTCGGCGGTGAAATTGTAGTGTTCAAACAATTTGTCTGCCGGAGCGGACTCGCCGAAACTGGTCATTCCGATTACTTCGCCTTGAGTACCGACATACTTGTACCAGTAGTCGGTGATGCCGGCTTCCAGCGCTACTCTATTTTGCACAGCAGCGGGCAACACGGATTCTTTGTACGCTGCATCCTGCGCGTCGAAGCAATCGGTGGAAGGCATCGATACAACACGTACTGCCATACCCTGGTTGGCAAGTTCCTCTGCTGCATTCATGGCCAGCGCCACCTCAGAACCAGTCGCAATCATGATCAGTTCGGGGGTACCGTCACAGTCTTTAAGTACATAACCCCCCTTCTCGATATTGGCAGTTTGTAGGGCGTCTCGATTCTGGTGTGGTAGACCTTGACGCGAAAATACCAGGCTGCTTGGCTTATCGGTCGCTTCGCAGGCCACTTTCCAGGCCACCAGTGATTCAACCGCATCGCAGGGTCGCCATACCGACATATTCGGAATGAGTCGCAGGCTGGCAACGTGTTCTATCGGTTGATGGGTCGGCCCATCTTCACCGAGACCAATGGAGTCGTGGGTGAGCACATAGGTCACCGGCAAACCCATCAGGGCTGACATTCGCATGCCATTTCGCATGTAGTCGCTGAATACCAGAAAGGTGCCGGCATACGGCTTAAAGCCGCCATAGAGAGCGATGCCATTACATATAGCCGCCATGGCGAATTCGCGCACACCAAAATACAGGTAATTTCCGCCGGTTTCGCTACTGCTGATAGCCGTAGACCCATCCCAGATAGTGTAATTGGAACCAGCCAGATCAGCAGAACCGCCTATAAATTCCGGCAACATTGGCCCCAATTGGTTAAGTGCCACCAGGCTGGCCTTTCGTGTTGCCAATGTTGCAGCCGCGGATTCTGCCTCCGCGATCAGTTGGCTGGTCTGTTGTTCCCAGTCGGCAGGTAACTCACCATTTAAGCGCCGCATTAGTTCAGCTGCCTGATCTGGATTAGCGGCGCGGTAGGCGTCAAATGCGTTTTGCCAATCCTGTTCGGCATCTGCCCCACTCACTGTCGCATCCCAGGCTGCTGCTATGTCCTCAGGAACGGTAAACGGTGCAGCATCCCAGTTTAGTTCCTGGTGTACCAGCGCCACTTCGTCTTCACCCAATGCTGCGCCGTGACAGCTCTCGCTGCCCTGCTTGTTGGGTGACCCTTTGCCAATAATGGTTTTGCAGCAGATCAGGGTCGGCCTGCCGGACTCGGCCTGGGCCTGCTCAATCGCACTCTTGATCTGTGTGGCGTCGTGTCCACCCACATCCGTTATGACCTGCCAACCGTAGGCGCTAAAGCGTGCTGGAGTATCATCGGTAAACCATCCTTCTACCTCCCCGTCGATGGAAATACCGTTGTCATCCCAAAATGCTATCAATTTACCCAAGCCGAGCGTACCTGCCATTGAACAGGCTTCATGGGAGATGCCTTCCATCATGCAACCATCACCTAAAAAAACATAGGTGTGGTGATCAATCACCGAGTGCTCTGAGGTATTAAATTGCGATCCCAGTGTGCGCTCGGCTATCGCCATGCCCACGGCATTAGCGATACCTTGCCCCAAGGGACCCGTGGTGGTCTCTACCCCTGGTGTATAGCCATACTCCGGGTGGCCAGGTGTTTTTGAATGCAACTGCCGGAAGTCACGCAAGTCATCCAGCGAGACGTCATAGCCCGAAAGATGCAGCAATGAATAAATCAGCATGGACCCGTGTCCGTTGGACAGTACGAATCGGTCGCGGTTAGGCCATTTTGGATTGCTCGGATTGTGTCTTAGAAAATCATTCCACAGTACTTCAGCAATATCCGCCATCCCCATTGGGGCACCGGGATGACCAGAGTTGGCTTGCTGAACTGCGTCGGCGCTGAGTACGCGAATTGCATTCGCTAACTGTTGACGATTAGTCGATGTCATTCTTGGGAATTCTCGCTGATTTTAATTTCATGATGCGATGGACAAAGCATCACGGACTGGCGTTAATAGTCGATTTGATGGTGTGCGTAATATAGCAAATTTGCCTCTCATATGACGCAAGCAGGATGGGAAATTTACACTTTTTTGGGTTGCCCTTGCCTGGCAGGTTGACTGACTCCGCCAGTTGCGCGGCATCCCAGTCATAGAAGCGAGCTAACGCAAACAGGATAACGGCACGCCGCGAGCGCAATTAATTCGCGAGACAAGACTAATCGAATATTTTCCGTACTCCAGAATGCCAGGCGTACGATTCTCGGTCACCATCCGACACAATCGGCTGGCAAAAAACCGCTGAACAATGACCAACTAGAAATAGGAGAAGGCAACTCCCAGGGCGGCCAGTTTGGGCACCAGGTATTCCTCTTCACCGAGTTTCACTACCGCTTCAACATAGCGTCGGTCAACCCCATCAGGCAGCTCACCGTACGCGCTTTGTGTGTCTATTGGGAGGGTTTTAACAGCCCCGAAGCACAGCAAACCGGAAAAAGCCTTACGCGCCGCGTCTGGAATCGGATTTAACACAACCACCTGGGCATTTCGCTTTTTAGACTCATCCAGGCTGGAATCGTGCAAGGCAGAATAAGACAACACTGGCACGCGCTGATTTTCCCAGGTCAGGTAACCTTGCATCCATTTTGCTGGCGCTTGTGAGAGCTGCTGCAGGTCGGGTTTCTTGACTACTTCCGCCACGCACTCCAACGGAATCAGCAGGGGTAGCGGCTTTGCGGGTACTACATAACAATCAATGGAATTATTCGCCATGAGGTGTCATTTTGGTTAGGTGTCCTGATCCAGCGCAATAGGAGTATCAAGCTTTAAATGCTGATTGAATACAGAAACCAGGTTTTCCAGCAGGTATGGCTTACCCAGAAATGCTGTACAACCCAATTCCGTGGCTTTATTAATATGTTTCTCGGTGGCACGAGATGAGATCATAACCACCGGAATATCTTTCAGTGTCGGTTCGTCTTTCACCCATTCAAGTAATTCAAAGCCATCCATACGCGGCATCTCGATATCCAGCAAGATCATGTCTGGTGCCTCCTCGCGCAGTTGCCCCTGTGCGTCCAATCCGTCTTTTGCCAATACCGCATTGATGCCCAATGCACTGATATCCCGCTCCGCTGACTTTCGCACCGTTAGCGAGTCGTCTACCACCATCACGTTAGGCACCGATTGGGTTACCGCGCCACTTTGTTCTGGCACCGCGATAAATGATTCGTAATAGGAAATACCAACCAGGTCAATCAGCAACACTACTTTACCGTCGGCACGGATGGTAGCTCCGGCGTAGATCGGAATTCGTCCCAGGTGTTCGCCCAGGTTTTTGATCACGATTTCCTGGGTGTCGAACAACTCTTCCACGATAACCGCGATATTCTGCACACCGGCTGTCACCAGGATGACTGCCAACTTACCTGCCATTGAAGGTAGCTTGGATTCATAACCAAGATAATCCGCCAGATCAATCAGCGTATAAGACTGATTGTCGACTTGCATAACCGGCTTATCCGCCTGCAGGTAGGCGATCAACTCCTGTGCATCCACATTCACCACCCGGTCGATGGTTCGAGCTGAGATGGCAAATTGCTCACCACCTGATTCGACAAACATCGCGCTCGACACGGCCAAGGAGATTGGCAGCCTGATCGAGAAACTGGATCCCGGACGATCTTCATCAATGTCGTAACTGATACTGCCACTCATGCGCCGCAAGGTTGTCTGAACAACATCCATACCGATGCCACGGCCAGATACCTGGGTTAACTTGGCGGCTGTACTAAATCCGCTTTGGGAGATGTACATCAGAATGTCATCAGGATTCAGTTCCTGATCATCAGCCAGCAATTTCTCTTCGATCGCCTTGGTGCGAATCTTGTTGATATCCAGCCCGGCACCGTCGTCGCGAACCGTAATGATAATTTCGCGCGCAACCTGTCGGCATTCGACAACAATTTTGCCCGCTTTGGGTTTACCCTTTTTGGTCCGAGCCGAGGCTTTCTCTATACCATGGTCAACAGAGTTCCGTAACATGTGCTCAAGAGCCGGCACCACGCCATCCAGAATGGTTTTATCCAGCCGCACCTCGGAACCGATGATTTCCAGCTCGACATCTTTCTTCAGCTCGCGTGCTGTGCGACGCACAACTTGTCGCAATTGTGGCCCGATTCCGCCAAAGTTAACCAGGCGCACCTGCATGATTTCATCCTGTAGTTCGCGGTTCAGACGATCTTGTTTTTGTAAGGAGTTTTCAGCCTTGTAGATAAAGCCACTAAGCGACGTCTGGATATCGCCCAGTTCATCAAGGTTTTCAGCCAGGCCGCGCGACAGTTGTTGCAGCTTTGTGTAGCGGTCCATTTCCAATGGGTCGAACTCTTCACCGCGGTCCTTAGCCTGCGCTTCATTAGTACGTGCAGTGATCTTACTATCAGCTTCGATTTCAAGTTCCCGCAACTGCTGATTGAAACGTTGGACGTTTTCGTACAGGTTATCAACCACACTCTTCACCGACACCACGTCTTCTCGCATTTGTGAGCGGTTCATACTCGCATCACCAACGAAGTTGGTCAGACTGTCGAGGGTCTCGGTACGGATGCGCAGTGCGGCGGCTCGCTCGCGAGCACCTTTTTCCTGCCGATCCAGATCTTTTTGCTCTTCTGCAGTCAACCTGGCTTCGCCCGGCATGAAGATCGCTGCACCCTGGTCTGCTGACGACTCGGAATCTACGGCTGCAGATTCACTGCGCTCAGGACCAGCTAACTGGCTGCCTAAAGCAGACAGATCTTCTACCTCACCACCGGCCAGCAAAGACCGCATGTTCGCAACAGTCACGTCAAACACTTCCTCTAATAGTGCCTTGGACTGTTTAAACTCCGCTGCCTTTTTTAAACTGAGGTTGTCGACATAATTACGGGTACTGGAGACAAATGCATTCATTTCAGCCAGGGCTGGTACGTCGTCCGTAAGCGTTTGCAGCGCACTATATTGTTCTGACATCAGCGGCTGTAACTTGGCCCACCCACGCGCAGATTTCCACTTGCCATTGAGTTCCTGCATGGCATCGGTGACCGACGCCAGGATTTCATCAGCTTCGATATCTGAAAACTGCTCTTCTTCAACAATTTCCTGGGCTGGGGTTGGTACGGAAATTTGCTCTACCGGGGTGTCAAAACCTGCCTCGGCGCCCAGCCGAGTAAGTAGATCGCCGGCAGGATTAAACTGGTCACCTCGCAGGTAAGCATCGCTGGCCGTATCAACCGCGTCTACGTAAAGCTCAAGAGTTTTACGCACTTCGCGCAAATCATCATCGTTACGGATGAAATTGCCTTCCAGGAAGCTTTCGGTTTGGTGCGTAAGCTCGCCAAGTGTGTTGGCTTCTGCCATCAGCGAGCTACCCTTGATGGTATGCAGATGGCGCATAATATTGGCCATAGCCGGTGCGGTCTGTTGCAGCGCAACAAGCTTGGCCACTTCTTCATCCAATTCGGTATGCAGCGTCTTTAGTTCATCAACGAAAATCTCTCGTAATTCATCGCTGACGTCACCCGATTCGGCGGCTGCCTGATCCACGGGTGCGGGAGTTGCAGGCTCTTTATC
Organism: Pseudomonadota bacterium; assembly: GCA_039110515.1. GTDB lineage: Bacteria > Pseudomonadota > Gammaproteobacteria > Arenicellales > Arenicellaceae > Arenicella. The sequence continues at coordinate 177,265 of JBCCFY010000001.1, forward strand.
CGCTGAAGGCTCTTTATCCGCTGAGGGCTCTTCTTCGACAGAGGGCTCTTCTTCGGCAGAGGGCTCTTCTTCGGCAGAGGGCTCTTCTTCGGCAGAGGGCTCTTCTTCGGCAGAGGGCTCTTCTTCGGCAGAGGGCTCTTCTTCGGCTGAGGGCTCTTCTTGGGCTGAGGGCTCTTCTTCGGCTGAGGGCTCTTCTTCGGCTGAGGGCTCTTCTTTCACTGAGGGCTCACTATCCGCTGAAGGCTCTTCCTCTGCGGGAGTCTCCGCAATGGCTTCGTTTGCCTCGTCTGAGTCTGGTTGAATTGCAGCTTCCAGTGACAGCAGGTCTTCTTCCAGAAGGTTTGTCAGTTCATCCGGAATCAGGCTGTCACGATCTTCATCGCTGGCCGATTCGTCCGCATCCGCGAGTTCAGCAGCTAATTGCTCCGTCTCTACTGATTCCGCTTCGGAAATTATTTCTTCCGCTGTTTGTGTTTCTCCTTGAGGTTCTTCTACCTCTTCTGCGTCCTCCGCATCAGCTTGATCGGCTTGTGCAGGCTCTGCAACTGCTTCAACTTCTTCAGCCTCTTCGGTGTCGGCCTCAGTTGTTCCATCTTCAAAACCGACAAGTTCTATCTCTTCTGAAGACTCGAGATCGATACCCGGCTCGTTTTGCTCCGCTTGCTCGCCACGCATAGCGCTGAGCGACTCTTCAATTCCAGCAAGATCATCGCCTTCTACTTCTCTCTGGGATGCATCAGATTCAGCGTTCGCATCCTCAGCAATGAGATCATCGATTGGGTCCAGCCCATCGAACACCGCCGCCACCCTGGCGACCGCTTCTTCCTCGCTCACGAGTTCGCTCTCAAGTTCGCTTTCGATTTCTATCTCGGCACTACTATCTTCTTGAACTTCAATACCCGCAGTACTGGTACTATCGCCTGCATCGGACAGCTCGAGGAAATCATCATCATCCAGACTTAATTCCAATTCAACATCGGAATCCAGAACGATTTCCTCGTCAGAACTTTCGGTATCCAGCTCGATATCCAGCGTATCATCTGAGACCGGTGCCGGGTCATCCGCAAGCAGATCTAGATCAAGCTCTGAATCGGAAAAGATGTCGGTAAAGAGATTCTCGTCGAACTCCAACTCTACCCCATCTTCACTGTCAGCCGCACTGGTTTCTTCCGTACTTGCTATCTCGTCACTACTCTCTACTTCCAGGGCTGAGGCGTTAGCCTGATCAAGGACCAACTGTAACTGCTCACTCAAGCTCTCCCACGCGTCATCATCAATTGTGAAATACGGTGCTTCATCCTTCGCTCCCGAAATCATCTGATGTGCCGCAGTGAGCAAACTGCTTAGTGTCAGTCGCTCGGAGGCCAACAACTCCTGGCCAGATTCCACCTTCGCCTGGCACAGATGTTCTGCCTTATCAAAGGCACTTGATACTTTCTCAAGCCCCAGCGTGCGCGCATTCCCAAGCAACGTGTGAACGGAAATCGACAGGGCATCATCTTGTGTCACAACTAATGGGTCGATCGACAGTTGCTCAGAGATAACCCCTAAATGTGTTTTGGCTTCCTGAATGAAAACTTCTCTGGTTTGCGGATCATCAAGCACCGAGAAAGAGTGAGTAATGCTGTCTTCATCTATGGTTTCGCTCGGAGTCGGCTCAACCTCTTCGTCCTCACCAGTCTCGGCGCCAGCCTCGTCCGTTGCAGCAGTCAGTTCGGCGGCATCAGCTAAGGCCTCACCATCCAAATCCAGTGGATCATCGGTAAATTCGTCCTCATCAATCACGTACTCCGCGATTTCTTCGGGACCATCTTCGGATAGCTCATCCGCAGATTGATCGGGCACATCATCGAGCTGGTCGACTGACAGTTCTTCGGCAAACACATCATCGTCCACCAGGACATCTTCAGCGGTTTCCGCTGTTTCTTGCTCTTTGGCAACATCAGAGTCGAGGTTAACGCTCGCAGTTAATTCTTCTTCAACGACCACCTCTGCGGCGGCATCATCGGCGCGATCTGACGCATCAGCACTTTCATCCACCCCTTCGGAAGTTGGCTCTTCCAACTCTATCGTGTCAGTTTTTGCGCCCCAGGCAGCGACATCGATAAGATGTTGGTTTTGATATTGATCGGCTAGTTGGGAATTGAATTCCTCTAACGCCTCTTCGGCAAAGCCCAGTATGGAATTAGTAACTGGCTTTTCCGTGTCCAGCACAAAGTTAAACAATGATTCGCTGAACCAGGCCACTTCCCCCATGGCGTCAAGGCCCACCATTCGGGAGCTACCTTTCAGGGTATGGAACGAGCGACGTAGATCTCGAATGGAATCTCGATCATTCAAATCGTCTTTACAGGCCTGCAGCAATTGTTCGGCATTCGCGAGAATTTCCGTACTTTCCTCTACGAAGGCAGCAAAAATAACATCATCCACCATCGCTGACTTGGATTGATCGGCGGCATGCTGCTTACCGATCTCGGTAGAGGTCCGGGCGTCTTCTTCTTCAACCTCGAGCTCGATCTCATCACCCAATTCTTCAATGTCCATATCATCATGGAACTGCAAGCCATCCTGATCGCTCTCGATCGCAGACTTGCGGTAGGCCAGCTCCTCATCAGACTTAATTTCTTCGGGCGTTTCCTCGGTACCATAAAGCTGGATGATCTGCCCGGCAATATTCGCCATATTGCTTTGCAGGCTATTGGTGATGTTATCGGTTAGAAATGCGGGCTCCTGGGAAATCACATCGACCAGGCGATTCTGTTCCTTAACCAGCTCTTCAACTTCACCCAAACCGGTTTTTTTCGACAAGGTCAGCAGGTCACGCAAGTTGGATTTCAATTCGGTGAACAAACTAAAATCGGCTTGCTCAGCCAACCATGAAAACAAGGAATCCGATGAATCGTCTAATAATGTCTCTACATCAGCACGCGACACGCGTTTGCCGATGGCGACCTCAAGATCGGTAATACTCTGATCCAACAGATAGTCCATACCAGGACGACCGTCCTGCAAGCCCCTGACATACTCCTCCATGGTGCCAATAGAGATAGCCAGTGCTTCGGTTAAGGCAGGCGATGGTTTAACCTCACCAGCCTGCAGCGCCACGAACTGGTCTTCCGACATCTGCAGTAACAAGCCAACTTTTTGCTCACCCAAGACCTGCAGAGCACCACGCACCTGTCGAATCTGGGTGTCGATGCCGTCCAGCAGGTCAGTATTCGAGGGATCAGCGGAAAATTCTTCGAGGCTCGCTTCTATATGCTTGAGATTCTCTTCAACTTCCGAACCGACCACATCGAGCAGAGCCTGGCGTTCACTGCCACTGAGATGCGAACCATCCAGGTCCTCGGTAATTTGCTCCTGGTTATTCAAGGCCTGCAAGGCTCGGAGCTTTACTTCGCCATTCCGTAACCAGTGCTCGTCGACACGTTCGACGCCATTGACGCTGTTCTCCACAAATATGATTGCCGCGGCCAGGTGAAAGCCAGCGTCATCGGTGGATTCGATAGAGCCATTGCGCAGCCCGCGGATGACATCTACTGCTTCTTGAACCACCGGGGTAACAATGTCTACATCCGCTGCTGAGAGGGCATCCGCAACGTGCTGCATCTGTTCTACAATTTCTTGCAGGGATGCACTGTCAGTTTCACCCGTTTCAAAATGATTGGCAATCAACTGGCGAATCATTGGCAAGGGCAGTTCACTGCCGGCTTGCAATTGTTCGAGCTTGGCCTGGGTTTCATCGTAATCAACACTGTCAGACAAGCCCTGCAGGGCGGGGAAATATTCCTGTAGCTTGAAGGCCAGTACGATTTCATTCATGCGTTCGGTGCGTACTTCCCCCACACCGGTATAAAACAGCATGATCTTGATTAATTCTTCACCGGGGTCACGCACCAGGGCCGATTCTCCCTGTTGCTCCAGGTTTCGCAGCAGGTCATCTACGCCGCGAAATATGCGGCCATGCACGGCGCGATTGTGCAATTGATTGTGGCGAACATAGTCGACATAACCGCCAGCCACCCACCACAGCCTTGCTACTGCACCAAAGGTGCTCATGGCTAGAAGCTTCTCGGTGATTACGCCTATCGATTCGATTGCGCCCTCGTCGTTGTCACGCAGCCATTTGAGAAGAAATACCTGGAAGCGTACTCGCAGTGCAGCAGCACGACTCTGATACTCATCATCCTGTAGGGCACGCCGCTCGTGAACCTCTGGGAAAATATCGATCATCGGCGAGAACAACGAGGATATCTCTACCGCGTCCAAACCCCGCACGGCGCGAATCTGGTTAATCAGCTCCACCACCGGGATCGGGTTTTCCGGCAAACCTTGCTCGATTTTGTCCAGCGAGGATTGCAACTCTGTCAACGCACTTTCTAAGAGCACCGTGAACGAGGAAGCGCTAACTTTACTTTCATCGGAACTGAAATCTTCAACCAGCAGCTCGCTCTCCATAATCAAGGTGGAGAGAGAACGCAGCTCTAACATCTGCAGGGAGCCAACAACCTGGTGCAGGTTGTTGGTTATTCCATAGAGCGTGGCTTTGTCTTCGGAGGCAACAAAGTTCTGCAGCTCAGCCCTGGTTTCACCCAGGGTAGCCTCAACTTCATTCTTGACCCACTTGAAGGTCTCACGATCAATGGTTGAATACGCTGACATGATTCTCTCTCAGAGATTGTGTTTTATCTGGCTCGAATAACGGCAGTGCTTAGCTGGCTGGCAGTTTAAACCTGGATACCGAAGTCTCCAGTTCTTTCGCCAGCTCCAACAGTTTGGCAATCGAGTTTGCCGAGTCTTGTGCTTTTCGCGACGTCTCAGTTGAGGAATCACTCACAATCGTTACTTTTTCCGCCACGTCGGTTACCACCTGGGCTTGTTGACTGGATTGCTGTGAAATCGTTTCAATAAGCGTGGACAATCGACTTGATACACGTTCAATCTCAGCCAGTGCCGAACCCGCGCTATCGGCAACCTTGGTACCGGTGACCACCTGCTGGGTCGCTTTTTCCATCGATTGCACCGCATCATTGGTATCGTTTTGAATAGTGTTCACCAGTTCGGCGATCTTCTTTGTCGCTTCAGTCGACCGTTCCGCCAGGCTTTGCACCTCGTCCGATACCACCGCGAAGCCGCGCCCAGCTTCACCTGCCATCGACGCCTGGATCGCTGCGTTCAGCGACAGAATATTGGTTTGTTCGGCGATGTCATCAATCAGTGCAACGATGTCACCAATGCGCTGCGAACTCTCACCCAGTCGCTTAATTCGTTTCGACGTGTCCTGGATCTGCTCACGCATACTGTCCATGCCATCAATCGTATCGCGTACCGCCTGGGCGCCTTGCGTTGCAGCCTGGATCGATTCTGCCGCCATTTCAAAGGAGCTCTGCGCCTGTTCCGACATTTCCCGCATACTGCTGGTAACGCGCTGCATATCGGTCGCCGCCGAGGTGATCTGGTCCGCTTGCTGCATATTGGACTGCGATACCGACTGGGCATTGCTCACCGCCAATTCAGACTCATTCGCCACCTCCACCGAGGCACGGTTAATCTGGGATACCAGTTCGCGCATCTCGATCACAGCGAAGTTGACCGAGTCTGCAATCGCGCCCGTGATTTGGTCTGTTACCTCGGCCTCTACCGTCAAGTCTCCATCCGCCAAAGCACTCATCTCATCGAGCAATTTCAAAATCGATTCCTGTTGATCTGCGAGCGCATCCGACAAGCTGCCCTCACTTTCTACCAGGCCACGATTTTGCATGTTAAAAAATCGGGTCATGGCATAGATGCCAAATGCCACCAGCAATAACGGCAGCAAATTGTTAACCCCATTCATAAATGGCACCAGGCCAGACTGATTGCCAGCGGCAGCGGTAGCGGTGTTAAAGTTTTCAGTTTGTGCGCGCATCTGTTGCAAAGCCACACGTGACTGAGTCACTGATCCCGAATTGCCACCCAGATCCAGTAACTGACTTTCAATATCATCGAAACGGTTTTGCAGGGGTTCAGCCGCCGTCGCCACCACGGCATCCGCGTTACCGGTAATGCGGGTGAGAGTGTCCTTGAGCCGCACGATCAACGTGCTTTGTTGGTCAGATAATTGTTGCAGATTCACATTTGGCAGATAGTAGCCATTCACACCACCAGCCAATCGACTCAGGATACCATTAATATTGGCCGCTTCAGAGGTCAGGAACAAATAGCGATCCTTGGCATTGTCAGACCGTTTGCTACGCCCCTCTTTGGCTACCGCCTCTACAAAGGAGATGGTGTCGCTGACCGAGGTTGTGATGGAACCAGACACGGCTGTTAGACGATTTTTCACATCGGCAACAGCGTCGCCTTGGGCGAGAAAGTTATTGGCCGACTCCCGATAACCATCCATCGCTGCACTGAGTTCAGCATTAACGTCGATATTTCCAAACAATCGGTTTGCAGCTCGCCCAGCGAAGCCCTGTGGCAAGACCATTTCTGTGACACTGTCGGAGAGTGATTGCAGATTAGTTTGCACCGGGGCAATACTGCCCACCGCCGTCAGTGATTGAGATGCAGAGGTATTGGTTAAATCCACCTGTTGCAGAATATCCGCGACCTGGTCTACCCGTTGTTTTTGCGTATCCAGCACCGGGCTGATAATAATACGCAAGATCGCCGCAGACAGAAGTGCTGCCAGGCCGAGATAGAGCCACAGGCGTTCGTTGCCGCCGGTTGGTGCCGCAGCGGGTTCAGGACCTGCATCCAGATCCAACTCTGCCAGGTCCCCGATTTCGGCATCGGCATCGTATAAATCTTCCAGCTCAACTGCTTCATTATTCAGATCATCAAATTCGTTCTGCTGAACTAGCTTGTCATCGTTCATTTTTATCCACCTACATTAGTTCTGGCTTATTAGTTTTTTATAAGTGCTGAATTATCACTTCAGCTTTGTTTAAGTATTTTTAGTTGTTTGCAAACTGCAATTATTCTTGTCTTGCATGCTGTTTATTGAATTTCACGAAACTGTTCGGATGCCAACAGGCTGGCCACATCGAGACCAAACCAGTCGCGGCCATCGGCCTGGTAGCCGCCAGTCACATAGGCGCTCAAACCATCCAGAGAATCCTGTTTGCTGGCCAGGTCTGTAAGTCGCTGCGTTTCGTCGAAGTAACGGAAACCAATCACGCGGTTTACCAATAACGCACTCTGGCTCTCCTCATTGCTCAACAGCAACAAGTGTCCTCGATTGGTCGGAATCGGTCGGTCAAATCCAGCCAATAACGAGAGATCAGTAACGGAATACAGAACCCCTTTGGAATTCACCAGGCCGCGCATCCAGCGTTTGGTTTGCGGCACCAGCATCAGGTTCTCGCAGACCGAGACTTCTTTAATGTCGCTGGCCTGGCAGTAGAAATAAACGTCGTTCACCACATAGGCGATATTCTTAATCCCGGCAGACTGGCGAGCATAACTGAGTCCCTGCTCAGCCAGGTCCAGCGCCTGTTGGCGCATTTCACTCAGTACTTGAAAAGGAGAGTTCTCTGACATTAATGGCGTACGATGGTGTTATTAAAAAGTGAATCGAAGTGACTGCGAGTTTGCTCTCAAGAACCTGCAAACAAGGTTTTCAATTTACCCAGCAGCTCCTTGGGATCCGCTGGCTTGACGATATAATCTTTGGCACCCTGGCGGTGCGCCCATACCTGATCAGTTTTCTGCGATTTTGAGCTGAGCATGAGCACCGGGATGTCGGCAGTAGTAACCTCCCGTGATAGTGCGCGGGTGGCCTGAAAGCCATTCATCTCCGGCATTACCACGTCCATCAATATACAGTCGGGTTGTGAACGCTTTGCTTCTTCTATGCCATCTCTACCCGATGGCGCATGCGATACCTGGTAACCACCATGCGTCAATATATTCTTGACGTACAAAAAGTCGGTCATCGAATCATCTATCACGAGTATCTTTTTATTTTGCATGTTTCAGGTTTCCAATTTTTTATTTGAGTAGATTCTGGATGTTTGGCATGGAAAAATCAGTCGAGGCGTCACCCGCTATACATAACGGTTGATTGCTTCCAGCAACTCACTCTTGGTAAATGGTTTGTTGATGTGTTGTTCTGACCCTGCGACTCGGCCTCGCGCCCGATCGAACAGACTGTCTTTGCTCGACAACATAATGACCGGCGTTTTACGAAAATAACTGTTGTTCTTGATCAGTTTGCAAGTCTGGTAACCATCGAGGCGTGGCATCATAATGTCGACAAAAATGATATCGGGGCGAGTATCGGTGATCACCGACATGGCTTCAAAGCCATTAGTAGCGGTAAATACCTCATAGCCTTCTTTTTTTAGAATCGTCTCGGCAGTCATCCGAATGGTGTTACTGTCGTCGATGACCATGACCTTAGGTTGCATAGTGACTCCGCTTTAACTTCTTTGGCTGACGCATACTTCGAGGAACTGGTTTTGGGATTTTTCCAGGATTTTTAAACACTTAAGCTCATGATTATTCCCTTTTCTTCGCTGTTGCCTGTGGGCGCTGGGCTTGTTTTTTTGCAATATCTGTCCATCACGACACATTGCTAACGCGAATTAAGAGGTAACGAGCTTAAATTATTGTTATTAATATTGTTTAGATTCGTTAACATACAACATTGAACTATCTTTGTTAACAGTAATTTTGGTATTAATAGACAGATAACCATTAGGCCGACGTGTTTTGATCAGATCAACTGTGTTTAGCATCAACCTACCTTCTGAAACCGCCACTCAGGGCGCGGAAATGGCGAGTCTTGGTTAAAATTCGATCTATGATCAAACTGAATGCCAAATATTATGGTGCAGCTGTCTTTCTCAACGAATTCGTTGATCACCCACACCTTGTTTATCACTGCAATTGGCAAAGTTGCACGGTGAATTGCAAGCCGGATCTTGATCAGCGATGAGCTGGTTTGTGTATATGCTGCGCTGCGCAGACGATTCACTCTACACGGGCATTACCAAAGACCTGGAGCGCCGCTTGGCCGAGCATAATTACGACAACAAAAAAGGTGCTCGTTATACCCGTGCCCGCCGCCCAGTCCAGGTAGTCTATCAACTCAGTTGCGAAAATCGCGCGAGCGCCAGCCAGGCCGAAGCGCGGCTCAAAAAACTCAATCGGCAGCAAAAACTCGCCCTGCTCAAACCGGGGGCCGCCAACGGTGAGTAAGCGCAAACTAAATCGCCGCCAGATTTGGCGTGCCGAAAAAATTCAGCAGGAGCGCAATGAACGTGCGCAGAAAAAGGAGCGCAATTTGGGTCGCCAGATCCAGTCGGGTGAACTGAGTAGCGAACAACTGGGCCTGGTAATCTGCCGATACGGTCGACAATTTGAAGTAGAAGCACTTGAAGGTGATGACCAGGGCAAGATTCATCGTTGTGTCTCGCGTGCCAATATTGGTGCCGTGGTGGCCGGCGACAACGTGACGTGGCGCGCTGGCGCGGAACTGAGCGGCGTAATTGAAGCTCGTTTGGAACGCCGCAGCATCCTCGAGCGCCCCGATAACTTCGGTCGTCTGAAACCAGTCGCGGCCAACATTGACCAGGCTCTTATTGTGATTGCCTGCGAACCTGAGCCACAACCCAATCTGATTGATCGCTATCTGGTGGCAGCCGAGCTGATGAACATCAGGCCGATCATTGTTTTAAACAAGGCAGACCTGCTCAGCGACCACAATCGCAGCATGATAGAACAGTTGTTGCAGCTGTATCAGGATCTTGGCTACCACACCGTGCAGATTGTCAGCTCACGCCATCAACAACCGCAGCTTGCGAACCTCCCGCAGTTGATTGATCAGCGCGTCAGCATTGTGGTAGGCCAGTCGGGGGTGGGCAAATCTTCATTAATCAATACCCTGTTGCCTGAGGCCAAGTTGGAAGTCGGCGCTTTATCGGAGCAAACTGGCGAGGGCACTCATACCACCACCATGGCCAAGCTATTTCACTTGCCAGGCGGTGGCCAGCTGATCGATTCGCCTGGAATCCGGGATTTTAGCCTGTGGCATATTGATCATTTGCAATTGCAGCATGGCTTTGTAGAAATTGCCGAGCAATTAGGCAATTGCCGTTTTCGTGACTGCAAGCATGAAAATGAGCCCGGATGTGCAGTGCTCAAGGCGGTGGAAAATGGTGAAATCGGTAAGCAGCGGTTCGCTAGCTACCTAAAGATTAAACAAGCGATTAAAGATCAACACGCTCGCGGATTGAGTTTGCCCGATTAAGAGAGGTTCAGGGGTCCGAATTGCGGGCCACCTCAAACTCATAGCCATCGCTCTCCAGCGTCAGCGGCGCGTTCTCACTTTCCTGGCGATCCATTGCCGCCGTCACCCACTGATAATAGATACTGCGATTGACCCGCGCCCAGAGTTGGTACCGCAGATTCAAATACGGCACCCATTCGCCCTGGTATTGCCGCAGTTCCACCGGGTGATCGGCGCTGACAATAAACTGCTCATGCGTATTCGACACCGCCACCCAGTACTCCTTGCCAGACTCTCTCACATGCTCCATTTGCTGAATCACAAATGGCACATCTTCAACATCGATAGACAGCTTTTCAACCGGCGTCACCAGGAAGTGTTGATCATCTTCGAACCACAAAATACTGGCAAACAATCGCACTAATTCCTCACGCTGAATTGGATCGCCTTCATGAAACCAGAAGCCTTGCGAATTGATTCTGATATCAATCGTGCCAATGTTCTCCGGGTGCCATAAATGCACTGGCGGATTTCGTTGCTTCGCTATCTGTTCGGCGATACTTTCTAGTCTTTCCATGACTCGATTATAGACAACTTTGTGTGAAACCGGGTGCTTGCTGAATGCTTGCCATTAGCTGGGTCGGTGGTTATGCTCGCATCTCACCTTCCGACCTCGCAGATCGCGGCAAACCATGTTCGAACTCCATCCACAACTTGCTGCAGACACGGTCACCGTCGGCAATTTGCCACTTTGTCGAGTCTTGCTAATGAATGACTCACAATACCCCTGGATAATCCTGGTACCGCAACGCTCAAAGGTTCGCGAAATCTATCAGCTCAGCGCCGCAGATCAGCGCGCGTGCTGGCAGGAATCGGCCATGATCTCGGAGCTGATGATGCAACATTTCAAGGGCGACAAACTGAATGTGGCTGCACTGGGCAATCTGGTTCCCCAGCTACACATTCACCATATTGTGCGATTTGAAACTGACAGCGCCTGGCCACAACCTGTTTGGGGGGTAGCGCCAGCAATCCCATATTCCAGCTCTCAACTGGCCATACTCAAAGGTTTACTTACCAGGAAAATTCAGTCGACTAATAAGGACTTCGAACCATGCTAAATTTGCCTGCGAACATCTACATTATGTCGGTGGTGATGTCGATGAACTTCACTACCACCTCGATGATGGTACTGGTAACCGGCTTGCTGGGCGCTGCTATTGCTCCGGACCCAGAGCTCGCTACGCTGCCGATTTCGGTGATGGTTGTTGGTACAGCAGCAACCACCATTCCTGCTGCCATGTTAATGCAGAAAATTGGTCGCAAGACAGGCATGGCATTCGGGATATGCCTGGCGATCATCGGTGTCGGCTTATGTTACCAGGCCGCGGTTACTGCGAACTTCTGGGTGTTTCTCTGCGGCACTCTGTTGATTGGTTGTAATGCTGCGTTCACTCAACAGGGCCGCTTTATCATTCTCGAAAACGCGAACAGCGAACAACAGCAGGCAGATGGCCTCACCCTGGCCCTGATGGCTAACCTGTTTGCCGCGGTAATCGGTCCACAGATCGGTGCCTATGGCAAAGACATGATCGATTCTCCCGCGGGTTTCGCTGGATCTTTTCTCCTGGCCGGCGTGTTTTTGCTCGGCTCGCTGTTGGTGCTCACCACTTTCAAACCACAAGCGATGCAAGCTGAAGAACAGCAGGCATCTCGGCGTAGCCTGGGCTACATCGCGCGCCAGCCCATGTTTATTATGGCGGCAGGCTCGGCCGCAATCGGCTATGGCATTATGGCCCTGATCATGACCGCGACACCGATCAGCATGCATGAAATCGGCAGTCACTCGCTGGAACACACCACGATCGTAATCCAATCACACATTGTCGCCATGTTTTTACCGTCGCTATTGACTGGCATGTTACTTAAGAAAGGCTTACGCAGCAGCCTTCTGCTCTGCGGCCTGGGTCTGTATATTCTGGTTTGCGTGATTGGGTTTAGTGGCGCAGAAGTACTCCACTACTGGTGGGCACTGGTACTGCTCGGACTCGGGTGGAACCTGTTGTTCGTCACCAGCACCGCCATGTTACCCAACGCCTACCAAGCCAGTGAACGATTCAAAGCCCAGGCCTTAAATGATTTTCTGATATTCACGGTACAGGCCATTGCCGCTTTTGCTGCAGGCTGGCTATTGTTCAACTTGGGCTGGACCAGCGTGTTATGGATCGCGCTTATTCTGACCGGAATTTGGATGCTGGTGGTAATGGGTCTACAGCGCAAAGTGGCGAGCAGCTAACTTCGGCAAGAACGCACCAACTCATTCGGGCCGCGGCTGTGCCTGACAAGGCCAGGCAACATGACTCAGCTGGCAAACTCCGATAACACATCCAGAAAGGCGTCGCCGAAGCGCTCTAACTTGACTTCGCCGACACCATTAATGGTGAGCAGCTGGGCATTGTCCTGAGGCTTGTACTGCATCATCTCCATCAGCGTCGCATCATGAAAGATATGAAACGGCGGCACACCCTGCTCATCAGCAAGGGATTTACGGCATGCACGCAGTGCCTCCCATAACTCACGATCACGTTCATCCACCTTGGCCGGAAGCTTCTTAGCCTTGGCCGGTTTGGCCGACAACATATCTTCACGAAGAAACAGTTTTATTTCCCCGCGCAATATTGTTCTGGCTTTTTCCGTCAGCTGAATCGCTCCATACTGCGCGTCGTTCACGAACAGGTAACCCTGCACGATCAGCTGGCGCATAATTGAGCGCCATTGCTGGTCGCTGATCTCCGCACCAATCCCATAGGTACTGAGCTTGTGATGGCCAAATTGATTCACCTTGGCGGTGTCTTTACCCCGAAGTACATCTATCACCTGGCCTGAACCAAAACGCTGGCCAGTTCGATACACCGTTGAGAGTAATTTTTGTGCGGCCTCGGTGGCATCCCAGGTCCGTGGCGGGTTAAGACATATATCACAATTCCCGCATGCTTCCTCTCTGAGCTCTCCAAAATAATTCAACAGTGCTCGGCGCCGACAGGTGGTGGATTCGCACCAACCCAACAGGCTGTCGATCTTGGCCCGTTCAATGCGCTTGAACTGATCATTGGCCGCTGACTCCTGAACCATTTTTGCGATTCGCACCACGTCCTGCAGGCCATACACCATCCAGGCTTCACTGGGCTGCCCGTCACGTCCGGCTCGGCCGGTTTCCTGGTAGTAGGCCTCAATATTCTTAGGTAAATCCAGGTGACACACAAAACGCACATCGGGTTTGTCGATACCCATGCCGAAGGCGACGGTGGCGACAATTACGACACCTTCCTCGCGGAGAAACTGTTCCTGGTTTTTAGCTCTGTCTTCGCTACTCATGCCAGCGTGGTAGGGCAAGGCTTTGATTCCACGCCCTTGCAACCAGGCAGCAATCCCATCGACGCGATTGCGCGACATGCAGTAGACAATGCCCGCCTGGTTTCGATAATCCTGTAAAAAGGTGATCAGCTGCGATTTAGCGTCGCCCTTGGGCTGTACCGAGTAGCGAATATTGGGCCGATCAAAACTACTGATAAACAACTTGGGATTATTGAGCGCAAGCCGGGTAACAATTTCATTTCGAGTGCGCTCATCCGCAGTTGCGGTCAACGCCAATCGAGGCACACCGGGGAAGGCCTGTTGCAGAACATGCAGGCCCAGATAGTCGACGCGAAAATCATGCCCCCACTGGGACACGCAATGCGCTTCATCAATGGCAATCAATGACACGGGAACTTCCATCAAGCGCTGCAAGGTGCTTTCTTGCAACAGTCTTTCCGGTGCGACGTACAGCAAGTCCAGCTCGCCATCGTAAATAGAACGAATCACCTGGCTATGTTGTTCTCGCGACAATGTTGAATTTAGAAACGCCGCACGTATTCCAAGTTGTTGTAACGCCGCGACCTGGTCCTGCATCAGCGCGATCAGCGGCGACACCACGATAGCCATGCCGTCTCGTACCAGGCCGGGAATCTGGTAACACAGTGACTTCCCGCCCCCGGTTGGCATCAGTACCAGGGCATCCTCACCCTGCAGAGCAGTCTCGATGACCTCCTGTTGTTGTCCGCGAAAAGCCAGGTAGCCGAAGGTGTGTTTTAATATTTCTTCCGCTCGGTTTATCATAAATAATCCCTATCTATAATGAGCTGTGTAAAGGTCGCCATGAGAAAGCGCAGTATGCAGCCGCGTTGAATTCCGATCAAGAACTCCTCAGCCCGAAATGTCTCGATACCGACCGCCTGCGCCAAAATCATCGCCTTATATCACACCTGAAGGCTATGCTGCCCTGGAAAAAGAGCTACGCGAGCTGTGGAAGAAGCGCCGGGTCGTCAACGATGCCCTGAGTGCGGCCGCAGCGGAGGGCGATCGCAGCGAAAATGCCGAATATATTTATCGTAAAAAGGAACAGGCTGGGATTGATCGACGCATCCGCTACCTGCAAAAACGCATGCCCGATCTGAAAGTGATCGACCAGGTCGGAAGCAAGGAACAGGTCTTTTTCAGCGCCCATGTCGGGCTGGAGAACGATAAGGGCGAAGACCTGCAATATCGGATAGTCGGGCCGGATGAGACCGATGCCGAGCGGGGCTATATCAGTATTGACTCACCGCTTGCCAAAGGACTGCTAAAAAAATACGTGGATGACGAGGTCGTTGTAATGATTGCTGGTGAACAACGGTCTTATATTGTGCGATCTATCCGTTATTAGTGCTTGTTGACGTAGATTTTAACTACCTTACCAATCCATTAATATTCAATTACTTAGGGGTAATATACACTTTTTTGCCACTGGGTCTTTGTTATAAAGATCGTGTGCGGTGATTTGAACGAAGCACTGCATTTGTTGTTTTTCATTTGAAACCCAAACTAAATAATCCCCACCCCTACACTATTTAGTTTGATTTAGGCGCTTTGGTCTCCAAAGCGCCTTTTTTTTGTTCTTGATTGGATGGGTGGATTCTCTTTTTATCCAGGCGTCGAATTTTATGTCAGTTCTTTTCGCTGACGGCTCCTGTTTTCGGTTAGGCCGATGGTTTCTCTGGATATCGAGGCGTCGATTTTTATGTCCGTTTGTTTCGCTGACGGCTCTAGTCCCTACTTTGTTGCTGTTTCACATAAAGCTCTGTTATCGCGCTGCCCAGGCACTACTTTCCGTTGAGTTCCTCAAGCTCTTTTTTAAGTTTTTCCAATTCCTGCTCCGCTGCTACGAACTTTCTCGCTGGCCCGAGCCCATCGAAGTATTTATTTCTAACAATAGCGTATGGTTTTATGAATCGCTCGAGACGTTCGCATAGTATTTGCACCGAACTCGCCTCAGCACCTGATAGGGCCGACATCGCCTGTTTCGCCTCTTGATATTCAACATAGAGATGATCAAGAAACTCATCGTTAAGAATCGCGACAGGATTCGTAGCCTTTTCCAAGCTCGCGATAGTTACCCCATCATCCTTTTCATGAATACTCAGACTTATGCGCTCTTTATCCATAACACCACAGATAATTTAACCGCACTGCGTCCATTTCGGCAGCAGCACTAAACCGCCTCTACGATCATGGCGATGCCTTGGCCGCCGCCGATGCACATGGTGGCCAGGCCGTATTTGCCGCCGGTTCGGTGCAGTTCGTAAATGGCCTTGGTCAGGATGATTCCGCCGCTGGCGCCGATTGGGTGGCCGAGGGCGATTGCCCCGCCATTAGGGTTGGTTTTTTCATTGGGTAACGCCAGTTCCTTGGCAACAGCCAATGCCTGGGCGGCAAAGGCTTCGTTGCTTTCGATTACATCCATATCGTCAATACTGAGCCCGGCCTTGGCCAGCGCTATTTTCGATGCGCCGACGGGGCCAATGCCCATGATCTCGTTGGGGACCCCACAGCGGCCGTATGCGACAACGCGGGCCATTGGCTTGAGGTTTTGTTTGCCAACTTCTTCCTCGGTGGCCAGCACCAGCATGCTAGCCCCATCATTGATGCCCGAGGCATTGCCTGCGGTGACGGTTCCGTCTTTTTTGAACACGGTGCGCAGCGTGCCAAGCACTTCGAGGGTGCTGTTAGCCTTGGGATGTTCGTCCGTATCAAAAATCACGCTGCCTTTGCGGGTTTTAATTTCGTAGGGAACAATTTGCTCCTTGAAATAGCCCTGCTCTATGGCATGCACCGCGCGTTGTTGGCTTTGCAGCGAAAACTCATCCTGCGCCTGTCGTTCAATGTTGTACTTTTCGGACAGGTTTTCAGCCGTGATTCCCATGTGGCCAACGCCAAAGGGATCAGTCAAAGCTCCGGTCAATTCATCCTGGATGGTGCCATCACCCATTGGTTGCCCCCACCGATTGGTGGTCAGCAAATGCGCTGCGGCGCTCATGCACTCGGTACCACCGGCAACCGCCACTCCCACTTCGCCCAACTGTAGCTGTTGAGTAACGAAAGCAACCGCCTCCAGGCCAGAGCCACACAGGCGGTTCAAGGTAAGCGATTGGGTATGCACCGGTAAGCCCCCATTTAAGGCCACTCGACGAGCCATGTAGGCATCCCTGATCTCGGTTCTGATCACATGCCCCACTGCGTTGGATCCGATTGACTCAACATCAACGCCACTGCGTTTCACCGCCTCCCCAACCACGAAGGCGCCCAGATCGGCAGGTGACACGCCTTTCAAATTGCCGCCAAAACTTCCAATAGCCGTCCGCACGGCACTAATTATGTAAACGTCGTTTATCATGGGTTTTTCTCTTACTTGATTTTACTTGCCCGGTGAGCAGAAGTGTTTGGGTAGTCGATCATACCGGATTGCCGGGTCATTATTCCAGCAATCACCGACAGCGATATGAAATCTCTCAAATTAAACTGTGATATGGTTTCTATTCTTTAGCGGGCGTTGTTTTAACGGCAGTATGTTCAAATTTATTTCCTTGTTGATCTTATTAGTATTGGTGGCGGGCGCCGGGTGGTACTTTGCCTACGAGGTCGACACCGAACAAGCTTACGTTGTAACTCAACCTTCGGCACCCGTACAACGGCAAAGCGTCGCTGGAAATGACGTTAGTGATATTTTTGAAATCACAAATGACCCCGAGATCGCTGCAGACCCTGAGATAGAATCAGGCATAAGCTGGGCAGACACCATCGCTGCCGAGTTACAAGCTTTGTTGGCGGCGAGCCGCTGGAGAGATGCCATAGCCAAGATTACCAGCAATTACTCAAGAGCAAGTGCCAGCGAGTTGGAACGTTTTAAGGCAATGGTATTACAATACGCTGACCAACTACTTACCAAGGGCGCTGAATCAGCAGCCAGCTCTTTGCTGAAGGAGTACACCCAGGCATTTGATGAATTAACTGCATGGAAACAGCTGGCAGAGTTGTCACTAAAAACTCAGGACTGGGACAATGCTATCACCTCTCTGCTGGCCTACAGCGCGCAGGAAAATCAGCCAGAGGCATTTGAACAATCACTAAGGTCTTTGGTCCGCGCCGGCAACTACGTGCGCGCCACTCTGGAGCGACAGGGAGACGAGGCTGGCATTTTAGCTCTCTACCAGCGCATCTATGATCAGCATCCACAGTACCCCCGTTTTCAGCTGGAGCTGGCAAACGCACATTTGCGTCTCAACGATCCGGATTCTGCGCGACCGCTACTGGAAAACCTCTCATACGACCCCAAGCTCGGCATCATCGCGCAGGAAACCCTGGCCAGAATGAATTCTCAGCGACAGGCCGAGTTAGATGCGCTAACACAGGCTGAGCCCGAGACCCCGCCGCCAGTTCCCAGCACGGATATCGCGGTGCCCCTGATTCGTTCTGGCAGCAGTTTATTAGTTGATGTTTCGGTCAACTCGGTGCCAATGCGCTTACTGCTGGATACCGGTGCGTCGATCACAGCCTTGTCGTCGGAGGTGATACAGGACCTGGGACTGCGACCGAACGGCACTGTTATCACCCTGAATACCGCCAACGGTCGCACTCAAAGCCGTCTGTACAGAACAGACCGACTGCGCCTCGGGCGGCTACAGTTAAATGATATGGTGGTTGCTGAAATCGATTTACCCAGCAGCAGAGGGATTGCGGGCCTACTTGGCACGGACGTCCTAAACCAAATGAATGAGCAATTCAGCTATCTGATCGACGATGAGAATAATGCCCTGATATTCAGGCAACGGTAAGCAATAATTTTTTATACCCAAGCAAGGGAACGCAGTTAATAAAGGGCCTTTCAAAGTTGCGCGAAGGCTAACTCGTCTTGCAGTAAGAGTAATTCTTCCCAGCTAAACTCCTCCGTCACTAACTCGACGTCAACAAGCTGGGTTGACGTAGGAGGATTATCCGTAATCTGAGGGAGTGGTTGTTCAACCGACCAAAAGCCTGAACTCAGCACCACGGCCAAGCTGACCGCCACGGTAGCGGCCGCTATCGGTTTGGGAGATAACAGTGACGTTAAGATCTGAACCAAACGGCTTCCCAGAGAATTACCGCTCGATGGCTGCAATCGAGAAAAGTCAAAAGTAGCACTTGAGCTTTGCCGTGCATCCTGCGGCAGGGCCGATGTTGCATCGATAATACGCTTGGCCAAATCCGGGTCTGCCTGTACCTCGCCGCGCTGCTCGAGCAGCTCATCCAATTCATCGGCTCGGTAGTGTTGGTCGTCGTAATTTTTCATAACTAATCTAAAGTATACACAATCAGTGTTGGCCTGCTAGTCCAGCTCGGCGGTTTTCGGAAGAGCATCAGCCAATTTGGCCTCGGCAACCTGTTTGGCCAAACCACGTTTAGCCCTGACCAACAAAGACTCAATGGCCTTAAGACTCACGCCCATAATTTCAGCAGCCTGCTTTTGTGGCAGCGCGGAGTACACCACCAGGTTCAAGGCATCGCGCTGTGAGCTGGGCAGTCCGGCAATCGCCGTCTCTAGGTAATGCTGCTGCAAGGATTCACTTTGCTGTTGTTCCAGCAACACCTGCTCACTGGCAACCGGTTTCATGCTGGCTTCCAACACAGGTTGATCTAGTTTGACCCAGCGTTTGTGCTTGCGTTGATGATCGTGACATGCATTCAATATCACCCGGTAAAACCAAGTTGAAAACTGGCTTTTTTCACTGTTCCAGGAAGCGGGTCTTTGCCATAGCTTGATAAAGGAGTTTTGCACGATATCCTCAGCATCGCCAACGTCTTGAACCATGCGCTGCGCCAGGGCAAAAAATTGCTGAGTATGGCGGTTAACCAGCTCCGCGAAGGCAGTGTGATTGCCTTCGCGGACCAATGCCATCAAGTTGTCGTCATCCATTTGCTGATGACCATGATTGAGTGTCGTCACTGGCTATACGATTGCTGGACTATTGGTTTTCCTGCCCCAGCGATAATTTTTCTTCCTGCATGGTTTCATGCATTTTGCGCCGCTTCTCGCGAAACTGCTTGCGCATCTCGCGATGTTTTTGCTTGGCTTCATCCTGCGTTACATATTGATCACCATTCAGGTCTAACTCGTTAAAGCGTTGCTCCGCATTAGCCAGGTATTCAGTAAGATCCACCATGCCGTCACCATTGGTGTCGAGCTTGTCGAGCCGCGCTTTCATTTTGCGCTTGTGGTGCTTTTTGACCTTCTTCATCATTTCGCGATGATGGGCACGATGCTCGCTCATTTCTTCAGCGTATTCATCATCGCTTTTGAGATCATCATCTTCTTGCGCCACAGCTGAGGCGGTTAACATCAGGGCTGTCAGTGTCGTTATGATCAAGCTGTATTTGGATTGCTTCATTCTCTGTCTCCAGGTTGTTAATTGCTTACAGGACTTATACGGCAATCATTTGGAAAACCTGCGGCTTGCACTAAAAATATCCGCAAACCAGAAGCTCACGGTACGTGGATTCAAGCATTACACAAAATGATAGAGACGAAAAAGGTGCGGTGATATTCGTTTTCCACAAGTTTAATCATAGTGTAATGCCGGAAAGCGTGACAAAATATCAGCGCTAGTAAGCAGAGGCCAATCACCGGGTTAGCGAGCGAACAATCTTAATGACAATTGAATTGAATCCAGAACTTGACTTGGAAGCACTAGCCAACGAGTTCCAAGCCGCACAAAAACTGCGGGTGCAAAACATTTTTACCACTGAATCAGCCGAATACATTCTAGACCAACTCAAGAATGCTACCCCTTGGCACCTCGTACATTCAGACAAACATGGACTTCCGGTGAAGTACAACCCACAGCAGTTAACCGCCATGAGCGATGCAGAGTTCCAGGGGATCAATAACAGGCTCCATGAACGGGCAGCTAGCGGGTACCAGTATATGTATAAGTTTTACCCAATCATCGATGCTATTCAGGCGGGAGCACTGTCACCATCATCGATGTTGTATGAGTTAGCAAACTTTGTAAATGGCACGGAGTTTATTGGCTTTTCCAGGGCGTTGACCGGCGCCAAAAACTTAGTCAAAGTCGACCCTCAGGCATCCTTATACGAACCAGGCCATTTCCTTCACATGCACGATGATTCGAGTGATCAGAGAGCCGCCAATGACACTAGCAGTCGTCGCTTCGCGATAGTATTGGGATTTACCAAAGACTGGTCTTCAAACTGGGGTGGTCAGACATGTTTTTATGATCGGCCTGATTCGGTAGCTTCGCAAAGTTGGAAACCCGGTTTTAATGTTCTAACAATATTCAAAGTTCCGGTTCTGCACAACGTCAACTATGTCTCACCCTTTGCAGCGACAGGTCGGTATTCTATAACCGGCTGGCTGCGCGATGATCCAAATATTAAACGTCCGGATTTAGGTGACACATAGCGTCTGTGTCCATGCAGCTTGTCACAGATAATAATGAAAAACTCCGACCTCATTGCTGAAGCCGATCAAGCCTTCGCAACCGGTGAGCTGCAAGTAGGCTTGGAAAAACTGCGTGAGCACTGTGCAAGCCAATCTGCCGATGCTGGTTCTTGGAATCGATTGGCGGTTATAGAGGAGCAAATAGGTGACTGGTCACTTGCCGGTCGAGCACACAGACAGTGTATTGCTGCAGCGCCTCACATCGCTGCCAGCTATGTTTATGCTGGATATTGGTTCGAAAATGACGGTAACACAGATGCCGCCGCTTCGGCTTACTCGCTGGCTCAAGAGTGTGACCCTGCGAGTCTGACAGTGCGCGCTGGTCACTCGGCCCCGGCGAATATGCGCGCCCAGGCCGGCAATACCTTGTTGCGCCAGTTTTTGAGCAATCATCATCGAGAATTATTCGCAGACAAGGTCGATTGCGAACGCATCCAGGAGGCCATATGGCCGCTCACCCACGATGCCAACTTTGACTATTCCGAAAGCCAGTTTGCCCCTAATTTGTTTTATATCCCGGGGTTAGAGAAAAAGCCTTATTACGCCGCGGAGCAATTCGACTGGTCTGGGGTTTTCACTGCCGGCACCAACGATATCACCTCTGAGTTGGCGGCGGCCTTAGAACAAAAGGTTGCGCAATCGCAGTTAAGACCCTATCTACCCGAAAATTCGATCAGCGAAGGGCCGTTAAAAGAGCTTGCTGGCTCGTTGGAGTGGACAGCCCTGGACTTGTTTAAGGACGGCGTCGAAAACACCGACACCAGCAGCTTGTTCCCAAAAACCATGGCCCTATTGGACCAGGTGCCTTTGTATGCCCTGGGAGAGCAACCCTTCGAAGTATTTTTCTCACTATTAAAACCGGGCCAGGAGATCGCTCCGCACTACGGCCAGTCAAACCATGCCCTCACCGTCCACCTGGCCTTGGATGTTCCGCCCGATTGCTACCTGGAGGTCGCTGGAGAGCAACGCCAGTGGCAGCGCGGTGAGTTACTTATATTCGATGACAGTTTTCTTCACTCAGCGCACAATCAGAGCTCGGAACTCAGAATCGTGTTGATTTTCTCTGTCTGGCAGCCGTCGCTGAGTTCGGCAGAGCAAGAGGCCATCCGCCTCAGTTTTGAGACCCGTCGGGACTGGATGAACGCCAGAGTCGGAAAACTCGAATACTTGCTGGGGCATCAAGCTCCTTAAAGCTCCCCAAAAAAGCCGTTTAGGCCACCACTAGCCAGGCGAACTAATCAGCAGTGATTTCCGGAATATGCTCGGCATACTGTTGCCAGCGATCAATGCGTTTATCGGCGATCGGCTTGCGAACCTGCATTTCGCTAAAGGTAAAACTCTGGTTAACTGCTTGATGAAAATCCAGGTACGAGTCATTCCAATCAAAACCACAGAACTCAACTATTTTGCGCGCATAATCCTCAGGCTCTCGCACCAAGTCTTCGTAATTGATGTCCAAAACCCGCGATGAATTCAGGCCCGACCAGTGGGCCATTATGCGCTCAGCCTCACCATGAAAATGCTTCATGTCTGGCCAGTGCGTGGCGTAGTTGTGTCCAAACGAAAAGGCATGCGAATAAACCGACATACACACATCAAGTTGCGCACGATGCATCTGGATGATACGTGCTTCCGGAAATAGCTTCAGAATTAAACCAACCTGGCGGAAATTGTGCGGCAGCTTGTCAGTAAAAATGGGCTTGGATATCTCCGGAAGTTTTTCCAGGTACAGTTGCCGTAGTTGACCCCACAACTCCGCATCAGCGTCCTCAGGTCTGGCTGCTCGGTTATTCTTCACCTGCCGGTGGTAATGCGATGCCACCATATCCATCCCGTCTTGTTCGCCCGCATTGTGCACATGCGGGTTTTGACCCAGGATACGCTCTACCAGGGTGGTACCGCTACGCACCATACCAACAATAAAGATTGGTGTGATTTGCGGGCCTTCGGTGGGTATTGCGGCGTCGGCCTGCTCGAACACCTGGCTTGGATAGTTGGCGATAATTTCATCGAACTGCGCTGTGGTTGCCTCAGCGTTATAGCTGACATTGGTCATCGCCATGGCCACATTCTGAATCTTGTTGGCGCGCCGCAAGGCCTTGGTGGCCCCGGCATAGTCGCCCAGGCGATCCTGCATATCCGCCATGGCATAGTTCAATAGAGCCTGGTGATGATGGTTCAACTGCGCGACCTGCTCTTCCTGGTCCAGCTGCTGCTGAAGTTGTTCGACCAGGGACGGTAGGTTTGCCTCATCCGCTAATTCGGCACGAATACTCCAGGCCTGACCGTGGTTGGCTTGTCTCTCCAGGGCTTTCTCCAGGGCTGCATGAACCGCATCGTAATCACCGTTTAGACGTGCAGTGCGAGCCTTTATCACATACGCCTCAGGACCATCTGCACCCTTCTCTATCGCCAGGTCCAATGCCTGATCACAACGCTTGGTATCGTGCGCCAACAACAACAGGTCAGCAAACCGCAGGTAGTCTTTGGCGGTCGGGGTTATCAGCCTCAGGTAATGCTCAAACATTGACACCGAGGTCTTAAAATCGCCCAAATGCCCGGCTGCCACGGCCAGTTTGTCGATGATCACTGGGTTGTCAGGCACGCTGTCGTTCAAGTGACTAAGTATGCCAGTGGCTTCTCGCCAATTACCCAACAAGCCGTGTGCATTCGCGACGATCACCTGGTGATCCGGTGTCAGGCGACTCAAACGGGACATAATGGTCAGTGCCGCATCAGCCTCTCCGAGACGAATAGACATTTCTGCAATACGTGAACAGAACACCGGATCGTCCTGACAATGTTTCGCTGCCCGTTCCAGCTGCACCAGGGCACCCATGCGGTTGCCACCCATATACAAAGCGGTCGCCAGGTTAAAGGCAATATCTACCCCGTCAGGTTCCAACTCGGCTGCATTGGCAAGATGTTCAACCGCTTTCTTGAGCGATTTTTCCTGCAGGGCAATGGTGCCAATCGCATAGTGCGCGGCCACTGAATCAGGGGTTAATTTTAATATTTCCTGGTACTGGGTTTCCGCCTCAGCGTAATCACCAGCGTTAAACGCTGCATCGGCTGCTTCTTTTAATTGCTGTAGTTCTTGTTCCACAATCAGTTCTCTACTATTTGGTACCGGTCCAGAGTCTGGACCGTTTGACATCGTGCGACCAGGTCTGTGAGCACTGTAGCACTCTCACCTGGCATGATCTGAATGAATCCAGGCCTGGCTATTGCCAGGCTGGCCAAACAACCCGTTACAACGGGTTTTTATGTTTTGGCACGATTAATTTGAACGCAACCATATCAACGATCTTGTGCGAGAACAATGCGCTACCGTGCAATCATTCTCGGAAATAAGCAGGAAGCTCAATCCATGATATTAGGTCGCCTAGCGGCTCACGCTTTCTCTGCGTTTACCAACCACCCGAGCAAGTACTCTTTACTGCTTTCATCGATATAAACCGGCGCCAGCGAAGTGACATCCATGCCACTGTCAGTCAGCCATTTCGAGAATGCCTGAATCTGTGTTTCGGTTTGTGCTGCCGCATCCATCTCGCTGAGTCGCTGCTGCTCTGAACGTAATCGCAACCCTAAGGTCACACCCAGATCGCGCGCTTTTTGTGGGTCTGACTGCATCAGTTGAGCAACCTGCTCTATGCCCGCAAAGACCTGGCCTGAAATCGCCTGGCTCTTGTCAAAATCCGCAGCCAGATAGGCCTGACCCTGGCTTTCCAATTCAGCAAAGTCCGCTTCGCCACGTAAAACCGCCAACATGGTTTCAATCAGTCCTTTAGGTTCATTGATTCGTTTCAATTCAGCCAGCTTTGCACGTGACGAGTGGATAATCTCACTGTCGTCATGGTGAATTAGTAAGGCAATTTTGCCGCCCTCGGCGAGATGTTTCAGCGCTTTGGCTGCAGCCGATTCCAAACCTGCGTATTCGATACCGTACTGGCTGGTAATGGCATCAAAATGATGTTCCGAAAAAGGCAGTTTATTGATATCAGTCTTGGCATGAAAATTAACCGAAGCAACCAGGGATGCCTCACTCAATGTCTGGTGTGGGTCTATCTCAGCATAATCTACTGCGTCAATTTGCAAGCCCGGTTGCCCTGATAAGAGTGCAGCGGGCACTGCACCATTTCCGGTGGCGAGATCCAAAACCTTTGCTCCTTCGTTGAGCGACTTGGCGAAGGCCTGCCAAATAGAATTCAGTTTCTGTTGATCTTCCTGGTCCAGGGTAGCTACACAACTTTGCAAGCGGTCGTCGGCCCAGTAGAGCGACCATGCCTGCATTTTGTCATCTGGTTTCATAGTAAGAATAGTTTTATGTGTTGAGAATTTTGTTCAGGGGGCCGTCAAGCCGGGATCACGTCAAAAGGCGATGTGATTCGCACCTCATCTTCGGTACCAGAAAACGGGTATGTACCATGCCACATATAAGAAGGGAATAAAACAACCATTCCTGGCTCTGGCTTAACCACCTTTTCAACCACCTCGCGGTCGCCAAGTGACAATGGACTTTCGCCAAATTTAATATGCCCTTCGACACTGTCGGTCTGTTGCTGCATGGTGTCAGGAATTGAGATATAGCAAGATGAACTGATCCACCCAGCCGGGTGTACATGATTGACATGGAAGCCATTCGGCCGCAATTTCACCGACCAGGAACCAGAGAATTCAAAGTTATCTGTCTTACGTCTGAGCAAAGGGTGCTCTACATCATCAGGCATTTCATCAATGTACATTTCAACGACTTTGGCCAATGATTTTTTGAGCGCCCGTAATTCAGGGTCATGGCGATGCAACAACCGTGCAGAGGTCTGGGTGCCCTGTCTAAGAGTTTGCTGCAGGGGTGCGTTCTCTGTTTGATGCAAACTGAGCAATAGGTCTCGCAATGAACGCAGGAAATCCTCCAGCGAATCAAAACCAACAGGCACCTCCAGTTGGTAGGCACGCACCAACCGATCATAATCGTTCAACCAGGCATAGCGTGGGTCATCTACCAAGCGCCATACAAGGCTTTGCAGGGCCCAGTTAAGTTGACAGTCCGGCTCCCAATCAAATAGTCGATTGAGCAACTCTTGGCTCTCTGCATAGCGATTCTGAATAATGAACACCTTGACTAGGTTTTGCGCAGCGTCTTTGCTGAATTGCAGTCGGAGCGACTGCGTCAAAGTCTCTGCTGCCTCATCGTAGTTAAATTGATCCGCTAGCATCTGTCCTTGCAAAGACAGCAATTGGTGGGAGTTGTTAAATCTGCCCAAGGCCGATTCCAGCTCCGCATTAACTGCCTCGATTTGTCCGGCACGAAATAACTGCGCAATATAACTCAGGTGCAAATCGAGGTGGTCTGGGAGCTGGCTTATCGCCTGGCGATAACTGTTCCCAAACTGCGCGGCATACTTGCTCTCAAACAGGATTTCATTAAGTCGCTCATGCAAGGAAACTGCATCTGGATGTTGGTTCAGCGTGGAAACGAATAGATTAATTGCGCTATCCGTCGACCCTTCTTCATGAATCAACGAGCCCAAACTCTGCACAACTGCAACCTGCTGAGGGTCGATCTGGTAGGCGCGTTGATAGCAATCGCGCGCTTGCTCGATTTGCCCATCAAGGTGGTAGTTTTGACCCAGCTTGTACCAAGCGAACAAGTTTTGCGGCGAAATCTCAAGAGCTTGTCGATAAAGCTGCTCAGCGGTGGAGAAATCGCCACGTTCGCGAAAACAATCCGCTAAGCCTGTTAAAGACGATACGTCATTACCCTGTTGGGCCAAGGCCAGTTTGAATGCCTCTGCCGCCGCTTGATAGTTTTCCTGGGACAGATAGTTCAGGCCAAGATTTCGTTTCGCTTCCAGGTATTCCGGATGCAGGGAGATCGCCTGCTGGTAATGCTCTTCTGCCTCCGCATAACGCTCTTCAGCCTTATAAACATTGGCCAGGTTATTTAGCACCTGGGGTTGTTTTCCGTTGAGCGCCAGGGAGCGCAGGAAAAATCGGATTGCTTCTTCGTGCTCGCCCCTGGCCTTATATACCAGGGCAGCGATATGGGTCACGTCAGCATTTTGTCCATGCTTCCTGAGCAAGGGCTTTACCCGCCGCATTGCTTCTTCCGCGTTTCCCTGCTGCACCAGCTGGAAGATCGCTGGTAGTTCCTGCTGCAATGAAATATTAACCATTTGTTCGGTGAATTGGTTTCGGGCCGCGGTGTGCTTTGATGATCAGGAATTTGAACACACTTTTACAGATCAGAAAACAAAAACGGCGAGCCTAAGCTCGCCGTTTCTGTTACTTCTTTACTTCTTAGTGCGGTTAAGAAATGTTGCTTAATTCGAATTTTTCTTGAACTTCAGCAATATCTCCTAAGCGTTTCAGCCTATCGGAAGCGATAGTCAGCACTGAAGAAGAATCTTGGACCTAACAGATCGTAAGTTGAAGGGAAGGTATTAACCTGCTCTGCAACGTCACCCAGTGGAGTAGGCTCTGTATCCAAGATGTTGTTGAAACCAAGTGTAACTGAGAAGTCATCGCTGAAATCATAAGTCATAGCCAAGTCAAGGTAGACCTCGGCGCTGATCTTATCAACGAGAACGTCATCACGAGTCAAGCCAGCATTGTCCAAGCTATCATCGTCAGCTGCACTCAGGTAACGGATCAATCCAGAAATACCCCAAGGGCCTGAATTCCAGGTTACGCGAGTATTAATGATGATCTCATTAAGTGGCGAGCCACAAGTGTTACCGAAGTTACCAGCACACTCGTTAACCGTATCCAATCCAACAACTGGAGTAATGTCGAAGTCCAGCAGGTATGTACCTTTGGTATCGATAGACAGAGTTGAATCGTTACCACCGATGCCGAAGTCGAGATCAGTGTTGTAGTTAAGAGTGAAGTCAACACCGGAAGTTTGGATAGATGCGATGTTTTCGTTCAGTACATTCACCAAGCCTACGTTACCGTCTGGACGACGGGTAACTGCTTGACAGAACGCAGAGCTAGCATCCTGGATTTGGTTAAAACAAATATCCAGTACGTTGTCTACGCTGCCACCCAAAACACTAATGGCATCTTCAATTTCGATGTCATAGTAGTCCAGAGTGATGTCAAGGTTTTCAGTAGGCTGAAATACCAGACCGACGGTGAAAGTATCTGAAGATTCTTCAGAAAGATTCGCGTTACCACCGAAAGAACCCTCAATTTGCGAGTTAGCTTGGTTGAAGTTACCCACCAAACCAGCTGGTACACCGGAAGCTTCACAAAGCGCAACACTGGTTACGCCTGGGATAAAGCCGTCGGCAGCACACGGGTCAGTTGCTGTTGGGAAGCCATTGAAGCTACCGCTAAACAGCTCGGACACGTTTGGTGCACGAACCGCTTGTTGATAACCCACACGACCGCGAACTTTATCGTTAGGAGCATAGCTCAAAGCAGTCGCGAAAGAACTTACGCCACCGATGTTTGAGTAATCTGAATAACGATATGCACCCCATAACTCGACTTGATCGGTGATCGGAGCTGAAATCTCAGCAAAGACCTCATTCGCGTCATACTTACCAGTGGTTGCGTTACCGGCGTTAAAACCGAGCACGTCACCAGAAGACAAGAAAGTATCAGGACGGAAGTTTGATTCGTCTTTACGATACTCAACACCCAACACTACGCCAACTTCTTGGTCTGTAGCAGGCAATGATCCCAAAGTACCAGAAACACTACCCTGGATTACTTCTTGAACGATTTGCGTCAGGTTGGTTGCACCGATGTTTACGAAGTCGATAGCAGCTTGAGAGATGTTACCCGCACCGAAAATATTCAGTGGCGCACAACCCGCTGATGGATCTTGACAAGAAGCACCATCGTCAGTAACCAAAACAGCTTGACGGAAACGTGAGTCAGACACGTCATTGTTCAAAATGTTAGCTTGGTCCAGAGACGAACGGCTGTAGAAAGCGTCATAACTCCAAGTGTCATTGATTTCACCGTCAACACCTACCAAGATGCGGTTTGCATCACGAGTATCCAGTGATTGACGTGAACCGTTTTCAACCATACGACGACCGATGAATGGCAGGAACGCATTGTCGTTGCCATTTACCACGCCGTCACCATTTGTATCAGAGCGAATGCCGTTCAGAGCAGTCTGTACGTCTGGTGCGAAGAATGGGCTGTCAGGGTTAACTTCCAGTGAACCAAGGAACGCTGGAGTTGGAGCCAGCTCTTGGTCTACCTGGTTACGAATGAAAGACAACTCAGTGTATACACGAGCATTGTCAGTCAGATCGTAGTGAGCCATGGCAGAAATCAGGTAACGTTCTTGCGGAATTTGCAGGAAGTTATCCGGGGCGTAGTTGAAGCGATCAGCCAGTGTGAAAGGAGCGCCTGAACCATCAGGTAGGAAGCGACCCAGGTTTTGGCCGTTTGGCAGAGTTGGACCACCAAATACACGAGTACCTGGGATACCAGAAGAACCACCAGGAACCAGCGCAGTGTTGGCGTTGTTTTCAGTCAGAGCAACACTAGCGAAGTCACGATCCGCTGCGAATACAGCAGCACGATCAGAAACTGCACCGTATACAACCGCGTTACCACGACCATCGTCGAAGTTGCCACCTACAGTGAAGTCAAAGTTGATTTTTTCGCCGTCGCCTTCAGTAGTTGTGTCATACAACACAGTGAATTCAGCACCTTGGAAGTCGTCAACCAGTTGGAAGTTAACAACACCCGCCAAAGCGTCAGAACCGTATACCGCTGATGCACCACCGGTTACAACGTCAACCTGCTTGATCAGGGTGCCTGGGATTGTGTTCAAATCCACAACACCAGTCTGAGTTGATGGGATGTAACGACGACCGTTAACCAGTACCAGAGTTCTTGCAGAACCCAAACCACGCAAGTCAACACGTGCAGTACCGTCACCAGGGTTGTTAGAACTTGGGCCAAACGAAGGAAGTGTTTGAGGAAGTTCAGCCAGTTTTTGCTCTACGTTAAGGTTACCCGAAATTTTGAACTCTTCACCAGTTACAACAGATACAGGTGATACTGAAGACAGGTCAGCACGTTTAATACGCGAACCGGTAACAATAACCTCTTCTAATGCTACTTCGTCATCTTGTGCGAGTACTGGAACGCTGGTTCCGATCGCACCGATGCCGATTGCTGATGCAACAGCTATTGATAGTTTATTTCTTTGGAACATTTCTGTGCCTCTCAAAGATAGTGATTTGAAAAATCACGTTTATGAATACAGCTAATATTCCGACCTAACCTTCAACCACAAAAACTACGATCAAACCATCGATCGGCTAAGGTGTCTAATACAACCGGAAGGCAGGAATACGGACTGCGCCTTGATTATTATCTGGTTAAAGCGAAAGAACATAGACAATCGTCCTATATACCTTAACTATTGTTAACACTTTAACCCGGATGTGTGACAAAGACAACACCATGTTGTGTTCTATGTTGAATTTTCCGCAACAGATTTTATGTCACTAAATAATTGTTTTTAAACAATAAATATTAATATGATAATATTTTCTGCAAAAAAATCGCAAAAAAACCACAAATTATTCTGCGCTTCCCTTTACTAAATTGTCAGTAACCTTGTTCATTTTGGCGGAAAAACCCCGATTCGCAGCTATTTCACCCCTCTACCCCGCGTATTTCCGTTATTTCAAGCTGTTGATCACGACATCACTGTCAAGCTTCTCCACACTAAATAGCCGTTAAATCCACACATCATTCGCTGCAGTACGGTCATTTTCGGCATTGTCGCCCGTATTCAACACTCCTCTAGGCTCGATAAGCAGGACTTTTGCCTCTTCCTCAGCAACTGGCAGATGTTCCACGCCCTTTGGCACCACGACCATTTCACCTGCCGCCAGCCGTACATCACCATCACGCAGGCGAATCGTCAACTCTCCTTCGAGCACAATAAAAGTCTCATCGGTATCCGCGTGCTGGTGCCATACGAATTCGCCCTGCAGTTTGACGATCTTGAATTGATAGTCATTCATCTCAGCGATTACGCGTGGTTGCCATTAATCATCGAACAAGGCGAGTTTTTCCGCGAAGTTTATTACTTGAGTTGACATGGCCTGCTCCTGTCTAGAGAGATGGATGATGATATAAAGCCTAAGTGTGCCTCAAGAGAGCAAAAATTCAACCGCACGTTCGGCATGTACATGGGTTGTATCCAGCAAAGTAGCACTGGTGTCTTCTGCTTGCACCAACATACCGATCTCAGTACAACCCAGAATGACCACTTCGGCACCGTCGGCTACCAGCGAGTCAATAATGCGTAAATATTGATCACGCGATGCTGACACAATTTGCCCGAGGCATAACTCATGGTAAATCACCTCGTGCACTATCTGCCGATCCGCATCATTCGGCACCAGTACCTCAAGCGCAAACTTATCGACCAGGCGGTCTTTGTAAAAAGCCTGCTCCATGGTAAAGGCGGTGCCAAGCAAGGCGACCTTCTTACATCCCTTGGCCACAAGGGCCTCGCCAGTGGCATCGGCGATATGCAGCAGCGGCACTGAAATAGCAGCTTCCACCTCCGGCGCGACCTTGTGCATGGTGTTGGTACAAATCAAAATGGCGTCTGCACCGGCTTTATCTAAGCGCGATGCAGCATCCGCCAACACGCGGGCAGCACCAGCCCAATCTCCTGCGGCTTGCATTTTCTCAATGGGATCAAAATCCACGCTGGCCAACAAAATCTGCCCTGAGTGCAAACCACCAAGACGCTGCTTGATACCTTCATTAATGGTTTGGTAGTACAACACGGTACTCTCCCAACTCATCCCACCTATTAGACCGATTGTTTTCACTATTTTTCCTCAGTTACTAACGATTCATTCTGGGCGCGCCAGGCCAACCACAAAATCGACGTTTTCCAACAACAGATCTTCTACCTCCTGGATAAGCGCTTCCGGCTCGTCCAGCATGCGTTGCTGATCAACCAAGAGTGGCGCACCAAAGGCAACATGGATAGTTGAAAATGGTTTTGGGAAAATTTGTCTGTCCCAACTGTTCATCTCCCACTGCCGGCTCGCCTCAATATGCACTGGCAGTATCGGCGCATTCCCAGCGACGGCAAATCGCAATAAGCCGCTCTGCACTTTGTAACGAGGCCCACGCGGGCCATCCGGAGTGATCGCAATGGCTCGGTTCTTTCGCAGCACGCTGATTCCTTCACGAATTGCCTTGGCTGCCCCTTTGGAACTTGAACCACGCATGGTATGCAATCCATACATTTTAGCCAGGCGCGCGACATACTCGCCGTCGCGGCTGTCACTAACCATTACGGTGACATCGGCATTCTTCAGCATCGGCGCACAAATCGTTGAGCAGTTGTGCCACATACCAATCACAAATGGTTGCTTGTTAGCCAGCATGGAGTCAAATGCTTCACGGCCGTGATACTTAACCCGGCAGGTCAACAGGATCAGGTCGATCAACAGTTTGATCAGAAAAGGAATAAACGTGAACTTAAATCCGCTGCGCATGGCTGAGTTTGGGTAATCAGAACAGAAGAGCTCAAGAAACTTCAGACGTCAAGCTTTGAGGCCCACAGGGCGAGTTTGTGTTTCATCGCCATCAATGACAACTGTTCCTGTGGTAATGGAGTAATCAGTTTGTCATGCACCAGCAGGCGATAGATAAACTCTATTTTGTCATTGGCTGAATCCGTCTCCTCAAATTTCACCACGCCGCGATTTTCGCCATAACGCACACCAATCCGAATCGCCTTCTTTAGCAGCTCCTTTTCATTTTTAAGCTTGGCCATTTTGTGCTCTTGGTGGATCGACGGTTTTGCTGCGCTGCCTGAATCAGAGTTCCGGGCCGCTAGCCTGGTAAACAATCTTGATCAACCGTTTGGTGATCAGACAACGACCGCCCTGCATTTGATAGTCATCATGGTATTCACCGAATACCCAGGGAGAGCCCAGCTTGTTTTTTCCGATTTTGGCACCTACTCCGTCAGCTCTCCAGATAGTGAAATAACTCACACCGCTGGCCGTGGCTGCTCCGGTCTGCTGCATATGAACAACTTTACTATCGTGCCGCAAATCCGCTGCGGGCCCACGCGTCCGTAGTGCATTCACAATTTGCTCGCGCCCTTCTGCAGTCGGGCCGCCTTCGATCTGAAAGCTGGCATCTTCACTGAACAAGGCAACGTATTCCTCGTATAACAAACGGTCACGCACATAGACATAACTGTCGGCAGTGTCGGTGCATGCCTGCGCTACAGATACAGTTGCTTGAGGTGCTTGCTGACAGCCCTGGCATTCAGGAGAATTCCCTATTTGCTGTTCCGGCGTAGCATTGATGGTGGCAATGCAGGCACTCAAACTGAGTGCCATGCAACAAAGAAGAAGGCTTCGCACTTAATTGGTGCCTTCCCAAAGGATTGCGATCCAGCGCTTCTCGTCGATAAAACCCCAGGACCAGCCCTGCCACTTTTCATCGAGGCCGGTTTCCTGTGCTTGCTCCAAGGTTTTGCCGTCAGCCTTCATCTTGGCCACCGCAGCGCGAGTATCTTTCATCATGTCGTGAAATGTCATCAAGCCTTTGAGATCAGTAATATCGCCATGACCTGGAATAACTATCGTGTCGCTGTCTATCTTCTCAATGATGGCACCCACGTTCTTGATATAGCCCTCGACTGAGCCGCCAGAACTCGGGTCAATAAATGGAAACCTGCCAGCGAACATCATATCGCCCATATGCACCACGTTAGCGGGACTAAAGAACACCACGGTATCGCCGTCGGTATGACCGTCAGGCAGGTGCACCGCTGCAACAGTTTGACCGGCAAAATAGAGGTTAGTGCCCTCGGTATAGGTGATGTCGGGCAATGCCTCGGGGCCAGCTGGCTCTATCACACGGCTACCAAATGTTGCGCCTTTAGCCAGGCGTACCCGGACATTTTCATGCGCCATGATGGTTGCCGAACCGAGTGCGGCATTGGCACCGGTGTGATCGCCATGCCAGTGCGTATTTAGCACGTATTGTGTTTTGGCACCAAAGCTGTCGAGCGCCGTGGTCAGTGCTGAACTATTTCGCGCGAAGCCATCATCGATAACCAATAAGCCCTCGTCTCCCTGCAACACACCAATATTTCCGCCTGCGCCGTGCAGCATGGTGATTGCGCCCTTCACTGGCGTTTTGCTGTAAGTGAATTCGGTCGCAGCATCCTGGGCTGAGACCATGCTGCTGCACATTGCTATTGCCAACGACGACAGGAAGACAAAATATTTCATGGATAGGTCCTCTCTTTAGAATTATTACCGGGTATTTATTTAGTAGCAGTTTAACAAACTCTGGGAACGGTTGGGTGGAAAGCGGCAGTTACTTACTGCTATCAACCCGCGCTTAATCAGGGAGCCAGTTTTACGGTCTCGGCATGGCGATACAGGCGGTCTATCATGCTGTTGAAGACCTCCCGCTCCTGCTTACTAAAGCATTGCAACAGGTGTTGTTCGTAATCATAGGAAACCGGCACAATCTGGCTGTACACATCGAGGCCAGTTTGCGTCAATTCAAGATTCTGCCGACGACGATCGCGCGCGTCAGTCTCTCGAGTCACCAGGTGACGTTTCAGCAATTTACGCAGGGATCTGCTGACCATTGATTTCTCGATCTGGATCTTGATGGAAACCTCCTCTGCAGAAGATCCGGGATATTCACCCAGCACGGCCATTATTCGCCACTCAGTCACCGACAGCGCAAACTTGTCTTTATAGGTTTCGGCAATAATGCCGCTAATACGATTGGATAATATTGAGATTCGATACGGCAGAAATCGTTCCAGTTTCAATATCAGCGGTGCGTTGCTTTTCATATAATTTGTGGTCCTGAAGAATTGCAAATAGTTGCTAATGCAACTATTATTCGTTGCATTAGCAACTAGTTTACTGTGTTTTGCCTTTTGCGCAAAGCAGCCACAGCAGCAATTTCCCCGGAGAAATAATTATGGCGGATCTTTTTGACAACCCGATGGGCCTGTGCGGTTTCGAATTCATTGAATTTGCATCCACCGAACCAGGCATCCTGGAACCCATTTTTGAAATGACTGGCTTCAGCAAAGTCGCTGAACACCGCACAAAAAATGTGCACCTGTATCGCCAGGGTGGAATTAACCTGCTGATTAATTACGAACCCAACAGCAATGCCTACTATTTTGCCCAGGAGCACGGGCCAAGCGCCTGTGGTATGGCGTTTCGGGTAAAAGATGCACGGGTCGCCTATCAACGTGCCTTAGATCTGGGAGCTCAGCCAGTGGAAATTCCGGTTGGACCAATGGAATTGCGTTTACCGGCTATCAAAGGAATCGGTGGCGCTCCGCTGTACCTGATAGACCGCTTTGAAGAAGGTTCGTCAATTTACGATATCGACTTTGTCTACCTCGACGGAGTGGATCATCACCCTGAGGGTTGTGGCTTCCAGGTTATTGATCACCTGACCCACAATGTCTATCGCGGCCGCATGCAGTACTGGGCTGATTTTTATGAGCGCCTGTTCAACTTTTGCGAGATCCGTTATTTCGATATCAAGGGCGAATATACCGGCTTGTTTTCAAAAGCACTGACTGCTCCAGATGGCCTGATCCGTATTCCACTGAACGAAGAAGCCAGCAAGGAAACCGGCCAGATCGAAGAGTTCCTGATGGAGTACAACGGCGAGGGCATTCAACACATCGCCTTCTCCTGTGACAACCTGTTGGAGTGCTGGGACAAGCTGAAAGCCAAGGGCACACCATTTATGTCTGCCCCGCCAGAAACCTATTACGCCATGCTCGAGGAGCGTTTGCCAGGCCATGGTGAACCCGTTGAGGAATTGAAGTCACGCGGCATCCTGCTGGATGGCTCAACAGAAAATGACGACCCGCGTTTGTTACTGCAGATCTTTTCTGACACGCTTATCGGCCCGGTATTCTTTGAGTTTATTCAGCGCAAGAAAGACGACGGTTTTGGCGAGGGCAATTTTAAGGCCCTGTTTGAATCCATCGAACGAGATCAAATTGAACGCGGCGTGGTTGGTGATGCCAGCAGCGCAGCCTGAGAAAAGAAAACATGAACCAGATTAATCAAACTCATGATACGGCGCTCACCAGCTGGGTTAGTTCTGCCAATTCCGGCAACAGCGAGTTCCCGATTCAAAACCTACCCATGGCGATTTTCCGCCAGGCGGGCAGTAACGAAGCCTTCCGCGCCGGGGTTGCAATTGGTGACCAGATTCTTGATATGGCTGCGGTAGCGAACACTGAAGTATTGCCCGCCGAGCTGGCCGATGCGGCGAACGCCTTGTGCGAAAGCAGCCTGAACAGCTATATGGCTATGGGAAACACGACCTGGTCGGCGATGCGCAGCACCTTATCGGCTGCACTGAGCACCGGTTCAGCACATGAAGCAGTATTGGCTGCCTGTTTGGTTCCACAAGCCAATGCCGAGTACGCGCTACCAGCGCAGATAGGTGATTACACGGATTTCTACACCTCGATTCATCACGCCACCAACGTCGGCAAGCTATTCCGCCCGGACAATCCCCTGCTGCCGAACTATGAATGGGTACCGATTGGTTATCATGGCCGTGCTTCCTCGATTGATGTCAGTGGCCAGAGCTTCCATCGCCCCTACGGTCAATTAAAAGCGCCAGATGCAGACGCACCGGTGCTTGCGCCCTGCAAACGACTGGACTATGAACTGGAGGTTGGCATCTTTGTCGGCAGCGGCAACGAGCTGGGCACCACGATCCCGTTGGACCAGGCTGAAGATCATGTGTTTGGGCTATGCCTGCTGAACGACTGGTCGGCGCGGGACATCCAGGCCTGGGAATATCAGCCACTTGGCCCGTTCTTGTCCAAAAGTTTTGCTTCCACTATTTCCCCGTGGATTGTCAGTATGGAAGCACTCGCACCGTATCGACAAGCCTGGAATCGAGCTGAGCCGCACCCACAACCGATGGCCTACCTGGACTCAGCCCAATTGCGCGAATCCGGCGCCCTGGACATGAAGCTGGAAGTGTTGATTGAAACTGAAAAAATGCGCAGTGAGCAGCAAGCACCCGAGCGCATCGCCCTGAGCAATTTTGATCAATCGTATTGGTCAATCTCGCAGATGGTGACACATCACTCGGTCAACGGCTGCAACCTGAAACCTGGCGATTTCTTCGGCAGCGGCACGCAATCCGGCACCACGCCAGAAAGTGTTGGCGCGCTGTTGGAAGCCACCACCGGTGGCAAAAACCCGATCACCCTCAGCAATGGTGAACAGCGCACCTTCCTGGAAGATGGTGATGCCATCATCTTGAAAGGCTGGTGTGATGGTGAGGGTTTACCACGCATCGGTTTCGGCGAAGCCAAGGGCACTGTCTTGGCTGCCAACTAAGCCACGCAACACACGCGAGGACTATTATGAAAATCGAAAAAATTCACCACGTCGCCTACCGCTGTCACGATGCCAAAGAAACGGTGGAATGGTATGTGAAAAACCTGAAGATGGATTTCGTCCTGGCGATTGCCGAAGACCAGGTGCCTTCCACCAAGGAACCAGATCCATATATGCATGTTTTCCTGGATGCTGGAGATGACAATGTGCTGGCGTTCTTTGAACTGCCCACCAAGCCACGCATGGGCCGCGATGAAAACACGCCGGAATGGGTGCAGCATATTGCGTTCAAAGTGAAAGATATGGACACCCTGCTCGAGTACAAAGACCATCTCGAGAGCAACGGTGTTGAGGTATTGGGCGTGACCGATCATTCGGTATTCCACTCCATTTACTTTTTCGACCCCAATGGTCACCGCCTTGAGCTGGCCGCACCGGATCAACAGGAGCAGGCAAAATTGGATCGCCTGGATGAAGTAAAATGGGCTATGCTTGACGAGTGGTCAAAAACCAAGAAAGCACCCAGACACGCGGCCTGGATGCATGAGGGCACGTTCAAGGCGCTCGACTAAGAACCCGATTACTAAATGACCTTAAAACTGTCGACTTATTTTCGCAGCACTGCTGCGTACCGGGTGCGTATTGCACTTCAACTCAAGGGCCTGGATCATGAACTGATGCCGGTGCACTTGCTGCGCGATGGCGGCGAACACAAACAGGCCGATTACCTGGAAAAAAATCCTAACGGATTGGTCCCTATCCTGGAGACTGAGGACGGGGTGTTGTGGCAATCGATGGCCATCCTCGAGTACCTTGAAGAACAGTACCCGGAATCCAGCCTGCTGCCCGATGCGCCATTTGAACGCGCTTATGTAAGAGCCCTGTCTCAGACGATCAGCAGCGATATGCATCCGTTGAATAACTTGCGGGTGCTGCAGTACCTGACCGGGCCATTGGGTGCCTCCGAAGAAGAGAAAAACACATGGTATAAACATTGGATTGCGACCGGTTTTAAGGGGCTTGAGACGACCCTGGCGCGCAGTGACAAGACCGGCAAGTATTGCTATGGTGACCAACCAAGCATGGCAGATTGTTGCCTGGTGCCACAGGTTTATAACGCCAATCGCTTTAACTGCCCGATGGAGGATTATCCGACCATCCAGCTCATTAATGACAACTGCCTGCGTTTGCCTGCGTTCGCCGAGGCTACTCCCGACCGACAACCCGATTTCGAATAACAATGACCCAAGCACCACTCTGGCAACCGACCAGTGATCGTGTTGAAAGTGCCAATCTAACCAGCTTCACTCGCTACCTGGAGCAACAACATAATGTGCAGCTTCCGGATTACCCCAGCCTGTGGCAGTGGTCTGTTGATAACCCTGCGGACTTCTGGTCGTCAATCTGGGACGCCTGCGGCCTGATAGGCGAAAAAGGCAACCTGGTTGTCAACCATGAAGAACAGATGCCGGGTGCGGAATGGTTTCCAGAAGCCCGCCTCAACTACGCAGAAAACCTTCTGCGCACAGAATCAGACAACGTCGCGATAATTTTCTGGGGCGAGGATCAAACCAAACGCGAACTCAGCTTTAATCAACTTCGCTTGCTGGTATCCCAGTGTCAGCGCGCTCTGATCCGGGCTGGTATCGGCAAGGGTGATCGTGTCGCCGGCTATGTCGCCAATACACCAGAAGCCATCGTGGCCATGTTGGCTGCCACTTCCATAGGCGCCGTTTGGTGCTCAGCCTCACCGGATTTTGGCGTGGATGGTGTGCTGGATCGCTTTGATCAGATTTCACCCAGCCTGGTGTTCTGTACCGATGGCTATTACTACAATGGCAAGTGGGTCGATTGCATGGAGAAAAACCACGCAGTCATGGAGCGTCTCAGCAAGCCCTGCATCCACGTAGTGATTCCCTACCAGGACCCCACGCAGACCATGGATAATTGCTGGAAGGATTTTCTCAGCATCGGTAGCCCGGGCCCCCTCGAGTTTGAGCGCGTACCGTTTGCTCATCCCCTGTTTGTAATGTTCTCCTCCGGCACCACCGGCAAACCAAAATGCATTGTGCATTCCGTTGGGGGCACCTTGATTCAACACCTCAAGGAGCATCAGCTACACAGTGATATTAAACCCGCCGACCGGCTGTTCTACTTCACCACCTGTGGTTGGATGATGTGGAACTGGTTGGTCAGCGCACTGGCAAGCAAGGCCACGTTGGTACTCTACGATGGCAGCCCATTCGCTGGCAGCCAGGTGCTGCTTTTTGACCTCGCCGAGCAGCACCAGGTTACGCATTTTGGTACCTCCGCCAAATTCATTGAAGCCTGCAACAAGGCCGGACTGCATCCACAGGAATCCCATGACTTATCGCATTTGCGCAGCCTCTTTTCTACCGGCAGCCCATTGGCTCCGGAGAGCTTTCGCTACGTCTATGAAAAAATAAAGTCAGATGTACACCTGGCTTCGATATCCGGTGGCACTGATATCATCTCTTGCTTCGCGTTGGGTAATCCCACGCTGCCGGTTTGGATTGGCGAACTGCAATGCCTGGGCCTGGGGATGGCAGTGGATGCATTCGACCCGGCAGGCAAGCCGACCCGCTCAGACAAGGGCGACCTGGTCTGCACCAAGCCATTTCCCTGTATGCCCATTGGCTTCTGGAACGACGATGACGGCGCACGTTATAAAGCCGCCTATTTTGAACGCTTTGAAAACGTGTGGTGTCATGGCGACTTCGTCGAGATCACCGAGCATAACGGCATGATCATCCATGGTCGGTCGGATGCGGTACTCAATCCGGGTGGCGTGCGCATTGGTACTGCCGAAATTTACCGCCAGGTGGAAAAAATTGACGCAGTGGTCGAGTCCATCGTGATCGGCCAACAATGGCAGGACGACACTCGCGTTGTGCTGTTCGTGGTACTGCGCGACGGCGAAGATCTGAATGAAGAGCTGGCGCACACAATTCGTACGCAGATACGCCAACATGCCACACCCCGCCATGTGCCTGCCAAAATTGTGCAAGTAACTGACATACCGCGGACCAAGAGTGGCAAGATCGTTGAGTTGGCAGTGCGCGACGTGGTGCATGGCCGACCCGTCATCAACACGGAGAGCCTGGCCAACCCGGAAGCACTGCGCTATTTCGAGAACCGGCCCGAGCTGTCTGTATAAGACGTCCTGTCAGCGGCCTGGATGAGAGTATTTTCGTACAAGAACAGGCCGTTTCACCTTGGCCCTTTTCCGCTGGAATCATTGGCGCGCAGCGAGAAAATGGTGGACTTACAAGATGTGCCACCCAGCACAGCGATCAACTTCCATAATGACGAACCCGGCAGCATCATCAACGCCATGCGTCGCTACCAGGCAATGCTGGACGCGATTCGTGATGGCCTGGTCAAAAAGGAGCGCGCCATCATTCCTGACGATCCCCTTGAGCGCGCACAACATCTAAAATCATTTGGCTATTACCAGGATGCGTCCCAGGCTGGCACCTGTCGTTTAAGCGCAGACCTATTCCTGGCGGAACCTTATCTGAACCCGGATATCGACGCATTGGCTGAGGACCTGCGCACCAAGCAGACCAAAACCCTGGCCGCCGGTATCGATGTGGTCATGGCCGAGCTGAAGGACTCGATGGAGGCTCCACCTACATCCTGCAAACACCATCGCTATGCCCTGGTGTATTTATACGAATACCCAAGAGACCCCGGGCAAGATGAACCCGGCTGTGAATGGCTGACCAATTCCCAGGCTCAACGGGCCTGCTTGTTGGCAGCCGAGACTGCCGCCATTGTCTCAAACTATATTCGCTTGCTCGGCTTTGAAGCACGCGGGCATACTGGCTCCAGCAGCGATGTCGATCTCA
Organism: Pseudomonadota bacterium; assembly: GCA_039110515.1. Taxonomy (GTDB): domain Bacteria; phylum Pseudomonadota; class Gammaproteobacteria; order Arenicellales; family Arenicellaceae; genus Arenicella. The sequence goes on from JBCCFY010000001.1 coordinate 218,599, forward strand.
ATAAACTTGCCGTCGCAGCGGGCTTGGCGACACTGCGAGAAACCGAGGATGGCCCGGCTCTGGAGAACCCCTACCTAGGTCGCCGTTTTGGAGTAAGCGCGGTCACCACCACCATGGAAATAGCCGCCGATCAGCCCTTGGCGCCGCAGACGGGCCTGGATCGGTGTCGCAGTCATGGTCCGGCCTGGTGGATGGGCTATGGACCACGCAGCAAAGGTTACGCCCGCAATGCCTTCAATGTTACTCGCTATGCAGGGCGCAAATTCAAGGATGGGCTGTACCCTTTTGAGAAGAGTAAACGGGTGGCGGAGCCAACCACGTACATCGATGAACCCAGGGTTCCCCGCGTTCCGAAACGCACCGACATGTTCGCCCGCGCGTTGTTTGGCGACATGGGTAAGCATGTGCAAGACGCCGCAAAGAATGGCAACTATGTACGCAAAAGTGCCGCCGCCTATGGCCCGCGCCGACCGCTGGCAGCCTTTGTTCTGTTACAGGACGGTCCAGCCGCAAACGAGATTGCGGCTGACACGGACGATCCACAACGAAATGCCGACAATATCAAGGCAGCCCTGTATTTCCTGGGCGCTGATGCGGTGGGCATCTCTCGATGCCCGGACTGGGCCTATTACTCACACGACGCCATCGGTGAGGAAATCACGCCCTATCATGAGAATGCCATCTCGGTCATTATCGACCAGGGGCATGAAACCATGGACGGTGCCTCGGGAGATGACTGGATCGCCTGCTCGCAGTCCATGCGGGCCTATTTACGTTTCTCCCTGCTGGGTGGAGTGATCGGTGACCAGATCCGCAATCTTGGCTATGGCGCCAGGGTGCACTCGGTCATGGATGGCGAAGTATTGCAGCCGCCGTTGTTGTTGCTGGCTGGTCTGGGCGAAGTCAGCCGCATTGGCGAAGTTATCCTCAACCCCTACCTGGGGCCACGCCTGAAGTCTGGCGTGATCACCACCAATATGCCCTTGGCACATGATCAGCCGATTGATTTCGGCCTGCAGAATTTCTGTAAGAACTGCAACAAATGCGCGCGTGAGTGTCCGGCTGGCGCGATAACCGCCGGGCCAAAGTTGATGTTCAACGGATATGAGACCTATAAGTCCGACAGTCAGAAATGCACCCAGTACCGCATCACCAACCTCGGTGGTGCCATGTGTGGTCGTTGCATGAAGACTTGCCCGTGGAACCTTGAAGGTCTGTTCGCTGAAGCACCGTTTCGCTGGGCCGCCAGTCACATCCCCAGGGCAGCAAAGCTGTTAGCGACGCTGGATGACAAACTGGGCAACGGCACCATCAACCCGATGAAGAAATGGTGGTGGGACATCGGCATGGTCGATGACGGCCCCTATGCACCACCCGCTGAGGCGGTGAATAAGCGTGGCCTGGAAACCGAACTGGACCTGAAATTCGAAGACCAGACCCTGGCCGTCTACCCGGCAAACCTCGCACCCCACCCACATCCTTTCCCGTTTCCAATGGACCGTGAAGCAGGTATCGAAGCTTATAAGCAAATGATTCCTGCTGAGGACTACCGGATAAAAGTTGAGCAGGGTCAGGCGGACAAAGTAGTTCATCACTACCAGCAAGGTGGTGGCGAATCACCGGTACTGCGCCTGCAGGTCAGCAAGGTCGAGCAAACCGCGGTCGATATCAACAAGTACGAATTTACCGCCATCGACGGCCAGCCATTACCCGAGTTTACCGCGGGCGCACACCTGGATGTGGTGGTCAGCCCCGACCTGTTCAGGCAGTACAGCCTGGCCGGAAACCCTGCGGATCAATCCAAATACGAGATCGCCGTGCTTAAGGAAGACCAGGGCCGTGGTGGCTCGCAGTTGTTACACAAGATATTTAATGAAGGCAGACGGGTCTTTGTCTCCAAACCTATTAACCATTTTCCGCTCGATGAGACGGCGAGTTACTCGCTGCTAATGGGTGGTGGTATAGGCATTACCCCGATGATCGCGATGGCGCATCGCCTACACCAGTTGAATAAGCCCTTTGCGCTGCACTACTCCTGCAAGAACCGCGCCCAGGCGGCCTATCTTGAGGAACTGGAAAGCGCGCCATGGGCTGACCGGGTCAACCTGCACTTCAGTGAAGAAGGTACTCGCGCTGACCTGGCCCGGGTGATCGGCGAATATCAGCCCGGCTCTCACCTATACACCTGTGGCCCGGATCGGTACATGTCCGCCGTGCTGGAAACATCGGAGGCAGCAGCGTGGCCCGAGGAATCTTTGCACCGCGAATACTTCTCAGTGCCGGACGCACCGGATTATGTGAATCACGATTGTGAAGTCGAGTTGGCCAGATCCGGCCAACGCATTCAAGTGCCGGCTGAGCAGAGCATTGCCGAGGCATTACTGGAAAACGGTGTGCATATTGATTTGAAATGCAGTGATGGCCTGTGCGGTGTGTGTCAATGCGGCGTCGTGTCCGGCGAAGTCGAACACCGCGACTACGTGCTATCCAAATCGCAGCGCGAACACAGTATTATTACCTGCCAATCAAGACCAAAACACCCGGGCGACAAGATAGTTCTGGATTTGTAGCCAACCCTTAACAACAAGCAGGCAAATACTCGATGGGAAAAATAGCAAAAATTTCACTCTATAGCCTGTTGGCCCTAACCATACTAATTACCATCTACCTGGTGCATGCTGTTTACCAGCCACTGGCCAAGGCACGCATCGCCTGGAGCCTGGGGCCCGAGGCACCCACCCTGGAAATTGACGCCGGCGGTGCGACATTCTCCTACCGCGATTTAAACAAAAACGGCCAACTGGATCCGTATGAAGATGCGCGGTTACCGATAGAGCAGCGCATCGACGACCTGGTGGCGCAAATGACCCTGGCAGAGAAAGCCGGGCAGATGTTTCACCCCCCGGTAACCATTAAGGGCGATCTGCCGCTTTGGTTATTCCGCATGGCCATGGGCGCAGTGGAATCGGTCGAATCACTCATCTTCGACCGACATATCAGCCATTTTAATTACTACGGCAACGCTACGCCTTTGCAAATCGCGCAGCGCCTGAACGAGTTACAAAAGGTTGCTGAACGCTCCCGGCTGGGGATTCCCCTGACTATCAGCTCAGATCCCCTGCATGAGGTCCCGCGTGGTGGGGGCATTGCCGCGTTCTCCAATGATGGCCTATCCAAGTGGCCCTCGCAGCTTGGTTTTGCTGCCAGCCGTGACCCGGCGCTGGTGGAAGAGTTTGGTCGCATCGCCGCCAAGGAGTATGTGGCGATGGGCATACGCACCGCATTGCATCCAATGGCCGATCTTGCCACCGAACCGCGATGGGGTCGGAACTTTGGCACCTTTGGCTCGCAACCAGAGCTTTCCGCACGTATGACGCTCGCTTATATGCGCGGATTCCAGGGTGAACAAACAAATGAGAACACTGTGCACACCATGGTGAAACATTTCCCGGGTGGTGGGCCACAGCAAGATGGTTGGGATCCGCACCTGCCCAGTGGCAAGAACCAGATCTATCCCGGCGACCAGTTTGACCAACACCTGCAACCATTCCGGGCCGCGGTGGACAACGGCCTGAAAGTCATCATGCCCTATTACGGCGTACCGTTTGCGCAAACTTCTGAAAATGTCGCGATGGGCTTCAACCACGATATATTGCAGGGCCTGTTGCGCGATGAACTGGGTTTTGATGGTGTGATCTGCGCTGATTGGGGCATCATCAGCAGTCGCTACTGGGGCGTGGAAGATCTGACCGAAGCTGAACGATTGTTGAAATCGATTAAGGCCGGCATGGATCAGTTTGGTGGGGAGAAAGGCGTGGAGCACATCTTGGCTTTGGTTGAAGACGGTCTACTATCCGAAAGTCGTATTGATCAATCTGTGCGACGAATACTCCGCAACAAGTTTGAGTTGGGCTTGTTTGAACAGGCCTATGTCGATGAAGCGGCGGTTGCAGAGCTGGTTAATCGACCCGAATACATCGAGAAAGGCTTGGCTGCACAACAACGGTCAGTAGTGTTGCTGGGTAACAATATCGAGACAGAACCAGTTCTGCCATTGACGCAAGGGGTAAAGGTTTACCTGGATGGCATTTCACCAGAATCAGCTACAGGCTTTGCGACGGTAGTGGACGATGCCGATGAAGCTGACTACATCATCTTGTACCTGAACACCGTATTTAATGGTAATCAACCACCGGGTTCCGATAAGCTGGTGGATCGGTTCTTGAGCACCATCCTGCCTAACAATGATTTGAATTACAGCGACGAGATCCTGACAAAAGTAGCGAGCTATGCCGAACAGGGCAAACTGATCACCGTGGTAGATTTAAATCGCCCCGCAATCCTGCAAGAGATAGAGCAGCATAGCAGCGCAATTCTGGGCACTTTTGGGGTGTTCGATTCGGTGATCCTGCAGGCGCTGTTTGGAGATTTCAACCCGAACGGCAAGTTACCGTTTGAAATTCCATCATCTATGGGCGCGGTAGAGGCTCAACAGGAAGATGTGCCAGATGACAGTGCCAATCCGAGTTTCACTTTCGGGCATGGTTTACGCTACAACGATTAATCAATTGGTAAGATTTCTACCCACAGGATATTGCCGGTATTCACGTATCACGCTCAAGCCCGACCAACACTAAGCCTTATGAAAAACAAATCCCTTTACTCGTTCTTGCTGATAATCACGTTACTCGGTGCCTGTGCGCCTCGCCTGGCTGACACCACCCCTGCTGGCATCAGCTTTAATGGCACCTGGGAATTACTCCCGGAGCGCAGCCAGGATGTGATTGTGTTCCCAAGAGCACCCAGGAGTGACGATAATGGAGAGGCACGCCAGGTTGGCGGAGCGAATGGAGGTGATCGGGGTGATAAGGAGCAGGCGCTACCTGCAACCCCGTTTTCTGCAGTGCATAAGTCTTCCGCCATGACGGCTACAGAAATGACCATTGAACAGGATAGACTCTCGATGGGGGTCGCCTACCCCGGTGAACGCTACCGCGATGTAGATTGGGGTAAACGCAAGTTGCGTGGCGACACGATCGTGGCTGGGTGGAAAGGTGACAAGTTAATCATTCACTCGGAGACCAGGCGACTGGACTTCAACGAAACCTATTTTCTCAGCCCTGATAAAACGGTTCTGACCCTGGTCATCAAACTTGATGGCCCACGCGGAAACCGGGAATTCACTCGCGTGTTCAAGCGCAAATCAACCGATGGCCAGAAGGTGAACTAAGCCAGTCAGCCTCCCGGCCTTAGAAGGGATTTTCAGCCTGCGACGTCTTCGCTCGGGTTTGGCCGGTTCTCAAAACTGCGGCCCAGCATCACACCCACGACTGCCCATAAGGCGGCAATACCCGCTCCGACCATGGCGACCGCCGCCATGCCCAAGCCCAGACCCTGGGTAAGCCCGGTGAAGAACCAACCCATGATGACGTCGCCCCCGCGATAGGCAACGATGTCGATCACTGGTTTGCTTTTGAAGCGGCTCTCCTTGTCGACCTTGGTAAACAACATCTCCCGCGAAGGTCGAGTTAAGCCATAGTTACCGGCGCTGCGGGTGATCCATAGGCCCATGGCCACCATCAGGATTGGTGAGAAGGCAAGGACTAGCATACCGATGATAATGATGACCGGCACGGCACTGAGCGCGGTTGGCATTCCGAGCTTTGGCACAATGCGCCCGGTAATAAAGAACGCCATTACAAACGTGATGGTATTGGTGATGGCATCCCGATAGCTGTATAACGCGGCACGCTCTTCGCGCGTGTAATCCACCAACAGGTTTTTCAGCTCCAGGTAAATAAAAGAGCCAATGCCCGTATACAAAATCAGGAAGACGCCTATTCCGAGCAAATACGGGTTTTTGAAGAACTCGATAAAGCCCCCAAACGGGTTGCCGCCGATTTTGGCGTCTTTATTTTCCAAACTCAGCTGCGCGTTGTTCAGGTCGGTGACTTTCAACCGTCCCAGGTAGGCAATCAACGGGATTGGCAAAATCAGCATGACCGCCGATACCAGCATCATGGCGTTCACCCCGATATTACCCACCAGCAAGGCCGAGATAACCGGCCCGACAATGGCGCCAATGCTCATCCCCGCAGCAATGACAGAGAACAATCGACCAGCCTGTTCCTTGTTAAAGGTGTCGGCCATGAAACTCCAGAACACCGAGGTGTGAAACAGAGCAAACACGCTGACCCAGAGATAAAAGGCCTTATCCACCAATACGGCGTCCTGCGAGGACTTCACCGCCAGGAAAAACACCACGAAGGTACTGGCAAAAAACAGGTAAACACTCGGCACCAGTTTGCGAAACTGAACCCGGGAAACCACCCAACCGTACAGAGCAACAATGGCAGTGCTGATAAAAAAGTTCAGCGTCCACAACCAACTTACCTCCGCATCGGTCCAGTCACTGGCCATGGCATCGCGAATTGGACGCAGCAAGTAATAGGCAGCCATAAGAGTAAACACGAACAGGAATGAGACCATTGCGGCCTTTACCTCGTTGGCTTTCATATTGGTAGAACGCAACAGCAAACGCACTATTGGGTTGCTGGATTCAATTTGCTGGTCGGCCATGTGTTTATCTCTTGGTGAGTTGTTGGGTGAGTTGTTGAGTGAATAGGTGGATTCGTGAGAATCGGAGTCTAACGATAACAGAACCTAGCTACTGCATGACAACATCGAACAACCCACCTTGGTTTTTGCCCAATCGGGTCGTTTTGCAGCGTAGTGGTCACAATGAGGCTGTTCATCATAGGGGCGACGAAACAGCTCCAGTAATTCGTTTACCATTTGCAGGTCTCCCGAATCTGCCTTATCGATGGCTTGTTGTGCCAAATAATTACGAAACACATATTTCGGATTTACCTGGTTCATCGCGGCCTGTCGTTCCGCAAACGGCAGCGAATCATCGGCTAATCGCCGCTGGTATTTTTCCAGCCAGTTTCTGATCTGTTCCTTGTAGGTAGGAGAATGATCCTCGGGCAAATAAAATGCTTCCAGCAGGCTGTCGTAGCTGGGTACTTCCTCTTTGGCCAATAAGCGATAGAAAATAGTCATATCGGTTTCTTCGGCCGTTAACAGGTTTTCCAACTCACCAAACAGCCCCTGGTCGGGCTCAGTAAATTCTCGCAGACCAAGCTTGCTCGCAGTCATGGCCCGGGCCTTGTCCTGGTAGTCATTCTGAAATTTTTCCAGTGCTGCTTCCAATGGCTGGGTTTCTTCCAACAGGGGGTAAAGACTGTTGGCCAGCTGATAGAGATTCCACAAGGCGATATTGGGTTGTTGACCGTAGCGGTAGCGACGATTCTGCGCATCGGTGGTATTGGGTGTCCAATCCGGATCGTAGTTATCCAGCCAACCATAAGGACCATAATCAATCGTCAGGCCGAGAATGGACATGTTGTCGGTATTCATCACCCCATGCACAAACCCTACGCGCATCCAGTGCACAATCATATCGGCGGTTAACTCGCAAACCTCGTTAAACCAGGCAGCATAGACCGCCTTGCTGCCCACTTCGTGCTCCTCGAGCAAATGTGCAAAATGATGTCGAATAGTAAAGTCAGCGAGTTGTTTTAATTCATCAACCTGTTTGCGCGCACTGAAAATCTGGAAATTCCCGAAGCGTATAAAGCTGGGACTCACCCGGCAAACAATGGCCCCGTCTTCATATTCCGGGTTGCCGTCGTAGAGCATGTCACGCATAACCTGCTCACCGGTTTTTACCAGGCTCAGGGCGCGGGTGGTCGGCACCCCCAGATGATGCATGGCTTCGCTACACAGGTATTCACGGATTGATGAACGCATCACTGCCAAACCATCGGCCGTTCTGGAATATGGGGTGAGACCAGCGCCCTTAAGCTGCAAGGCCCAAAGCCCGCCGTCTATCGTTTTTGCTTCGCCCAGGTTTATTGCCCGACCATCACCGAGCTGCCCTGCCCAATTGCCGAACTGATGCCCCCCATAGCACATGGCATAGGGTTGCATGCCCGGTAACAATTGATTACCAGCAAACACATCCACGAATTCACTACTCGCGCAGTCCTCAGCTGACAAACCAAACAGGTCCGCCACCTCGCTGGCATGCGACACTAGGGAAGGCGCGACCACCGGTGTCGGATCGACAAATGAATAACAGGCGTTGTGTACCTGGCGGCGGCGGGAACCAGCCTCCGGATCGGCCGGTAATTCATTTACGAATCGATTGTCAAATTCAAGCTTCATGTATTTTTAAATTCGAGCTTTCCAGCTAGGAAATGCACCAGGAAAACTATGGGGATACCCAGCAAACTGGCGAAGATAAAAAAGTTGTGATAGCCAAACATCTCTACCAGGGTGCCAGAATAACCGCCCAGAAATTTCGGGAACAAGGTCATAACAGAACTGAACAAAGCATACTGAGTTGCCGTGAACGACACATTCGTCAGGCTGGACAACCAGGCGATAAAGGCAGCCAGGGAAATTCCCTGCACCAGGTTATCAAACACGATCACCAGGATCAGCTCTTGCGGCAGTTGAAGTTCTCCGCCACCAATTAGTGCTGGATACGATAAAGTAAAGTAGGTGAAGTTGCTGCCTACGCTGGTTAACCAGAGGAACAGCAAGTTGGTAATCACCACCAGGATTGCGGCCCAGAACAAAGTGCGCATAACCCCGATGCGCAGCGCTATGATGCCACCGATAAACGCACCGGTAATGGTCATTACCACTCCAAATACCTTCGAAACGTTGGCAATATCTTTTTTGGTATAGCCCATGTCAGCGTAAAACACATTGGAGATGACACCAAGCACGATATCCGAGATACGGTAGAAGCCGACCAGTAACAGTACCCAAAGTGCCAACTTGCCGTAGCGGCTCAAGAAATCCTCGATCGGTCCGACGTAACCGGTCTGTACCAGGTCTCGATTGACCAGATTTACCCGCAGGCAAAGCCGCGCAAACATATATGCGGCCAGCAGTGCCAGCAACATTTCAGTCGCACCCCAGAGGAATGCAATTACATTTTGCCAACCACCGTCGAATAAATCTGGTGCGGATGGCAGCCAAACCAGGGCGAGAATAAAGCAGCAAATCGATCCTAAGAACACCGCAAAAAAAGAAGCATAATCAGCGGTTTCGTATTCACGCTGGTCAACGACGCTTTTAGGCTCGCTGATCAGCAAGGTCGTGATCACACCGACTAACATAAAGCTTGCCATGACCAGGTAAGTCTGATGCCAGGCCAGGAAACTGTACGACTCAGCGGTGCTCCCAAAGTCCTCAGCCCAATGTAACGCTCCAGCACCAGCCAGTATCATGCCTACTCGGTACCCAGCTATATAAGTAGAGGAAAGCATCGCTTGAAGACGGGGAACGGCCGATTCAATTCGGTATGCATCGATCACTATGTCCTGGGTTGCCGATGAAAATCCCAGCAACACTGCAGCTATAGCCATCGCCCACAAGCCGTTTTTTGGGTCGGTGAAGGCCATAAGTAATATCGCACCGATAATTGCGAACTGCGAAAGAAGCATCCAGGCGCGCCGGCGTCCGAACAAATTGGTCAGTACCGGGATTGGTACTCGATCCACTAGGGGCGCCCAAACGAATTTAAAGGAGTAACCTAAGACCGCCCAGCTAAAGTAGGTGACCGTAGATCGCTCAACACCAGCCTCCAAAAGCCATAGTGAAAGGCTGGAGAAAATCAACAAAATCGGGATGCCTGCCGAGAAGCCGAGAAACAACATGATCCAAACTGGTTTTTCCCGCCACCAGCGGATAGACTCGTTGTCGCCCAGAGATTCAGATGTCGTGTCTACGGTCATATCGGATGAGTTTATCTAATGCCTCAACTGCAAAGACGCTGGACCGCCAGGAAGCGACGCAGCCTTTAGCATATTTTACAGATCGTATTCCAAGACCAGGGGCGCGTGATCGGAAAAGCGTTCTTCTTTGTAAATCAAGTCCGAACCCGGCACGATTTTATCGCGCAGATTTTCGGTAACAATATGATAGTCAATCCGCCATCCGGTATTGTTCGCCCAGGCCTGACCACGGTTAGACCACCAGGTGTATTGTTCGTCCTCCTGGTTCACCTGGCGAAACGCATCCACAAAGCCTGCGTGACCGCGTAGCTCACCATCCGTCTCGCTCTCGGTTTCGCCAAACATCCAGTCCAGCCATTGGCGCTCTTCAGGTAGAAACCCGGAATTTTTCTGATTGCCACGCCAGTTCTTAATATCGGCCTTTTTATGCGCAATATTCCAGTCGCCGCATAAGATCCACTGCCGCCCTGATTTGACCATATCCGCCAGGTTGGCTTCGAAGCGTTCCATTAAATCAATCTTGAATGCCTGTCGCTCATCCTTGCTCGATCCTGATGGCATATACAACGAAACAACACTCAGGTCGCCAAAATCGGCCTGCAAATAGCGACCTTCTGAATCCACATCCTCGAAGCCTTTGCCCAACCCAACCTGCACATTATCTGGTTCTTGCTTGCAGTAAATTCCCACGCCGCTGTAGCCCTTCTTTTCGGCCGCATGAAAGTAAGTGTGATAGCCAGGTGGGTGAAATGGTTCACCTTCAATCTGATCTTCCTGTGCTTTTAGTTCTTGCAGACAAATAATATCGGCATCGACTTTGGGTAGCCATTCGTACAAGCCTTTGCGCGCTGCTGCGCGAATTCCATTTAAATTAAGAGAGATGACTTTCATAGTTCGCTTCTTGTCAGTCTGTGAGGGCCCTATTATGCGGGCAATCGCAGAGCAACGCAGCAAAAACTAACAAGCTGGCAAGGATGTTGGGGAATGTGGCGTATGCCTAGTCGGTTGCCGACGAAGAAACCGCGTTAAAGGCTTCGCGCGAACCATTACCCGAGATGGGCAGCGACATCATGTGTCCGTTGGCGGCCTGCAGTTGAATATTGCCTTTTTCCATAGCCAGAATTTTTTCCAGCACCTCGGGCTTTACCACAAAGGTAGAGTAGCACCCGTCTGGCATGCAGTAATTCAACGGTACCTCGGCGGAAAACTTGCCAGCGATAAACAGCTGTGGGGGAAATTCCAGCGACACGCCAAGCGGCATAATAAACTGGATGGTGGCCACCTGGGTACTTGGGATATAGCGCAGATCCACGCGCAATAAACGTTCGGAAGTATCTTGGTATACGGCAACCTGCGACATGCCACAGCCGATCTTGCCGCTCTCCTGCTTGCTACAATTCACAACCCAATCTCCGAAGGTTCGAGCAGGAACTTCATCTTCTGCACTAACAACGGCCTGGCAAAACCACATTAACAACAGTATTGCAGTAAACGAGCGAGCCCGAGTAGGGCGGGATTCTCTCTCCGTGATCTGCAAGCCTGGCTTTATTTGTTCGTATAGCATTTCCCGGTATGATAGGCCGAAAAGTATAACTCCATCAAATCCATGCTCCCTTACCAAGAACAATTTATCGAGTTTGCAATCAAAACCGGTGTCTTGCGCTTCGGCGAATTCACCCTGAAATCCGGCCGAATAAGCCCGTATTTCTTTAATACAGGCCTGTTTAACAGTGGCGCAACCATGCTGCAATTCAGCCGATTTTTCGCCACCAGCATCGAGCACTCCGACATCAACTTTGATGTGCTATTTGGACCTGCCTACAAAGGCATTACGCTGTCCTGTGCGACTGCGATGGCGTTGTCTGAGAACACGGGTAAAGAAATCCCATTCGCATTTAATCGCAAAGAGGCGAAAAACCATGGCGAAGGGGGTTCAATGGTTGGGGCCGAACTGCAAGGCGACATCGCCATCATCGATGATGTCATCACCGCTGGCACGGCAATACGGGAATCATTTGAAATTATCAATGCGGCAGGTGCCAGTGCGTCCGCTGTGTTCCTGGCATTGGATCGACAAGAGCTGGGACAAAAAGATGGCCAACCCACAGAAACGTCAGCCATTCAGCAAGTTGAGGCCGAATTCGGTATTCCGGTGATCGCCATAGCTACCCTGAACGATCTGATTGATTACCTTGGTCAACAGCCAGAGCAGGAAGAAAACCTGCAGAAAATGCACGACTATCGTGCGCGGTACGGTATCTCCTGAGCGCAGTCGCGCTAGCCTAACTATGTTAAAACCACTGAACACTTTCCTGGTTGGGGGCGCAGTTCGCGATAAACTGCTGGGGCTGCCCGTGTCCGATCGGGACTGGGTGGTGGTTGGTGCTACCCCTGAAGACATGGTTGAACTGGGCTATGAAGCAGTTGGCAATGACTTTCCCGTATTTATAAACAAGGAAAGTGGCGAGGAATACGCCCTCGCTCGCACCGAACGAAAAACCGCTCGTGGCTACCAGGGCTTCCAGTTTAATACCGATCCAGACATTACCCTGGAACAAGACCTCGCTCGTCGCGATATAACCATTAACGCCATGGCCGAAGACGCCGATGGCGTGCTGATCGACCCTTTTGATGGTAAGCAGGATCTTGAAAACGGGGTTATTCGACACGTTTCGGAAGCATTTGCCGAAGACCCGGTGCGAGTATTGCGAGTGGCGCGGTTTGCGGCGCGGTTTAATTTCTCCATTGCGGAGGAAACCCAGGTATTGATGCGAGCCATGGTCGACAATGGCGAGGTCGATGCGCTGGTTGCGGAAAGAGTGTGGGCAGAAACAAGAAAAGCGTTGAATACCGATGCGCCGCAGGTATATATCCGCACACTACGCGATTGCGGTGCGCTGGCCAAGATCTTGCCCGAAGTTGATCGACTGTATGGTGTTCCGCAAACCGCTACCTACCATCCGGAAATCGACTGTGGTATCCACACCGAGATGGTGATGGAACAGGTGGTTAAGTTATCCGATGATCCACTGGTGCGCTTCGCCGCCCTGGTTCATGACCTGGGCAAGGCGGTTACCCCAGAACATGTGCTCCCATCACACAAAGGGCACGAAAAAGCCGGCCTGCCATTGATCAAAGAATTGTGTGCTCGTCTGCGCGTGCCGCGCAAATACCAAGCTTTGGCGTTGGCTGTTGCCGAATACCATCTGCATATGCACAAAATGGCGGAGCTAAAACCAACCACCGTATTAAATATGCTGGAGAAAACTCGCAGCCTGAATGACGCCAACCGCGCCAAACAAATCGCCCTCTGCTGCATCGCGGATGCTCGCGGCCGCACCGGTTTTGAGAACCGTGAATACCAGCAGGCAGATCTATTTCTGGATTATCAACAAGCGGCGGCAGCGGTTGATGCCGCAGCGATAGCCAAAGAACTCGATAGTGGGCCTGCCATTCAGGACGCTATCCGAAAATCACGGTTAAGCGCCATTAAACGATTGAAAGCGCAGATCGGCTAACAATCCATCAAACACCTGAAGCATTAGACTACCCGGTCTCCGACTTTGATTATTCGTTTGGCTAATGGCTTGTAAACTCCTGATTTTGGAATAATCCATACAGGGAAATCAGAAAATTCCTCTGCCAGGGCTTTCTGCAATGAATCATCGGAAAGCGCGAACCCTTTGCCAATGACGGCAATAGCAATAGCAGGAATTTCGGGGTTGTGCTTAACCACCTTTTGCGCAACCCAGGCCTTTTTTACTTTTTTGCTCTGTTTAAGTTTCGCTATCAGAGTTTGCACCGCCTCGCTATCCAAATCTGTTTTCTCGAGTAGGTCTTCCGGATCCAATCGGTCACGCTCTGCATTCGCGGCCTGACTAATACTATCCGCGCGCTCCGCTTTCTCTCGCCACCACTCTGCTTCCTCCGCTCGATCCGAGTTGACCAGATATTGATAGGCGTAGCTGCTCGCGTAGTAGGCTAGCTCCTCAGACGCCAAGGCTTGTTCGAACAATTTCAAACAGGCATCATCTTCGTCATTCATTTTGTAGAACGCCAGGGAATAAGCAGCATTAGGGTTACCTGGGTTCCGATCCAGATAGCGTGTAATAATGTCTTGCGCATCGGATCTCTCACCAAACTCGCCTTCAAGTTGACCGAGCTCCCATAGGGTTTCGTCATCCAGCTCGTCCTGATTACGAGCACGCAGTTCAATTCTCCGAGCCGTGCTTTTTTGTACATACTCGAAGCGTTCGCGCCAGGGTTGTTCATTATCTGCAAACCAGTGTTCATCAAACTCACCGATGACAGCCTGATATTGATCGCCCAGCCAGGTGCGCGCTGCATTGTTATCCGACACCGATGGTAGCTGTGCAGGAATTTTCAAGGCTGCGAGGCGATCCTTCAACGCAGGATGCGTGTCCGAGACGTTGGTCTCAATTTTCATCGCCTCATCGAGTCGACCTTGTAATTTGGGATCGGTATTCGTCTGTAAAAACGCGTGCAAACCGGCCCAAGGTAATATCTCTGGTTTGGCGTTGTTATCTGCCTTCTTGAAATAATTCTGCCAATAATGCTCTTCTAGGTACGGTGCCACTACGTGAACATTAATCAGCGCATCACCGATTGCCTGCGCGTTGGTCAGTTCCGCAGCCATGGCATCTGCCTCATACTCGTTATTGCGCGCGAGCGGAAAGGAGTATGCGGAGAACCTGGGTGCGTACCAATTGAAAAAACGAGCCATCAGCCGCGCGCCAATATTGTCTTGTTCCATCAAGCCATTCATCAATCGCGCCCAACTCTCACGGATGCGATATATCCATCCATTAAACTTTGAATGATTGCCGGAGAGGTGCCCAAGTTCATGAGCAACAACTGCTCGCACCTGTTCTGGCGATAATGACAACATTAACTCCAGTCCCAAAAACAACGTATTTTTCTGCCAGCCAAGCATACCCAAGCGAGGGGTCTGCACTACCGCGGCGTTCATCTCGGGGGTTAACAACACGGTGTGAATCTTTAATGAGTCAAGTTCGGTACTCAACGCATCGAGTTCTACAAACACATTCGGAAACCTGCTCCTGGTCAACTCGTAACCTTTTGGCGACTCGATCTTGACCCACAATGAACGAATCATGATCCACAACATAGGGATCAAAATGAAGATCAGCTTCTTTTTAATCAAGAGAATCAGAATTGCCGGACTCAAATAGGCTAAGGCGGTCAACCCACCGAGAGCCGCGGCTACCAGCACAATCATGCCGATGATTACCAGGTAACCCAGCAAGGCAAAAAGTCTTAGTTTAAATTTGTAGCGGCCAAAATTGTCCGCCGCAGACGTGTCAGCAATACTTACGTACTGTTCAAATTCCGAATAATTCATTAAAAACCCTATTTATATCCTGGTAGCTCTGAGTATGGCTCCTGTGTTCAAACATTCATGTTGGAACAAATTTTATCTGTGAAGCGAACCAGAGGAGTTTAAGAATAACATCGGTACCGCAATCTGGTTAGTCTTTAACCAAAATTAGCAGTGTCCCTGGCATTCTAATCGGAGATTACCAGGTTTGGGTCTTACTTAGGCACTGACAAGCTCTATGCCATGATTTCTGAAAACTCGTACTCATAGCGCTGAAAGCAGAAGTGACAATCGACAATCAACGCGTCCTTGCCCTCTGCCTGGTGTTCGGCGATGAGCGCCTTGATATCGTCTTCGCCCAGGCTGCGCACGGCGTCCAGCGATTTCTCAGCACTGCAATGACAACCAAAGGCCATCTGGCGCGCCTCAAACATACGACATGACTCTTCGTGGAACAAGCGAGTCAAGATCTGTTCAGCATCTAACGCCAGGGCTTCTTCAGCCTCCAGGGTTTTCAGCAACATCTTTAAGCGCTCAAAATGTTGAGCGCTGGCATCCGCATCAGTGACCTTATCGGCAGGTAGCGCATGCAGCGCGATGCCTACGGCCTGATCTTCGTCAGCCAGGAGCCGAAACCAGGTGGGCAATTGTTCAGAACGTGCGAAATAATCCTCGAGGCACTCCTCCAGGCTGGCATGTTCGATCGGTACGATGCCCTGGTAACGCTCCCCCTCGTCGGGAGTGATAGTAATGGCCAATACGGCATCTTTACCCAGGCGATTGAAATCAACGGTACTGCCTGCGGGAAACACTTCCGCATCGTATTCAGCAATGGCACGAACCCTGCGATCCGACATACAGTCGGCCATCACCAGGCTAAGTGTGCCCGGGGCTCGCAATTGAATAGTCACGCTGCCCTGAATTTTAATACTGTCTCGCAACAGGCAAACGGCCACGGCAAACTGGTTTAGCAAACCTGCCAAACTAGCCGGATAGTGGTGAGTAGCCTGGATTGCCTCACAGGTGTCGCGCAAATTGACGATGCATCCGCGCGCATCCAAGTGATCAAACACGAAGCGTCGCAGTTGGTCTGATTGTTGAGTATGTGTGTTCATTACTTTGCTGTCTCTGGTTCACGCCATCTTGTTAAGCATTCATGGCGAATCAGCTAAATAAGAATGGGTTGAGATATTTCAAGCCTTGGCCGCTTAGACCGCTACTAGACCAGAAATATAACAATGGCTACAGCCAGCAGCACCCGGTAGATAACAAATGGCAGCATACCAACGCGTTGGATAAAACGAATAAACCAATGCATGCACAACAAGGCCACGACGGCCGAGACTAGCACGCCAACCAATAGGGAAGTCCAGGGCACGGCAACCGCGCTGCCGCTTAATTCCACTGTTTTCAATAAACCGGGCAAGGCGATCGCCGGTATCGCCAGCAAGAATGAAAACCGCGCGGCGGCTATCCGGCTATAACCGAAGGCCAGCAGCGCGGTCATGGTAACGCCAGAACGTGATGTACCAGGAATCAGGGCCAGTGCTTGTGCGCCGCCAATCATCAAGGCGTGACGAAAATTAAGATCGGTGAGTTCTCCCTGGTTGCGATCTCCCTTGCGATCAGCCCATCCCAGCAACAGGCCAAAAATCAAAGTGGCTGCGGCAATAATCAGTGGCGTGCGCAAGAACTGCTCAATCAACTGACCAGCATACAAACCAATCAATCCCACCGGAATGGTAGCAACAATGATCATCCACCCCAGCAGCCCATCGCGGTTCCATTCTTGACTCTGCCAACCACCAAACCAGGCCGGAATGATTTGCATCAACTCTTTCTTGAGAAACAGCACCACCGCCAGCAAGGTGCCCACATGCACTGCCACATCAAAGGCCAGGCCATTGGCCTCCCATCCCAGTAATTCAGGCACCAGGATCAGGTGCGCCGAACTGGAGATTGGCAGGAATTCAGTGAGCCCCTGCACCAGGGCCATAATGATGGCTTGAAAAATGTCCAAAAGGTAAAAGTGCCGCTATTGCTTCGGTGGATTTGAGAGTTTTCGAATTAAAACCAGGGTTTAAACATCGCAGTAACTCAGTTTGCGTTATAGTAAGTTTTTCACTACTACTTTGCACGGCAATTCACGCTGCTGCAGGCATTATTAATCGGCCCTGATGACCAACCAACACACCGCAGAATCTGCCTCCACACCTAAAGTTGCCCTGATCACCGGCGGTGCCCGGCGCATCGGCAAAGAGATCGCTCAAACCCTGCACGCAGCGGGCTACAACATCATGGTGCACTATCGCTCTTCATCTGGCGAAGCCGATCAACTGGCTGGTGAGCTGAACTCTATTCGAGAAAATTCCGCAGCCACCGTTAGCGGTGACCTGCTCGATCTGAATGTAATTCCCGGCATTATCGAGACCACCGTAGAACGGTTCTCAAGGCTGGACGTTTTAATCAACAATGCCTCGACTTTTTACCCAACACCTATAGAACTGATTAATGACGAGTTCTGGAATGATTTAATGGGCAGCAATTTGCGAGCGCCCGCGTTTATGGTGAGTACCGCGGCTAAACACTTGCGCGAGCACAACGGTGTGATTATCAATATCGTCGACATCTATGCGCAGAACCCTCTGAGCAATCACCCTATCTACTGTGCAGCCAAGGCAGGCCTGGCCATGCTGACCAAATCACTGGCCCGAGACCTGGCTCCAGAGATTCGGGTTAACGGCGTGTCTCCGGGCGCGATTTTGTGGCCCGAACAGGGCAATGATGAAATCAGTCAGGCTGAACTGTTATCCCGAGTTCCGTTAAGTCGAATGGGCAACCCTTCAGAAATAGCCAATACAGTTCGGTTCCTGGTTCAGGATGGCACGTACATCACTGGCCAGGTGATTGCCGTGGATGGGGGTCGTTCCATTGTGATGTGATGGGTGTGGTGTCACTGCGAACGTTGCTGAAACGCTACTGAGAAGAACTTACCAGGTTTCTTGCTCTCGACGCAGCGCCTGGTCCTTTAGCTCAAAATTTTGCCACAGTTGCTCAAACTTTACGCCACTGGATGGATGCGGCACATCACCTGCTATTTCAGACATTGGCAACAGTACATGGGCATTATCATCCAGGTCTGCGCTGGGCCAGTCGCGGCCCGCGTGTTGACCTGATAGATCGCCATACATCAACACGTCCACGTCGAGAGTCCGGGAATCAAAACGACCTCGACGCACCCGCACCCTTCCCGCTTCCTGCTCAAGCCTGTCAGCGTATTGAAGGATTTCCGTCAGGCTTAAATCGGTTTGTATCGATAACACCAGGTTGAGAAAATCATCGCCTTCAAACCCTACTGCCTTGCTGCGATACAAGTTGGAAGTGACAACCTGGTCAAAATCCCGTTGCACGCGGCGTACCGCGAAACTGATATTGTCCTGCGGACAGATATTACTTCCCAGGCAACAATAAACCGTGACAGACACGCTCAGGCCTCCGGGCGCTGGCCTCGCTCGATGATCACACCCACGTGATTCACGCGTTTAACCACGCCTCCTTTATCCAACTTTATGCGCACCCAGGGCACTGAAAACTCTTCCATAATCAGCGCTGCCAGCCGTTCGATCAGGGTCTCGATTAAGTCGAAGGGGTTTTCCCGCGCGTATTCCATAACGCGGTCGGAGATCTTCTTGTAATCCAGTGTATCCGCCAGGTCATCCGAGGCAGCGGCAGGGCGGATATCTGTGGCCAGATCGATATCCAACACCAACGTCTGGTTTATCTTTTTTTCCCATGGCCAAACTCCAATCACACACTCGCATTGCAGGCCATGAATAAATATTGTGTCCATCATCTATTCGTCTGTTTTCTTAGTCCGAACTGTAACATAGTGCAGATTGACGAAAAATCAATTTCCAGACACACTACAGCGCAACCTGAAAACCGCTTATTCACCCTATGTCCGCAACCCTGCAAAGCATTCTTTGGCCACTGCTCAGCTACCTGGTCGGTTCCATTCCCAGCGCCGTAATAGCCGCAAAACTATTCCGCCTGGAAGACCCCCGCAAAACCGGTAGTGGCAACCCGGGCGCCACCAACGTGCTGCGCTCCGGTAACAAGTTCGCCGCCTTCCTGACGCTGTTGGGCGATCTGCTCAAGGGCCTGATCCCGGTGGCATTGGCCCTGCACTATGGCTTGTCTGCTGGCTTAACGGCGGTGATCGCGATTGCCGCTTTTATGGGTCACCTGTACCCAGTCTTCCTGGGCTTCAAGGGTGGAAAAGGTGTAGCCACTGCCATTGGCGTGTTTACTGCTTTGAGTTGGAAACTGGTAGTCATCTTTATCGGCTGTTGGCTGTTGACTGCTGCCCTGACGCGCTACTCCTCGTTGGCTGGCCTTGTGGCTGCCGCAGTAACCGGCTTGGCAAGCTTCGCGGTGTTCAATCAAAGCAGCCAGATGCAATTGATTGGCGCAGTGATCTGGATTGTGGCCTTTTTGTTTCAGCGTCATCGACCCAATATGGATCGCTTAAAAGCGGGCACTGAGCCAAAAATCGGGGCCAAGAAAAAACAGGAATAAATCGGCCTGGTTTGACCGATTAAAGTCGCTATGAGAGACTGAATTGAGGTTGCGGTAGTTTCTGCAACGTCATTTTCTCTTCGGGATGTGGGGGCCAGGAGAGAAAGACTGGGAAGTTCAAACACTACAATTGCTGAACCAGGTTCATCAGCAAGAATACTCGCCCCCTATACATAGCATGGTCATGGTCGGTTTGGTCAACCACCCGGCAACAGCCACAGGAGGAGACATGAAGTCATTAAATGCAGTGAGCAGGCAGTGTAACTCTCGTTCAGCGAAAGCATTCAATACAGCCAGTGGATTCAGCACCCGTGCCAGGTGGCGCCGCTTGTGCACGACGATCCTCTGCTTACCGCTGAGCCTGGCAATAAACTCAACCAGCTTTGCGGACAATCCCTCTTCCCAGGCAAGCAGTAGCGGACCTGGCTACTTTTTGCACCTGTCGGATGTGCACCTGGATACCTATTCGGATACCACGACCTACGGTGGCGACACCGGGCGCGCCTTGTGGGCAGATACGCAAGCGAAATTGGGGCAGGTACTAATGGCGAGCCCCAAGCCGGAATTCATCGTCTACACCGGGGACTTACCCGCGCATTACCATTGCCCCGATAACCGCTGCTACCTGCCGCCGGGTGCACCACGTACTGACCACAACACCAATATCGCAACAATTCTGAATAATATGCGTTCCGTGGCCGATGCTGCTGGTGTGCCTCTGTTCTATAGCCCTGGAAACAACGACAGCCTGGGTGGCGATTACTTCTCGTTTACCACGGATGAGGGTAAACCTAAGACACCAATCCAATTGTCACCAAGCCAGAACAACCCCTACCCTGCACTCAATACCGCGGCCAGTTGCGGTAGCGCGCCGTGCATAGTCAGTAATGCGCATCCGCAGTTTGGTTATTACTCGGTGCGGCCAGTAGCGGGTTTGCGCATTGTGGCTCTTAACTCGATTATCCTGGGCCACACCTATCACTCACGCGATGGCACCTCGCAAACCGAGGCTGGTAATCAACAAATGGACTGGATGGAATCCGAACTACTTAGCGCCAAAAATGCCGGTGAGAAAGTTTGGCTGATTATGCATATACCACCGGGGCTCGATGCTTACGCGGTTAACAGCGCCACCTGCCCGACCAGTCCCACGGCCAGCCAGGCGATGTGGGCACACCTGCCTCGGCAGACGGGTAACCAACCGGTAGTGCAGTGGCTGGACCGGTTTATCAGTGCGGTAGAGACCTATCAGCCCTACATCAGCGGCGTCCTCTACGGCCATACGCACATGGATGAAGTTCGCCGCATCTATGGCAGCGATAATCAAACCATCACTGCCGTTGCACTGTCCGCGCCGGGTATTACGCCGCAGCATTACAATAATCCCGGGTTTAAGGTAGTTAGCTACGATACGGCCAGTAAAGAATTCCTGAATGCGGTGACTCACTATCGCACCCTGAGCGACAAAACCTGGTCTACTTACGATCTGCAGTCCACATTTGGCTGTACCACTGGCTCTACCCTGTTTGATTGTTTTAAGGGGCAGAGCCTGGGTAACCTGAACACTGACATGGACAAGGTTTTCACCGTGATGAATGGCGACGCGGGATACAACACCAGCTGTGGAATTGAGGTTCGACCGGGGCAATAATTGTTTTGCTTATGGGTTACAATCAGCCTAGATTGACAATCAATAAAACGACACGACATGCAAAACAAACAGGACTACGAAGCGCAACTTAACTCAAATTTTGTGATCGAGCTTGACGAGGGCGAGCTGAATCTGGAATTGGTGGAGGTCAGCAGTGTGGTTGCTGAAAAAACCGAGACTGGGCAAGCTGAGCCCTTCTCTGCCTTATTCCGATCGGATAGACAAGAAGGTCTTGAACAAGGTGTCTATACGCTAAAACATGCCGAACAGGGCGACATAACTTTGTTTGTTGTACCAATCGGGCCGGACGATGTGGGTATGCGCTACGAAGCGATTTTTACCTAGGCGTTAAAATCGATTGTAAATAGGTTAGGCAGCCCATTTCATCAAGTCGTAGACGCCCTGGTCTTCTACCAGCTCGAACCCAAGGCGCTTGTATAAGGACATCGCCGGGTTGTTTTTCTCTACATGGATGGTCACCGGCACGCCACGTTCCTTGGCCTTATCCATCTCCTGTTCCAACAGGTACCGGCCAATGCCCATCTTCTGATAATTCGGCATCAGGGCAATGTCTATTATGCGAGTCTCATCGTCACGCTCATCCACATACAGACGCCCAATATCAAAGCCATCTTTGCTAACAATCTCGTAAGTCGCCTTGGTAAAATGCTCCTGGTAAAACGTGTGCTGCGCATTAAATTGCATGGCGATAAATTCGTCTTTCTGTTCTTGCGTCCAGGGCACCTGCGAGAGTTCTGCAGCACGAGTGGTGCTATACAGGGTTTCCAGAAAAGATAAATCGGCATCCGTGATGGCACGAAACTGCAAATCAAAGGATTTGCTCTTTGAAGTTTTACTTTGACTCATTCGGTATTGGTGGTTCCGGTTTGTTAGCTTCTAAACTTTAATGGCGTCCGGTAAAGAGCCTTATTTTGAGACAGTTAGATCACTCGGGCATTCTGGATAGTTAGCCCAGTACTCATCCGTACCGCATTTGGACTCCAGGCAGATACTCGAGTCTAACAGATGCAAATAGGTCAACAAACTATGGTAACAACCGACACTGTTTTTGATGTACGGATTCGGGTGAGAATCGTATTCCAGCTCATGCCAAATATGCCTGAAGCCGAATAATTTGGGCGGCACCCGCGGCACCAGGTCAGGCCGATTGACCATGCGCACTGCATCAACAATGCGGGTTTGAAAGGCATTAACAAAACGTTTATCGCCAGTGAGGGGTGAAGCAAAAGTCAGCAATTCCGTTTTATTAGCATGCGCTAACAAGTTAGCTTCAAAGGCTACCAGCGTAGCCAGCGACGAACCAAGGCTGTGGCCAACCACAATCACCTTTTCGACGCCCTCCAGAACGGCAAGATAATCATTCAATGCCTGAGTTTCTGTCTCGCCCGGAACAGAAACGGTAAAGGTTTGGAAGATTTCATGAAATCCCTTTTCTACATGACCATAGTCCTCATTGTCGGAATACCATACTTTAGAAAACTTGAAGTCATCCAGCCACTCCTGGGCATCGCTGGTGCCACGAATGGTGATCACCAGGGTTTTTGGTTCATTCTCTTTCCATGATAAATGACCATAGAATTCGGCGGTGGCGTCCTTCGGGTTGTCACGACCTTGAAGGTTCCGAATCGGTTTAAAACCGGTTTGAAATGGAACTGGAAACGGCGGGTTGGCCTCGGCCTCATCGCCACGGAAAATGGTGTAGGCAACTTCGACCAGTTTGCCCAACTCGATCAACTCTGGTTTGGAAAAATCATATTCGCCCAGCTGGCTTTCTGTTATTGGAAACTTTCCAGACGAAGCACAAGCGGAGAGCAGCGTCGCCAGGACCAACAGAGATAAAACCTTATAGAAACCTTGCATCCAACCCTCCTTACAACTTGACTGTCAAAATTATCCCAAAACGCAAACGGGCGCTGCAGTTATCCCACAGCGCCCACTCGTTACTTACTAATACGATTGAAAGACTAGTTAAATATCGCTTCCAGTCCGTAATTGCCATCAGCATCGGGCACAGCAGACAACAACAAGTCCATCTTGCCAAGCTTGGAGTGCTTAACCTGGTGTAACTCATTGTTGAACTGGTCTGCACCAGCTACCTTGAAGCGCACAACCTTGGCGCAATGGCGCACATAACCGGGTCGAGCATCCAACGGCGAATCAACTGGCAGGTCTTTGACTTCTTCAATCACGCCCTTGGCAACAATGCCTTCGACTGTGGTGATTGATACGGTGTCACCTGCAATCGAATCAAAGTCCGGCATAGGAAACTCAGCGCGTTGCAGTGAATCTGCCGCTTTTTTCGCCGCTGCGGTTGCAGTAAGTGGTGCGGCAACTGCAGCACCCGCTAACGCAGCACCTTGAAGAAACGATCGTCTGTTTTTATCAGTAGTCATAGTATTCCTCCTGGGTTAACCACGTGATGGGTACAAGCCAACCAACGCAATAATGAAACTCAAGGTCAAAAATGGTTGCATATTATTGTGTGCCTGACTGCCACCTGTGTTCGACAAGGACTCAGAAGCCATGTCGACCAGGTTTGTAGCGCCACTGTAAATTGATTGATTTGCCTGCATTCTGGCCGTATAGCCATTGGTCGGACCTTTGTCACCACCTTCTTCTTCAATATCATCGTTCGAAGCTCTCAGCTGATGAGTATGATTAGCCATTTGTGCTTCGGACAGAGTGATCATTTCAGCTCCTCCTCTCTGACCTAATCGTCGACTAGTTAGTCCCGGACCACGGCCAGGGTGCATTGGTGCTCTACCCTGAAGATTGGGCAAGGCAGTCGTTGTGCGACCATCTCCCCCATATGTGGTTCCAATTAGCGAAAACAAAGCTGTGTTTTGAGCAATGGGCAACAGCTGTCCATTACAAAATGCCCAGCCACGAGGGGCAAAATTGCCTGCAAATATTCGTACTTCTGCGGTAAATGGTTCTGACATGATTGTCCTCCTTTTTATTGTCTGGATGGGTAAATACCCACCAAAGCAATGATAAAGTGAATGCACAGAAAGGGCTGAAGGTTGCTATGCGACCGACTTCCACCTACGCTGGTTACCGCCTGAGTGCTCATATTTGTGTTGCCGCTACTGGTGTAGATATCGACACTACTCGTGGCATTCAGTTCGCCAGTTGGAATTTGATCAGATGCTGCAGCTGTATTCCCTTTAACCGGGCCATGCGTATGAGACGGTAATTGGTTTAATGTTAACGTCACATTCTCGGCACCTGCTTTGGCACCAAGGCGTCTGGGGCTTAACCCCGGTCCACTACCGGCATGAATTGGAATTCTTCCTCGCAGATCTGGCAAGCCAAAAGTGGTTCGACCCTCACCGCCATATATGGTTCCCAGTAAAGAAAAAAGTGCATCGTTTTGCGACACGGCTAACAACTGCCCGTCGCAAAAGGCCCAGCCGCGAGGAGCAAAATTGCCCGCGAACATTCGGACTTCGCCTACAAATGGTTCTGACATAATTACCCCCCTTAGTTACGTGATGGAAATAAGCCACGCAAGGCAATTCCAAAATTTATCGTTAAGTACGGCATCATATTATCATGTGCCTGACCACCACCCGCATTCAGTAACGTCTGCGATCCCATATTCACATTGGTAGCAGCTGCAGATGGTGCGTACTGGTTTTGTGCACCGCGCGACCATACATTGTTAGTCGCGAGTGGAGACGTGGGTGTATTGGTCGAGCCCTTCAAAGTGTGTGTATGCTGAGGCATTTCTGCACCGCTTAGGGTATGCGTCTCTTCGCCAGACTTCTGCCCTAATAGATGGGCTGTACCATTGGACGCACCGACATGTATCGGGGTTCTGCCCCTCAAGTCTGGTAGCGCAAAACTGGTTCGACCGTCCCCACCGTAGGTTGTCCCCAACAACGAATAAAGCGACTGGTTCTGATTGATCGGTAAAATTTGACCGTCACAAAACGCCCAGCCGCGTGGCGCAAAGTTAAAGCCAAATATCCGAATTTCTGCTAAAAACGGTTCTGACATAAATCCTCCCCCGTATAAAGGTTTTTGACCAAACCATTGAAGCTGCAACAATATTCGGTCGATTTAATTTTCCATTTACATCTCAGCTTCGAAAATTTTTTGTATTAATCGCGTAGCGATCGCATTCAGTAAATTATCTTTCGTAGTTACTTCCTGTAATCCCCTATGGATTAGTCGGCAAGCTCACCATGTTACATCCACCGTTAAAGCCGATCGCGCCATCATTCTGATTAGCGGTCAGACCTGTATTCGCGGCGTTCAACGCAGCCAGGCTAGCCTGGGTTATCTCGATCGATGTGCCTGTAGGCGTGGTGTCCTCATCTAGGAAAATACCACCAGTCCCGGTATTACCCACGATATGCGCACATGTCGTGATTGGGTCGGCATCAGTACTTCGAATCCGGATCGAATCACCCGGCACACCAGTGAACGTATTATTGATAATAGCGATATTGTTGGTTGGACCAGTCCCTGACGGAGAATCTTCGTCAGAGAACAAGTTGACAGCCCGACTAAGCGGATTGTGAATCCGGTTGTTGTCGATGGTCACATTCAAGGTGCCACTGTGGTCACGGCTGAAGATTTCGATGGCTTCATCTGCTGTGCCACTGCGACTGGCTCCAGGGTTACCCAGCACACCAATGTCGTTATTTTGAATCAGAATTGTCCAGGTAATATTGCCCGCAGAGGCCGCCGTAGAGCCGCCCATATCCAGGCGAATAGCATCACCGCCATAGCCTGAAAGCGTATTGCCAACAATTCGGCCTTCGGCATCACCATTACCCACAATTTGTATAGGATCCCCTGACAACAACTGTGAGGCGTGATCGACGGTATTATTATTAATATCGAAGGTGACGTCAGCGCCGTTAGTCATCTGGATCAGGAAGTCACCGCCACCCACATTCAGTGCATGAGTAGACGTATTGCCCGTGATATTTATGTCATGCGTGCCGCCGGAACCGCCTACCCGTGCCGCCACAGCGTCACCTTGCACATTGGTAAATGTGTTGCCAGTAACATTGAGGTTGAACAATGCAGTGTTTTGCGAATCAACTGCGATGGCTTCGTTGCCGAAGGTCGCGTGATTATTACTAAACACTGAATTTGAAACCGTCACATTGACCGCGCCTGAGGTGTTGGCGATATCGATAGCCGTATCTTCAAAGTTGGTGAAAGCGACGTTGTCTACCAACACCGTGCCAATAACGCTCTGCGCACCAGTGACAAAATTAAATGCATTGTGATCATCAACTGCCGCGGGACCAATGCCAGACACTGTTGAATGACGGAAAGTAAAGTTATTTACTCCTGTACCATCAATGGCATGAATACCAGCATCAGTGATATTCAAATGATTAATATCAATATTGGAAGCATTAGTTAATAAAATAGCGCTGCCAGTTGTATTTTGAATCGTACCGCCTGAGTTATTTCGAGTAGTTGTGCCATCACCGGCAATGGTAAATCCACCCGCACCGGTAGTGTTCAATACAATTCCATTAGTAGAACCGCTCGAACTCACACTTTGGAAAGTAACACCAGAACCACCAATGGTGGTATTAACAATATTAACTGCCGTACCTGTTGTGGTATTTACGGTATTACCCGTACCCTGAACAGTGACAGTACCACCACCGGTTGCGGTAAAACCAGCAGCGGTTGTCGTATCAATATCCAATCCGCCACCTGCAAAATTGATATTACCGCCGGTGTTATTATTGATATTTACAGCCGTATTCGTGCCGCTATTAACCGTTACAGAGCCATTAAAGGTTACCGTGCCTGCATTATTGGTTATATCAAGCCCGGTGGTAACTGGCGTTTGAATATTCACTGAAGTGCCTGCAGAGAAAGTAACAGCAGCGCCAGCAGAAACATCATTAATGATAATGCCGTCTCCGCTTGTATCCGATAGCGTGGTGCCAGTAAAGGCGATGGTGCCAGCAGTTGGGCCACCGAGCCCGGCATTGATGCTATCAAAACCGATGGCAATCAACTCGCCGCCGTTGGTATTAGTAATATTCCCGCTAAGTGTAATATTGCCGCTTGTCTCGGTAATCTCGACAGCTTGTACATTCGCGCCGGTATCAGCATTAACGATATTGCTGCCGATATTGATTGTGGCACTACCACCATTAATATCAACCGAGTCAGAGGCTTGGAAAGCCACACCAGTACCATTATTGGTAATGGTGCCACCAGTAAAGGTAAT
This sequence comes from Pseudomonadota bacterium, assembly GCA_039110515.1. Lineage (GTDB taxonomy): Bacteria > Pseudomonadota > Gammaproteobacteria > Arenicellales > Arenicellaceae > Arenicella. Next base: position 246,237 of record JBCCFY010000001.1, read on the forward strand.
GGAGCCCATATTATCAGTTAAACGGACCGTATCAGCATCGGCACTCGTTAATGCGAGGTTGGTAAATGTTGTTGAACCCCCGGCAGCCTGGTTCTGTACAAAGAGTGCACCGCTACCAGAGCCAACCGTAATTGTGCCGCCCATCACATTCACTTCATTGGTATTACCGTCGACCAGCAAGCCTTGTCCCATGCGGCTGCCAGGAGCATTACCAATAGCTACCGTGGTGATATTGACGTCGCCATTAGCACCCAACAAACGGATGCCTTCGTATTGGTTGTTCTCCTGGTTTTGCAGGTTAATGCTTCCAAATGTAAAGCTGGCAGCTGAATCTTCGATATTGATTGCACCGCCATCGAATGTAAACAGGCTATTCGGGCCATCTGTCACTGCTACGGTATCGGCAGAGAATGCACCACCAGTTGTGTCAACTATATCAATAGCCCGGTCGGTCAGCTCTGCGGCCGCCGCAGTACCAGTTGCCTGCAGGGAATCGAAGTGCACACCACCCGCGCCAATCACGACATCATTAAGATGCACTATGCCTGGCGCACTGTCTGTAACCAGAATTGATTGATCGCCCGCAGTTGCGGCGACGCCTAGTGTCAATGTACTTCCCGTTGCACTGCCATCTGCATCAAAACCGGCTGAGGCATCGTTACCGTCAGATATATCAATATTCAGATCGCTGGTGAAATTAACCGTCAGGTTGTCGTTGTTGCCAGTATCAAGATCCACACCGCCACCATTACTGGCAGTATTGTCAATCGTTGTTGCACCAAAGGTGAAGGTACCAGATGAGTTATCAATGTTGATACCATCGCCATTGGAACCAGTGACGCTTAAAGTGCCAATACTCACTGCATTTGATGCCGCACCGCCTTGTGCATCAACTGCATCAAAGAAGACACCACCAGCCTGGTTATTACTGGATCCCTGACCATTGGCATTGGTTGAAGAAACCGAACCAAAAGTAAAATCTGCCATTACCGGATCAATATCCATGGCTGTACCATTGGTGGTATCGATTGTGCCTCCGGTAGTGGAAATGGCGAATGAACCGCCGCCCTTGGTTCCAGCATCTCGAACAAAGAGGCCGGTGCCAGTGTCGTTGAAGACATTCAGCGTGCCAAAGGCTATGTCACCCAGCACATTATTCATTCGGATGCCGTCACCCGCAACGCGATTGCCAATGGTGCCTACAGTGGTGTTGCCGCCCATTACCTGCTGGATGCCAGCAGTTGAGGTATCAGCGTCGAATGTGACACCGTTAAAATTGATTCCACGTGCGCCTGCATCGATCACGGTGTTTCCATTGAACGATGTGATGGTAGTCGTACCGCCACCTGAACCATCGATCAGTATTCCTGCGCCAGCTGAACCACCAGTTGCAGTGGTCGAATTGATAGCGATTTCGGTATTGGCCGCAAACACACCCGAAATACCCGATCCAGTGCCAGTGTTTGTGACGGTGATGCCCTGAACGGTGTTATTACCACCCAGAGTAATGGTATCGCCATTATTGGTGGTTAGTGTTGGCGCTGCTTCCAATCCAGCGAGGCCGGTAATGATCGGTGTGCCACCCAGATTTGTAATAAAGTTCGCAGGCGCAACACCCAGACCGAAGTTGGAAAGGTCGATCATTTGACCCGCGGTCAAGCCCAATAACACCTGACCATCTGCCAGGTCAAGAGTATTCACTCCGCCGCCACTGCCAGCATGGATACCAGCCGACATATCGATTATATTTCCACCCGCACCCGCAGTGCCATCAAGCAGGATGATCGCGTCAGCGCCTGACGCTTCAGCACCTACGATGGTACCTGCTGTGGTTTGCGAACTGCCGTCACCGTTGGTTGCTTGATCAACAAAGTAGACGGTTGCACCCAGCAAATTATTGACATTGCTAGTAGTGAAGTCGATATCAGCGAAGTTGTAAGTGCCATTAGCTGGCAATACACCGGTCACCGCATTGGTCACTGTCATTGTAGATGCCACGCCATCCGAGCCTGGCCCAACTGTGCCATCGCCATCACCCAGGATGAAGTTCAGATCGGTTGTTGCGTCTACATTCACGCCCGAAGCCAGCTCCATACCAACTGCGCCAACGCTGACGCTTGGTCCGCCATTGGTATTGGTGTCACCCAATTGGATGGTGCCAGTACCGGTTGTGCCTGCTAAATCGACACCCGTTGTTCCTACTGCGCTGGTGGATGTAACGTCAAAATCACCGAAACTCAGATTAGCATTAATGGTTGCACCGCTTAGATCAACGGCCGTTTGATTCATGGCGTTGAGCGCAATGTCTACGTTGTCAAAGGTAATCGCGCTGCCAATCGTGCCGGAGATATCAATACCATTACCAGTTAGTATTGCAGCATCGTCAGCTGTCAGCGCTCCACCGCTTATGTCATTCAAATCGATGACTACGGTGGTCGCTGCTAAACTATTGCCTATCGAGCCAAAATTCGCTCCTCCAGCGGCAAGAGTGACGCCGTCCAAGTTGAGCGCAGTGCCACTGGTTGTGGCAATAAAACGACTGCCCGCATCGGCAATACCCAGAGTGCCACCCAGTGCTTCAAACGCTGTGCTGGTAGTTGAGTTAATCTCCAACCCACCATTAAAGTTAATCGCAGCGCCAGCGGTATTGGTCGAGCCAATCATCACGCCCGTGCCTGCTCCTGTTACATCAATGTCTACCAAGCCATTAAAGTTGGTAGTACCACCCGTATTTCCATCTATATCTATCGCACCTGCGTTGATGGTGCCAGTTCCAGTCACCATTCCGTCAAACCGAACGTCACCGCCAGTATTAGTTTGAATGGAAACCGCGCCAGTATTGTTGGTTACGTTGCCATTAATGTCGACCAGCCCTGAGCCGGCTCCCCGGTTCGCGACTTGTACTGCGTAACCCGCGTTATCGGTGATGGCAGCATCGATGGTTACGGTGCCGGTACCGCCATCTTGAATTCGCACACCGTTGTCGATAGAACCTCCGCTGACAACGACATTACTGCTGCGTGCGTTACCGCTGATATCCAGCCCCGTGGTTGCTGCAGTGCCATCCAGGCTTACGTTGGCAAAGGTGAAGGTTCCGCCTGTGGCATCGTTAATATCGATGCCCTGATCAGTGGTTGTGGCTGCAGTGGTGATCTGATCAAACGAGACGCCGCCGCCTGCAACCGCTACGCCATCTACATTGATTGCGCCACCTGTGCCGTTAGTAATAATTTGCTCTGTGCCAGCAGTCGCGCTAACAGCAATTGTGCCCCCGCCGGTGGCATTAAAGCCAATTGCATCAGTGGTCGCAATATCCAAGCCACCGCTAAAGGTGAGGCTGGCTCCTGCGGAACCGTCCATATTTACACCCATTCCACCTGCTGCATTATTGATGAGAGTGGTGTTGCTGAAGGTGAAGGTGCCTGCTGAGCCACCGATGATATCGATTCCGGCATCGCCGCCATTCAGGGTAACACTGCCACTGAAATCATAGGTCCCATCTGCATTATTAAACTGCAGACCAGAACCGTTGGTGGCATTGATGGTGCCATCGAAGTCGACAGTGCCGCCAGTATGGTTGGTGATATCAATGGTGGCAGTGTTGTTGGTGTTCACCAACATCGTGCCAGCATTGAAATTGAAGTTTGCGTTACCGCCGTTGATGATCAAGTTTGAAATCAGCGCATCGTTAACATTGACTGTGCCGGTTTGGTTAATGAACTGAGCTATGGATGTGCCGCCAAGCGCCAGATTGGCCAGCGTTAAGCCATTAGTGACCGTTGTTGTACCAGTGTGGTTGGTTTGCTGCAGCATGTCGCCGGTGACACCAGTGCTATTCACATCGGATATGGTGATATTGCCGGTACTGTTGGTGACCGAAATCGCGTCGTCGCCAATGGTGTCAAAGGTATTCACACCGGCAGTGCCAAGCACCTGAACCACCGTTGCTGTGGCCACGGTGTTATCCACGTTGATGCCATCACCCGTGATACCGGTGAAACTGCTGCCGTTTTGCACCATCAGGGTGCCAGCCAAATCGACCGACTGGATACCGTCGCCACCGCTGTTGGCGACATCCAGATTATCGAAGTTCATCTGGCCAGTGCCGCCGGTGATGCTCACTGCATCGCCTACGGTATTACTTAAGGTGGCGTTCGCTACGGTTACATTAGCATCTGTATTATTGATATTGATGCCTGTGTTGTTTGCTACCGTTGCGGTGACAGAACCTGCTGCATCAAACAAAATATTGCCGGCAGCGGCGCCATCTACATTAATCGCGCGGCCTGTGCCCAGTTGTGCAACGTCTGTATTGACCAGGCTGACATTGCCCATGGAACCGCCATTAATGTTAACCGCGGTGCCACCGGTTGCGTTTACGTTCACATTGTTCAAAGTGACTGCCGCATTGCCGCCAGTGATGTTCACGGCATTGCCACCGTTGGACTCGATGGTGCCGCCAGAACCGGCTGCACCACCGGCAGTACCAATGGTCACGTTGCCCACAGTGTTATTAATATTCAGGCCGTCTGTTGCCGGGCCGCTGATATTCAGTTCACCAATGGTTAGAGCATTGGTACCAACACCACCCGAGGCAGTTAAGGCATCGATGGTGACACCAGAGCCATCACTGCTAGCGGTGGCGGCAGTGCCGCCTAGTACGGCGGAATTCGTGCTGGTCACAGTATTAAATGTGATATCGCCAAATAATGGATCCAGGTATAAAGCCTGACCACCCAATGTATCAATATCACCACCAGCAATATCGAGGGTGAAAGTGGTTCCCAGTCCTTTGGTATCGACTTCAAGGCCGGTACCGTTAAAGTTAGCAACATTCAGTTCGTTAATCCTCAGACTGCCCGATGTATTCAAGAACGAGAGACCATCACCAGTTACACGCGCAATGGTACTAGGTGGCACCGCACCGATATCCAGGGTGCCTGTAAACATGACTTGCTGATTGCCAGCGGTGTTCACATCCGCATCAAAGGTGACCTGGTTGAACACAATGCCGCCGCCCGCCGAACCGAACACACCGACATCGCCGATCACCTGGTTCGGCGCATCCCAAGCGGTAACGATGGTGGAATCCAAACCACTACCGACGATTTCCATCGTGGGCACGCCCGCATTGTTGGTTGTGAGAGTACTGTTTCCGGTGAGCGATAGAATTAGAGAATTGGCAACGCCCCCATCTTGGGTGGCGATTGCGTGATCATCGGTTGCGATGAAGTTGTTGATCAGGTCAGCCGTTAAGGTGCCAGACTGCGCATTGATTTGAATACCCACACCAGGAATAGGAGTGCCAGACAATTCAAAAATATTATTGAAATCTATGACGGCGGTGCGATCGACACCGTCGTTATTGGTGATTTCGATACCACCATCGCCAATATTGCCATCTTCCCCGATCTGCACAACTTCGATTCGAGTATTGGTGTTAGTAATATTTATTCCGTCACCGGTGACATTGTCGATTTCGGATGGATTCAAGCCACCCACACCAATTACTAGGTTACCCGAATTGTTCGCCTGAACGCCATGACCCACAGACTGGGTAATGATCAGGTCCCTAAATGTTGCAGTACCTGGACTGCTATCCATGTTGACTGCAATACCGGTACTGTTATTGATTGTTGTATCCGCAAAGGTAAAGGTGCCCGCTGAACCACCTACGATATCAATACCAGCATCCCCACCATTTAGTGTGATTGCACCATTAAAGTTGTAGTTGCCATCAGCATTATTGAATTGCAGACCATCGCCGTTAGTGGCGTTGATTGTGCCGGTCATAAACGTAACTGTACCTGTATGTCCACCCGCGACACTTACCGCAGAGTTCGCTAGGCTTTGCGTTATATCACCGGCGTAAGTCACATCACCCGTACCACCATTGATTGCGAAGCCATCCACCGTACTATCATTTATGGAGCCGCCATTGATAGCCACATTACCAGTAACGTTGCCAAGGAACACTCCAAAAACGCCACCGGTTGAATTTATCTGATCAAAGGTTATACCGCCGCCGACATTAGTGTTACCCAGGAACAAGCCAGCGCCAGCATTAGCAGTGATGGTATTTGTGGTATTGGTAATAGACAGCATCTGCCCCCCAACGCCTAAACCATTACCGGTTGTCGCGACAATATCAATCTCGGTGAAATTAACCGCACCACCAATGCCGGCAATATTGATCGCATTGCCCACACCATTAAAACCAGTCATACCGCCAACATCAACCATACCAAAACTCAGTGTGCCGCCAGATTGATTGAGCGATTCGATGGCTGATGTGCCAGTTCCACCATTTAGAGTGACATCACCAAAGGAAATAGTGCCACCGGACTGACCATCGATCATGATGGCGGTAGACGTATTCAGTGATGAGGTCGTAGTGGTTGCGCCCAGATTTATATCTCGAGCGCCCGCACCGATGGAAACCACCGTGCCGGTAGTTGCGCCGAAACTGGTATTGGCGTCGCCAGTTACCTGGCCAGTAGACGCAGTGGTGGCGTCAACCTGCAAGCCTGTACCCGCATTACTGCCGGTCAGGGCCACATCCATCAAGGTGACATTGCCGGCATTGTTATCCAGATTAATGCCAACGTGAGTAACAGGCATATCGCTAACATTAGTAATGTCTGCGCCGATGATACTCACATCGTTGGCCGCGCCTGCCACGTTGATCACGGACACGGGTGCATTGGCCGGGTTTCCTATCCACGCCACGTCCAATGTGCCGTCGAAAATGTTGTTGGCTACGGTACTATTGCCACCGGCAACGTTCACGATCGAATTGGAAAATCGATCTGAGTTGATAACAGTCGCCGAGTTAGCTGTGATATTGCCGCCTGTGACTCCGAGATTGCCGGAGATATTCACCGGCTGCAGGGTGCCAAATATAAAGCTGTTGCCGTTATTAAAACCGTCGATGCTTTGGCCCATATCCAGGGTAAAACCATCGGTCATGCCAAGGGCAACATCAATAATGCCTCCTGCATCGCCTACAAATACAAAGGTTTGTCCGACATTGGCCTGCGACTCCGCCTGGAACGGATCAATCGTCATGACATCTATGTTCAGGCCATTGGTGCCCGCAGTAACAACACCACCACCAGTACTTACAAACACCAGGTTAGAAGGTGCCGCAGGGAAGTTAGCCTCGTCGCCAGCGCCAACCACTACGTCATCAAAATTAAAGCTGGCCGAACCGAGCGTGCCGCCACCCGCATCCACGGTATAAGAAAAGTCATCGGCATTGTTAACATCAATGATAGAGCCGATGTCGCTCGGGCTTTCGCCGTCACCAAAGGTAAAATGCACAGACGCGGTAGGATCAATCAAAACACCACGATGTGTATTAACAATGGAGCTGGATGGGCCAGTAGCCGGATCGACATTGCTGCCCATGTTAACAATCTGGTTGCCTTGCACTCCAGTCAGATCCACGCCAATAGAAGTGGTAGAGGAGGCAGGGCCAGAAATAGCGACCGAATCAAAATCGATCTGGTTAGTTAGGGTAGCTCCATTGAAGTCCACACCTACCTGGTTGTCACCAGCACCAACATCCGTGATGGTAACCGTGCCAAAGCTGGTGGTGCCATTATTATTAATGAAGTCGATACCTGCGGTGCCAGCTGTGTTCCCAAGGTCGACATTGGTTGTGCCAAAACTGACGTTACCGTTGTTATTACTGAGCTGGATACCAGCCGCACCTGGGTCAGTAACCGTGGTGTTTTCAAAATTAACTGCGCCGGTGTTGTTCTCTACGAAGATGCCAGCGTTGCCTGAAGTGTCGGTGTTCGTGTCTGTAAAGTTAAAGGTACCGGCGCTGTTTAAAATATCGATGCCATTCGCAGCGTTGCCCGATGCAGTTGTGGAGTTTGCCACCACGGTGCCACCCGCTTGCAGGTTTTCCAGAACGATGCCGCTTCCTGCAGAGTTCTCAACAGTGATATTTTCCAGAGTAATGGTTCCACCCAGAGTGCCACCGTTGGTACCCAGCTCAAAGCCATTACCACCGGAGCCGGTTACGTGCACATTGGTGATGGTCAGGTCGGTATGCGTCGAGGCCCCGGCCGTGGTCACACTGCCCTGGTTGACCACAACGTTATTAACCAGAACATTATTTGAGTTAATCTGCACTCCACCATTGTTGATGGTAGCAGTAGCGCCATTGGGATTGCCTGCTTCCGGCAGCACTAGAGAACCTTGATCAGTTTCTACAGTGGTTTGAATACCGCCACCCTGCCCGATCAACGATTGGTCATCGGTCACATTAACGGTTTCACCATCAAAAGAGCTGTCTGAATGCAGCAGAATTATGTCATTGGCATCGGCTGCCTGAGTTGCATTAGCCGACGTCAAGGTCTGGTTTGGATCCTCAAAGGTTCCTATATCAGCACCCGAGGCGTTACTGTCCAAATGGGTCACGGTAATGCGGTCGCCATCATTAGTGTAGAAACGACTATTCTCGACGACTGACACCACGTTTCGATCCGAGAATTCGCTGGTCTCAACCACGTCGACTTCTACAGCTACAGATTGTTCCTTCGTCACGCGACGTTTCGCACGGTTTTCCACAAAAGGAGACTCCGCCACATGGACGTTCACATCACGAATCACCTCTTCGCCAATCCGGGCAGACAGTGACCGGTTACGGAAAGTGATCATGTCATGCTTGCGGGCCAGGAATGGGTTTTTGCCGTTGACCAGGTTGGAAAAACTAAATGGCAGATTGACGCGTGCCCCAACGAAGTAATCAGAACCGTGCAGTTCTTCATCTTCAAATACTTCGGCATCAAAAGTGAAATACTCACCTGCTCTTACTTCAACTCGCCCCTTGGCACCCTTTATTTCGCTGTCAAAGGGGCCTTCGAAATCATAATAGCCACCAAACAGACGGACCTCGGGCATGGTTTCTGGTAGAGGGAATTTATAGCCCAGCTCCAGATCGTAGCCTTCAAGGCCTCCTTCGCGCTTTTCAAATAACAGGTCAGTGAAGGTGTCTGTGGTGGTGAATGTTGTGGTGGTGGTCTGCCTGATATCAGTAGTGGTTCTCACGCGATCCGTTCTGGTAGAAACGGTCTGTGCCAAGATGTTGTTACCGCGATAAAAGTCGGTGTTAACGACATTGGTTCTGCTGCCAACAATGGCTTCGGTTACGGTTTCAACGGTTGCAACCGATCGCATGACATCAGTAACACTGGACATAGTGTTGATATCAGTAGTGGCCGCGATGGGTGTGCTGCTACCTGGATCATAATAGTTAGCGCGAAAATCCCAGGAGTCAGTAAGAAACTCCAGGCCAAGACCCCATTGGTCATGATCGATGTCGTAACGACTGCGGCTGCGGTCTACATACAGGTTGGCACCAATGATGGCATTTTGATTGGACAGCATCTGGCGGATGCCGATACCCAGGTTGCCTTCACTGGCACCTTCATCTTTAAGGGCGAATCGGGGGTTGATAAAAATAAGCCCATCTTCCTTTTGGCTGATGGGCGCGAATATACTTAAATAGGCTTCTCCGTAATCACTGCCGAAGCGGCCTCCGACGGTGGCAGTACTGTCAATTTTGACCGCCGATGGCGTTACCTGCTGACCCCAGGCAGGCGTCGCTGTAAACACTGCCGCCAGCAATACCAGCCGAAATGTAGATGTTTTTTGCCATGCGTTGATTGCCTTCCTTGCAACCATCACCCATACCCCAAAAGCCCACCTTTTCATCATCGTCACCACGTCCTCACACCCTAATTATTGGAAGGTTAAACACAGTCAATTCACTTGCCTTACCGACTGCAGAGATACCTTTTCTGGTATCTTTTTTTACAAAAATCTATTTATCAAACTAATCTAGCACACTTTCTCCGTAATTCTACGAAATATTCTGGCGCAGATATCCCACTAAAACTTCGTATTTATTGCCTATAAAGCGTCGTGCGCATCGGCGAAACCATTCACTGACAGTGGCACGTTAACCGTTTGTCCGTCAGTTGGTTGCAATGAGATCGCCGCCGATTCAGCACCTGAAATCGAGTCTCGAAGACCCTTGTCTAAATCCAGATTGACGAAGCAACCAGCCTGGGTACAAAACACCACGGTCAGATCAGAATGCTTTTTCTCGTCCAGCTGTAATGCAGCACCAGCAGGAAGATAAATACCCAGCGGTAAAATCAGTGTCATCTTGGTAGTGCCATCTTGCTTGGCAATATTAGCCTGCATCAGTCTCTGCCCCGATTCCTGCACCAATGCCTGTTGTGTCATTACACAGACTTTGTCGGCGCCTTTTTGCTGCTCACATCGTACTTGCCAGTCGCCATAGCTCTTGGTGCTGATGGTAATTTCAGAATCTTGAGCACTAACGTTAGAGCCGAGTGCCACCGAAGCAAAGATAAGGGCGGCGAATAAAGGCTTGGACATATTCATGTTTTTTTGTTCCTGGTTGCTGATTGGCGATAACGCCATTGTTATTGTTTTTTAATTTTTCTTGGTGACCCTGAAACCGCAATTTAGTCACCATAAGCAGGGCAACTATCATACTGTGAGTGTTCGCGGCACGCACGTGAAATTTCGGGTTGAATTATTACACTCTATTACACGGCATTACTTGCGATCGGATAGGGGCGAATTTTGCAGCCGGGAGGCGCTGGCGATCATTGCTCTGTGAGACGTGCTGTTGCATTGACTTTTATATACTCCTTCTTTATTCCTATCGATGAACAGGAACTCATCATTGGGGCTGAAGCTTCTTAAATTGGCTAAAGCTCTTTACAGGGGCTGAAGCTCTTCCAAAGACCAGCGTGGTTTCACCTGGAACGCCAGGTCATTGTTGGCCTGGTGAATGCGTTGCGCTCCGGCGTAGGCAATCATTGCCCCATTATCGGTACAAAACTCAATGCGCGGGTAAAACACTTGGTAGCCACTCTCCGCGGCCATGTTTTTTAATTGCTCACGCAGGCGTAAATTAGCGCCAACGCCGCCGGCTACTACCAGGCGCTCGGCGCCAGTCTGTTGCAAAGCGCGTTTGCATTTAATCACCATGGTATCCACAGCGGCCTCTTGAAACGCGCTGGCGACGTCCGCCACGGTTTGTTGATCCAGGGTCAGTGACTGAACCGTTGTCAACGCAGCTGTTTTCAAGCCACTGTAACTAAAGTCTAATCCGGGTCGGTCGGTCATCGGCCGTGGGAAGACAAAACGGCTTGGGTCTCCCTGTTCCGCCACACGTGCGATAGCTGGCCCACCCGGGTAGCCGAGCCCGAGGATTTTGGCAGTTTTGTCGAATGCCTCGCCGACCGCATCGTCCAGGGTTTGACCCAGAATCTGGTACTCACCAATCCCACGAACTTCAGCCAGCAAGGTATGGCCGCCTGAAACCAAAAGCGCAACAAAAGGAAACGCCGGGGCCTGATCCTCAAGCATGGGCGCGAGCATATGCCCTTCCATATGATGCACACCAATGGCTGGCACATTCCAGGCGAAGGCCAGGCCCTTGGCCACTGCGCTTCCAGCCAGTAAAGCGCCCGCTAATCCGGGCCCACTGGTATAGGCCACCCCATCGATGGAACTGGCCTCGCAGCCCGCTTTGTCTAATACCGTATCGATCAACGGCAGCACCTTGCGGATATGATCGCGCGCGGCTAATTCGGGCACCACGCCACCGTATTCCTCGTGGGTCTTGATCTGCGAATACAGCACATGACCCAACAAGCCTTGATCGGTGTCGTAAATGGCCACGCCAGTATCGTCGCAGGAAGTTTCAATGCCTAATATTCGCATAGCGCCAGAGTCTAACCGAATCGATCAAAATAGGTGAAAATAATGTGCAAAATCGGCGCGAAAAAGCCAATAAAAGGTAGCCAATAATCCTATACAAAACCTGCAGAAACCGATAGAATCGCGCGTCCTGAACGAATATAACCCTTAAATTTCATTTAAGACTTAATTTTCAAACGTTATGCCACAAGTAAAAGTTAAAAACGACGAGCCATTTGACGTAGTATTGCGCCGTTTTCGTCGCTCTTGCGAGAAAGCCGGAATCTTCACTGAAATGCGCAGCCGTGAGTTCTACGAAAAGCCAACTTCTATTCGTAAACGCAAAGCCGCTGCTGCTAAAAAACGTGAAATGAAGCGCATGTCTCGTGGGCGCATTCGCACCAATCGTTTGTACTAGTCTCGTAACTCTGAAATAAATTTCAGCAGGAAACGATTATGTCGCTGAAGGAACAAATCCTGGCAGACATGAAAAACGCGATGCGCGAGAAGGACGCTTCCCGGTTGGAGTCCATCCGACTGTTGCGCGCAGCCATCCAACGCAAGGAAGTGGATGACCAGGTCGAGCTCTCCGATGAGGATGTGCTGGCCATCGTACAAAAACAAATAAAACAGTCACAGGACGCGATTCGTCAATTCAATGACGGCGATCGCGCTGATCTTGCAGATAAGGAACAAGTTCACGTAGACAACCTGCAAGAGTATTTGCCCGAGCAGATGAGCGACGACGAGATCGCCGCCGCCGTCAACGCAGCAATCTCTAGCACGGGTGCTGAGAGCATGCGTGATATGGGCAAGGTTATGGGCCTGCTGAAAGGCCAACTTCAGGGCAAGGCCGACATGGGAAAAGTCAGCGGCCTGATCAAAGCTCAGTTAAACAGCTAGTTGCATTTTGCTGATTAAGATCAGCATCCACACCATTTTTTCCAAACACCTCAGGCGAATAGTTGCCAGGGTAACGCTTGTCTTGACGGAGCAGGTAGAATAGACCCATGGCTGGTCGTATTCCCCAACACTTTATTGATGAATTACTGAATCGAATCGATATTGTCGATTTGATCGACGGCTATGTGCCTCTCAAAAAAGCTGGCGCCAACTACAAAGCAAACTGCCCGTTTCACGGGGAAAAGACACCTTCCTTCACTGTCTCACCGACCAAGCAGTTTTATCACTGCTTCGGTTGCGGGGTAAATGGCTCGGCGATCGGGTTCTTGATGGAATACGATCACATGGAATTTCGCGAAGCCATCGAAAAGCTCGCCAGCAGCGTCGGGATGGAAATCCCCACCGAGGCGCAAAACTTTGAGAAAAAGCAAACGGTGAGCCAGGGCATCGACCTGTACCAGTTAATGAACCAGGTCAGCGACTATTACCAGGCACAATTACGCCAGCACGCGGATAAGCAAGAAGCGGTGGATTACCTGAAACATAGAGGCCTGAGCGGCGCGACTGCCAAGCGTTTCGGACTGGGGTTTGCGCCGGACGGTTGGGACAACCTGATGTCTGAGCACGGCGCCACCGCGCCAGCGCAAAAGGCCCTGCTGGATACTGGCATGCTGACGCAGAACGACAAACAACGTGTTTATGATCGGTTCAGACATCGCATTATGTTTCCGATCGAAGATCATCGCGGACGGGTAGTCGGCTTTGGTGGCCGGGTTTTGGGTGACGGTGAACCCAAGTACCTGAACTCCCCGGAAACACCGATCTTTCACAAGGGTTCGGAGCTCTATGGCTTGTTTGCAGCGCGCGGCGGCATCAAGGAAGCAGGCGGCGTACTGGTCGTGGAAGGGTATATGGATGTGGTTGCATTGGCCGAGGCCGGCATCAATAACGCCGTCGCCACGCTTGGCACCGCCACCACGCCGATGCACTTGCAGCGCTTGTTTCGACATACACAGAACATCACTTTTAGTTTTGATGGTGATCGCGCGGGCAAGGCGGCAGGCTGGAAGGCACTGGAAACCTGTTTGCCACTCATGCAAGACGGATTCCAGATCAGCTTCCTGTTTTTACCAGATGGTGAAGATCCCGATACCATGGTAAACAAGATCGGCAAGGATGGATTTCTTGAGCTGGTCGCGAATGCGACTTCGCTCACCGATTTTCTGATTGACACACTCAGAAAACGGGCGGATCTAAACCGGCTCGATGGGCGCGCCAAACTGGCCAAGCTTGCTCGCCCATTGATCAAACAATTCCCCGATGGCGTATTGCGCCAGCTGGTGGTGGAACAATTAGCCCGGCTGGCACAGATCACCCCGCAAGACCTGTTGGCAGGCAAGGAAAACCAACCAGCGAGGCAATATGGCGAGCGTAGCAGGCGTCGCGCGCAAAGCACTGGCAACATGCCAATGACACCGATTCGCCGCGCAATCTCACTGTTGTTGCAAAATCCTCGATTGGCCAGCTCTGTTCCCGCGGATATCGACTTGGCCAGCTTGCCGATTAAGGGAATGGATTTGCTAGTGGAATTGCTTGAGCACTGCCTTTCAAACGAGCACACCACCACCGGCACACTGATTGAGCGCCACCGCCAGGAACCTCACTTCTCTGCTCTTGAAAAACTCGCCAGTCATGACCATTTACTGGAGGAAGATGCAGTGGAGCCCGCATTTGTAGCAAACCTGAAACAGCTACAGGATCAAGCGATCGAAGCACAACTCGAACAGCTTCTGGAAAAGTCCCGGCATGAAATGCTCAGTGGTGAGGAAAAGCAGCTTTTGAATCAACTACTAAGCGTTTCGCAGCCTCCGACAAATGAACGGTGAAATTACGTAAATTAAGCGCATTTTCCCAATTTTTGTTATAAAATTGACGGTTAAACCGTTTCAAAACCCCTTATTTAAAATATTGATGTACACGCCATGCAGGTCGTTTGTCTGGCGCGTATTAATGTGAGGTTCCATTAATGGATTCAAGCAGCAAAAAAACTGAATTAAAACGTTTAATCATCAAGGGCAAAGAGCAAGGCTTTTTGACCTATCGAGAAATTAACGACCACCTCCCTGAAGACATGAACGACACAGACCAAATTGAGTCTGTGGTTAACATGATCAATGACATGGGGATTGATGTATTTGACAGCGTACCCGATGCGGATTCATTGCTTCTGAAAGCACAAAACGAAAAAGAAGCCGAAGACGACGACGATAATACCGATGCGGTTCTGGCAACCGCGGTGGAAAGCGAATTTGGACGAACCACTGACCCCGTGCGCATGTACATGCGCGAGATGGGTACGGTGGACCTGTTGACCCGTGCCGACGAAATTAACCTGGCGCAACGAATCGAAGACGGCATTCGTCAATCAACAGTCGCTATGGCGGCATGCCCTTCGGCCATTCAGATCATTCTGGATTACTTTGAGAACATCAAAGAAGAAAAAATGCGTCTGACGGATCTGTTGGTTGCATTTATCGATCCCAATGCGGAAATTGATCCTAACCCTGTTCAGTCTGGATCTGCCGCGCAGAATAAAGACGATGACGACGAGGAAGAAGAGGAGAAACCTGTCGACACTGGGCCAGATATGAATGAGGCACTGGCCCGCTTTAAAGCAATGCGTAAGTTGCATATGCGACACAGCAAGGCATTGGCAAAACACGGTTTTGACAGCAAGCAAGCGCGCAAGATCCAGGCCGAGTTGATTGAAGGCATCATGGAAATCAAGTTTGTGCCCAAAATCATCGAAGCATTGTGGGAAGGCATTCGTTTTCAAGTTGAGACAATTCGCTCACACGAAAAAGCGATCATGGATATCGCGGTGAACGAAGCCGGTATCTCACGCAAAGATTTCATTGAGATGTTTGTCGACAATGAAACCGACGACGGTCTCTACAAGAAAATGCTGAAGGAGGCCAAAGACAAAGACAAGATCAAGGACAATCAGGCCCTGATTTTGATGTCGCAAGCCAAACTCAGCCGCATCGTGGATGCCCTGGGCATCCCCATCGAAGAAGTCAAAGACATTAACCGACGTATGTCGATTGGTGAAGCCAAAGCCCGACGTGCCAAAAAAGAAATGGTTGAAGCAAACCTGCGTTTGGTTATCTCGATTGCGAAAAAATACACCAACCGTGGTCTGCAATTCCTGGACCTGATCCAGGAAGGCAACATCGGCTTAATGAAGGCGGTGGATAAGTTTGAGTATCGCCGTGGCTACAAATTCTCGACCTATGCAACCTGGTGGATTCGTCAGGCCATCACGCGCTCAATCGCGGATCAGGCCCGCACGATTCGCATCCCAGTGCATATGATAGAAACCATCAACAAGTTGAACCGCATCTCACGTCAAATTCTGCAGGAAAAAGGCCGCGAAGCCTTGCCGGAAGAATTGGCCGAGAAAATGGAAATGCCTGAAGACAAGGTTCGCAAGGTGTTGAAGATCGCCAAAGAGCCGATCTCGATGGAAACGCCAATCGGTGATGACGAAGATTCCAGCTTGGGCGATTTTATCGAAGACAAAAACGTTGAAGCACCTATGGATGCTGCAACGACGTCTGGTTTGCTGCACGCCACCACGGATATTCTCGAAAGCCTAACGCCAAGAGAAGCCAAGGTATTGCGCATGCGCTTCGGAATTGGCATGAACACCGACCACACCCTGGAAGAAGTGGGCAAGCAGTTTGACGTAACGCGCGAACGGATTCGACAAATCGAAGCCAAGGCATTGCGAAAACTTCGCCACCCAAGCCGCTCAGAGCACCTAAAAAGCTTCCTAGAACAAAACTAATTTTGTATCATTGCGCACCGCCATCCTCGGTGGTGCGCATGTTCAGTCTTTCTGGTGGGCCTATAGCTCAGTTGGTTAGAGCAGTGGACTCATAATCCATTGGTCCCTGGTTCGAGTCCAGGTGGGCCCACCAGAAGGACTGAACATTATTTTGCTACCATTCCCTCTTGTTACTTTCTATTTCCACGTTGGCCTATAGCGGGGCTGCGAAGCAGCAGGGTTAGAGCAGTGCACTCATAATC
>JBCCFY010000002.1:0-215253 GCA_039110515.1 Pseudomonadota bacterium
CAAGCCGCGAATGAATATCTCGTTACGACCGGGTCCACGGCCGCCTGATGTGACACCTGCGAGGTTTCGAATATAGTCTTCAAAATTTTCGATTCCAAGGTCATCCAGGGCTTGCTCACTGATGGCCTGGATAGTCACTGGAATGCTTTGTGCGCTTGCTGCCCGCTTGGTCGCGGTTACAACAATTTCCTCTAACGCATCTGCTGCAACTGCCGTTCCCGACATGCCTGCAGTCAACGCAAGAGTGACAGCACAACTGATCTTGGTTGGCTTGAACATAGTTTGTTTATCCTCTCTTGATTGTCTTTATTAACCCTTACGAAATGATACGGGTTAGCTCAGCGGAACAGTGTCCTGTATGCGACATAAGGACACATGAATAAAAATAACATATTTCGGATCAGGGGATGAAATTTGATGCCGAATTAAGCAAGTTTTTCTGGCTTCAATTGAGTTAAACTAATCCTTATTCAAAATCAGTTCAACTTGGACCTCATATTATAGGTTTGCCCTATTAAGATATAGTAAACCTGCTGACATACTCTATGGATAGAACTGCCTAATGTTGCAACGCAAATATTGAAGGGTGGTGGGGCTATAGTCGATGTCAACTTCGGGGCCGCTCGCAAGACGAACTTGCTTTGTAAGTCGAGCGAGAAGAGCCCATACAGTTTTGACTGAGCAGGTAAATTCAAGTTTGTTTCGATATCCTCACCCAAGTTATTAGATCCAGTCCAGCACTCCTAAGACCATTGGCAAATCGGTGATATGCACCACTGATAAGAGTTCGGCAAAATGTGGACAGGGCTTTGATTCTTGTACCACCAATAGCAATCTGACGGCACTCGAGGAAGTGGACATACTCTGTGAGCATGGTATGTCGGTCTTGCAAATGCGCACCGTTCTTGATCAGGTTTGCGCAATAGCGGATTTTCATTATGCGTGAGTGATACTTGTCTTTATTGAGAGGCCGTTGTCCCTGCTCCTCACTTGAATTCCCCAGGCCGCCAGACGTCTGCATGTCATGTTGGCGATACAGTACCAGCTGATCAGGCACAAACTGCACCCGCCCATGCGTGGCAGCGATGCAACTTACCCATTCCTCAAACCACCACTCATCAATTTCCGCTGGCTTAGCTAACAGGTAAGGCACCAGGCTTTTGCGGAAGCACAGTGTATGTGCTAACAAAGGTAATCCGCCGATCAAGAACTTGCGCAAGTTTTGTGCTTCATTGGTGTTGTTGATACGCCTGCTGAGCCTTTTTGACGCCGCGGGTGTGCCCCGTAGAGTTCGGCCCAGCGGTTCGAGACTTCTGCTAACAAGCGTACAGTCATGGCTTACAAGCTGGACTCGGTCATTTTCAAAAGCACTGGTGACGACGCTGGTTTTCTCCGGCAGCCAGACATCGTCTTGATCGGCCACAAATATCAGCTCACCGCTGGCATGCTTCAGGGCATGTAGATAGTTGGCAGTAACGCCTTGTCGTTGGTGGTTTAGTAGTTTGACTTCAAACGGTGCGGTATTGGCGAATTGTCGAGCAATATCAAGCGTCTCATCCTCTGAGTCGTCATCGGAAATTATCAGCTCACTCACTGGCTGCTTTTGCGTACGGATACTCTGGAGAGTGTCTTGCAGAAACTGTGCGCCATTGAATGTTGGCATGATGACCGAAATTTTTGGCACGGCTGAATACAGTTTCTGTCTGGGGTGGTTTGCTTGGTTTCTAAAGTTCACTTTGTATCATAGCGCAGCAGGTGGAATATCCCCAGAGCTATGCGAATTTGGTTGGGTTGGTGGGGTTGGCTTGTGACTATTTTTTGGAATCGGTGTAGATGATTTTGATGGGTTTTGGGGGCATACCAGGAGGGATTATTCGCGCTGTCCTCGGCGCCAGTTCCCGCTTTGCCCTACGTCCTGCATCCATGCAGTCGTGCGCTCACCCCTTGCGGGGCCGGGCTTCGCCCGTTTAAATTCGTTCCCGACAAATTTATCGAACCGTGGGGTTCAAATCAAATACACCTGACATGCCAATAATAAAAAAGTCGGCGCTAGGCCGTGGTGGTATATAGAGAGGGATTGACTCAGCGCGTCCACGCGCTTCGGTCTTCGACCAGCCTGCGGCTGTCCAATTTTGTTCCAGACAAAATTGTCGAACCTTGGGGTTCAAACCAAATTCTCCAGACATGCCAAAAATAAAAAAGCCGGCGCGAGGCCGACTTTTTATTTTTGGCGCGCCCGGAGGGATTCGAACCCCCGACCACCTGGTTCGAAGCCAGGTACTCTATCCAGCTGAGCTACAGGCGCGTAACTCTTTCCACAATTTTTCATCGCCTATGCTTCGAACCATTTCGAAGCCATCGCTCGATAGCCACAGGCGTTCTATCCAGCTGAGCTACAGGCGCGTAACTCTTTCAAATTTTTCAGACAACCCGGTTCGAAACCAGGTACTCTATTATTCGTCTCATCCTGAGACTCACCCCTTCGGGGCCGGCCTGCGGCCGTTCAATTCTGTTCCAGACAGAATTGTCAGCTGAGCTACAGGCGCGTAACTCTTTCAAATTTTCCCGACAGGATTTTTAGTTGAGCTACAGGCGCTCAATTCTTTCAGGATGGCGAATTATAAATAAACGGATCGACTAAAGCGACTGTTCTCTAATCGGAATCGAAATTTTATTTAATAGAAAATTGCCACGTTTTGCCTACCGGTGATAACCAGTTTCATATCCGTATTCCACACCTGCATATCCTGGCTGGAGTAGCCATCTTTAGCGTGTTCTGCGGCTGAACGCATCAGCCACCAGCCATCGCGAGTTGAGGGTTCGTCATCCAGGAAATTGAGCATCCAGGTCATGGAACTGATGGGGGCAAACTCCTTAAACATGGGGAGCACTGCCGGGGGTGGCATGTCTGCCAGGCCTAGTAGGGCGGTGGTGCCTACCGCTGCGGTATCTCGGTTGCGGGCCCAGATAAAGTGTTCGGACTTGTCCGAGCCTGAAACCGGGCGAGCACCAGCCGCCAGCTTGCATTCAAAATTACTGGTGAAAACCGGGCCCCGGTTTTCCGGGGTAAAGAAACTTTGACTTTCTTCCGGGCCAGGTGTTGATGGCGACTGAGTAAAGTCCCGATCCAGCCTGGATTCACGTTTGGCCCCAAAACAGAACACAGCGTGCGTTGCGATGCCTTGTTCACCAACCAGCTCTACGCTGATATAGGCAACTGATCGCCCTTGGCGTAATACCTTGCTGCTCACGGTGACAGGGCCGCCTGCTGGCCCAATAAAGTTAATTTGAGCCGAGCGTAGCGGGGGCAGTTCTGGGTGGTTTTTCTCAACTGCCGCCAGGCAGAGTGCGGCCGATAAACCGCCGTAGGTGGTTCGACCCTGCATCCAGCTTTCAGGAATAGTAACAGCCAGGTCGCCGGTCTCGTTCTCACGCAGACCACCAAGCAGTTCGGTGAAGGTAACCGACATCAGCTCATTTTCTCCTTCAACAACTGGTTGGCCATTTGTGGGTTAGCCTTGCCTTTGGAGCGTTGCATGACCTGCCCAACCAGGAAACCAATGACTTTGTCATTGCCGTCCTTGAACTGCTGTACCTGGTCAGGACAGCTGGCGATTACCTCGTCAACGATCGCCTCTATTGCACCAGTATCGGTGATTTGCTTGAGGCCCTTGGCTTCGATAATTTCGTCCACTTGTCCTTCCTGCTCCCACAGAGCGGCAAACACCTGTTTGGCTGTTTTACCAGACAGGGTATTGTCTGCAAGCCGATCTAGTAGCTGGGCAAACTGGGCGGTGCTGACTGGAGATTGATCAATCGATAGTTCAGACTTGTTTAAGCTGGCAAACAGTTCGCCAATCATCCAGTTAGCCACGATCTTGTTGTCCGCGCTACTCTGGTTTACGGTCTCTTCAAAGAAACTGGCTGTCTCGCGGTCACTGCTGAGTAAATCTGCATCTTCCGGAGACAGTCCAAACTCCGATTCAAAGCGGGCTTTCTTGGCTTCCGGCAGCTCCGGCAAGGTGGCGCGAATCTCTTCGATAAAGCTGTCTTCCAATACCATTGGAGGTAAGTCCGGGTCAGGGAAGTAGCGATAATCGTGAGCTTCTTCCTTTGATCGCATGGATCGGGTTTCATGCTTATCGGCATCATAGAGTCGGGTTTCCTGAACAACCGTACCGCCTTCTTCAAGCAGGTCAATCTGGCGCTCGATTTCGTACTCCATGGCCCGTTCAACGAATTTGAACGAGTTAATGTTTTTCAGTTCGGTTCGTGTGCCAAACTCCTCCTGACCACGCGGTCGCACCGATACGTTTGCATCGCAGCGAAATGATCCTTCCTGCATGTTGCCGTCACAGATTTCAATATACCTGACCAGGCTGTGTAACTTCCGCAGGTAGGCAACGGCTTCTGCTGGCGAACGCATATCTGGCTCAGAGACTATTTCAAGGAGCGGTGTGCCAGCCCGGTTCAGATCGATGCCGGTTTGTCCTTGAAAGTCCTCATGCAGCGATTTGCCCGCGTCTTCTTCCAGGTGCGCACGGGTAACGCCAATGGCTTTCGGGCCATCGGCTGTTTCAATGGTTATCTGGCCAAGCCCAACAATGGGTAACTCCATCTGGGAGATCTGGTAACCCTTGGGTAAATCCGGGTAAAAATAATTTTTACGCGCAAAGACATTGGTTTTATTAATCTTGGCGCCGATCGCCAAGCCAAATTTTACTGCCAGGCGAGCTGCTTCCAGATTCATAACCGGCAATACGCCGGGCAGAGCGACGTCTACGGCACTGGCCTGGGTATTGGGCTCTGCACCGTAAGCTATTGAGCTACCGGAAAAGATTTTACTCCTGGTTTGTAGCTGTGCGTGCACTTCCAAACCAATAACTACTTCCCATCGGGAATCCCAGCTAAACATCAGGCACCCCCTGTTATCTTGTTGTTTTCCAGATTTAACCCCGGCGCTACTTTCTCGTGCCAGTCGGTTTCCTGCTGAAATTGGTGGGCAATATTAAGGAGTTTTGATTCCTGCAAATACGGTGTGATCAAGTGCAGTCCGACTGGCAGCCCCTGGCTGCTTAGGCCAGCAGGAATCGATGCCGCGGGCAGGCCAGCGAGGTTCACCGGGATGGTGTAGATGTCGTTCAGGTACATGGATACCGGGTCATCCGTGCGGCTGCCATGCCTGAAGGCCGTGCTCGGTGTTGTCGGCCCCATGATGACATCGCATTCTTCAAAGACACGGGTGAAATCATTGGAGATCAACCGTCGTAGTTTTTGTGCCTTGGAGTAGTACGCATCGTAGTATCCAGATGACAAGGCATAGGTGCCAATCATAATGCGGCGTTTTACCTCGGCGCCAAAGCCCTGTGAACGGGTTTGTGTATACATATCGTTCAGGTCGGTGTAATCCTCGGCGCGAAAGCCGTAACGTACGCCATCGAAGCGAGACAGGTTTGATGATGCTTCTGCGGGCGCAATCACGTAGTAGCTGGGTAAAGCCAGGTGGGCATTAGGCAGCGACACCTCTTTAACTTGTGCACCCAGTTGCTCATAGACATTTATCGCGTCTTGTACCAGACTGGCTATCTCGTTATCCAGCCCTTCGTTAAAAAATTCGCTTGGCAGTCCAATTCTGAGGCCTTCAAGAGAGTCGCTAAGCGCCAATGAAAAATCTTCTGTTGGCACATCGAGTGAGGTCGAATCTTTGGCATCAAAGCCTGACATGGCGGTCAACAACAGGGCGGCATCTTCGGCCGTGTGCGTCATTGGCCCGGCCTGATCCAGCGACGAAGCAAAGGCAATCATCCCGTAACGCGAACACCGGCCATAACTTGGTTTTACGCCGGTCAGCCCACAGAAGGCTGCAGGCTGGCGAATCGAACCGCCAGTGTCGGTGCCGGTGGCGGCCGGAGCCAGATGGGCCGCAACGGCAGCTGCTGAACCACCCGAGCTACCACCGGGTACCCGGCTTTCATTTTCTGTAGACCAGGGGTTTATGACATCTCCAAAATACGAGTTTTCATTGGAAGAGCCCATGGCGAACTCATCCATATTGGTTTTGCCCAGCGTCACAGCGCCGGCGTGTTCCATTTTTTCGACCACTGTCGCGGTATACGGCGCAATAAAGTTTTCCAGTATCTTGGAACCGCAGGTTGTTTGGCGCCCATCGATGCAGAAAATATCTTTTTGTGCGATCGGAATGCCCAGCAAGGTTTGTGTGCTGCCTTCAGCTCGTAGTTGGTCGGCCTGCGCAGCCTGGGCGAGACTCATCTCGGCATCGGTGCTGATAAACGCGTTAAGTTCAGAATCCTCAATTCGTTTTAGGTAATCCTGGGTGAGTTCAACGCTGGAAACACTGCCCTTGGCCAGGTTTTCTGCATGTTGTTTCAGTGTGGTTATGGTCACTTCACTATTCCTTGGTAGCCTCGATTAACGGACTACCGTTTCTGATGTATTTGAATGGTTGCGGGAGCGGTGGTGGCTAGGCAGAAAGACTATTTAAAACGTTCAGTTGGCGTCGATGACTTTCGGCACCAGGTATAGCCCGTCTTCGGAACTTGGGGCAACGGCCTGAAATTTTTCGCGTTGGTCGGTCTCGCTGACTTCATCCGCACGAAACCGCAGCGTGGCGTCGAATGGATGCGTCATCGGCTCGATGCCACCGGTATCGCAGGCTTCCATTTGCTCCACCAGGTTCAGAATGTTAGACAGCTCATTGCTGTATTTTTCTATTTCAGCTTCGTCTACTTTCAGTCGAGCCAGTCGAGCGATGTCTTGCACCGTTTGTTTATCTAAAGCCATGGGTTTGCGTCAAAATTTGCTTATCTTAGCGGGACAGAATATGCTGCGCATGCAGCCTGAGCTGCACGCTGAATCAGCAGTAAATCAAGTCTTGGTTTTCGCCGGAAATGTGCTGCTTTACAGCTGTCCGCAGAATTCGATGGATAAACCACAAAATTACCATAGTTAGCCGTTTTGTTGAATAGCGTGCCGTTGGTTTCCGTTGTACAATTACTGATTACATCTAATAAAAACAAACCTTCATAAAAGTTCTGGAAATTCTCTATGTTACGCAGCATTTTAGGCCTGTTTTCTAATGACCTGGCGATTGATTTGGGAACTGCAAACACCCTTATCTACGTAAAAGAAAAAGGCATTATTCTGAACGAACCTTCGGTGGTGGCAATTCGCTATGCACCGGGTGGTGGTCTGAATAACAAAAGCATCCTGGCGGTCGGTGCGGAAGCAAAAAAAATGCTTGGACGAACTCCTGGCTCAATCAAAGCGATCCGACCGATGAAGGATGGCGTGATTGCTGATTTCAATGTTACCGAAAAAATGCTCAAGTACTTCATTAAGAAAGTACAGGAAAACCGGTTTCTGCAGGGCAGTCCAAGAATTATTATCTGTGTTCCCTGTGGTTCAACCCAGGTAGAACGACGCGCTATTCGAGAATCGGCGTACGGTGCTGGTGCGCGCGAGGTATACCTGATTGAAGAACCTATGGCGGTGGCGATCGGCGCAAACCTGCCGGTTGCAGAACCAACTGGTTCAATGGTGCTGGATATTGGTGGGGGTACGACCGAGGTTGGCGTAATGTCACTGGGAGGTATGGTTTACAGTACCTCTTTGCGTGTAGCCGGTGACACATTCGATGAATCTATTATTAATCACGTGAGACGCAATCATGGCCTGCTGATTGGTGAGGCCAGTGCCGAACGAGTAAAGAAGGCCATTGCCACTGCTTGGGACAAGTCCGAGGAACGTGAGATGGAAGTTAAAGGTCGAGATATCGCCGAAGGTTTGTCGCGTGCGGTAACCTTGAGTAGCCGAGAGATATACTCGGCCATCGCAGACCCACTTGAATCCATTGTACAAACCATTAAGCAGGCCCTCGAGCAAACACCGCCAGAACTGAGTGCTGATATCGGTGATAAAGGCATGGTGATTGCCGGTGGTGGTGCATTGATGCGAGACATGGATCGACGCCTGATGGAAGACACGGGCTTGCCAGTGGTGATTGCCGACGACCCATTAACTTGTGTGGCTCGCGGTTGTGGGCGCGCACTTGAGGAGATGGACAATCTCGGTGATGTTTTCGCGCACGAGTAAGATGAGCGCTGGCGGCTCGATGTTAATCCAGGCATGGTTAGGCGCAAACCAGCAAGCATGATCAGTCGGCCGAGGCGAATCTTTGTCTCCGGCATTAATCTATTCCGGGGTATTACGCCCCCGCATTTCTCTCCCTGATGGTGAGTTCGTTTCAAAAAAGCTCTGCATGGTCACAGTTTGGCATCGTCTGCTTTGTGGCGGTGGTGCTCATGCTGGTGGATACCCGAACCACCTGGTTGCAGGGCCCAAGAAATGTTATGGCAGTGGCGGTGTCCCCAATTCAGTTTCTTGCGTCTTTGCCAACACGCATCGGGCGCGTCCTGACCAGTGCCTTGTCAGCCGAGCCCGATATCAAGATTGC
The DNA here is from genome assembly GCA_039110515.1 of Pseudomonadota bacterium. Classification (GTDB taxonomy): domain Bacteria; phylum Pseudomonadota; class Gammaproteobacteria; order Arenicellales; family Arenicellaceae; genus Arenicella. The sequence goes on from JBCCFY010000002.1 coordinate 8,474, forward strand.
CTACGAAAACCTGCGGAATGAGTATTTTCAGCTTAAAGCGGAGACGCTTCTTCTGCGCACCTTGCAGGAGGAAAACCAGGATTTGCGTTCGCTGTTGGATGCTTCAGAGCGACTTAACGAAAAAATCACGCTCGCGGAATTGATCAATGTCAGCATTGATCGTGACAATCACAGTATCCTGATTGGACGTGGTATACGGCATGGCGTATATGGTGGCCAAGCGGTAATTGATGATCAGGGGGTGATCGGCCAGGTTACTGATGTCATGCCGTTCAACAGCAGTGTCTTGTTAATTACTGATCCTGGGCATGCGTTGCCGGTGCAGGTACAACGCACAGGTTTGCGCACGGTGGTGTATGGCACTGGTAGTGTCTCACTGTTGCGGGTGCCTTTTTTGAATCAGAATTCTGATATCGAAGCTGGGGACATCCTGATTAGTTCCGGCCTTGGCGGGCGATTCCCGAATGGCTACCCGGTGGCCACCATTTCGGAAGTTAAGGTGATCCAGGAAGAAAACTTTCTGGAAGTTTCCGCTCAACCAATTGCCAAACTGGATCGGTCGAACCACGTGTTGCTACTGTCGCGAGAAAAAGCGGATAACACGGGTTTGGTCGAACGCCTTGCTGACGCTGACGATTCGGGGGAAGGCCAGCAATGATGGCGCAGCGAAAAACATCCGGGTTCAATTTGCTCTGGGCCATCGCCTTGTCCTCCATCATCGCCCTGACTTTGACGATCATGCCACTGCCACAATGGTTGTTTTACCTCTGGCCTGACTGGATGGCACTGATCATTGTTTATTGGTCGCTCACTGTGCCAGATCGCGTAGGGCCGTGGATTGGGTTTTTTATTGGCACCGTGTTGGAAGTGCTGTTTGTCAGGAATTTCGGCGTACAGGGCCTGGGAATGGCGATGCTGGCATTCGCGGTTAATCGCATGCATCAACAATTGCAGGTGCTGTCTTTCGGTCCACAAATGCTGGTGGTAGGACTACTCATCGGGGTATTCAAACTGGTGACCGGTTGGTTGTATGGCCTCACTACTGATTTCACCATCACCACGGAGTACTGGTACTCGTTGCTGGGTGGAATGTTGTGTTGGCCCTTTGTGTTCATTCTTTTGCAAGAGTTGCGGCGGACTGCCCGCATTCGATAGTCCGTGGAAAACCTGGAGTTAAAAGACTACCTGCGTGAGACCAACCTGATTCACGCTCGCCTGATTGCCCTAGTGGTGTTGTTGGTGGCCATGGCTCTGTTGTTGTTGGGGCGCGTCTGGTATTTGCAGATTTATCAAAACCAGCGGTTCGAGGTCCTCTCCAAGGACAACCGTGTCAGATTGATTCCGATACCACCGGTGCGAGGGCAGATCTACGATCGAAACGGCAAAGTATTGGCTGAGAACATACCCGTTTTCACGCTGGAGATTCTGCCTTCTGAGGTCCGCGACATGGATGCACTGTTAGATGATGTCGCAAGAATCGTGCAGGTATCGCCTGGTGAAATAAGTAAGTTTAAATCACTGGTCCGCAGCAGACCGAATTTTGAAGCCCAGATCCTCAAGGTCAGCCTGACTGAAGAAGAGGTGGCTCGCTTCGTGGTCAACCAGCACCGTTTCTTCGGGGCTTATGTGCAGGCCCGGCTGCAGAGACACTATCCTTATGGCGGTGAGATGGTGCATGTTCTGGGCTATGTTGGTCGGATCAATCGTCGCGAATCTGAGAGCATCGACAAAGCGGCCTACAAAGGCACAGAGTACATTGGCAAGTTGGGCATCGAATCCAAGTACGAAGACTATTTACTCGGAGAGGTTGGTTTCGAACAGGTTGAAACCAATGCGCACGGTCGTCGCGTGCGCACTCTTGATCGCAGCCCGCCAGTTTCTGGCGAGGATATCCATTTAAATATAGACGCCGAACTGCAGGTTAAGGCCAGGGAATACCTGGAAGGGCGGCGCGGATCAGTGATTGCTATCGAGCCCGCTTCGGGTGATGTGCTCGCCTTCGTTAGTAACCCGATCTACGATCCTAACAAGTTTGTAAATGGCATCGATCACCGCTCCTACAATGCGTTGAGGGATGATATCGACCGGCCATTACTCAATCGCGCGCTGAATGGTCGCTATGCGCCGGGGTCAACCGTTAAAGGCCTGGTCGCGCTGGCGGGTCTGGGCAATGGTTGGACCAAAAACACGTCGGTTGTCTGCCCGGGATATTACCAGCTAAAGGGAAGCAGTCATCGCTATCGTTGCTGGCGGCGGGGCGGACACGGCCCCACATCGATGCTCGAATCGATTATGCAATCTTGTGACGTGTTCTATTACCAACTCGCGAACCACCTGGGCATCGACAAAATGCATGAGTTTTTAGGTCGTTTTGGGATAGGTAAACGCACCGGCATCGACCTTGAAGGCGAACCGTCTGGACTGATGCCTTCGCGTGATTGGAAAAAACGCGTGCGTGGAAATCCTTGGTATCCGGGTGAAACACTAATTACCGGAATCGGACAGGGTTATATGCTGGTCACACCACTCCAGCTTGGTGTGATGACGGCGACACTGGCTAATCGCGGTGAGCGTATTGAACCAAGGTTAGTCGATCGCCTAACCCACGGCAGCGGGGAAGGGCAGCAACAGATTGCCAATCTCCAAGGCCGTATGCTGGAACAGGTTGTTGCTCGCGGTGAAGACTACGACACCATTATAGAGGCCATGCGAGCAGTGGTGGAGCACCCTCGCGGAACCGCCCGCCGCTCCGGTCTGAATGCGGATTACACGATAGCGGGTAAAACCGGCACGGCGCAGGTGGTCGCGATTGCGCAAGGCGCAAAATATGACGCCTCCAAGTTGACCGAGTTTCAAAAAGATCACGCCTTGTTTGTGTCTTTTGCGCCGGTGGAAGATCCGCAAATAGCAGTAGCGGTAATTGTCGAGAATGGCGAAAGCGGCAGCGGGGTTGCGGCGCCGGTAGCACGCAAGGTGATGGATTTTTACCTGCGCGGAATTGATGCGAATGCGGCACCAGAGGTAGCCAATGATGCCTTTAATGGTGATGATGCCGAGCCAGACTATGTTGAAATTGCACCCGCGAACAGCTCAGTAGCAACAACATTGAGGCCGCAAACCTGATGTTTGGCATCAAGGTAGATTTGCCGCTGTTGAGCGGATTGTTAATCCTGTTCGTAGTGAGCCTGGTGATTCTTTATAGCGCGGGTGGGGAAGATACCGGCATCCTGGTGAGTCAGTCTCTGCGCATGTTGGTCGCCTTTGTCGTCATGATGGCATTTGCCCAGGTAAGACCGGATTCCTGGTTTCGCTGGTCGCCCTATATTTTCGCGGTCGGTTTGGTGATGCTGGGCCTCGTCCTGCTGGTCGGCTATACCGGAAAGGGTGCGCAGCGTTGGTTGGATTTGGGATTTTTTCGCTTCCAGCCTTCCGAGTTGATGAAGATCGGTGTACCGATGATGGTGGCCTGGGTTCTTACCCGCAAATCATTACCGCCTAATAATTTAACGTTGGTCCTGGCCGCACTCGTGCTATTAGTACCTTCGGCGCTGATCCTGAAGCAACCGGATTTGGGCACTACTATTATGATCATGGCCTCGGGTGCCTTGATTATTTTCCTGGCCGGATTTTCCTGGCGCAGCATGGGGGTGTTGACGGTGCTGGCGGCAGTCTCTGCCCCATTTATGTGGCAGATGTTGCGAGACTATCAGAAGCAACGCATCCTGACTTTGTTCGATCCGTGGTCAGACCCTCTTGGCGCAGGCTACCATAGTATCCAGTCGATGATCGCGATTGGCTCTGGTGGTGCACAGGGAAAGGGTTGGCTGAATGGCAGTCAGTCGCAGCTCGAGTTTATCCCTGAGCGACATACTGACTTTATATTCTCAGTATTTTCTGAAGAATTTGGCTTTATCGGTGTGTTAATGCTGTTTGTGCTTTATGTCGCGCTGACAGGGCGGGGCTTATATATCGCCTACTACACAAAAGATACCTATTCGAGGTTGTTGGCAGGTAGTTTATCGATGACCTTTTTCTTTTACGTCTTTGTCAATATCGGCATGGTCGCTGGCATGTTACCGGTGGTCGGAGTGCCGTTGCCACTGATCAGCTATGGTGGAACGTCCATGGTGACTCTAATGGCCGGCTTTGGTATCTTGATGGGAATTCACAATCATCGCAGTTTGCTCTCTCGTTGAATTAAAAATAATGCTTATCCGAATAAAATATGGCCTGTTGATCCTGGTCTTGCTGCAACAAATATTAGCGAGTTCGATCGTGACCGCGATCGAGCTTAACGAATATCCAAAACTGCGCGCGGTGGCGGATCAATTGGTGGCTGACGGGCATTACACCATGCCGGAACTGGTCGATATATTTGCCCAGGCGGAGTTTCAACAGGTTGTGCTTGATGCCATGCAAAACCCGGCAGAATATCGCTTCACCTGGGGCAAGTATCGCAAGCTGTTTTTGCAGGAAGACCGAATTCAGCAAGGCGCCGATTTTTGGCAGGAATATGCTGAACCTCTGGCCCGGGCGGAAGCAACCTACGGTGTCCCTGCGAGCATGATCGTCGCAATCATTGGCGTGGAGTCCAAGTTTGGCAAGTACAAGGGCAAGCACAAGGTGTTAGACAGTCTTGTCACCTTGGTGGTCGGGTTTGAGCGTCGCAGCAAGTTTTTTGCCAGCGAGCTAAGAGAATTCCTGATTCTGACCAAGGAAAACAATATGGCGGCGGATGAGATATTAGGTTCCTATGCCGGTGCCGTAGGATTCCCGCAATTTATCTCCAGCAGCTACCGTAACTATGCAGTGGATTTTTCTGGTGACGGCGTGACAGACCTCATTGATCAACCGATCGATGCTATCGGCAGTATTGCTAATTACTTTGTTAAGAATGGTTGGCTTAAGGGCCGCCCCGTGACATCTGCAGAGCATCATTCGGTACCCGCGCAAATAGCGGAACGGGCCAGTAATAAACGTAAGGTACAACATTCCGCGGTCACTCTCAGGGCGCTGGGTGCACCGATCTCGGAAGAGATTGATGATACTGAAAAGCTGGGTGTGATTATGTTGAATGCTAGCGAGATCGTACTTGATCCAAAGACCAGTGATACTTACCTGGTACGCGCTGGCGATACCGCTTGTGAAATTGCTGAAAAGTTTGAGGTGTCCTGTCGCTCCCTGTTCGCACTGAATAAGCTGAATAAGAAAGGGGCTATTTTCCGCGGTCAGCGCCTGAAAATTCCACCGAACAGTGTCGCCAAAACCAAATCGGAAAGCGCGGCAAAAACTGACAGCAAATGGAAAGTGAGTAATGCAAACGCTAAATCGACCACGGTACCCGGAGACTATGAAGGTCATATGCCGCGTTACTTTTTCACACATGAAAACTTTTACGTGATTACGCGTTACAATCAGAGCGTGCTCTACGCCATGGCGGTTAACGATTTGAGCACAGCGATTGCTGATCAAAGGCAAAAGTTCCTGCAATCCTCGGGTGGAAGTGAATGAATCGACGCACACGCATAATCGTGCACCAGCTTGTTGCACGATCACGAATCGTGGGCGTGCTGTTGGCGCTCCTGATGCTACCTGTCTCCTATTCGCTGGCTGAAGAAAATGTTGATCTTTTTTTTGACTCAACGGTCAGGTTGTCAGATGTGGATGCCAAGGCATGGGTGCTCATGGAGTTTGAGAGCGGACAGACTATTGCCAGTCTGAATGCTGAGCAGGCTTATCCACCAGCAAGCATTACCAAATTAATGACAAACTATGTTGTCTATGAAGCACTCGCCAGCGGTGATATTAAGCTCGAGGATCAGGTTTCCATCAGTGAGAAAGCCTGGCGTGCAGAGGGCTCGCGGATGTTTGCCAAGGTCAACAGCCAGGTCGAACTGCAGCACCTGCTGAAGAGTACGGTAATCCAGTCTGGTAACGATGCTGCAATCGCCCTGGCGGAACATACCGCAGGCAGTGAAATAGCTTTTGCACAAAAGATGAACCAGGCTGCCGCTCGCCTGAGCTTGAAACACTCGCGGTTTATCAATAGCTCAGGCTTGCCCGATGATGAGCATGTGATGTCCGCTCGGGATATTGCCTTGCTCAGCGCGGCGATCATTCGCGAATACCCTGATTTCTACAAGTGGTACTCTGAGAAAGAGTACACCCACAATAATATTACCCAGTACAATCGCAATAAATTGCTTTGGCGGGACTCGACGGTGGATGGCCTTAAAACAGGGCATACTGAAGCGGCAGGATATTGCCTGGTTGGATCTGCTGAGCGAGAGGGCAAGCGCTGGATTGCCGTGGTGCTTGGTTCCACTGATGAGCGGACCAGGGAGAAGGCTGTGCTGGATTTGCTCGACTACGCCTTTGTTGCCTTTCAACCCGTAAAGTTACTCGATCAGCAGGGCGGATTGGCGAGCGCCACGGTCTATTTTGGGGAAGTCGATGATGTTTTGTTCCAGGCTGAGCGCGCCGTCAATGTGGTGGTGCCGAACGGGCGTGAGGCGGATGTGGTGACCGATCTGCGTTTAAGTCCCTACTATACAGCGCCCATTGAAGTAGGTGACAAGATGGGCGTGGCGACTTTGAGCCTCGACTCAAAACCAATTGCCGAAGTCCCTCTGGTGGCGATGAGTACTATCAAGGAAGGCGGGCTTTGGAAGCAGTTTACCGACGGAATTCGGTTACGCTGGCGAAACCTCCGCGAAAATTAATCGCTGTGTATGAATACACGCTAAACTCAATAACAACCAGTAATCTTCTGAAAACACTGTGAGCGCTAAAGATCCCAAAGATGGTTTCGACCTGATTGAATACCCCTGCGATTATAGCTTTAAAGCGATGTGTAAAGCGGACGACTCAGATTCAGACGCTAATTCTGTGATGATCAGAGACTTGGTGCTTCAGTTCTTGCCGGCGGAAGATGTGTTGGAAACGCAGAGCAGGTTATCTCGCACTGGAAAGTTTGAATCGGTGACAATTTCTGTAAGACTTTCAAACCGCCAACAACTTGAAGCGATTTACCAGGCAATTTCTGCCGCGCCCAAAGTGGTCATGACTCTCTAAGCAGGTTGCAATGAATGCCCAGCAAGTTTTTGAACTGGAGACGGGGTCAGGAAGAGTAATCGAGGTCTCACAATTTGCAGAGAGAGACTACGAGGATACTCACCAGTTGATGACGGCATTCGCCAATGGCCGCGAGGACGGAGAGCGTGACCGAATCTGGTTGTTGCAGCACCCCGCAGTCTACACGCAGGGGACAGCTTGCCAACAACAACCGTTATACCCAAGTGCTATTCCGGTGATCAAGTCGGATCGCGGTGGGCAAATCACCTATCACGGGCCGGGCCAGCTGGTCGTCTACCCAATGCTAAAGTTAAGGGATTATGGCCTGGGCGTTAAGTCCTTGGTGCAGACGCTGGAACAAAGTGTCATTGACTTACTGGACAGTTATGGCATAGCAGGGGAACGGCGGGAGGACGCACCCGGTGTATATCTTAATCAGGCTAAAATCGCCGCCCTCGGGCTGAGAATTCGACGCGGTACTAGTTACCATGGGCTAAGCTTAAATATCGACATGGACTTGCAGCCGTTTCGAAACATCGACCCCTGTGGTTACCAGGGATTGGAAGTCACCCAGTTGGCTGACCATGTCCATAAACCAGTTTTTGATGAAGTCGCTACTGCTCTGCTAAACCGCTTTGTAGCGTTGATTTAAGCTGGCCAATCGCTCCGGTGTGCCAATATCCTGCCATTCTCCCTCGTAAACCACGGCCTCTAACTGCTCTTGCTGTATCAGTTCTCTAAACATTGGTGCGAGTGGACGAACCCCGCTGTCCTGGGATACAAATAATGACTTGTGATAGAGCGCGATACCACAAAAGGTGTGGCTCTGTTTAGACGTATTGGCCACAAACAACATCCCGGAGTCAGGGTCGTAGCTGAAATCACCATCCGGGTTGTGAGACGGGTTGGGGCCCATCACCAGTCGAGCGGGCCTATCCAGATGGCCTAAGAGTTGGGTAAACGGGTAGTCCGTCCAGATATCGGCATTAACTACCAGGAATGGATCGCTGCTGATAAGCGGTAAGGCATGTTGCAACCCCCCTGCAGTTTCTAGCGCTCCGGTCGCGGATTCGTCTGAATAGCGAATGTTCAGTCCGTACTTCGCACCATTGTCCAGATGTTGGCGAATCTGCTCTCCAAGGTATGCCAGATTGATTACTACATCGCGAAAACCCATCGATCGCAATCGATGCAGGTGGTGTTCGATCAATGCCTCATCGCCTACCTTTAGCAAAGGCTTCGGCGTGGATTTTGTCAGCGGCAACATGCGCTTACCATGACCCGCCGCCAACAATACGACCGTGGTTTCAGCGCTTGCGTAGTTATTCGCCATCACTACTGACCCTGGCCACTCGATTCCAATAGGCTGGTGAGCATACGACGAAAATTGTTGAGATCTGGGTAATAGTCCAACACCTCCAGGGTGTATTTTTTCACCAGTGGCAGGTCACCCAGGTAATGTGATTTGCCATCACGGTAATTAAGTCGACAGAAAATGCCCAGCACCTTTAAATGCCGTTGTAAGCCTGTTAAATCAAACCAGCGAAGCAAGTCGGATAAGGAAAAATTAACGTTAGGAACGGTATTTAAGGCGCGCAGGTAATAGGCTTCAAGCCATTCGTGCTGGGTATCCCTGGGCCACTCGATGTAACAATCTTTGAATAACGAGGCCAGGTCATAACTGATGGGGCCAACACACATATCCTGGAAGTCGATCACCGCAGGCGAATCCTGATCGGTCACCATCAGGTTCCGGCTGTGATAGTCGCGGTGTACCCACACTTGGGGTTGTTCCAGGCATGCATCAATCAAAATCTGCTGTGTGTCATTCCAGATGAGTTGTTGTGCCTCGTTCAGCTGAACATCAACATGGCGCTTTAGATACCAGTCGTCGAACAAGCCCATTTCTTGCCGCAGTCGCGCGGCGTCATAAGCGGGTAATACGTGGTCTGGTGAAATATCGCTGCCACATTGAATCTTGATCAACGTGTCGATGGCTGCGCTATACAAACTCTGGCTGGAACCAGGCAGTTTCTGCAGATAGGTTGTATTTCCCAAGTCTTCCAGTAACAGAAATCCTTGTTCTAGGTCTTCAGCATGGATTGCCGGAGCATGTACGCCAAGATCCAGTAACGCTCGATCTATCGCGATAAACGGTGCCAACGGCTCCTTGTCGGGTGGGGCATCCATAACCACATAACTGCCATCTTTGGTGGTAGCTCTGAAGTAACGCCGAAAACTGGCATCAGCCGAGGCAACTTCCAAAGACAAGATGGTTTCACCGATAACCTCAGGCAGCCAGAATTCAATTTGTTTAAGTCGCTTGTCCATAGATTTTTAGGTGACGTCAGGTAATTAACCCAAGGCTGCGATGATATCAATGTTCACGGTTTGGCGTGTTTATTTTGCAGCTTAAAAAAGCAGGTCTCGCTTAGCAGTGTCGGCTCGAATGCTCTATAATCTCGGGCTAAGATTATACAGTGCATTAATATGATGAAACCGTGTTGAGGCACTGCTTAATTCGAAAGGTGGATCATTCTCAGTGTTGCGCTAGTTCAATACTAAAATATGGTCACCGGTTCGAGTTGGCACTAAGCCGAAAAAAGCGCCATGCGTCAGCATCGTTCATACTAGATTGGTAGCAAAACGATAATCAGATAAAACCAATGAGGAATGTCTTCATGACAGACTTAAAGTCACCAAAATCAATCCTTGTCGTCTCGGCCTTGTTGTTGCTTGTATCGACTCAAGCCAATGCAGCCTGTAAGGGATTTAATTGTGCTTGTAAACCGACAGAGCTTCAATTTGCAGCTCCAGAACTGGCTCCCGGGGTAAACGGCAAGTACCCGATTTCCTTGGAAGCGGATAATGTCGAAGCACAGGGGCAGGAATCGGTGACCCTGACCGGGAATGCTGAAGTTTCGCAAGGGCCGCAAACGATAGTGGCCGACAATCTAACGTACTACCGGGATAGCGATCGCGTGGTCGCCAGTGGGAGCGTGGAGATGATTTCTGAAAACGGTGATTACATAGCCAGTGACTCGATCGATGTCCATGCTCCGAGTCAAATTGGCACGTTGAACAATAGCGAATTCAAGCTGGCTAAGTCTCGCACCACCGACGGCAAAATAGATACGGTGCAGATTGAATCGCGTGGCTCCGCCGAAGTCGTAAATCTGGAAGGTGAGGGCTTAATCTCATTGGAGAATGCCAGGTATACCACTTGTAATGAGGGCAATGATGCTGTCATGTTGTCTGCGCGTAGCCTGCAACTCGACCAAACAGCCGGTGTGGGAAAAGCGCGCGGTGCTACGGTGCGGTTCCAGGGCTTACCCATTTTTTATGCCCCTTATATTTCATTCCCCATCAATGATGAGCGAAAAACAGGATTCCTGGCGCCTGGAATTGGAAGTGACGAGGAATCGGGCAACATAATCGATGTGCCCTGGTATTGGAATATCGCCAAGAATCAGGATGCGACCTTCACTCCAAGATACTACACAGATCGAGGATTACAGATTGGTGCCGAATATCGGCGCAAATCTGAGACTGCCGAGACCTACATCTACGGTGAAATTTTGCCTGACGATGATTTGTTTGGTGACGATCGAGACTTGCTGAGTATCCAGCACTACCAACAGTTTACCGAAAGCCTGAGCGGAACAATAAATTACAACGATGTATCTGACGTAGACTACTTCGACGATTTCCGTAACCAGGTTAGATACTTTAGTGCGACCTACGTGCCGCGTGATGCCTCACTGTACTATGCTTCCGAATATGTGAATGTGCGGGTCCGGGCCAACGAGTACCAGATCATCGATCCGATTATCCCTGAATCGGCCAAGCCGTACGAAAGATTGCCGTCGGTGACTGTTAGTTCAAACCTTCCTGAAGGGCCGTGGGGTATGAAGTTTGGGTTGAGCGCAACGTATAATAATTTCGCCTCAGATTTCCGGGTTGAAGGCACGCGTACTGCACTGAATTCTTTCGTTAATTTACCGATAGAAAATATATGGGGTTATGTAAAACCACAAATAGAGTTTTATCATCGAACCTATAGCCTTGATAACGTGGCTCCAGGGAGTGAAGAAAGCCCGTCGTTCTCGGTGCCTATTTTTAGCGTTGATGCTGGAATCTATCTCGAGAAAAATTCCAGTTGGTTTGGCGAGGGTGCTTTGCACACGCTGGAACCAAGAATCTTTTATGCCTATGCCCCAGAGGAAGATCAGAGTGATGTGCCAATTTTCGATACCAGCCAGGTAACGTTCAACAACTTCAGCAATATTTTCCGCGGCAACCGATTTTACGGCGAGGACCGGGTAGGTGACACCAACCAGGTTACTTTGGGACTAACCACCAGAATAATCGACAATGAGTCTGGCGACGAACGACTCAAAGCCAGTTTTGGTCAACTCTACTTATTGGATGACCTGGAACAAAATTTACGATCTTCATCAACCGTAGAGTCAGGTTTGGGTGACTTCCTGGCAGAAATGCGTACTGAATCAAAAGGAGCGTGGACGACCTATAGTTTCATCCAATATAACCATGAGGATAGTGAAATTCGCACGGCACGGTTTGCGGTCGGCTATGAACCAAAGGATGACGCGCGTAAAAACGTATCGATAGGTTATTATTTTGCCAAAGGATTCAGTCGTGATGTCGACCAGATCACCCTTAATGCAAATTGGCCGATTTCAGATCGCTGGCAGTTCTTTGGGTCGGGGCGGTATTCAATTGAAGATTCAGAAAGTATATCGAGCACGATTGGCTTTGAATACAATTCCTGTTGTTGGAAATTGCGATTCACCGGTCAAGAACGCCTGAACAACCGCGATATTGAAGACAAGAAAACATCTGTATTCGTTGAACTTGAACTCACCAGTTTGGGCCGATTCCGTACGGGTGTTTTATAAAAAAGTATGTCCACAGGTTTATGACCCCTCCTGCTTTAGTACGAGAGCGGGTTTTTAATGCCTGAAATCGTCATTATAAGCCTTAAAAGTGTTGAATTAGATCGTTAATGTCTTTTAAGGTAACGCGTTTTGATCCGCAGATGTAATTAGAATGTCTGCGATTGTTTAATTTCCTATGAAACACCTAATGTTTAACATCCCAAAATATTGCGCAGTGGCTGCCTTGTTGCTGAGCGGTGGTTTGGCAAAAGCCGATTTTATGGATCGCGTTCTGGTTATTGTCAACGAGGACGTGATTACCCAATCGGAATTTGATCACCGCATGACCACACTGGTGGGTGAGGTGACTCGCTCCGGCGGCGGCGAACTGCCACCTGATATAAATAAGCAACTGCTTGACGGTATGGTTTCAGACAAGTTGCAGCTGCAGGAAGCTGATCGACGTGGTATCGCCATTAACGATGAGGAACTGCAAAGAGCGCTGGTGCGTTTTGCCAGTCAGCAAAACCTGACACCGCAGCAGTTGATTTCATCGGTGGAAGCACAAGGCCAGTCATTTCGCCTGTTCTCGGAATCGGTTCGTGAGTCGCTGACTATATCGAGACTGACCGAATATTATGCGCAAGCCAGGGTGGTGGTGCCCGACTATGAAATTGATGGATTCATTGCTCAAAACGACCTGGATAATGCGAGTGCCGAGTATCAAATCGCCCACATTCTGATCAAAAATCCTGCGTTGAACCGAGCGCTTGCGCAACAAGTTGTTAACGAGTTGCGTGGGGGGTTAAGTTTCCAACAGGCAGTTCTGACGTACTCAGAAGCCACCGATGCACAAGAAGGTGGATTGATGGGGTGGCGAACAGCCGACAAGTTACCTGAAGTGTTCGTAGACGCGATTAAGACAGTACCTGTTGGGGGCGTCACTGATGTATTGGAAAGCGCTAACGGGCTGCATATTCTGAAGCTGCTGGACATGAAAGGTGACCGGGAAGAGATCGTGCAGAGTAATGTCCGGCATATTCTTATCGCATCGACTACGCAGGTAGCCCAAGCGCAAGCTGCAAAAAAATTGTTCAACATCCGACAAAGAATTTTAGAAGGCGAGGATTTTGAGGCCTTGGCGAGGATTTTTTCTGATGACTCGGTGTCTGCAGCCAAAGGTGGTGACCTGGGTTGGGTATCGCCTGGGGAGATGGTGCCTAACTTCGAGAAAACTTATGACCAATTGCCGATTGGAGAGATCAGTCAGCCAATTTCTACCCAGTATGGTATGCATATTTTGCAAGTTCTTGATCGCCGCGAGAAAAACATCACGGATCAGATGATTCGTGCACGGGCCGATAACATCTTGCGTCGTCAGCGTGCAGAACGGGAGTTTCAACAGTGGGTGCGAGAATTGAAAGAACAGGCTTATATTGAATATGTGTCTGAACCTGTTTAGGACAGATTCTTCGTTCTAAAAACAGTAAAGAATAGACAGACATAAAAAAGCCCGCAAATGCGGGCTTTTTTGGTTTATGCCTGGTATCTAGATCATTTGTCGTTCCTTGATCTCGTTCAGAGTTTTGCAATCAACGCAGAGCTCAGCCGTGGGGCGTGCTTCCAAACGTCGAATTCCTATCTCAATACCACATCGGTCACACCAACCGTAATCATCATTGTCTACACGCGCAACGGTTGCATCGATTTTCTTCAATAGTTTGCGCTCACGATCGCGGTTGCGGAGTTCCAGGGACATATCCGTTTCCTGGCTCGCCCGGTCATTGGGATCTGGGTGATTGATGTTTTCATCCTGCATCAGGTGAATGGTCTTGGACACCTCTTCCAACAGGTTATTTTTCCAGGCCAGCAATATTTTGCGGAAATGCTCAACCTGTTTGGCATTCATGTATTTTTCGCGGGCTTTTTCCTTGTAAGGTTCTATCCCGTGGATCAGATTGTCATTGGCGGCTGCCAGCGAGGGCTTCTTCTTAGCCGCTGTCTTTTTGCTTACTGCCTTTTTCGTCACCGTTTTCCTGGTTACTTTCTTTTTGGTCTTCTTGGTGACCTTTTTGCTTACTGATGCTTTGCTAACCTTTTTACTGGTTTTTTTCTTAGTAGGCATAATAGATATCTCGGAGCTGTTGAGCTTTTGTGCTTTCGGGTGTACCGAAGGAATTACTAGTAAGGCTTTACAGGCTCAACATGTGCTGGCATAGCCTGTAAAAATCAGCACGCATTTGTACTATAAACCGGGATCATAATCAATTAGAGAACACCTTAATCTGGTAAAAATTCCAGACTGGCCGGTTGCACCGCTGGATGCCAGGTAAAGGCATTTGCAACTCAGGCACACCGTGCCAGCCAAAACAATCCTTTAGGTGGCGCACACACAGGCCACACATAAAAAAGCCCGGTTAGAACAGGGTCTAACCAGGCTTCTCTCTTCAAGCTAATAGTCGATGACTACTAAAGCGCAACTATGTTTTCAGCTTGCGGCCCTTTGTCGCCTTGCTTGATTTCAAACTCCACTTTTTGACCTTCAGCCAGAGTTTTGAAGCCACCTCCTGTAATAGCGCTGTAGTGCGCAAAAACATCGGGACCTGACTCTTGTTCGATAAAGCCAAAGCCCTTAGTTTCGTTAAACCATTTAACGGTTCCGGTAGTTGTAGACATATTGGATAATCCTGGAAATTCGCGTTTCCGTAGTAAAAAACACAACTTGAGTCAGATTTGTCGGATGACATGTTTGACGTTAGCTCAAGTTGATATAAAAGCCTGCATGCAGGCACCAAATATCGCTTGGTCTCTGGATGTTGTAACTGGCAAGTTAAATACTAGGCGCAGATCAAACCGTTGACAAAACGTGCAGTGAAATGGAGCGGGTAGATATGGAAAACCGAATTACTATGGAGAAACTGAACGGACTGGAAATGATGAACAGTAAAACGTTATACAAAAAATATAGAAAATCTGGTGTGCATAAATGACTTCGCACCTTCTAGCAGGCGCCAGTATAAATGTTTTTCAGGGCGGATAAAACACTTGTCATAACTTTGTCATCTTCGAAGGCATTGAAATCTTAGAAATTTTTCATCCCCGGAACTGTCTCAATAATTCTAGTTTGTTTACCTCAATACGCTCAGAATGCAGTTGTTTTAGCGACTCAAATCATATTTTCATACCGTTCTCAAACAGGAAACTAATTTCGGACAATAGCGACTGAATGCAGCGATACTAACTCCCTTGAAATGACGCTTCTAATCCCCAGATAGGGGGTCTGAAATTTTGCTAACAATTTGATTTTATTGTTTAGACCTGAGGCGCAACTTACTGTATGATCGCGACCCAATTAATGCCGGGCAGTCAGGTTCGGAACGAGGTTTAGTTCCAGGCTGTACGGCGTTTTTGTATTTTAGACCAAACGAATTTATTAACTAACATATCTGCTATTGAGAGATCGACATGGCTGACCTATCGAAATATAGAAATATTGGTATCTTCGCGCACGTAGACGCGGGTAAAACCACCACCACCGAGCGAATCTTGAGCCTGACTGGCAAGATTCACAAAATTGGTGAGGTGCACGATGGCGAAGCAACTACCGACTTTATGGAACAAGAGCAGGAACGCGGTATTACCATTCAATCGGCTGCAACCAGTTGTGAGTGGGACGGCCATCGCCTGAACATCATTGATACCCCAGGCCACGTGGACTTCACGGTAGAAGTTTACCGTTCGCTGAAAGTTCTTGACGGCGGCGTAGGCGTGTTTTGTGGTTCAGGTGGTGTTGAGCCGCAATCTGAGACCAACTGGCGGTACGCCAACGATTCGGAAGTGGCACGCATCATCTTCGTAAACAAACTTGACCGCATGGGCGCTGATTTTTATCGCGTCGTCGGCCAGGTTGAAGATGTACTGGGCGCCGATCCGCTGGTGATGGTATTGCCAATTGGTATTGAAGATGACTTTATCGGTGTGGTTGATCTACTCGAGCGCAAAGCTTATGTGTGGGATGACTCCGGTGACCCTACCAAGTTTGAAGTACAAGACGTACCTGCCGACATGGTGGATAAGGTAGAAGAATATCGTGAGCAACTGATCGAGAAAGCTCTGGATCATGATGATGATGCGATGGAAGCCTACCTGGAAGGCACTGAGCCGGATATGGACACGATTAAAGCCTGTATCCGCAAGGGCACCAATGAACTGGCGTTCTTCCCAACCTACTGTGGTTCGGCGTTCAAGAACAAAGGGGTGCAATTGGTACTTAATGCCGTGGTGGACTATCTGCCGAGCCCAACCGAAGTTAAGCCACAACCGGTGGTAGACGAGGAAGGTAACGATACCGACCGCGTTGCTACGGTTGATGACAAAGAATCGTTGAAAGCGCTGGCATTCAAAATTATGGATGACCGGTTCGGCGCGTTGACCTTTATTCGTGTTTACTCCGGTGTGATGAACAAGGGCGATACCGTGCTTAATTCCTTTACCGGCAAGACCGAGCGTATTGGCCGCATCGTCGAGATGCATGCTGATGATCGTATCGAGCTGGATAAAGCATCTGCCGGTGATATCGTCGCCGTGGTAGGCATGAAGAATGTGCAGACCGGTCATACCCTGTGTGATCCAAAAGATCCGATTACCCTGGAACCGATGGTATTCCCGGACCCGGTAATCTCAATGGCAGTCTTTCCAAAAGACAAGGCTGCTACTGAGAAGATGGGTATTGCCCTGGGTAAGATGGTTGCAGAGGATCCGTCTTTTGTGGTTGAAACTGACCAGGAGTCAGGTGAGACCATTCTTAAAGGTATGGGCGAACTGCACCTGGACATCAAAGTGGACATCATGAAACGTACATATGGTGTTGAATGTGAGGTAGGTGCCCCACAGGTAGCCTATCGTGAAACCATCACACAGACGGTGGAAGACAGCTACACTCACAAGAAGCAATCGGGTGGTTCTGGTCAATTCGGTAAGATCGACTATGTTATCTCGCCGAACGAAGCAGGTGCCGGCTACGAATTTGAATCGAAAGTTACCGGTGGTAACGTGCCGCGTGAATTCTGGCCAGCGATTGAGAAAGGCTTTAAGTTGTCGATGGAAAAAGGCGTTCTGGCCGGCTTCCCAACCGAAGACGTTAAAGTTACCTTGATGGACGGTGCCTTCCATGCGGTTGACTCATCTGCGGTAGCATTTGAAATTGCCGCCCGTGGTGCGTATCGTCAAACCTTGCCGAATGCTGGCCCACAAATCATCGAACCGATTATGAAGGTTGATGTGTTCTCACCAGAGGACAACGTGGGTGACGTGATCGGTGACTTGAACCGTCGTCGCGGTATGATCAAATCACAAGATTTGACCCCAACCGGTGTGCGTATCAAGGCTGATGTGCCACTGGCAGAAATGTTTGGCTACATTGGTGACCTGCGTACCATGACTTCCGGTCGTGGCCAGTTCTCAATGGAGTTTGAAAACTATCTGCCATGCCCACGTAATGTGGCCGAAGAAGTAATTGCTGCACAAAAAGAGAAAGACGCGAAGAAGTAAATCTTTCTTGTAGCCAGAGTCAGATTTGTAAGCCCTACATCTGACAATAAAAG
The DNA here is from genome assembly GCA_039110515.1 of Pseudomonadota bacterium. Taxonomy (GTDB): domain Bacteria; phylum Pseudomonadota; class Gammaproteobacteria; order Arenicellales; family Arenicellaceae; genus Arenicella. Next base: position 26,049 of record JBCCFY010000002.1, read on the forward strand.
ACCTCGTCGTTCGCGCGGCGAGGTTTTTTTATGTCCGTGGATCAATGAGTATCGAATGTGTCAGTTCTCATATATATAAATATGGGTTATGATTAATCAAATAGCATTCACTGCGTGAATGTGCGTGGTAGACAGAGCAAAAATCCGATGAACTTATCCAATATCGATCTTAATCTGCTGGTTTATTTCAGTGTCCTGCTGAGAGAAGGGAATGTCACCAAGGCGGCTGAGCATTTGGGGCTGAGCCAACCAGCCATGAGTAACGGACTGCGACGCCTGCGCAAGGTTTTTAATGACCCTTTATTGGTCCGTACGAGCAATGGCATGATGCCAACCGACAAGGCGAAGGAACTGCAGCCATTGGTACAGAATGTGTTGTCTCAGATTGAATTGTTTGTGCAACCAACCATTGAGTTTGATCCTACCAACAGCAAGCGTTTGTTTCGGGTGATGGCCAGTGACTACGCCGAAACCACCTTGTTGCCGCGAGTTCGCACTCGCATGGCGGAAGAAGCACCCGAGACCGCACTGGATATCCTCACACCAAGCGATGTGACCTTCCAGGATATCGAGTTGGGCAATGTCGATTTGGTCATGAACCGCTTTGACCAACTGCCACAGTCACTGCATTTATCGGTGCTATGGTCGGACAACTTCAGTTGCGTGATGCGCGAAGACAACCCGCTTCGAGACGGCTTTGATTTTGACAAGTATCTCAAGGCCAACCATGTATGGGTGAATAAAACCGGTATGGGGGTCGCGACTGGGGTGAATCCGGATGATATTCAGAAACTCGGCTGGGTAGATATAGCACTGGACAACCTCGGCAAGCGCCGCAAAATAGCGGTGTACACGAGGCATTATATTTCTGCAATCCAACTGACCCAGCAACAGGACCTGATCGCCACGGTAGCATCCCGGTCAACGCACTTAGTTAACCATTTTGAGAACCTGGCAATTTTGCCCGCACCATTTGATATCCCCAATATCGAGCTTCACATGGTGTGGAGCCCGTTGTTGCACCACAATATTGCGCATCGCTGGTTTCGCAATGTGATCCGTGATGTTGCCAAGGAAATTCAAGCGGAAGAACTCTCTGGATAGGAACTGGCACCTTATTTCAACGAACTAACAACCGAGCCCTTGCTCTTCCAACGGTTTGAAAGGGGTTCGTATTGCACAGTGTCAAAATGTTTGTTACATTGCGCGGGCGCTGAAGAATTCTGCGCATAAGAGGATTTAGTTGGCTTTCGTTGATCGGAAGAAGTGTAGTAATTTTGAAAGGGTCACAATTGGACGTTCATCTCAGGGTTTTCATCTTAATAATTAAACCGACGAATGGTTGGAAATAGTTATCTGTTCCAGTCATCAAGTGGAACAAAATAAATTGTCTACGAAGCAGTAGTGGATCTGATCCTTTCAAGTCAGTGCACGTGGATATTAGAAACACAGTTTTGTTCTTGCTAGGAGAAATGGAATCCGGATTTGTCTCCTTGTTTCATCTCGCCATTGAAAGTGCAACAGTAATATGTTTTGAAGAGACAACTAAGCCCCTAAATAATGATGGCTTTCCGAGTTCCGAGCTCAAGCCAGTTTCACGAATCACTTTGTGGCTAAAGTAAATTGAGTACTAAATATGAAATTATCTATCAGCGCTTTTTTTATCGTTCTTTTCTCACTAGCATCAGGAAAGAGTTTCGCAGCATGGACCGGGTACTATCCTGTTGACCAAGTTTATTCTCATGTGAGCGGCAATGTGTACATTCGTCTTAACCCAGGTACAGCACACTCCAATCCAGGCGGTTGCGGTAATGCGTATTGGCTCGCTGTGCCCGCTGCCCAGGCTAATAACAAAGATATTCTGCAAATGGCATTAACGGCTAAAGGAGCTGGATTGACGTTGCAATTGGGAGTTGACGGCTGCGAAGGGAATTATCCGAAAGTTTTACACTCGATGATTGAATAGACTATGCCAGCGTTTCGGACGATCAGTCTGCCAAATACAACCGCGACCCGTTAACACACTAAACTACAGGACTTTTCGGTGAATAATAGAACAATAGAAAGACCTATGAGGAGGGTGTTTGCAAGTAGGCAAAGGGTGACTGAGTTCTTTATCGGGTTGGTGGTCGCTACCTTCCTGGTCATTTTGTCGCTACCTGGCACTTCAATCGCAGCGGAGGCCGATGGTTTTAAGGATCGCGTCTGCCCCGATGGTTGGGCAGACCGCAGCGATGAAATCCCTGTTGTAGGGTCTTCAGGGATACCGTGGGGAAGTGGGGGGCAAGATGAGTCAATGGCACGCGCTAACCTGCTTGCGAACGATCCAGTTGTCGAAACAGTCGACTCAGTGCCAGTTACGATTGATGACCTGGTAAGTGATTCGCTTACCGTGGCCAGCGAGTGTCTCAAGTACCGCAATATGGTTGTTGATGATGCCGACTACTTCCCGCCTGCTCCACCAGTGGTGGCCAAGCCAGAAAATGGTTGGATACCAGCAACATATCAGTAAAAAAGGTGCTCTGCAGGTAATGGTCTACCCCAATAGGGTATCTGGAAAAGGTCAAGGAGATAGGGATTCAAAGAATTTCGACAACGACAACAGCTTTTTAGGAAATTTATAATTCAGGAGTTATTAAAAATGAAAATATGTTTAACGATAGCCGCACTATTAACCTGCGCTCTCATGGTTCAGTCTGCCTATGCGGGAAGCGTTTATTCGCAATGGCACTCAGAGATTTATTCAATAACACCTGCTGGTAATGTTTATATCTATATAGACGGAAATGTTGAAATCAATCCAGCAGGCTGCAGTTCTGGAAATGGCTATATTTTAGCGAAGGATCACGACGAGTTTGACATGTTGTACAAGGCGATTTTGGCTGCATTTATCAGCGGTACACAAATCCGCGCAATCGTAGACGATGGGCCGACTGCCGATACCTGTTATAACGGCAAGCCTAAGATTAAGTGGATGAATTTCCGTCGCTAATCGGAATCCATGTTCCCCAAATCCCACCTTGCCCAAAGGACTAAATCATGGAAATGAAATCAATTTTTACGCTCGGCCTCTGTTGTTTGGTGTTTCAAACATCAGGCTACGCTCATACGCCCGCTGCTGATCTACAACTTGCCTGTGAAGAAGATATTGAGCTTAGCCGATATTTGCGGAGCAGATTTATCGAGGGAGCAGCTGATGCAGATACCTTATCAACCCAAGAAATTGTTCAGATCGATGCGTTTGTTACTGAGCTGGATGCCCAGACTACCAGCCAGGAAAAGATTCAATCTGTCATAACGGCTTGTGCTGAGGCTCGAATTCTAGGTGAGCGTTTTCAATACTTGATGGAGCCACAAAAGCCCGTGGCGGTTCCAGAATCAGATGAACTCGATGAATTATTGGAGGAAGAGCTCTAGGCTCTTTCATCGTTTAGCAAAAATAATCACTCGAACTGGAAGGTTCAGCGGTTGAAGGAGAGTTTTATGACTAGTTTTGATAGCGGAAAGATTGTGGTCAGAATCACCTTGTTTGTGACACTTTCGTCTATCGTCAGCGCGGCTGCTGCCGGACCTTACACTTCTAAAATGAATAAGGCCTGCCCTAACGCATGGACCTTAACTGATAAGCCGGTTCCTGAAGTGGACCCTGCTTCAAACTACTGGGCAGTGGGTGGTGATGATAAGTCAGAGGGTCGTGATCACATAGATGAGGCTGATGTGATTGTGACCATTGATGATGTGCCAGTAACTACGGACGAACTCATTGACGATAACCTGACGGTTGCAAGCGAGTGTTTGGTATACAGAAATTTGGAGTATCAAACTTACGACTATGCAACTCCCCCTTCAGTTCCCGCTAATGTGACAACTGGTTGGATGCCCGCAATTTTTTAATCTCTAGCAGGAACAGTGGGAATGGATTTAGCGGAGCTGCTGGCGAGACACCAACCGAAATTGTAATAACTAGGTAAATTTAAGGAATTTAAAGAAACTACTTGTTTGCACACTGTCCATGTTTTGCTTAGCAACATCATGAGTTATGCCTCGAGTTGGACTGGCTATTATCCCGTGCCGGATGTGTATATTTATTACAATGGGAATGTTTTATTAAACCTGGCCAACAACCGCACATTCAAATCAGGACAATTGTAGTTCATCCTCTCACTTGGTATTGGAGCCGAGGAAAACTAACGATAAGGAAGCTTACCAGATGGCGCTTACTGCCTTGGCTTCCGGCATCAGGGTGAGTGGGAGCGTGGGCAGCTATCCAGGCTTCAATCGTTTGGGAGCTGGACATTAAGGTTTTGAGATTCGTTGGTAGGTCCGAGGGAAAGACCACTTAAATTTAGATTCCGCCACAGATCAGACCACTTGATCTGGGCACAAGTGATAGAGGGCGCTTTTGAATAGATGTAGTAAGTTTTAAAGGAGTGCAGCAAATGCAGGAGCCCTCATCAGAAAACGCAGGAAGGGTAAAAAAGGGAAATTTGGCGGACGAACCGTCTGGGAAAAACAAATACAAATCTTTGTCGATGGTTCGAACCAGAACCGTCGTTGGTGTGAACGCTTTGCCGGTAATCGTTGAAGTGCATTTGGCTAATGGCCTGCCTGCATTTTCTACGGTGGGATTGCCAGAAGCGGCAGTCAGAGAGAGCAAAGGTCGAGTTCGGGGTGCAATTTTAAACTGCGGATTTGAGTTTCCTGCGAAACGCATCACGGTCAATTTATCGCCGGCCGACCTGCCAAAAACCGGGAGTCGATTTGACCTGCCCATTGCGATAGGCATTCTTGTTGCCAGTGGCCAGATTAAGGACGTTGATCTTGATCAATATGAGTTTGTCGGAGAACTGGCGCTTGATGGTCAAATCAGAAAAATTTCAGGCGTCTTACCTACTGCCTTGAGGAGCCACCAGGCCCGTAAGCAACTGGTTGTGCCGCAAGAGAATTTCAAAGAAGCTTCGTTGGTAGCGCAGTCGAGCGCACTAAGCGGGACTCATTTGCTAGAGGTATGTCGACACCTGTGCGGTCAAGAAGAACTTCTGCAGTGTAAGGCTGAACAACGTTTGGGCTCTCCCATAAGATATCCCGATCTCAGGGAAGTGAAGGGTCAACCGCACGCAAAACGCGCGCTGGAAGTCGCTGCTGCGGGCGGGCATAGCCTGTTAATGATGGGTCCACCGGGAACTGGCAAAAGCATGCTTGCGGCCAGGATGCCCGGACTCTTACCCGTATTGTCAGATGATGAAGCGATTCAGTCAGCTGCCATTCAATCCGTTGCAAAGGTTGACTTTGGTATCGAGAGTTGGAAGGAGAGGCCCATCAGAAGCCCACATCATTCGGCATCCGCCGTTGCGCTGGTCGGCGGCGGCTCCAACCCTCGGCCTGGCGAGGTCTCATTGGCCCACAATGGGATTTTGTTTTTAGACGAGTTAACCGAGTTTTCCCGCGTCGCTTTAGAACAACTTCGGGAGCCGTTGGAAACCGGCGTGGTTAACATTGCCAGGGCTAACCACAACACTCAGTTTCCAGCAAAGTTCATGTTGGTTGCTGCTTGTAACCCCTGTAAGTGTGGTTATGCAGGCGATGGAACAAATCGCTGCCAATGCAGTATTGCTGATATCGAACGTTATCGTGCCAAGCTTTCAGGTCCTCTGCTTGATCGAATTGATATACATCTAAAATTGCACCGCTTGGATATACGGGATATGCATTTGCAAGAGCCTGCTTCAGAAAGTTCGGAGGCAATTCGAGCCCGAGTTACTGATGTCAGGGATTGGCAAACAAAACATCGCGGAAAGCTTAACTGCGACCTGAGTGGCGAAGAGATTGACGGGTACTGCAGTTTGAATGCCAGTCAGTTAGATTTTTTTACTCGGGTTTGTGACAAGCTCAATTTGTCAGCTAGGGCGTACCATCGAATACTACGACTAGCTCGTACTATCGCTGATATGGAGGGCGCCAACCAAATTGCCACGTCACACTTATCAGAGGCAATCGGCTATCGAGGTCTGGATCGCATGTAGTAAAGGAAGAAATCAAGATCGCCAATTTAATGTAATCCTAATCATGAGGAACGGGTCGTAGATTGTTGTACTTCTAAATAGCAAATAACCAACACATGGGATTACAACAATGAAAACATTTTTCTCCTTGGCACTTGTAGCCTTACTAACGTTGTCGACCACTACCAGCGCTGAAAACTTCAGCCCAGTATCAACTCCTTCCCCGTTCTCAACTAATACCCAGGGCATCGCAATAGATGGTTACGACCCTGTCTCATATTTTGATGATAATAAAGCTGTGAAAGGTCAGGCTGCGCATACTTGCGAATATGGCAACGCAACCTGGTATTTTTCATCGGCTGAAAATCGGGATCGGTTTCTTGCGGACCCTGAGAGGTTTGCCCCGCAATATGGTGGTTATTGTGCTCACTCCATTAGCAACAACAAAATTGTGCAAGCCAGCTCAAAATCATTCGTCATCCGTGATAACAAGTTGTATTTCTATGTGAATGACACTCTGAGTAACCGAGACGCTAATAAATCAGCAATCTCTTTTGAGAAAAGCCGAGCCAAAAGGGACAAGAACTGGTTAAGTTTTGAGCGGCGTTTTTAGCTGATAAAGCCGATGTTAATCAACACTATAACGTCTTTTTTCATATATTCTCGAGGAGATCAGGTCGTTCTTATAGCTACTTAAATTTCACATCCGTCTTGCAGTCTGATTTTCTGTGCCCATATCTTTTGGAAACCTGAGGGTCGAATCATGTATAAACATCTTGCCTTTGTCGCATTTTCTTTACTGTTCATCACTGCGTGTAGCGGTGGCAATGGAACGATCAATGGTCGGCCATTAGCTGATTATGGAGATGCACCCGCAGGGTTGGTTGCCGCCCCACAAACACTGAAGCTGCTTATTTTCGGTGGGACTTCCGGTATTGGTCTGGAAACCACCAAGCTGGCATTGGCCCGTGGGCATACAGTAACCTCGATCACGCGCAGACCGGAGCGGATGCCGATTGAGCATGAAAACCTAAAGAATTTGAAGGGAGATATCACTAAACGCGACACCTACGACTCGTTAATCGCCGACAATCAAGCGGTCATCAGCACCATTGGCTTGAAACCCAGTCGTGATGATATAACGGTGTACTCGGAAGGTATGAAAAACGTACTTGCAGCCATGCAGGATAACGGCGTACAACGGGTTATCACCGTTACCGGCATCGGGGCGGGGGACAGCAAGGGTCATGGCGGATTCTTTTACGACCGAATTCTCAATCCCTTGTTGCTGAAAACGGATTATGCAGACAAAACTCGGCAGGAAGTCTTGTTACGCGACAGCATTGCTGACTGGACTATCGTGCGTCCTGGTTTTCTAACTGACGAGGCCAGCGAACAGCGCTATCGCGTGCTGCAAGACCTCGAAGGCGTTGTTTCTGGCGATATTTCGCGCGCCGATGTAGCGCACTTTTTATTGGCCGTTGCGGAGCAGAATACTTACGTGAAGAAAACCGTACTACTCTCCAATTAGCCGATTCAACTCCGTATTATTCCTCGGAATTCTTTGCGGGGAATGCAGCAAAAATATGAATTACTAGCCATAACAGCGGTGGAAAAAACAAGAGCCCGGCGAAGAACCAACCAAAGTTTGCCCAGACCGGCTGGATTCCATCGAACAGAAACATCGCTAACACGGTCAGTAATCCCAGGGCAAAACTAAGTGCAAAGAAGGGCACATCGCCGCCGCGTCGTTTACCGGTAAACCTGACTACCGGCCATCCTAGGCGTACAGCCAACCACGCGACCGCGCCTACCGTTCGGGTTTTGTTTACCGTCCAGATCATATCCCGGAACAGGCGATCAGCCTGGTGGCGTTCAACCGGCACCTTTTTGTTTGTGCTCTTGTCTGCTCCAAACTCCCGTACTTCCAGGTAGCCGAATTTGTAGATGAAATCGTGCACCACCGATGCGATGAACATGACGCCCAAAGGACTGAGTATGCCTTGCGTTAACCAGCTTATAGTTCTGGCAAGCGGAACCGAGGCACCGTCAAAAATGACTTCGTTGCCGTCCACAACCCTTGTGATGGTAATGGTGCCATTGATCTCTGGATTATCACGCACCTCACCTAAATCCATTTCCCAGTCATCCACCAGGGTGAACTCCCGCTTGCGCATGGCAATCCTCAGTCGTTGAGAGGTGGTTTTGTTGCTTCTAAACCTGACCGTACGCAGCTTTATCAGTGGCAGATCATCCAAAGCCACATAGATTTCTCCTTTATCATAGGATTCAATTCGCTTGGGTTTCTCCATTACAGACCTCCTTGGCAATCAGTGTTCTAAAACTTACAAGCTTGACTATTCTAGATTAGATGTTGAGCAGGCAGCAAGAGAGAATGCCCGGTTTCGGTTTCAGCTATAAAGCTATATGAATAAAAAAGGCCCGCAGAATCAGCGGGCCTTTGAGCGTCTGGAACAGTTGCTCTAATTCGATTCACGCGCAGTGCGCAAATCCAATATTGGCAAGGTGCCATCACCGCCCATGTAGGTCGGCAAGATACCGTTCCAGGCTTCGATTTGTTTCAGCTGTATGTAAGCAGGGCTTTGTTGTGCAGCCTGGTTGATTTGCTTGATTTTGTACGCCTCCGCATCGGCCAACAACCTAATTCTTTGTTCTTCGAGTTTTGCGGCTTCAAACTCGGCATTGGCAGTAGCAATTTTTTGCTCTTGCTCGGTGGTGAAGCGCTTCAACTCCGCTTTTTGCTTCTCGGCTTCCTGCTCGCGGCGCTTCTTATCTTCCACCGCCTTGGCGATAAACGGCGGCAGAATTACATTACGAATCAGAATGCCCTGCATCTCAATGCCAATCGGCTCCAAAGTGCGAGTTAAGGCTTCCATCATATCGACCTGCATGCGGTTCTGCACCGACTCAGAATAAAACTCCTCGGCGTTGGCCACGGTTTTACCCTGCTCACGAATTAACGAGCGAAAGTAGGGCACAACGTGAATGGCAACAACATCGCCTGCAGTACCAGTGTTCTTTTTAATTTCTGGCGCCTTGGTCCCAATGATGCGGTATTGCAAAGAGACATCAAAATGTGAAATCAGCTGATCCTGAGAAGGCACACCCATTTTGTCGAATTTATGAGTTTTTTGCCGAACATCGTATTGGTCCCAGACATAGAGCGGATTCACCGGAAAGTGCAAACCCTCTGCATAAACCTGAGATTGGACTTCACCAAACAGGGTGGCCACTTTTACGTGACCAGCAGGTACCTGCTGCACCCAGAACAGGGCGACGTAGACCAGCAACGCCGGAATCATGATGGTTTTGGCGACCCCGCGGAAGGCACCAACTGCCGAACCTTGTTTGCCGACGACCAACACGATCAAACTTAGTATCACTCCAACGAGTGCAATATTTTGAATACTTGAAAACATGGTTAATACTCCTTTTTATGTTGTTAATCAGAGGTTTATATTTTTTATTCTAAACCCAACCTGGAAACTATATGCGGCCAAATGGCGATTTTCACAGGTGGTAAAAGTGCGGATAAAATGGCATTTAGGCTGAAACTTGTCAGTCCGGGCGACCTGAACGATGCATTTTCCGCGGTAACAACTTATAAAACAGGGCGGCAGTGAGGCCAGACGAGGCGAATATCATTAGCATAATAACAATCTGATAACGCACTGCAATCAGAGGCGACACACCCGATAGAATTTGGCCGGTCATCATGCCGGGCAGTGAAACCAGGCCTACGGCGAACAGGGAGTTAACGGTGGGGATCAATGTGGCCTGGTAGGCTGTGTTCCGCGATAGTATCTCGTCACCACCCTTGGACAACTCGGCGAAGTAGCGCTCAGCAAAAAGGCTGATGGCATTCATGCCTGCCGCAAAAACCATTCCCGCCAGGGGAATTACAATCCGCGGTGAATACCAGGGTTCGCTCTGGAGCACCAACTCGGTAATCAATGCCAATATTGCCGCATTAACTAAAAAAGTGGCGGTAAGCGCGCGCAGAAACAATTGATTTCGGTGCTCGGGCACCGGACGTAAGGCGATCCAGGAAGCAGCGATTAACATTATGGTCAGTACCATCAGCACCAGGCTGGCACGGTCGCTGGCAAATATAGTGGTGAGAACATAGCCGATCAGCACCAGTTGCAGGACCATGCGGGCGATCGCGTACAGTGATGTTCCGGGACTCAGCGCCCAGCGCCATTGAATCAGGACAACCAGGAGCGCTGGTACCAGGATGTATACGAGGTTGGGAACTTCGATGATCTGCATGCTTAGGGTTAGAGAGATAGCAGAAGTTCTACTATATCTCCAAATCTAAGCAGATGCTGCATCTAAAGAGGCTGGGAATAGCTACTTCTGTTCTTCCTGGTTTTTGGATCGTAATGCATTCAGTTGCTTCTCAAGTGCTTCGAGACCGTTTTTGGTTTCCACCATGGTGTGCATCAGCTGATCATGCAAGTCCGGATGTTCGAGTTTCTTCAGATAGGCATACTTCGCCTCATCCAGGTTGTTGATCACCACGGCAATAAACAGGTTAATCACGACAAAGGTGCCAACCACCACAAAGCTAACGAAGTACAGTGCGTACGCAGGCGACAATTCCATGGCTTTGTACATCACATCCGTCCAGTCTTCCAGTGTGACGATCCGGAACAGGGTCAGCAAAGAATAGGCCAGGTTTCGCCAGTGAGTTGGATCGTGTTCGTGGAACAGGTGGAAGCCCAATACTGCGTAGATAAAAAACAGGATGCCCATCAACATGGTGATGTGCAGCATTGAAGGAATAGAACGCACCAGCGTTTCGACAATCAGTCGCAATTCAGGCAGGGCATTAATTAATCGCAAGACCCGTAGCAGTCTCAAAACCCGGCCGAGCAGGGCAAACTCGCTGGAAATTGGCAGCAAGGACAGCACAATCAAGCTGAAATCGAAGATATTCCAGCCACTTTTGAAGTAATTCCAGGGCTTCGGTGACGCGGCAATTATCTTGATCGCCGCTTCCAGGATAAAAGCACCAAGAACAAACCGATGCAAATACTCAAATGTATTCGCGATCTGCGGCGTCATCAGTTCTGGAAAGGCTTCAAAACCAATTATCGCGGCGGTCAGCAAGATCAGCGCGATAATAGTGTGATCAAAGAGTTTGGAGGCGGCCAGGTCTTGAATCAACTTCAACATGTTTTTGCTCTATTGGGTTGTAAGTGTGGTTCTGCTCGCCACTAGCCGGTATTTCTGAGCCCAGTGGCGATGCCATTAATGCTGTTCAACGCCGGTTTCAGCCAACGCGACTGCATACGATCAGTTTCCTTGGCGAGACGTGACAACATCAGTACCTGGATATAGTTCAGTGGATCCAGGTAAGCGTTGCGCCAACGCACAGACTGACCGATTTGCGGAAAGTCAGCCATCATTTCGGCCTGTTGCGTCACCTCCCGAATCGAGGCTTCTGCCAGTTCATACTCGCCATTAAGTTGTGCATAGGTTTGTTTTGCAATTTCTTCGTCACCGCACAGCTTTGCGTAATGTTTGGCGACGGCCTGGTCAGTTTTCAAGATGACCATTTGCGAGTTACTTAACAGGTTTTGAAAATAGCGCCACTCAGACTGCATCTCTCTGAGAACATCCAGTCCGCCATTTTCGATGGCTCGATTCAGTGCCGTGCCCAGCCCATACCAACCAGGAATATTCTGGCGAGATTGTGACCAGCCGAATACCCAACCGATTGCGCGAATGGACTTTTTGGAATAGTCGGCCTTTTTACGGTGAGACGGTCGTGAACCAATATTCAGCAAGCCAATTTCACTTGAAGGTGTGGTCTCATAAAAATACTGCATGGTCGCTGGGTTGTCGTCAGTGAGAGTGCGAAACGCCTGTTCGCCATCACGGACCAATTGCTCCATCATATTGATATGTTCGGCTTGATCCTGGTTGGCATTAGCCGGGTCACTGGCTTTCATCAACCCGGTTATGCCCACGGTCAGCTCATAGCGGGCGGTTTCCTGAAAGTTATATTTGAACGACAACACTTCACCTTGCTCGGTGAACTTTATACCGCCATGGACCGTACCTTGTGGCTGACTGAGTATGGATTCGTGCGTGGGTCCGCCACCGCGGCCAATAGTCCCGCCACGCCCGTGAAACAACAGGCAGCCGATGTCGTACTTATTGGTAATGGCTACTATCCGTTGCTGCGCTTTATACAGGTTCCAGCTCGATGCGAGGATGCCTCCATCTTTACAGGAATCGGAATAGCCAAGCATGATTTCCTGGTTTCGATTACTGAAGGTCAGTAATTGCAGGTAAACCGGGTTTTCAAACAGGCATTCAAGAATCTCTTCCGCCTTTTCCAGGTCAGCAACGGTTTCGAATAGGGGGGAAATATGGATGCGCGAATCGATACTTCCATCCTGTTCAATCGTAATCATGCCCGCCAACCTGGCCAGGAAAGCAACTTCCAGCAAATGGCTGGCCGCATGGGTCATGGAAATAATATAGCTACCGAAACAGTCGTTCGATACTTCTTGCCTCATTTCCCGCATCAGGTAGAAAACATCAATAATTTCAGAGCTTTGCAGGGTTATCTGCCGACGGTCATAGCTCGGGACCTGTGGGTTTTGCAATTGTTCGGTCAGCCACTGCTGGCGCTCTACTTCTTTCATCGCCAGGTAGTCAACGGGGGCATCGCTATTTGCGGCTACTTCGGCCACGGCCTGACTGTGCAATGTGGACTCCTGGCGAATGTCCATTTTTGACAGGTAAAAGCCACAGCTGTCTAACAATCGGAGCAAGTCTTGCAGACCACCGCGAGTTAAGTTGGCCTCGTTGTGATTGATCAGGGAATCACGAACCAGCAGTAAATCTGCCTTGAATTCATCTTCGTTCTTGTAGACCAGGGAGCGATTCAAGGGTTTGGCGTCATTCAATCTGCGTTCCGCCTGGGCAATGGTTTCTGCCAATCGCAAGCGCATCAGTTCGAGTTTGCGACGGTATGGCTCATTGGCATGCCAGTCACCGAGATGACGATCAAAGAGTGCACGTTCACGCTCGAAGGATTCCAGTAGTTTTGGAGACAAATCAACCTGGTCACTGGAATGCGTCAATATTTTGCTGAGATCCTGTACGCGTCGCTGGTACTCCTGCAAAACCTCAATTTGTTGCATCCGCAGGGCATTACGCGTGATCTCCGGAGTAACAAACGGGTTGCCATCACGATCACCGCCGACCCAGGTGCCAAACCGAACTATGTTGGGGATTTCGATTGCCTTGCCTCGTGCCTCGGGGTAGACCTGTTTAATCGCGTTTTCCAGGTCTCGATAAATTTCTGGCAAACAGGCAAAAATGCTCTCGCGAAAATAGTAGAGCGAGTTTTCTATTTCATCGTAAACAGTTGGCTTTTGTGGTCGGACCGCTTCGCTTTTCCAGAAAATCTGGATCATGGCCTTCAGACGATGCTTAATTTGCGCTTTTTCCGCGCGGCTCACCCCCGGCTGCAAGTGGCGCTGATAGGCATGATGAATTCGTTGCAGCGCTTCCAATACGATCGGCCGCTTGGCTTCAGTCGGATGGGCAGTGAACGTCGGGTAATAATTCAGCCTGGCAATCAGTTCGATGACCTGGTCCAGAGACTTTCCCTGCTCTCTAAACAACATGAGCGTATCGACAAAGGAGTTTTTCCAGGAACCCTCGTTTTCTTCCAGGCGCGAGCGTTCGGCCTGGTTGCGATATTCCTCGCTAATATTGGTGAGGTGAAAAAAAGTACTGAAGGCATGAATGACCCGATCAAGAGCATCAAGATCCAGTTTGTCGATGGTTTCCAATAATAGCTTTTGTCGAACCGGGTCCGGATCGATCCGTTGTTGAATAAATCCTTGCCGGAGTAGTTCGACCGAGCCAAAAATGGCCTGGCCTTCCTGTTCCAGGATTACTTCGCCGAGCAAATCGGGGAGAATTTTCGCCTCTTCGTCCAGGTAGTCGATGGCGCTAGCGGAATTGTTTGTCATGCTGTAGAAAGACGTGGCGAACCGTCGCCACTTGTTACAATTTACAATCGGGGGTGGTAAGCAAATTATATCATTGGAGCTGGATAGCCAGCGAGTCCATTGGTCGCAGCTCAATTGAAATTCAGCTCATTCACGTTATGATCAGCCGCTATGACAAGCGCTGAGCAACTTTATGACGTAATCATTCTTGGCGGTGGGGCTGCGGGGTTGATGTGTGCACTAACAGCCGGTAAGCGTGGAAAACAGGTATTGGTACTGGAGGTCAGCAATAAATTTGGTAAGAAGATACTGATGTCTGGGGGAGGGCGTTGCAATTTCACCAACCTGGATGTCCAGCCCGAGCACTTTATCTGTAACAACCCGCATTTCGTGAAATCCGCTCTCAGCCAATATTCACAGTGGGACTTTATAAACCTGGTGGAACGCCACGGGATCGCTTATCACGAAAAATCCCAGGGCCAGTTGTTTTGCGACCACAGCGCCAAGGATATTCTCAACTTGCTGTTGTCCGAATGCCGGGCTGTGGGCGTGCACTTGCAAAAGAGTTGTACAGTTGAGGATGTTGGCAAGGATTCGGACTACACGATAAAAACAAGCCAGGGTCAATTTACCGGCCGAAACCTGGTAGTGGCTACCGGAGGCTTATCAATCCCTACCTTAGGGGGCGCGACTGGAATGGGCTATCGTGTGGCCGAACAATTTGGTTTGCAGGTAAATCAAACCGAGGCATCACTGGTTCCCTTTACACTGACCGGCAAGTGGCATGATCATGCCGCAGCCCTGGCGGGTGTATCGGTGCCGGTCGCGGTATCGGTGCCGGCTCATGGGTTCACGGACTCCTTGTTGTTTACTCATCGTGGTCTCAGTGGCCCCGCTATATTGCAACTGTCTAATTACTGGTATAGCGGCGATTTGATCAGCATTGACCTAGTACCGGGATTGAACGCATCTGAAAGGCTACTTCGCGCCAAGTCCGACTCACCGAATAAAAGTATTGTTTCATCTCTGTCCGAATATTTGCCCAAGTCCCTGCTGCACGTTCTGCAAAGTGAGTGGTGGCCAGGCAGTGCCGATCAGGCTTTGCAGGGGTATAAGAATGAGGAGTTAGTTCAGCTTGGTGACCGCATCAACAACTGGCAACTCACACCCTCAGGAACCGAGGGGTATCGCACTGCGGAGGTGACCCGTGGCGGTGTGGATGTCGACGATATTTCCTCAAAAAGCATGCAGGTTAAGGGTCACGACGGGCTATACTTTATCGGCGAGGTGCTGGATGTGACCGGCCATCTCGGTGGGTACAACTTTCAATGGGCCTGGTCGTCCGGTTATGTAGCCGGTCTAAATGTATGAACTAATATGAAAGCCGAATTTTTCCAAGAGCAAGTCAGCAGTTTGTTGAGCATGGTTGCTGCGGGGCAGGGTGATGAAGCCGAGCAGGCTACCGTATTGCCGGTCGCCAGTTTTATGGATCCAACTGTGCTGGCGCGTGAAAAAGCCATGTTTCGCCGAATGCCGCTCATAGTGGGCCACAGTAGCGAGCTGGCGAATGCCGGCGATTACTTTGTGCGTGAAATCGATCAACGCTCGTGGTTGATTGTGCGTGGCGACGATGGCCTGGCGCGCGCCTTTTACAATTACTGCCAGCACCGCGGTACCAAGCTGGTGCAAGATGAAGGTGGAGAGTGTCAACGTCGCTTCGTCTGTCCGTATCATGCCTGGACCTACAACTCCAGCGGGCGACTGATTGGCGTGCCGCGCGCCGACCTGTTTCCCGGGTTAGATAAATCCAGCAAAGGTCTTAAGCAGGTGGGCCTGCAGGAAGCCTTTGGTTTACTCTGGTTGATCCAGGATGCCGCTGAAGATCAGGCAGTTGACGCATACCTGGGTGGGTTAGCAGATGAGTTTGCTGCCCTGGGCCTGGCAGACTACCACCTCTACTTTGATCGTACCCGCAGCCTGCAAGCTAATTGGAAGTTCCCATTATTCGCCTTCCTTGAGTCCTACCACCTGGCCGTGTTGCACAAGCAGTCGATTGGCGACTACTTTATTGAAAATATGGCATTGAGCGAAGTGATGGATCCGCATATTCGTTCATTTGTGCCGCGTCAAAATGTGCATGAGTTGGCTGATGCAGACCTGGAATCAGCCGAGTTAAACGACTATGTGACACCGACCAATATTGTTTTTCCCAATGTTTGCATGATCGGACATCCCACCAGCGTGTCGATACTGACCATGTGGCCGGGTGAGCGGCCAGACCAGAGCACTTGGCGACACATGTTGTTAACTCCGAAGAAACCGGAGACCGACGCCGAGCGAGCGCATTATGATAAGACCATCCGTGTGCTTGATGAAATGACCTACGAAAAAGAGGATTTCTGGGTGTCGGAACAGTTACAGCAGGGTATTACCGCCGGTGCCATTGATGAAATGCTGTTGAGTAAAAATGAATTCCTGATCAAGCAGTTCAGTGATTTTGTTTCTCAGAGCCTGGCTTCGGACTAATCCAGGATAGATCTTTCCCTACCTATCAACCTAGCTGCCCATCAGGACATATACCGCGCCAGTACCTCCGTCATTGGCGGGTGTGGAACACACTGCGATAACGTATTGGTTTTTGCTGAGCCAGCCAATCAGCATGTTTTTTAATACCGGTCGTCGACCCGCCGAGTTGCGGCCTTTACCATGCACAATCCGTATCGCTCGCACCTTGTCGCGTGCGCAGGCGTTAACAAAGGCATGGGTTTCAGCTTTGGCTTCTGCAACCACCAGGCCATGCAGATCCAATTCATCCTGGATCGCGAAATCGCCTCGTCGGAGCTTTTTGAGCAATCGCGGTGAATAGCCATTGCGCAAGAACTGCAGTTCATCCCCACTCTCAAAGCTGGTTGCCTCATCTGACTCAGCCAGCAGTTCCTGCATGACCCGCTCATTGTCGAGCAGGCGCTGTCTCGGCGTGGGGTCCAGCGGCTTGCGATAAGGGGCGATCTTATCTTGCTTCAGTCGGGTGACGCCGGTGTTGTCGTCGCCCAGCAATCGATCCATGTTTTTGTCGTCGGCAGACATGGACGATCATTGTTCAGTTTAGTGGCTGATCAAGCCAGGTTTTTCAAAAAACGATCGGCATCCAACGCCGCCATACAGCCGGACCCCGCTGAGGTGATCGCCTGTCGATAGACATGGTCCATCACATCTCCTGAGGCAAACACGCCAGGCACACTGGTGGCGGTGGCATCGCCATCGCTGCCGCCCTTAACCGTGATATAGCCGCCTTTCATATCCAGTTGCCCCTCAAAGATATCGGTATTCGGGCTATGGCCAATGGCAATGAAGGCACCATCTGCAGTGACTTCCTTGGTGCCATCGTCCTTGGTGCTCTTAATACGAACCCCAGTCACGCCCATGTCATCCCCTAAAACTTCATCAAGCGTGTGGTCCCATTCAATATTGATGTTACCGTTCTCGGCTTTTTCCATGATGTGATCAACCAGGATGGCCTCCGCGCGAAACTCATCGCGGCGGTGAATAACCGTTACTTCAGAGGCAATGTTCGATAAATACAGGGCTTCTTCTACGGCCGTGTTCCCACCGCCTACCACAACGACGGGTTTATTTTTATAGAAAAAACCATCGCAAGTGGCGCAGGCAGACACGCCTTTGCCCATAAACGCGGTTTCAGATTCAAGCCCCAAATATTTTGCTGAGGCTCCAGTGGAGATGATCAGTGCGTCAGCGGTATACACCCCGGCATCGCCAGTCAGCGTAAACGGTCGCTCGCTCAGTTCCACAGTGTGAATATGATCAAACACGATTTCGGTATCGAATCGTTCGGCATGTTTCAGCATGCGATCCATCAATGCATTGCCGTCGACCCCCTGGTCGTCTCCCGGCCAGTTATCCACTTCCGTGGTGGTGGTCAGTTGACCACCTTGCTGGAGCCCGGTGATTAATACGGGGTTCAGGTTCGCTCGGGCAGCATAGACTGCGGCGCTATAGCCCGCTGGGCCCGAGCCCAGGATTAAAACTTTGCAGTGTTTAGCGTCAGACATGAACGTGGTTCTCCAGGTAAGTATTAAGGTGTGCTGATCGGTAATGTCTTGTCTTGATCGCGTCGAGGTGACCAAGCGTAGCGTCGAAGTTTAAGTAATTTAAATTGGGATTAACAGCGGTGAATTCAAGAACCGTTAAATTCTTCAAATGGGCCGACGCTGGTGGGTGTTATTAACATGCATTCGCGTTAGAATATCGCGTTAACAATGAGGTTTGGTGGCCAAACTTATGCCGCAGGCAAAGCGAAAACAGGTAAAGCAGCAACAGGCGATATTTTCGCCGCGAGTTAAAGAGCTCAGCTCTGAAATCGTGGTGTTTATCAGCGTGTTCGTGGCCCTGTATGCGCTACTCTCACTCTGGACCTACAACCCCCGTGACCCGGGCTGGTCGCACAGTGGCGGAGTGGGGCAGACCGTCACCAACCTGGGCGGTCAATTTGGTGCCAACTTCTCCGATATGTTGCTGCATGGATTTGGCTACATTTCGTTCCTGGTGCCAGTGATGATCCTGGTGTTGGGTGTGCGATTCTATCGCGGGCGGCATGACACTAACGAACCGTCTTATTTCAATCGTGTGTTGGTGGCGATTGGCTTCCTGATCACGGTGATGGGTGGCTGCGGCCTCGAAAATCTACATTTCAATCATTTCGCCGCCAGCAAACCGTTTGTCGCCGGTGGTTTTCTCGGCGATTGGCTAAATGTGTCGCTGGTCGGACTATTTGGGCAGATAGGCAGCACCTTGTTGATGGTGACCCTGTTCCTCACCGGAGTGACCATCTTTACGGGTCTTTCCTGGTTTGATCTGATGGATGCCATCGGGGAAAAGATTTTCCAGTCGATTGATGCGGTTAAAGATCGCCGTGAGCAAAAGCAGGATCGTGAAATTGGTGCCAAGGCTCGCATCGTTAGGCAGGATGCGGTCAGTGAATTCAAGGAAAAGGTGAAGGTCGCGCCCAAAATCAAACCCAAGGCGGTGCCCGACCTGGTAGCAAAAGACAGTGGGCGACGAGAACGCGAGAAACAGACAAACCTGTTCGATAGTATGCAGAGCAGTAGCGATACTCTGCCAGCCTTGTCTCTGTTGGACACACCTGGCGTTCAGGATGTCGGCTACTCGGATGAGGAACTCCAGGCAATCTCGATGTTGCTGGTTAAGAAGTTGGCAGATTTCAATGTGCCGGTAGAAGTCATCAGTGTACACCAGGGGCCGGTTATTACGCGTTTCGAAATCGACCCTGCGCCAGGTATCAAGGCGGCCACCATCACAGGCTTGGCCAGCGATCTCGCGCGGGCGCTATCCACGGTCAGCGTTCGGGTGGTCGAGAATATTCCCGGTAAAACCTATATTGGTATTGAGATACCCAATGAATCACGCGAAATTGTGCGCCTGGTCGAGGGTTTGTCTTCCAGTGAGTTCGAAGACTTAAACTCGCCCCTGGCACTGGTGTTGGGTAAGGATATTAGTGGTGAAACAGTCATTGCCGATCTTGCAAAAATGCCGCATGTATTAATCGCTGGCACCACCGGCTCAGGGAAATCAGTGTGTATTAACGCTTTGATTTTAAGCCTGATCTACAAGGCTACCGCGCAGGAAGTTCGCATGATCATGGTTGATCCAAAAATGCTGGAACTGTCGGTGTATGAAGGTATTCCGCATCTGTTGGCGCCGGTGGTCACTGATATGAGTGAAGCGGCCAATGCACTGCGCTGGTGTATCGTTGAAATGGAGCGGCGTTACAAGCTCATGTCTGAGCTGGGCGTGCGAAACCTCGCTGGATACAACCGTAAGGTGAAAATTGCCCTGGAAGCCGACCGACCCATCCTCGACCCAATGGTTCGCGAGGGTGACCCTGCTGAACCCTTGCAGGAGTTGCCCTGCCTGGTGGTGGTGATTGACGAGTTGGCGGACCTGATGATGTCGGTCGGGAAGAAAGTAGAAGAATTGATTACGCGTTTGGCGCAAAAAGGCCGTGCTTCAGGTGTCCATTTGGTCCTGGCCACGCAGCGACCATCTGTAGATGTGATCACGGGGTTGCTGAAAGCCAATATTCCCACGCGAATTGCTTTCCAGGTTTCCTCCAAGGTGGATTCGCGCACCGTTATCGATCAAATGGGCGCAGAAATGCTACTTGGGCATGGTGACATGTTGTACTTGCCGCCTGGCACCAGCTTGCCAGTGCGTGTGCATGGCAGTTTTGTCTCAGACAAAGAAGTGCACGCGGTAGTTAATTTCCTGAAAGGGAATACCGAGCCTGATTACGATGAATCAATCTTGAGCGCGCCAAAAGAGGTGAATGATGCTCTGCCATCCGCGTTTCGTGATGATTCAGCGGGATCAGATCCTGAAAATGATCCGTTGTACGATCAGGCGGTGGAGTTTGTAACACGCACCCGTCGGGCCTCGATATCGTCAGTCCAACGGCAATTGCGGGTGGGTTATAACCGTGCTGCAAGAATGATTGAAACGATGGAGATGGCTGGTGTGATTACCCCGGCCGAAGAGAATGGGCGTCGTGAAGTGATCGCACCACCACCGCCTGAGGATTAACCATGTTTAGAACGCTTATTTTTGTCATGGTGTCCCTGTTTACTGGCGCCGTGCAGGGCTCGCAAGCGCTGCTGGAACAGTTTTTTGCCGAAGTGAACACCATGGAAGCTGATTTCGATCAACGCGTGGTCGACGAGAACGGCATGACGCTGGAATATGCAACCGGCCGTTTCTACTTGTCGCGACCGGGCAAGTTTCGCTGGGATTACAACAGCAATGACCCAGATCTGGAGGAAGGGCAGACGCTGGTTGCCGATGGCCGGTCTATCTATATGTATGACCCGGATCTTGAGCAGGTCACTCAGCGTCAGATGAATGATGCCCTGGCCCAGGTACCCAGTTTAATCCTGGTGCAGGAGGGCGGGGCGTTGCAGGAGCATTTTGAAGTTATTGATATCGGTCCCACCGATGGCATGAGTTGGGTAGCGCTGCGCCCCAAAGACGAAGATGCCGGTTATCAACAGTTAATGATGGCCTTTGCCGATTCACAACTGAGCACCATTGTATTGTTGGATGGCTTGGGGAATGAAACCCGACTCCGCTTAAGTAACGTCGTAGCCAATGGCGAATTGGCAGGCGAGACATTCGAATTTCAGGTGCCGCCTAGCGCCGATTTGTTAAGTCAATAACCCAATTGCCATGCTCTACCTTGGAATTGTTCTGGCGGGTGGCATAGGCGCCTTATTACGCTATGCGCTGGGTCGATTGGCTGTTAATCTGCAATGGACTGCGTTACCATTCGGCACGCTCGTCGCCAACCTTGTAGGCTGCTTTCTGATTGGCTATTTGTCGTGGGTGCTGGTGCACCGCTTCCAGGCCTCTGAAACACTGCAGATTGTTGTAATTACAGGGTTTTTAGGTGGGTTCACCACTTTTTCAGCATTCTCTCTGGAAGCGATTTCGATGTTCGAATCCGGGGCCAATTTGCGTGCCGTAACCTATATCGTATTACAGGTCGTATTGTGTATAGTGATGTGTTTACTGGGACTGTTACTGGCCAGACAGTCTTGAATTAAGTTTGCTTTTTTGAACAGACGAACCGGGCCAGGTTCGTTCATTTTTTCCGTTTATCTCAACATGTTAGACCCACAATTTCTTAGAACCGACATTCAGCAGGCGGTAACCCGCCTCAAAATCAAAGGGTTCGACCTGGACGCCAATGAATACGCAGCGCTGGAAAGCAAGCGTAAGTCGCTGCAGGTTGCGGCTGAAGAACTGCAGGCTAAGCGTAACGCACGTTCAAAGGAAATTGGCAAGGTGAAAGCCCAGGGTGGTGACGTGGACGCATTGCTGGCCGAAGTAGCGTCCTTTGCGGACAATTTGAAAGCAACGCAGGCTGAGCTGGAATCTGTTCAGGATGCCATGAACACATTGACCCGTGCGATCCCAAATGTGCCACACGAGTCGGTTCCAGCCGGGGACACTGAGGACGATAACCTCGAGGTCAGCCGCTGGGGTGAACCCGCCAGCTACGATTTTAACGTGAAAGATCACGTCGACCTCGGCGAAGCATTGGGTGGATTGGACTTTGCCACTGCCACCAAGATCACGTCGTCACGTTTTGTGGTGATGCGTGGCCAAATCGCGCGCATGCACCGCGCATTGGTGCAGCTGATGCTCGATGTTCATACTCAGAAACACGGCTACCTGGAGGTGAATGTCCCATACATGGCCAACCAGGACTCCTTGTTTGGTACTGGTCAGTTGCCCAAATTCGCCGAAGATCAGTTTACGACCTCGCTGGCTGCGCCGGGCGTGGAAGCAGAGGAAGTAGACGCTGGAAACAATGGCTTGTATTTGATCGCGACCGCAGAGATCCCTGTCACCAATATGGTTCGCGATACGATTTTAGCGGCTGATGAGCTGCCGCTCAAAATGGTAGCTCATACTCCCTGTTTTCGACGCGAAGCGGGCAGTTATGGGCGCGATACACGCGGCATGATTCGGCAGCACCAATTTGAAAAAGTTGAATTGGTGCAAGTTGTCCAGGCCGGTAACTCCTATGCAGCGCTGGAAGAACTTACCGGTCATGCCGAAGCAATACTGCAGTTGCTGGAACTGCCGTATCGAAAGGTTGTATTGTGTGGTGGTGATCTAGGCTTTGCCTCTGCCAAAACTTACGACTTGGAAGTATGGTTACCGGCACAACAAACCTATCGCGAGATTTCATCCTGCAGTAACTTCGAGGACTTTCAAGCCCGTCGCATGCTGGCACGGGTTCGGAGCGATGCGGGCAAGCCTGAGTTGGTCCACACACTCAATGGTTCAGGCCTGGCAGTTGGGCGTACGCTGGTAGCCATTCTCGAAAATTACCAACAGGCAGATGGGAGCATCGCAGTCCCTGCAGCATTGCAGCCCTATATGGGGGGGCTAGAGCAGCTAACCGCCTGAATGAATTGACATAAATTGTCACCCTGAAAAACAACTTGGATACACGCCGCGTCCAACTTGTTTATATTGGACAATTTGTCCATTTAATGGCTGGATATGAGTGTAGAAGGAAAATAATTGGTAAATTTCCGACCTTAGTCGTTTGTTTCAGGTCGCCAAATTGAATAAAGTCCTCTTAGCTGTCAATTCCAAAGTATATTTGGTATTATTTTTACCGGTTGGGGGTACTTTTTTAAAGTAAGGTTCCTTTTTAAAAACAAAAACATGTGTGTGATATCTCACTTTAATTATGGGTGAGAGGAAATCTGGGTGAATTAAATGACTATGCAAAGGTCAAAATTAATCGCAAAATTTCTCGCAGTCGTTTTCCTGGGGGCAATGGCATACAAGGAAGGGTTTGCACAGGACGCTACGGGAGCGGAGCAGGTTAGAGCGGTTTCTTTAGAGGGTAGTGAGGCAAATGAGGTAGCTGAGGGCTATACGGGGGCTAGTAACAGCAACGGTGCCTATGGCAGCAGCAATAAAGCAGCCAGCGAGTTCGATAATCACAGTGACCTGTATGTCAGAAGTCCAGCGAATGCCGATCCAGACTATGAAGATACTGAGTTTGGTACCTTGTTGTATAACGAAGCCAGTTTGCCGACGCGCTTGGAAGTTTTGCGTTTACTCAGCAAGGACACGCCTTCCGCGCTGGTATTTCTGCAGGCGGTTTCCATGGGGCTCGGAGTCGACGATGTATTGACTGCGGCAGTGCGCTATGAACCCAACAAAGGGCGAGATTTTGCCCAATCTGCAATCACAATATTACCTTGGCTCGACGATGCCGAGGGCTATGACTATGGAAGTTACGAGCTCGACGACCTGGAACGTGAAGACGATTCGAAACCTTATTCGATAGCCGAGGTTGCTGAACGATTTTTCGAGGAACGAGAAATTCTGTTACCTCACCCTGACTGGTATGAGGGGCAAATCCATTTCGAGGCATCTGCGACCGAACTAAAAGAATTGGGCACAGAGAACCAAGCGATCAAGTGGTATCGCAACAACTCTACGAAAGCGACTCGCGAGAGACCCGTATTTGTGTCTCTGTATGAAGCTAATCACGACATTGTCATCGATGCAGAGGATCGAATTGACAGGGCGCTGGCCGAGTATGGCCCAGAGGCGCGACTACCAGTGGTGTTTATCTACAACCGATTAAACGAACGACCAGTCGATCAACTGGTGGATTATCCGAAAACTATTCTTGGTATGCAGAAAGCGTTCACTGAAAATTCATTGATGGTCACCCCGACGCCGGAGTGGCAGACGGGTGAATTTCATATTCAGGCAAAGCTGGAAGAAATCTATCAAATTTTTGACATGCCAGATGAAGAGGACTTTGAGCCGGAACAATGGCAGCGCCTGCTTGAGGAAGCTGAGAACTACAATGTGGCAGACACGTCGTTTCTCTGCGTAGCTCTCTCTACCGGTGAAGGTGACAGTGTCAATCGAGGCCTGAACTCGATGATGCAATTAGCCAGCTATGATGATCCTCGTAGCGAAGAAAACTTCCCATATGCCGCCCCAGGCGGTGAGTTCAACCTGAAAGATATGTTGCGTACCGGTTTAATTATTAATCGCCTGGACTTGATTGCGGCGCTTAATACTTTAGGGGTGACCGAAATTCCGCTGTCTTTCTATTACATTAACAGTGCTCGCGTAAAACCTTATACCAGGGGCCCGCGCGGTTTGCTGGCTCTGGCAATCGGTGCGGGGACACCGCCAGGCAACGTTGGGGGAACCGGCGGTTTTGGTCCGCCGCCCGAAGATCCACCTCAGTGTGCATCACCACCCTGTAGTAACTAATCGATCGTTAGTAAATAAAACTCAGGAATTTAGGGCAGATTACTGAAATGAGACAGAGTAACTTTAGTGGCCAGATTGCGGTTGGGGCGATGGCCACCTTAATATGTGTAGGCGCGGCGGCACAGGTTGTGTCAGAAGGGTTGTCGCCGGCATCCAATACCTATCGTTCCTACGTTGATGCATCCATCGCCAGGGACAGCGGCATTAACCAGCCATTGGATTTGTTGAACGATTTTTACCCTGCGGTAGAAGTGGTTATCTCAGATCATGACAATGTGCGGCGCCGCACCGATGTTGAGGAAGAAGACCTCAAAATGACCGTCAAACCGAGCCTTGCCTATCGCACTGACATCGGTCGACATCAGTTCTATGCAGCTTATACTGGCGTTTTCACCTATCACGACGAGCTTGACCAGGAAGACGCACAGTCCAATGCCTTGCATGCCAAACTGGGCCTGGATCTTTCCAGACGCTGGGACCTGAATTTGTTTGCGGGTGTCGGTGAGGCGTTCGAAGAGCGCGGAATCTCTGGAAGCCGACCCTTCAACCAGTTGGTGCCAAACCTGGATACCGGTCCTGATGAGATTGATTACTACCTCTACGGTGCGGATCTTATTTATGGCAGAAAATCCAGCCCATTGATTGCCGTGCTTGGTTATGAAAAATACGTCACCAACTACGAAAACAACGAACAGGGTTTCACCAATATTTCCGGAAATCGTGACCGTGAGAGCGACTCAGTGCATCTGGACATCAGTTACCAGATCGGCGCGCGGACATCGGTGTTTGGTCGAATTCAGTATACAGAGGTCGATTATGACCGAGCGGCTAATACGCTCGATAGCGAGCAGACGGATTTCTTGCTCGGCTTGCGCTGGAAGCCAAGTAATGCATTAAGTGGTGTTCTCGGGGTTGGTTCTACCGACAAGGACTTTATTGACCCAGCCCGTCAGGACTACGATGACAATATCTATTACGTAAACCTGAATTATGCGTTCAATCCGCTGTCGAATCTCCAGCTGAGTGCATCGCGCGTGGTGGAAGAGCCAGGTGATGACCAATCAGACTACTATGAGAGTGACCTGCTCGGTATCGGCATCGATCATGCACTAACATCGACGATATCGGTGAACGCCTACGCCAAGTGGATTGATGACAACTACAATACGAATCGCGAAGACGAGTTTTTCGATTACGGTGTGGGATTGGATTATTATTGGCGTCCCTGGCTGACGGCAGGTATCTATTACAGTGAGATCGAACGCAAGTCGACTCTGGATACGGTAGAGTATGAAGATCGTTATTTTGGCATCCGCTTAACTTCTGATTTACGACCCTTGCTACGTGGTCGTGGATCGCGCGTTGAACCAAATGGTTCGTTCGACTACCCCCGGAAATCTGCTGACGGTTCTCGATAGCCTGCACCGCTGATGGCTATCGATAGCCTAGACTGCTGATGGCTCTCGATAGCCTGAGTCGTCGGACGGAAAAATAATAGCGAACTATGTCGTGTCCCCACTGGGAGCAGGACATTAAGAAATGATCCGAATTGGGCGTGTACTGCGCCCTTTTCTATTTCCTGCCAGTTGTTTGGAGGAAGCATTTTTGTTTGTTAATAAAAATGCTGAACCTGGATTTCTGGTGCAACATGGAACCAGCTTTGTGGCCCCTTAGGCCAGCAGCGCGGATTCCATGAAGAAATTCTCGAATTTAATTTGCAGTGACTAATTATTATTTTTTATCCAAGTCTCGACTTCCTGGTTTTAACCGGGAACATGCGTTGCGACCCGGTGTCGACAAAGAACGTATATCAGCCTGGCGTTGGTCGATTGTGCAAAAGTGGTTGCTTACTGCACTAATGCCGTATTTGCTGTGTTCAGCCAGCGCTGTCGCTGCTGACACACTTAAAGTCCACAGTTTAAAAAGTAAGTTACTTGTTGCTGAAGTGGCTGCGGCTACGCCTTATACGATCGAGCGTACCGTTGGTAACTGGAATATCGTCAGGTTTACCACACCTGTCGTACCCGCCTGGTTAAGCGAAAGCTATGTGCGAGAGTCAGAGGGATCAATAACCGTAACCGCGGATAGACTGAACTTGCGGATGGGCCCGTCTACTCAGGATCGGGTACTAACCGGCGTCGCCAGGGGTTTTAACAGCCCTGTTCTTGCTCGTTCTGAAGGGTTTGTGCAGGTGTATGCGCCCACATGGGTGTTGTTTTCGTTACGCGCTAATGGTGAAGGCAGCTCGTCACTTGCGCGCTCGCCAGGCACCGATCAGTCCGCGACGCCTGCCACTGCGAAACCCAGTTGGAAGACTCGAACAAAGACCGGGTTAAGCGAACTTGTGGAGACCTCTACCGAGACCCCACCCAAAGATGAAAAGGAAGACAAAATAGTTGCTGCAGATAGTGGCTTTGCCACTGTGGAAGAAGTCAATACACCAGTTGGCGAGTACAGTGTCGCAGCCAATGAGCCGCCAGCAGATGTGGATACCAAAGCTGAATCTGTTTCAGTTGCAGAAGCCACAGGTGATCAACCCGATGAACAACGCCCGGCCGAGCCACAAGTTGCATCGGCAAATGCTCAGGATCAGTCTCCTACACGATTTACCAATATCCCACCTGTGGTCAATGAAGCGCAGGCTATTGCACGATCGCACCGGCTGTCACCCGGCGATTCAATTTCACTGAAGGTGTTTGGCGAGCCGGATCTGAGTTTGTCCACTGTGAGAATACCGCAAAGCGGTCGGGTGTCTTTCCCCCTAATTGGTTCCGTGGAAGTTGCGCAGAAAACCACCAAGGATGTCGAAGGTATTCTGCGACAGGCGTTGTCACAGGGTTACATAAATGACCCCCAGCTGCTGGTTAGTATAGATAGTTATCGGCCAATTTTTGTCAGGGGTGCAGTGCAGCAAACTGGTGCCTTTCCGTATACTGAAGGTCTGACGGTTGCCAAGGTGATCGCCTTGGCTGGCGGCGCTAAAAATTCTGCCCGCCAGGATGGGGTAAGCATCTCGCGTGATGGTACTGAGCTGCAATCCGGGTTATCGGTTAATAGCCAGTACCAAATTTCATCTGGGGATATTCTTTCCATTGAGGAAGAAATCGGTGTGAGCGAGGAGTCTGGTTTTTATGTCTATCTGCATGGTGAAGTTTCTCGTCCTGGAGAATATGAGTTTCGTCGAGGACTGACTGTTGAAAAGGCCGTGGTATTGGCAGGTGGCTTTACCCTGCGAGCATCGCGCAAGCGAATATCGGTCTCAAGAATTATGGAAGGCGAAGAGGCTCCGCAGAAATTTAAAAAGGTCGATCTCTACATGCCAGTTCAGCCAGGTGATATTATTGATGTTGGAGCAAGTTGGTTTTGACACAATTAAATCAAAATAGGAACATTCAGCAGCCGGAGGAGCTGGTTAAAAACTGGTTTTCGGATAGCGGTGGAGTCGGTGGTGCGCAAGTATAGTCCTTGTCCCAGGGCTTGGGCAATATCCTGCAGATAGCAAAAGACAATCGTTGGGCGATCATCGCCTTAATGATACTGGGTTGCATCGGCGGTGTGATCAAGGCGGTGTCTGAGAAACCTATTTACCAGGCACGACTGACCATGGCAGTGGAGCCGAGCAGTTTTCGAAGTAGTGCTCAATCGGTCTTCGATCCCTATGCATTTCGATTTTACGAGACGCAGTACGAGTTGCTCAAAAGCCGTTCGGTTGCTGAGCGAGTGGTTGAACGACTTGATTTGGCAAGTAAGGAGTCAGTGCAGCAGTTGTTTGTAGCTCCCAGCCTGACACGTTTGCTGGCGACCGAATTTACCAAGTTGACCGGGATAAAATTGTTCGATGAGGCGCCGGTCCCACGCCCGACCACAGCACAAACACCACAAGAACTCGAACAGCGCCAGGCCTGGTTAACTGCCATCATTCAGGGCGGTGTCAGCGTCAGCGGTGGTGAGAAAACCAACCTGGTGCAGGTAACATTTCGTTCGACCAACCCGATTTTCGCTGCTGAAATCGCCAATGCGTTGGTCGATGCTTATATCGAGCTGGGGTTGGACTCACAGCTGAATCGTACTCAACAAACCAGCCAGTGGCTCTCGCAACGTATTGTCGATTTAAAAGAATCTCTGGATACCGCGCAGGCGAACCTGCAGCAGTTCCTAATCGAAGAAGATATGCTTGATTCGACACGCTCGAATCAAATTACTACCAGTGAGTTGCAAGCGTTAAATCGTGAGTACCTGGAAGCACGGGGCAAGTTGGATGAACTGGCAAAACGCTATGGAGCACGCCACCCCAAGATTACCGAGGCAAGAAATGAGGTCAATGTTGCCAAGGCCAGGCTCGATTCAAAGTCGCGCAGTATTTCGTCCACGCGCACCAAGGAAGTGGAATTAGCGCGCTTGGAACGCGATGTCAAAGCGAATCAGGAATTGTACGAAGCCTTTTTAACCAAGTTCAAAGAGGCGGACCTCTCGTCCTCAGGCTCGCAAGTGGCCAGCGCGCGCGTGGTAGACAAAGCCTTGCCGCCAGGCGCACCTATTTACCCGCAGAAGCAACAAATCATCATGACTTGGACGCTGGGTGGTCTGTTGTTTGGCATTATGTTGTCGTTCTTGCGAGAACAGCTGGATACTACTTTCAAAAGTGGCCGTGTGATCGAGGACAAGCTTGGTTTGCCCTTGTTTGGGGTCGTACAGGCTATGCCAGAGTCCATCGGCTCCGTTGAACGCCACTATCTTGACAATAAACGTTCTGTGTTTTCAGAGTCGATCAACCATATCAGAACCGGCGTCACCTATTCGAATGTTGATAGTCCGCCAAAAGTCATATTGATTACATCTTCGGTGCAAAGTGAAGGTAAGACTACCGTGGCCTCGAATCTTGCGCTGTCATATGCACAGCTGGGCACTACTTTGCTAATCGATGCCGATTTACGCCGACCTCGCATCAAGCATATTGTGGAAACCGATCACAATTTTGGTCTGGTTGATTATGTTGCGGGCGTGGTCTCACTCAAGGATTGTGTGAGTCAGGATAAAGTCGAAGACAATTTGTATATTCTTAATTCCGGAACCACACCACCTAATCCACTGGAGCTACTGGCCAGTGATAAGTTTAGTAATATCATCGAGGCACTGCGTAATAAGTTCAGTTATATCGTGATCGATACAGCACCGGTGCTTCCTGCTAGTGACGCAGTCGTACTGGGTCAACTCTGTGATGCCTTGCTAATGGTGGTGCAATCGGATCGCACTACCCACCATATGGCGCGCGACGCGGTAAAACGACTGAATGCCTCCAAGGTAGCTGTTGATGGTTTGATCTTGTCACAGGCAAACATCAAGAAAGGCAATCCATACCAGTATGGCGGTTATTACGGGTATGGCGCGTATGCATATGTAGAGGATAACGAGCAGACCTGAGACAGAGCGCGATTATGGGGAAATCGTTGATAGCTGTAGGCTTATTGGGTTTGTCCCTATGGTTTTCATACAGCTGCTACGAATACGCTCAGCAACTTAAAGCGCCTACCCAAAATCAACTATCCAGTTGGAATGTATTCCACGGTGAGGTGACCAAGGAAAACCTCGCTGTTGATCGCGATATTGCTGCTATCGAAGCTCAACTCGAGTATATGGTCTGGCCGCGGGAAGCGGAGAAACTAAAACAACAATTGTTGAACTTACTGCGGCAGAAACAAAATATTGCGCCTTATCATGCTCGCTCTGCACTGGCCTACTTAGCCTATCAACAGCAGCGACCAATCTCAGAAGATGAGCGGCTATGGGCCTTGCAAAGGGCGATTGTTCTGAACCAATGGCACCTCAAACAACGCCCGGTATTGGCCTATCATTGTGTCGATAATGAGGGAATTCTTACTACATCTCTGCTCGCTAAGTGCCAGGATATATTGACTACACTGCCGAAAAATTATCGTCAGGACTATATTCTTGAAAAGCTGGAGCAAGACCGCCAGCGCTTGGATTTTAAACAGGGTTAACCAATGGGGTTTTATCACAAATGATTTATCGAATGTTCGCGTCAGTGAGCAATATGATCATCGGATCGGGACATGGGCGCGACCAATCCACCGGATTTATCGGTGCACGCCAGTAACCGCGTAGCCAGCTGTCGCCAAAAACGACAGTCACCTGTCTGAACATGCACTCAAAACTCGTAGAGGAGACGTTCTGGTATGGTTATTTGCTTAGCCTGATCGTACTCTCCTGGCTGACAAATAAATACGAAAGCGTGGCATGGATGCAGTTTTCTGCATTGTTTTTTGCCTTTTTTGCACTGTATGTGCTGACGGTGCTGAGTGGTGGACGCTGCCATTGGCGCGCGATAGAACGAGCACGTTGGGTAATAGCTGCGATGGTTCTCAGTGTCATCTGGCTGGGGCTGCAAATGCTCATCCCCACTCACCATCAGCCCCTGCAGGCGGCCACATCGGTGTTGGCCGCACCGACTTGGTTTACACCGGAATCCGTCATCAGCATTACACCCGAAAAGACTCGTTGGCTACTTACCAGCCATATTTTCGTTATCTGCCTGTTCCTGATGAGTATTGGTTTGCTGGATACACGACTGCGGCTAAAGCAGTTACTAGTAGTGTTGATGTTAATAGGCGCCTTGCATGCTTTCATCGGCATCAATGCGTTGTATGCCAATATATTCCTGGTTGACGTACAGCAACTCGATGGTCACTTTCACATGGCGCGTGGCTGGTATGTTAACCGCAATCACTTTGCCGGATTTCTTAACCTGACCCTGATCGCCAGCATCGCGTTTTTACTCAAGGAGTTGTTGGCCAGAAGGAGAGTGTCATTTACAAAACATTTATTGGATATAGTGGTGAGCCCAAGAGTAATTTATCTTGCGGCTGCGGCACTGGTGTTCATTGCCATTCTATTAAGCCAATCACGTGGTGCATTAGCCAGCCTGGTGCTGGCAGCGGCAGCAGTATTTGCCATAGCCCGCTGGTATGAACCGAGGGCCCGGTTGGATTGGAAGTTTATAGTGTTGGCAGCGGTGATTGTACTGCTGATTGTCGCCAATTTTGGTGCAGATCTGCTACAAAGATTAAGCAACGAGTTTTTCTATATTGGTGAACGCAGTGCTCAATGGGCGATCACCTGGCAGGCTATTCAACAAGCAGTCTGGTTCGGTTATGGTGGCGGCAGCTATGGAACGGTATTCCAGGTATTCCGCGAACAAGCCGACCTGCGTGATGTGGTTTACAATCAGTCGCATAATCAGTACCTGCATATTTGGCTGGAGCAGGGAATATTAGGTCTGCTGTTGTGGTTAAGCGTGATGGTGCTTACAATCCGACATGCGTTGATATCGTTGAGGAAAACCAAGAGTACGTTAATCGCTGCAGTCCTGCTGTCCTCGTTGGTAGTTGTTTCAGCCGCGTTGTTACAGGCTGGAGTAGATTTTAATCTTCAACTTATCAACATTCGCAGTTATTTTTTTGTTGCTGTTGCCATCATATTTGCCGCCCCTTATGTTCGACA
This sequence comes from Pseudomonadota bacterium, assembly GCA_039110515.1. Lineage (GTDB taxonomy): Bacteria > Pseudomonadota > Gammaproteobacteria > Arenicellales > Arenicellaceae > Arenicella. Next base: position 58,429 of record JBCCFY010000002.1, read on the forward strand.
AAACAATCTTCGACGCCGAAGGTTCAGAAAATCAGGGCCCAGAAAAAGAAGCTCCGAGATATCGGGGTAATCGTTATCAACCCCGGATACCAATTCTATAGTTGAACAGGCCACTCGAGTACAAAGACAATGAGTAAAAAAGTCCTAGTCACCGGCGGAGCCGGATTTCTTGGTTCACACCTGTGTGAAAAGTTGTTGCTGCAAGGTGTTGAGGTACTCTGCGTCGACAATTATTTCACCGGGAATAAGACGAACATCGCACATCTGCTTGATGATGCAAAATTTGAGCTTATGCGGCATGACGTAACCTTTCCTTTATACGTCGAAGTCGATGAGATTTATAACTTGGCATGCCCCGCCTCACCGATCCACTATCAACACGACCCGGTTCAGACAACCAAAACCAGTGTGCATGGCGCAATTAACATGTTGGGTTTGGCAAAGCGAGTACGGGCCAAGATTCTGCAAGCTTCAACCAGTGAGGTCTACGGTGACCCCCAGGTGCATCCACAGGATGAATCTTACTGGGGGCATGTGAATCCCATAGGCGCTCGTTCTTGTTACGATGAAGGTAAGCGTTGCGCAGAGACGTTGTTTTTTGACTACCACCGTCAGCATCAACTTGAGATAAAGGTCATGCGCATCTTTAATACATATGGGCCGCGCATGCATCCCGATGATGGTCGAGTGGTGTCAAACTTTATCGTTCAGGCTTTGCAAGGGAGTCCCATCACTATCTACGGTGATGGTAGCCAAACACGCTCCTTTTGCTATGTGGATGACCTCGTGAGGGGCATGCTAGCCTTGATGAATACGGGGCCGGAAATCTCAGGCCCCATCAATATCGGGAACCCAAATGAATTCACCATTCTGCAATTAGCAGAAACTGTCAAGCAGATGACGGAGTCCGCTTCAGAGATAATCATGAAGCCGTTGCCAAGTGATGACCCCAGACAGCGACAACCCAATATTGACAAAGCCAGAGAGATTCTCGACTGGCAACCAACGGTAGAACTCGAGCAGGGACTGCAAAAGACGATCGAATATTTTCGGCAGCTGTTGTCGATCTAAAAGGACCCGGCCGCAGGTAGTAAGCCATGAATGTTTGCTATTACCGATGCTTTGAAGCTGACCGCCGCGTCAGTATGCAGATCTATGCTGACTATTTTCTAGAGGCAATGTCGCACAGGCCCTTGAATATAAGAGGGTATCAGCCGGCATCGAGTATGGAGCGATTCTCCTCAAGCCGCTTGGTTATGCGCTACTTGCGCTATGTGCACTATCCACGCGCGGTAGCTAAACTCAAACTCGGAGCGGATGTACATCATGTGGTAGATCACGGCTATGCTCACCTGCTGCCGCACCTGGGGGCTGGCAAGAAAGTGGTCACAGTCCATGATCTAATTCCGATGCTGCACTGGAAAGGATTGTTAGGCATGCCAGGATCGCTGGCAGGTCGTGTTCGTAAGCCGGTCCTCAATCAGTATTCACTCTCGTTCCTGGACGGTTTTAACCAGGTTGTTGTTCCCAGCCAAAATACCGCTGCCGATCTGGTCACCCACTTAAGCCTGAATGAAAATAAAATCAAGGTAGTGCCCGCCATAATCGGTGAACAGTTCGGTGTTGCCGATAAAGCAGCCGTGAGCGATTTTGTCGCAGAGTACAGCCTGGAAACGGATTGCAAATGGCTTATGGTCACTGGTCAGGACTTCTACAAGAACCACCTGACTTCCCTGAAAGTGCTGAAGGCCCTAAACAAGCAAAGCAATTTCACGATCAAGATGATCAAAACCGGGGTGCCCTCTGAAGAGTTCAATCAGGCAGTGAAAAAGCTTAAGTTGGAGGGCTTGGTTCGTTCTGTCTATCTGCAAGATACCAGGCAGCTCGCTCTGCTTTACAATTTCATTGATTGCCTGTTATTCCCCTCGATTTACGAAGGCTTTGGCATGCCAGTGGCTGAAGCGCTGGCTTGTGGTACACCAGTTGTTTCGTCTGATCGAGGATCGTTGCCGGAAGTGGGTGGTACTCTGGTCACGCGCTTAAACCCCTATGATGTGCATGGGTTGAGTAAAGCAGTTTACCAGCTGATATCTTCAAAACAGGCGCGGCTATCCATGCGTCAAAAGGGCCCGGTTTGGGTCGCCCAGTTCCGTCCAGCAACCGTTGCAGAACGGATGGAAAAGGTTTACCAAAATCTCTGACTAATTAGTCATTCTCAATAAATAATGGCCACCAATTGCGCTGTTATTACTGGTAGATCAGCAATATGCGAACTGCGCGAAGCTCCCCCAGAGGCCGGACAAGAATAAGGGGGCTACAAGCAAAATATCGTTTAAAATCAGGATATAATAACCGCGGGTTGATGCGTTTACAGGTCAATCACACCAAACTTGAAACTCGCTACCTCACGTGGCAGTGGATCACCTAGATGAATTCTGAAATAACAATAATAAAACCACGTACTGGGTGGGGTTCGATCGACTTGGCCGAGGTGTGGCAATACCGGGAACTGTTAACGGCACTGGCGATGCGTGATATAAAGGTGCGCTATAAACAAACGGTGTTGGGGATTGCCTGGGCGGTGATACAACCGCTGACCGCCATGATCATTTTCACGCTGATATTTGGCAGGTTAGCCAAGATTCCCTCAGACGGCTTGCCCTATCCGGTGTTTGTCTTTTCCGGCTTACTGGCTTGGACATTTTTTTCTACCGCATTGAGCACGGGTGGTGCATCGTTGCTCTCTGCAGGCAGTATGATCAGCAAGGTTTATTTTCCGCGTATCATCGTGCCACTGGCCTCGATAGGCGTTGGAATCGTGGATTTCTGTGTCTCGACGGTCATCCTGCTATTGCTGATGCTGTATTACGGTGTCGCACTTAGCTGGCAAATCCTGTTGTTCCCGGTGTTCTTTTTTGGCCTGGCATTAACAGCAGTTGGTTTCTGTGCCTGGTTGTCAGCGATCACGGTCATATATCGTGATTTTCGCTTTGTTATCCCGTTTATGGTGCAGATCTGGATGTATGTGACGCCGGTAATTTACCCGGTTTCATTTATACCTGAAAACTGGCGATGGCTGATTTACCTCAACCCCATTTTAGGATGGGTTGAAGGAATTCGGAGTGCTTTTTTAAATCAACCGGTAAACTGGCTATCAGTTGCGGTGTCCTGTGTGTTGACCGTGCTAATTCTTGCCATCGGGATACGCTACTTCAACAAGGCCGAGCGCCGATTTGCAGACGTGATATAGCACATCATGAGTGATCAAAGTATTGACCAGGCCATCATTGCTCAGGGGTTGGGTAAAGAGTACATATTAGGCGGCGCTGAACAACATCACGATACATTTCGTGATCTATTGCGTGGCATGCTGACTGCGCCGTTTCGAAAGTTCAAAAAACTCAGCGGTAATACTGATGAGAACCTGTTCTGGGCGCTAAAAGACATCGATTTTCAGATACCAGTGGGGCAGATCACCGGGGTGATCGGTCGAAATGGCGCCGGTAAGAGCACGCTGTTAAAAATACTCAGCCGAATCACCACCCCAACAACAGGTCAGGTGGAAATACGGGGCCGGGTAGCGAGTTTGCTGGAAGTAGGCAGCGGCTTTCATCCAGAGTTAACCGGTCGCGAAAACATTTACATGAACGCCAGCATTCTCGGTATGAACCGAAAAGAGGTACATAAAAAACTGGATGATATTGTGCAGTTTGCGGAAGTCGAGCGTTTCCTGGATACCCCGGTAAAACGCTATTCAAGCGGCATGTACGTACGATTGGCATTCTCAGTGGCGGCACATGTCGACCCAGATGTGCTACTGGTTGATGAGGTGTTGGCGGTCGGTGACGCCAAGTTTCAACAACGCTGTATTGGCAAACTCAGCGAAGTGGGGCAGCAAGGCCGGACAGTTTTGTTTGTCAGTCACAATATGGGTTTGATCCAGGAACTGTGTAGTCACGCCCTGTATCTGGAAGACGGAGTTATCAAGGATTACGGACTCACGGCGGATGTTATTCCCAGCTATCTCAATGACGGGGTTGAGCAAAAAAGCCAATGGTTAGCATCCGACAATTCCGGAACCCTGCGCCGAGTCCGTTTGCTGGATCAACAGGGAGAATTACTCTATTCGGCGAGCTATACCAGCACAATCTTCGCGGAAATCGGTTTTGAGGCACTGCGGAGAGACCAGGACTATATGGTTACGCTACGAATCACGAACGAGCTTGGCTATGATATTTTGTCGAGCTGGGATTCTGATACAACTGTGCGGTCAACGCAGCAGGGCAAACAATACATAGCCCGGTGCGAGTTGCCAACCGGCCTGTTGCGGCCAGGGCGCTACTTTTTAACCGCACGTGTACGAAACTCGGAGCATGGTTACCTGCAGAATGTTGAGGAAAAATCCGTTGAATTTGAGATCACCAACGTGAATTTCGCCAAGAATCCGCAGCGCCTCGGCCTGGTAATGCCAGATCTGCAATGGGAGTTTTCGCAGCTCGCTGACGGCAGCTTAAATGTTGAAGATAAGACAGGCTGAAGAATCGCCAAATCTAACGCAATGGCATGAGCGGGCTCGGAACAGGCGGCCGGGTCAAAATTGGCAACTGTCATTTGTAGGTTTCGCCGGCTGAGGATTCATGTGAATAGCAAAGATCAACAAAATAACCGAATCCTGATTGTGTCACCTGCTGCTTATCCGTTAGGCGGCGTTGCGGTTTGGTTGGATTACTTGCTGACTGGATTTTCACAGAGTGAGTTGGATGTTCACCTGGCTCTGGCTGATGGGCACTTCCACAATGCTTCGAGCTATTTGCAACGCTACCCGTATGCACAAACCGTGCGTCTGGATAATCCCGCAGGAACTCAGTATGGGCGCGTGGAGGCCATCATTTCGGCTGTCAGGAAGCTGGATCCAGCTCTGCTGGTTTCAGTCAATATCCCGGATGTGTATCGCGCTGCGAGAACGCTGCGAGCAACATCACACGCAGGCCTCAAAGTAGTTGGCACAGTGCACGGGTTGGAGCCACAAATATTTAAAGATCTCGATCACTACTCCGACGCCATAGACCAAGTGATCGTGACAAACCGATTAACAGAAGAAATGTTGGCTGAGCTTACCGGGATTGAAGCAAAGCAGATCAGCTACGCGCCGTATGGTGTACAGGTGGGTGATCGCGCGCGTGAATATGATACAAAATGTTTGCGTCTTCTCTATTGCGGCCGGATCGAGGAATCCCAGAAACGATGCAGCCACATAGTTGAGATTGTCAAACAGCTTGAATTAAAACAGCTGGATTACGTGCTGCGTATCGCTGGTGATGGGCCCGATAAAAACAGGTTCCTGGCGGATTTGACCAAATTTGCAAGCGCCGAACGCATCAAATACCTGGGCGCGCTATCAGCGCAAGAACTGCAGGTAAAGGGTTACGGAGAGTCTGATATCCTGTTACTCACCTCAGAATGGGAAACGGGCCCCATCGTGGCCTGGGAGGCAATGGCTGCGGGGCTGGTCGTGGTATGCAGTCGGTATTTCGGGTTGGTATGTGAAGGCGCGCTTAAGCATCGGCATAATTGTCTGATCTTCGATCAGGGTGATGCCAAGGCAGCAACAGAAAGTTTGTCCAGTCTGTCTGACCCAGAGTTGTTCGGAAAATTGATACAGAATGGCTTCGCCTTGGTGCGCCAGCGCTATTCCCGCGAGACATCGATAGTGGCTTGGAAGCGGTGTTTTACCGCAGTGTTAGGAGCTGAATCTGTCAGACGCGCTCCGGCTCCGCAAACTGATGCAATAGCAACGCATGGCAGGCTGGAATCGTTTTTTGGCCAAGCGCTGGCTACCCGTATCCGCGAGTTAATCAGGAAACCCGCTTACATTGGCGATGCTGGTGATGAGTGGCCACACAGTTTTATGCAGGCGGATAGTTCGTATATAAAGCGGTTTGATAAAACGCTTAGAGAACTGGAGTCTTGATAAGCCGCTGACACAAACTTCGAGATCAAAAAATACAAATCAAGCTATACTCACTGTACTGTTACTTGCTCCCAACAAGCCATTCAGAAACATGTCCTCAATGTCTCTACCAAACCCAATCAGCATAGTGATATGCACGTATAACCGAGCTGAAGAACTGGCGTTGACGCTGGCCTCAATGCGCAACCTGGAAGACGAATTTATCCAGGGGGATGAGCTAATAATAGTAGATAATAATTCTTCAGACGGCACTGCGGCAGTGGCACAAGGTTTTAGCTGTCGCTTGTTGGACACACGTTACGTATTTGAAGCCAAACAAGGACTGTGTAGCGCGCGAAATCGAGGTCTGGCAGAAGCGGTCAACCAACACATCTTATATTTTGATGATGATGTTTCCATCCATTCGGGTTGCCTGGCCGGATATCGCGAAGCTGTAGAAAGCCCGGATTATGCAAACGTCAGTTTTTTTGGTGGCAAGATAGACATAGACTGGCGCGGGAATAAACCCCGGTGGTGGAAGTCGGAGGATTTGCCCCTCTTGAATGGGTTAATGGTGCGACATGATTATGGAGAGAGCGACTGCCACTATCCGAACCGTAGCCATACCCCATTTGGTGCCAGCTTTCTGATTCGGCGTTCATTGGTTGATGAAATCGGCAATTTTGATGAGGCATTGGGACCAATTGGCGGCAGCGTCGCGCGCGGTGACGAAGTAGAGTTTTTTATTCGCGCCAAGGACGCTGGTCACATTGGCTTGTATGTTGCAGGCGCGGTCGTGGGGCATCGCGTGCACGATTCTCGCTTCGGTCTTTTAGCGTTGTACCGCTATGGCAAAGAAAAAGGTGCAGCAGCGGTACGTCTGGACGGCTTAAGTAGCGCTCGACCACTGTGGCAAAGCGTCAGCTTCGCCATACGCGGCCTGTATCAATTACTGAAGTTGCGCCGTGATCGCTTTTACCAGTGCGTGATTAATATTGGTATTCAACGGGGTGTTTACCTTGCGTCCGTGAGAAGAAGTAGCGGCTCATGACCGATCTTTCGATCGTGATACCAAGTTTTAGGCGAGCACCTATCTTGCTCAAAACGCTGGGTCTGCTGTTCCAGCAATCGACATCGGTCAAGCAAATAATCGTAGTGGATCAAACGCCCTACGCACAAGATGATCCATATCTGAAACAGTTACAGGCATTATCAGCAGAGGGAAGAATTGTCTTGCTTCAGCCAACCAGGCCATCGATCCCTGCTGCAATGAATAGAGGCATGTTGGCAGCGGATTCGACTTATGTTTTGTTCCTCGATGATGATATCGAAGTGGCTAGCAATTTTATTGCAGCGCACAGGTCAGCCCTGCACGACAACCCCGTCGCACAAGTCGGCCAGGTTTTACAGCCAGATCAGAAGTCGATGGTCCGGAACGATAACTATCAGCCGGGGAGTGGTCTGTATCGTGACCTGAATTTTCCGTTTAATAGTGATCAGCCAGCAGATATTCACAACTGCATGGCCGGCAATCTATGTGTTGAACGTGACAGTGCCATTGATGCGGGTGGCTTCGATGAGAATTTTCTGGGCGCAGCCTATCGTTTTGAAACCGAGTTCTGCCGTCGTTTGACCAGAGACTCGGGCCGCGCGTTCAGCTTTTTACCCTCGGCAGTGATCCATCATCTTCAATATCAGACCGGCGGTACACGTGAACACGCCAATCACTTCACCTCTGTCTCGGCAGTGCACAGCATGGGCGACTATTACTTTGCCCTGCGTGAGGCTGGGGGCACGGAACGCTGGCGTTATATTGCGCGTCGCCTGGTAGGCAGTCTTAAAAGTCGATTTTATCTGAAGCAGCCCTGGTATTTGCCAGTACGGTTGTTGGCAGAGTTTTCGGGTTTGTTGCAAGCGATCAAATATCACCTGCGCGGACCGCGGCTGATTGATGCGTCTCAGATTGCCCGGCGGCATCACGAGCTGGGTGTGAAGGAAGCGCAGAATGCTGATCAAGTGGCTACTGAAAGCAATGAGGGAGTGAACTCTTGAGTGCCTGTCGCCTGGCTGTGGTGATCTCTCACCCAATCCAACATTTCGCGCCGCTCTACCAGGAGATAAATCGCAGTGAGGCTGTGGAAATCAAAGTGTTTTTCCTGGCTGAGAATGGCGTAACCGAGTTTCGTGACCAGCAGTTCGCAGAAGATTTCAAGTGGGACATCCCCTTGCTGGATGGTTATGAACACCAGTTTCTGGAGCCAGGGAAGATCATCGAAAAATTTACTTTCCTGACGATGGACAGTAATAAGCTGGTACCCGCACTAAAAGCGTTCAGGCCCGATCTCATCTGGCTGCACGGTTACGCCCAGCTGGCAAATTTACGCGTCGTCCTGTCGTCGTTGCGACATCAGCCAATAATATACAGCTCGGATTCCAACTTGGCCGATGCTCGCGCCTGGTGGCGGGCAACTCTGAAAAGATGGTATATCCGCTTCTTTTTTAGCCACTGTCGTTATTTTCTCAGTATTAGCCCAAGCAACCGTGCGTATCTAGCTCATTTTGGAGTAGTGAAAGACAAGATCGTCGACACGCGATTTCCGGTAGATATTCAGCGACTGTCGCAAGACCGAGACAAGCTACCCGCTGGAAGTAAGCAGCAACTGCGAGCGCAGTTGAACATTCCCGAAGATGCCCGTGTTTTGCTTTTTGCGGGCAAGTTGATCGAGCACAAAGGACCGCAGCTCCTGTTGCAAGCCATGTCAAAGCTGTCGCAACCGGCGGTTGCGTTGTTTGTTGGAAGTGGTGAGCTATTACCATCACTGGAGGCAACAGCGCGTCAACAACAGCTGACAGACCGGGTTCGGTTTATTGGCTTTGTCAATCAGCGTGAGCTGGCCGCCTACTACGACTTGGCGGATGTATTTGTTTTCCCATCCCTGAAAGAACCGTATGGTGCGGTGGCTGCAGAAGTTTTGCCGTTCGCTCTACCCATGGTGGTAGCCGATAGCATAGGCGCTATCGGCGCAAGTATTATCAAAGGTAAAAATGCGCTCCTGTTTGCAACCGGGCAAGCGGATCGGTTAGCGAATACGCTCGATGGTCTTCTATCAGATGATACAAAAATGCGATCATTCTCTGCCGCGTCTGCGAAACTTGCCATGGATCATGATAAATCTGTGATGGCTCGTGATATCATCAAAATATGTAGCAAATACACTTAGATACGAAGATATGGTCTTGCCTGAACCTATCCGGAATCAGCTATTTTGGTGCCTGATTCAGATCGGGTCCTGACCGGAAAATGGTCTCTCGATGGGTTGATTTTAATCTTTCATCAAAAGGGGATTTGCGCCAAATATACTTATACAAACCGAAGAATAAAAACTGCAGTGCTGCTGGCCTCGCCCTGTAGCTCCCCATCATGATTTCATCGTTGTTTTTTGGCTGTTTAGCTCTGGCATCTGTGTATGTGTTTCTCACTGACAGAAACGCTTTGCTGTGCCTGCTCAGCATCGGGTTTACCCAGGACATGGTGCGAAAAGTGACGCCGGGAGAACCTATTATTTTCATCGTTACAGTGGGTGTGCTGTTTGGTGCAATCCTCCTCGGGATCTGGATGAAGCGCGGTTTGGCCTATACACAGGAACCTTTTTTTAGATGGACCCAGGATATTCGAGTGCCGCTGCTGATGTTTCTGGCGGTACTGTTTCTCCAGCTGTTACATTCTTTCCTCAGGTATAACAATATTATTGTCGGTCTAATCGGATTGACCACTTACCTGGCGCCATTTGTCGCCGTAATCGTGGGTTACCATCTTGGCAACAGCGTTACCGGGATCAGGGCATTCATGAAGCTCTACATCGTGTTCGGAATGATAGTCGCATTCTCTGTGGTATTAGCCTTCATCGGCATGGAATGGACCATATTGAAAGAAGTAGGGCTGGGCATCAAGATTTACGATCAAGGCACGGTCCTGAAATCCTATGCCGGTATTATGCGTTCAGGAGAGGTTGCCGCATGGCATATTTCTACTTCTGCCTGTCTCTTGCTGACGCTTTTATTTACTTCAAATAAACCGCGTGGTGTGTGGTTGGTCGCCTTCATAGTCGTGCTATTGATTATAGCCGTAGCGCTCACAGGTCGTCGCAAGATGTTGATGATGGTGACGCTGTTTGTGTCGTTCTATTTTATTGGTTTACTCTATTACCGAAAAACCCTGGACCCCAAGTATTTTCTTGGCATCGTCTATGTGGCGATCACCGTGTGGTTTGGTTTCGAAATCATCAGTTTTGACGATTATAGTGACTCTTTACGAAACTATATCGCTCGTGGCTCAACGGTTTTCAGTGAAGCCTCTGGTCGTTTTGTGGAACTTGGCATTAACCCCATCCAATGGGCCTATGATCGGGTGGGCATAATTGGTGGCGGCCTGGGAATAGCCTCACAGGGCAGCTATCTGTTTAACCTGTCTGATGTTGCTGGTGGCTCGGGCGAGGGTGGGTTGGGAAAAATAATGGTCGAACTGGGGCTACCTGGTTTGCTCGCAATCGGATGGTTAGTTTTGGCTATCACCAATTATATCAACAGCGGCTTGAAACTCTGCGCCCGGACGCCAGTGAACCGTGCATTGTTGCCTCTCATGGTGAGTTTATCCGTATTGCTGGCTGTCAATGCCGCAACATTCTCAGTTGCTACGCAGGTCTATGGTGATATTTTTATCTTGATACTTCTCGGTTTGTTTGGCGGGTTTATATTTGCCTTGCCCAAGCTGGTAATGTCATCTCTGCAGCAGCAATCCCGGCAGCAAAGCGCATCATCTGCAAAACTGATCATTCCAGCCGACGTTACCGGACAAAGTAGATATTCATGAACATAATAGGATTAAATGCTTTCCACGGCGATTCTTCAGCGTGTTTGCTAGTCGACGGAGAGTTGGTCAGCGCGGTTGAAGAGGAGCGGTTTCGGCGCATCAAACACTGGGCCGGGTTTCCCAGTGAGTCAATAAATTTCTGTCTGCAATCCCACAACTTGACGCTCGCTGACATTGATGCCATCGCCATCAACACGGATTCGACGGCGGCAAGGTGGAAGAAAATAGGCTATGCCTTGTCTGGGCAGGCATCACTGGCGTTGCTGAAAGAAAAAGTGCTGGTACGCAAGCAACGCAAGAGCCTGGAGCAATTTCTGCGAGAGTTTTTTCCAGACCAGGAGTTCACTGGCCGGGTGGAATATGTCGAACACCACCTGGCTCACCTTGCGTCAGCTTATAACGTTTCTCCATTTTCTGAAGCGAGCATTATTTCTGTTGACGGGTTCGGAGATTTTGCCAGCACCGCTTGGGGATTTGGCGCTGGTGGTGAGATTGATCTACAGAAGCGTGTTTACTTTCCGCACTCACTGGGTATTTTCTACCAGGCCATGACTCAGTTCCTGGGCTTTCCGCACTACGGCGACGAGTACAAAGTGATGGGCCTGGCCCCCTATGGTGAACCTCGGTTTGCAGATCAAATGGACCGAATCCTGGTAAAAAATATCGACGGGAGCTTTGCCTTGTCGCTGGAGTATTTCCAGCACCACCGTCAAGCCGTGGGGTTTGAGTGGGACAACGGTTCGCCCAAAGTAAGCCAGCTGTTTGGTCCGAAATTAGCAGAGCTGTTCGGGCCGCAGCGGAGCAGTAATGAGGAATTGACTCAGCATCACTTTGATATTGCGAGATCAGTGCAGGATGCTTATGAGCGGTGTTTTTTTCACATGTTGAACAAACTGCATGAGGAGCATCACTGCGATAATGTCGCTATTGCCGGTGGTTGTGGAATGAATTCCGTGGCTAATGGCAAGGTCCACTTGTATACCCCGTACCGGGAAGTCTATGTGCAATCGGCGGCTGGCGATGCTGGCGGAGCAATCGGGGCAGGTGTGGTAGCAACTCAACGTCTGGGTGGCCACGTTGATTGCCACATGTCACATGCCTACCTGGGGCCGCAGTTCGATGATGAGGAATTCGGGACGCTGATCGAACACCATCGTGCGCAGTTGCAATCCGCAAATTGTTCTATCACCCAACATGTGCAATTGGCGGAACTCACGGATAGGGTTGCTGACCAGATAATCGCCGGTAAAGTGATTGGTTGGTTTCAGGGAGCAATGGAGTGGGGTCCGCGCGCACTGGGAAATCGCTCGATCCTCTGCGATCCGCGACGAACCGATATGAAAGACATATTGAACCTGAAGATTAAACGCCGCGAGTCATTCAGGCCTTTTGCTCCCTCGGTGCTTAAGGATCAGGTGGGTGACTGGTTCGAGTCCAATGCCGATGTACCATTTATGATGAAAGTGTTTCAAATAAAAGCGGATAAAAGAGTAGAAATACCAGCTGTGACGCATGTCGATGGTTCAGGCCGTTTACAAACAGTCACGCAGGAAAGTAACCCCCGGTACTATGCCCTGATCAGCAAGTTCTTTGAGAAGAGCGGGGTGCCAATGTTGCTGAACACCTCTTTCAATGAAAACGAGCCAGTCGTGTGTACTCCCAACGAGGCTCTGGATTGTTTTTTGCGAACAAACATGGATGTGTTGGTGCTCGGATCATACCTGGTCTGTCGTTCTTGAGCTTATGATCTATCTGGGGATATTTCTGCTAGTGGCAGGCGCAGCAATGCTCCTGGCTCGGCTGGCGCCGAGTGTTGGTTTAATGGCGGTACCTGGAGAGCATCGTAAGCACCAGCAAGCTACTCCCGTGGTTGGAGGAATTGCTATCTTCCTTGGCCTGGTGTTAGGCCTGGTTTGGCTAACGCCAGAACATTTAGGGCTGTTGCCAGCCATGTCAGTGCTGGTCGCAGTGGGCGTGTTGGATGATCGATTTACCCTGAACTCAGTTGTTCGCTTAGCGGCGCAGGCGGTTGCGGCCTGGTTGATGATCCATTTTACCGGTGCCGAGCTTTTAAACCTCGGCGCTATCTTCAGCAACACGGATCTATGGTTGGGAGGGTGGTCCATGGCTTTAACCATATTTGCCTCCATTGGCGTGATTAACGCAGTCAATATGTCAGATGGTCTGGACGGATTAGCGGGCAGCCTGGTGCTAATAGTTCTGTTATCGATGTTGGCGATAGGGTCAACAGAAACTGAATTGGTTCTGGTCGTCGTTGCAGCGGTGAGTGGTTTCCTGGTTTGGAATCTGCGCATACTTCGGCCTCGCGCCCGAATGTTTATGGGCGATGCGGGTAGTACTTTGTTAGGATTGATCCTTGTTTACCTATTGATCAGAGGTTCTCAGCAACCGGTCAATGACTTTTCTCCAGTGACCGCGTTGTGGTTGCTGGCCCTGCCGCTGATTGATACGGTCGCGGTTTTGCTGGTGCGTCCGATTCGCGGTCAATCCCCATTTTCAGCTGATCGGTTTCATTACCATCATCTACTGCAAGCCAGAGGTCTGGAAGTTAATCAGACTTTGTGCCTGGTTCTCGCTCTGCAAGTTGTACTTATAGTTGTTGCCTTGGCGATGAGTAACGCCGGTGTGGCTCAGCGGTATCAGATGATGCTCTTCCTGGCTTGTTTTGTCGCCTATGCTCTATATTTATGGCGTGTCAGTGGAGATCAGGCCGAACAGTCATAGAGTACAAGCTATAGAGCACAAGAGAGTACCAGCGATAATGTTGACCTTCATCTGACCCAGAGAAAGCGTCTATTCCTTGAACGCAGAAAGGCCACCTGAGCAGGTGGCCTTTGAATATGGCGGAGAGGGTGGGATTTGAACCCACGAAGGGCTATTAACCCTTGCCGGTTTTCAAGACCGGTGCATTCAGCCGCTCTGCCACCTCTCCGAAATTCCGTTTGTCGTTGACAGCAATACTGTCAGTCAAACCGAGCGCGCAATGTTATATGAGTGTGCTCTAGAAGACAATATTAATTGCTTAAAATAACCAATGATGCGACGGCATGAAATGCCTCCTGGGGTGGGAAGCTGTCGGTGTTAATTTTCCTGCCAGTCCTTGCAGCGGCGGTGAGCCAGAGAACGCAATATTTACTCTCAATCTGGGCACGTTGTACTACGTCAGGTTATTAGAAAAGTGGTCGCAGCAACGGTTTTGCTACTGTGCAAATAAGGTGTTGAAAAGCAATAATAGATTCTATATTATACGCATCCACTTGATATTGCGGGGTGGAGCAGTCTGGCAGCTCGTCGGGCTCATAACCCGAAGGTCGTAGGTTCAAATCCTGCCCCCGCTACCAAGTGATTTAGTTGGATTGGTGTTAACTGCTCAACATCAGTCAAAACTAGATAAAGCGGTGATATTGTTTGCTTCAATATCGATTGAAAAAGGCACCACTGCTGCCATATAAGTTTGAGATTTGGCCGCTGGATTCAGCACCTCTCAGGCTCACTGGAAGCCCCGCTATAAGCGGGGTTTTGCGTTTTAATCGGCTGTTTATATTATTTAGAGTTTATTGTGAATAATTAAGAAGCAATTTGTGGACTATGGCAATCCGCATAGGGACGTTGTCACCAACATTGGTTGTGCACGACGAACCCGAATGTAAAGAATTGCCAGGTTAAACCGGTTAGAGCTGAGTTAGTCGATTTGATTAACTCCGAGTGAGGTGGGCTATATGCTCGCCTTTTTATATTTTGGCTAATAGTAAATTTTCATGGCACTAACAGTTGTACACATCGACGAGCTATTGCAACCCGGCGCTGAGGCATTGGGGTATGAACTCGTGGCCGTGGAAATGAGTGGCGGTGATACGTCAATTGTGCGTATTTATATTGATGCGCCCGACGGTGTGACTGTGGATGACTGTGCTAAAGCGAGTCGTCAATTCAGCGCCATTCTGGATGTAGAAGACCCTATTGCCAACCGTTATACGCTTGAGGTGTCCTCCCCAGGGATGGATCGACCTTTAGCAAAACCTCAACATTTTCAGAGTGTTGTAGGTCAAGATGTAAAAATTAAGATGACCACTTTAATCAATGGTCGACGACGTTTTACCGGAGAATTGGTGGAAGCCACCGAAGAATTCGCAGTTGTTGAGGTTGATGGTGAGCAAACAGAATTACCTTATGACGAAATGGATCGTGCGCGTCTCGTGCCGGTCTACGATTTCGACGTTTAGTACGTGAATTTGAAGTTAAGACAAAGTAACCACAGGTTAAACAAAACCTTTATTTGAGACCCAGAGGCGAAAAGCATGGCAAGTGAAATTTTAATGATGGCGGAAGTCCTATCGACTGAAAAAGCGGTAGATAAAGACATCATTTTTGAGGCGATTGAAGCTGCACTGGCAACTGCAACCCGAAAACGACATCGTGAAGATATCGATGTGCATTGCGATATCAACCAGAGTGATGGTTCGTATATCCCGTATCGCGTATGGGAAGTCATCGAAGATGATGCGGAGCTGGAATTTCCCAGCAAACAAATGTGTTTGAGTGCCGCTAAGGAGCATGATCCAGAGATTGAGCTCGGTGGCTTTATTCGCGAGGAGCTGGAGGCGGTGCCGTTTGGCCGAATTGCCGCCCAGGCTGCCAAGCAAGTAATCATGCAAAAAGTACGTGAGGCTGAGCGGAACAAGATATCCGAAGAGTTCGAACCGCGCGTGGGCGAAATGCTGTCAGGTGTGGTGAAACGATCTGAACGTGGTGATGTGATTGTTGATCTCGGCGGCATTGAAGCAGTATTGCCTCGAAACAAAATGATTCAACGTGAAGGCTTACGCCCCGGCGACCGCATTCGAGCCATCCTGAGCGAAGTGAGAGAGGTTAATCGGGGGCCGCAATTGGTGGTTGATCGTGTTTCTCCGGAGTTAGTATTGGCCCTGTTCCGTACCGAGGTACCGGAGGCCAGTGAGAACATCATCGAGATAGTGAGTGCCGCGCGCGACCCCGGCCTGCGGGCTAAGATCGCCGTTAAATCCAATGATAGCAAGGTCGATCCAGTCGGCGCCTGCGTTGGTATTCGCGGCTCACGAGTACAAAGTGTGTCGAATGAAATCAATGGCGAACGGGTGGACATCATCAAGTGGTCGGAAGATCCAGCTCAGTTCGTGATCAATGCCTTAGCGCCGGCCGAAGTTGAGTCCATCATGGTGGATGAGGATAAAGGTTCGATGGACGTGATTGTCGATGAAAGCCAGTTGTCACTGTCGATTGGTCGTGGCGGCCAGAATGTGCGCCTTGCCACCGAGTTGACTGGTTGGGAAATCAATATCATGACCTATGAACAGGCTAACGAAAAACTCGAAGAAGAATCTTCTGGTGTGCGTGAGATGTTTATGCAAAAGCTGGATATCGATGCGGATGTTGCCACCATCCTGATCCAGGAAGGGTTTACCACCCTCGAAGAAGTGGCCTATGTGCCTCGTGAGGAAATGATTGAAATCGAGGAGTTCGATGAAAACCTGGTTGATGAACTGCGTAAGCGCGCTGATGACGCCCTGGTGACCCTGGCGATTCAGAAAGAAGAAATGTTGAAAGGTGCCGACCCGGCCGAAGACTTGTTGACGATGGAAGGGATGGATGACACTACGGCCAAGTTCCTCGCCATCAACAATATTAAAACCATGGAAGACCTGGCAGAGGCCGCTACCGATGAGTTACTGGAAATCGATGGTTTGAATATCGATGAAGAACGTGCACAAGCCTTGATTTTAGAGGCCCGTAGACCGTGGTTTGAAGAAATGGGTATCGACCCAGATGCGGAAGAAAGCTCGGAGGGAGAGTCATAGCCCGGGGTGTGAAGTATTTCCACTCTTAGACGCTAGTTAACCCCCCGAAACAAAACGAGAATAAATACATGTCGACCATAACAATTAAACATTTTGCGGAACAAATTGGTATTGAACCAGAACGTTTGGTCAAGCAATTAAACGATGCAGGAATCAGTGGGAAATCGATAGATGATTCACTGAAAGATGAAGAAAAACGCAAGTTGCTGGACTTCCTGCGCGGTTCTGCTTCGTCCTCTGGAACCACTGCGTCTGCCCCTGTGTCGCGCGGCAAGATCACGCTGAAGAAAAAGACAACGTCTGAGATTCAGCAAACTTCTCGCACCGGCGTGGCACGTACTGTTCAGGTACAAACCAAGAAACGTCGCACATTCGTAAAGCGCGAGGTGCTGGAGCAACAAGAGCAGGAACGTATCGAGCAGGAGCAACAGCGTCAGAAAGAAGTGGCTGACCAAGCCGAAAAAGAGCGCCTGGCTGCAGAAGAACAAGCTCGTCAGGAAGCTGAGGAGCAAGCGCAGGCGGCGCAAGATGCGGAAGCCGCGCAAGCAGCTACGACAACAGAGGAAGACAGTGTTGCAGCCAGCCCTGACGCTGCCGTAGTGTCAGAGGCAGAAACAGCCGAAGCTCCCGAAACTGAAACCGCAGCCGACGAATCGACAACTGAAGCGCAGGCAGAAGAAGCACAACAAGTAGACCAAGCTCAGGCTGATGAACAGTCTGTTGAGGAGCCGGTTGCTGAACAGGCAGCAACCTCGGAAGAGCCTGCTCGTGAACGCCGCGAGGTGGCCATGCCTTCGATTATTCGCAAGGCCTCAGAACGCAAGCCATCTTCTCCGATTGTGCGGCAGGCAGAGCCGTTACCGGAAACGCCAAAGCCAGCGGCTGAAAAAGAGTCCAAGGGCAAGAGTAAACGCAAACCATTTGCTGGTCGCGAAGAGCTTCATGTTTCCAAGGGCCGTAAGAAACGCAAAGAGAAACGTCGACCATCTAACATCAAGTCGAGTGTGGCCGATCAACATGCCTTTGAGCGTCCGGTAGCGCCAGTGGTGCGCGAAGTGCAGGTGGGTGAAACCATCAGCGTTGGTGATCTGGCAGCACAAATGTCAGTGAAATCCGCCGAGGTGGTAAAAGTGTTATTCACCATGGGGACCATGGTGACAATTAACCAAACCCTGGACCAGGATACCGCCATGTTAGTGGTGGAAGAAATGGGGCATAAGGCTATAGAAGCCCAGCAGGACGACCCAGAAGCCTTCATCTCGCAAAGCCAGGAAGTCGAAGTTGACGAGTCTAGCCTGGAGCCGCGTTGCCCAGTGGTGACGGTCATGGGGCACGTTGACCATGGTAAAACCTCGCTACTGGACTTCATTCGTAAATCCAAAGTAACCGATGGCGAAGCAGGTGGTATCACCCAACATATCGGCGCCTACCAGGTAGAAACCGAGAATGGCGAAATCACCTTCCTGGATACTCCTGGCCACGAAGCGTTCAGCGCCATGCGCGCGCGCGGAGCCCAGGCTACAGACTTGATCATCCTGGTGGTGGCAGCTGATGATGGTGTAAAACCGCAGACCATTGAAGCCATTAAGCACGCGAAAAACGCTGATGTGCCGTTGGTAGTGGCAATTAACAAGATGGATAAAGACGCTGCTGATCCGGATCGGGTCAAGCAAGAGCTTGCCTCGGAAGAAGTCATTCCCGAAGACTGGGGTGGTGACGTCATGATGATTCCAGTGTCTGCTCATACCGGTGATGGGGTTCCAGAACTGCTGAGCAGTGTTGCCATGCAATCCGAATTGCTGGAATTAAAAGCACGACCCACTGGTAATGCCACTGGGCGTGTGGTCGAAGCTCGCCTGGACAAAGGGCGTGGTGCAGTCTGCACTGTGCTGGTTCAGCAAGGTGTTTTGAACTATGGCGATATTGTGCTGGTTGGTCGTGAGACTGGTCGGGTGCGCGCTATGGTCGACGATTCAGGCAAGGCGATTAAGTCTGCTGGCCCATCAACCCCGGTAGAAATCCAGGGCATGAGCGGTGTACCTGCTGCTGGCGACGAAATGCTGGTGGTGGATGATGAACGTAAAGCGCGTGAGGCCGCGGAGTTCAGACAACATAAAGATCGCGAAGGGCGCTTGGCTCGCCAGCAAGCCGCTAAGCTGGAGAACATGTTCCAGCAAATGAGCGAAGGCGAAACCAAGAATGTCAACGTATTGATCAAAGGCGACGTGCAAGGCTCTATCGAGGCGCTTACCGAGTCATTGGTAAAGCTCTCCACCGAGGAAGTGAAAGTGAGCGTGGTGCATGGCATGGTTGGTGCAATCAACGAGTCCGACATTAACCTGGCCATGGCCTCTTCGGCGGTGGTGATTGGCTTTAACGTGCGCGCCGATGCTCAGGCCCGTAAGTTGGCTGAGCAGGAAGAAGTGCAGATACGTTACTACAGCATCATTTACGAGATCATCGACGATGTTAAGGCCGCTATGGAAGGTCTGCTGGATCCCGAGATTCGCGAGGATGTGCTTGGTTATGTGGAAGTGCGAGAAGTGTTTAAGGCACCAAAGATCGGCACCATTGCTGGTTGTTATGTGACTGAAGGCCTTGTGCGACGCAAAGCCAATGTACGTGTGCTACGCGATGGTATTGTGATTTTTGAAGGCAATATCGATTCACTAAGGCGTTTCAAAGACGATGTCAACGAGGTTAAAAATGGTACCGAATGTGGTATTGGTGTAACCAACTACAATGACATCAAAGTGGGTGACCAACTGGAGATCTTTGAAAAGGTCGAGGTTAAAGTCAAACTGTAACCCTGTGACCGCTCCTACTTAGTCATGCCAAAAGAATTCGCCAGAAGTGAACGCGTTGCGCAGATGATTAATCGTCATTTGGCGGTGATCCTGCGCAACGACGTGAAAGATCCGCGGGTTGCGGCATTAACGATTACCGATGTCGAGGTCACCCGGGATCTACGTCAGGCCAAAGTATTCGTCACCAGTCTGCTGGACAAGGAAGATGAGATCGGTGAGACCATGGCTGCGCTTGAGCGGGCCAGTGGCTTTCTCCGGCACAGCCTTGCTAATGTCATCGATATGCGCCATTGCCCGGCTTTGCTGTTTTCTTATGATAATTCAATCTCCGAGGGCGCCAGGATGTCAGCGCTGATCGACAAAGCCTTAAACCAGGGCAATTAATATCGGTCACTTGTGAGCTGCTAAACGTAGCGAGGTAGGCGCAAACACAGCAGGCATCGCCCCGAAAAAGAAGTTGAGCTGGCTCTCGGCAAGCATCTATCGCGATGAAAGAAGCTAAGAACAATATTCACGGTGTCATTTTGTTGGACAAGCCCGGTGGTATGAGTTCCAACCAGGCTTTGCAGAAGGTAAAGCACCGCTTTAACGCACGTAAGGCGGGCCACACTGGCAGCCTCGACCCGCTGGCTACCGGACTGCTGCCTATTTGCCTGGGACAAGCCACCAAGGTTTCCGAATACCTGTTAAATTCTCACAAACGCTATACCACGGTCATTCGTCTTGGTGAAACCACCGATACCCTGGACAGCGAAGGTGAGGTGCAGGAACGCAGGGAGGTGTTGGTGGAGGATGAACAGTTAGAAGGGGCATTGGACCAGTTTCGTGGCGAGATAAAGCAGGTGCCGCCGATGTACAGTGCGCTTAAGAAGGGCGGGCAGCCACTGTACAAACTGGCCCGTAGTGGTCAGGAAGTTGAACGCAAGGCACGCGATATGACCGTGTTTGAATTGTGCGCTAAACGCCTCGATCAACACCATGTGGAACTCGATGTACATTGTTCAAGTGGATTCTATATTCGTTCGCTGGCACATGATCTTGGCCAGGCTTTGGGCTGCGGGGCTCACGTTGTTGAATTGCGGCGCACCCACATCAAGTCCATTTCGGTGGCACAGGCACACAGCCTGGAGAACATTGAGCAGGGTAGTCTGAAATCTGTATTGTTACCCATCGACAGTTTGCTGGGCGAGTTGCCCAAAACACAAATTTCTGAAGCCCAGGCCACCAGCTTGCAACATGGCAAACAAACTTCAGCTGCCGGGCTGGAACCAATCTGCCTAACCCGGCTCTATCGAGGCGCCGATAGCTTATTCGCAATTGGTGAAATCACCGCGCGGAATACCATTAAAACCCACAAGATATTTGTTGATATTTAAGGGTTTTTAGTAAAAATTGATCGGCTGTGTTGTGTCAAATCTGCAATTTGTCGGGAATCGTCAAAAAAAGCGCTAAAAAGTGATTAATAGCGCAAATTTTGGCTAATTTGGGGGTGATTTTCGCGGCTAAAAGGTTAGAATACGCGCCTCGCTAGAGCGGAGCTGTTTTTTGTGAAAACAGGGTTGTTCTAGCAAACCACGTTCAGTTTTCCACCCTTCAGGGATTCTGGATATCAATCAACTTTTGAAGAGGATAAGTAACATGGCATTAACTGCTGAAGATAAAGCGAACATTGTAAAAGAGTACCAGGTTAAAGAGGGTGACACTGGATCACCTGAAGTCCAGGTAGCACTGCAGACGGCTCGAATCAAAGATCTGTCTCCACACTTCAAAGAACACATTCACGATCATCACTCGCGTCAAGGCCTTTTGCGCCTGGTAAATAGTCGTCGCAAATTGCTCGACTATTTAAAGAAAAATGATGTAGAGCGGTATCGATCACTTATTAAGCGACTCGGCTTACGTAAGTAGTCAACGATTTGTGCGGGGCCTTATCAACTGATAAGGCCTTCGTACATTTAAAGGGATTGAATAACAGGGTGTTTGTTCAAACAAGCAAATTGCTAGCCAATTACCCGGCGTTTTTCATCTCTGTAGGAAACATCATTGGCAATAGGGCCAATGAGATAAATAATTTATAGGTAAAAAGTATGTCAAAGGTAACGAAAACCTTTCAATTCGGTGAAAACGAATTCAAATTAGAAACCGGCGAGATTGCTCGCCAGGCGGACTCCGCCATCATCGCCAGTTGTGGCGATACTGTAGTTATGGTCACTGTGGTAAACAAAATTTCCGGTGAACCAAAAAGTTTCATGCCTCTTACGATTGATGTCGAAGAGCGCACCTATGCCGCAGGTAAGATTCCTGGCGGCTTTTTTCGTCGTGAAGGACGGCCATCTGAAAAAGCCATCCTGACTTGCCGACTAATCGACCGTCCACTGCGTCCGCTGTTCCCGAAAGGGTTCAATTACGACGTCCAGGTAGTAGTGACAATTGTTTCGATCGATCCAAATATCGACACTGAGATTGTTTCACTGGTTGGCGCATCTGCAGCACTCGCGACCTCTGGTATTCCATTTAACGGTCCGGTTGGCGCAGCCCGCGTTGGCTATGTTGATGGTGAGTATGTGCTCAATCCAACCATGGATTTGCTGGCCGAGAAGTCAGAGCTGGACCTGGTTGTTGCCGGTACCCAGGAAGCGGTGCTGATGGTTGAATCAGAAGCCAACATTCTTCCTGAAGACGTTATGTTAGGCGCGGTCATGTATGGTCACCGTGAATCACAGAAAGCAATCAATGCAATCAAAGAACTGGCTGCTGAAGTAGCCAAGCCGATGAAAGAGTGGACGCCACCTGAAGAAGATAGCTCCGTGGTTGATCGGGTCTCCGAGATTGCAAAAGCCGCTCTGGAAGATGCTTTTTCGACTGCCAGCAAGGTGGATCGTGTAGCGAAGATTTCCTATGCTCATGCCAATGTGAACGCAGCTCTGCTGACAGAAGAGTCGAGTGCCGCCGATATAGAAGCAGTAAACGGGGCTTTCAAAAACCTGGAGAAAAGCATTGTTCGCGGTCGTGTTATCGCTGGCGAAAAACGTATTGATGGTCGTGATACAACGACCGTTCGTAATATCGATGTGCGTACCGGCGTTTGGCCACGTACTCACGGTTCTGCGTTATTCACGCGTGGTGAAACGCAAGCAATCGTCTCTGCAACTCTAGGTACGGAACGCGATGCTCAACGCATTGATGCCCTGGAAGGGGACATCTCTGATCGTTTCATGTTGCACTACAACTTCCCACCATATTCAGTGGGTGAAACTGGTCGAGTAGGTTCTCCCAAGCGTCGTGAAATTGGTCACGGTCGCCTGGCTCGTCGCGGTGTGGCTGCAGTATTGCCAACAGCTGAGGAGTTTCCATACGTGATTCGTGTGGTTTCTGAGATTACTGAATCGAATGGTTCAAGCTCTATGGCGAGTGTTTGTGGTACCTCGTTGGCATTGATGGACGCGGGTGTGACCATTAAAGCACCCGTTGCTGGTATCGCCATGGGCCTGATCAAAGAAGGCGATAACTTCGCGGTTCTTACCGATATTCTTGGTGACGAGGATCATCTCGGCGACATGGATTTCAAAGTGGCTGGTACGCCAGATGGTATTACCGCCCTGCAAATGGATATCAAGATCGACGGTATTACCGAGGAAATCATGAGCCAAGCGTTGGCACAGGCAAAAGACGCTCGTATTCACATCCTGGACGAGATGGCCAAGGTCATTAGTGCACCACGTGAAGAAATGTCAGATTACGCCCCACGTATCATTACTTTCAAAATCAATCCGGACAAGATTCGCGATGTGATCGGTAAGGGCGGTGCGGTAATTCGTGGTCTGTGTGAAGAGACTGGTGCGACCATTGATATCGAAGACGATGGAACCATTAACGTGGCATCAGTTGACGGTGCAGCAGGCGCTGAAGCACGTCGCCGTATCGAAGAAATCACCGCTGATATCGAGGTGGACGCGGTTTACACCGGTAAAGTGGTCAAAATCATGGAGTTCGGTGCATTTGTAAATGTGTTGCCCGGCAAAGATGGCCTGGTGCATATCTCGCAGATTTCCAACGAACGGGTCGAGAATGTCTCAGATGTGCTGTCCGAGGGCGATGAAGTTACCGTTAAGGTACTCGAAGTTGATCGCCAGGGTCGCGTCCGCTTGTCAATGAAAGCGGTCGCCAACGCAGACTAATGCATTTCAGCCAATAATCTGGTCAAAAAAAGCTCGCTACGGCGAGCTTTTTTTTCGGCGGCTGTCACACTGGCCTTGTTGTGAGCTGTGGCTCTGCGGCAGGTGTGTCCATTTTGAAAAACCTGGAATTTCTTTGGCCCAGGCACTTATCCGTTATCATGTGTATGAAAATCATTTTCTACAAATAAATAACCGTTTCTAAATCCCCTTGCATTCTGTCGCAGATGCCACAGGAGTATGCCATGCGTTCGATCTTTGAAGAGCTGGATTACCAGCAAACCGAGTTTGGTGAGATCAGTTTACGTCGTCGATCGGAGCCAAGACTGGATCACACGCTGATCTATGAGGTGAAGCTGGGCGAAGAGTTCCTCATGTCCAGCCTGTTTGTGGAAGCGGAGGAACAGCTTGCGAAACTCGGCCTGGCCGCAGTTCGGCAAAATGGGCACCAGGGCTCGCTAGATGTCATCGTTGGAGGCTTGGGCCTTGGGTATACTGCGCTTGCCGCCCTCAATGCAGGTGATTTGAATCGATTGCGCGTGATCGATGTGATGCAGCCGGTAATCAGCTGGCATCAACAGGGGATTCTGCCGATAGGCGATGTGCTTGCCACCGATCACCGCTGCCAGCTGGTACACGGTGATTTTTTCGCCTTGGGTACTGATTCCGCAGGCGGATTTATTGATGAGCACAAGGTACATGCAGTATTGCTCGATATTGATCACTCCCCCAGTCATTGGTTGCACGACAGCAATCGTGAATTTTATTCCGAGCAGTCACTTCGCAAAATGGCCAATAAAATCCAACCATCTGGAGTGTTCGGTCTGTGGTCTAACGATTTACCGGACCAGGCCTTTATTAGCCACTTGCAGACGGTGTTCGATGAAGTGCAAGCGCACGTGATTCGGTTTGACAATCCTTATTCTGGTGGCGAATCCACCAACTCGGTTTACCTGGCCACCGTTGGAGGTGGCAATAATGTCCTATAATTATTCATCGGAGGCCTGAGATTAGCTATGCGTAGATTAAGAAAACAATTGCAACGGAACTGGCTATGGGGGGTGTACACACTGTTTGTCGCAGTGGCCGTGAGCACACATCTCAACGCAAATCCGAATGTGTCCCTGTTTACCAGTGACGGACCCTATGGCATGGGTAAGACTATCACCTGGTTAATATTGCTGGCTTTTCTTTTCTACAGCATAAACATCAGCCGCAAGGAAGATTTCTTCAAAAGCCTAAACAAGATGATGCAGATATTGTGGAGCCGGCAGGTGGGGCTGGACCTCTATGTAGGTCTTTTGGTGCCGTTATTTATTATTTACCTGCATGAAGGGTCTTTGCTGGTTTTTGCGCTGTGGGTACTGCCAGTGCTGTTTTTTGCCAACCTCGCCACATTCTTGTATCTCGCACTGAACTACGACAGCCTGGTTCAGCATTTTGTTTTATAGAGCGTCTCCTGGTTGGTGTGATTTAATCCCGTTCAAGCTCTTCCTGCAGCTTTTCAATTTCCTTCAAAACACGTAAAAACTTCTGACCGAACGCAGTAACTTCGTACTCCACTCGAGGTGGACTTTCGTTGTAGATCACTTTGTGCAAAATGCCAAATTCGGTATTTCGTTTCAAACATTCATTTAAAACCTTGGTGCTTAGTCCTTGCGTGTGGCGCACCATCTGACCCGGTCGATTTATACCTTGTTTCAGCAATTGGTAGACCGTTAGCGACCACTTACAACGAAAAATGGACTCTACCATGCGTGCGCTGCGTTCTGGTGGCGATTTTCGGCTAATTATTTTCTCGTTGTTATTCATAAAGATGCACCAAAAAGTACCTACCACACCAGTAAGTACCTGGTTTTCATAAGGACATTTCCTTTCTAGACTGCCCCAAATTCGAACAAGTCGCACACGGCAATTCAGCCGCTGCGAATTCGGAAAATGAACCTGGAGGTAAGCATGAAAAGTATAAACCAAACATCCGCTCTGATAATAGGTGGATCCAGCGGCATGGGTCTGGCCACCGCACACCAACTCATCGATGAGGGCATTCACACGATCATTGTCGGGCGAAATCGAGAGAAATTAGATGAGGCCAGACAGCTGGTTTCAGACCCGGAAAAGCTGGAATTATGGCAGGCTGATCTGTATTGCGAAGATGACCTGGAAACGCTCAAACACGCCATCACAAGTTCTGAACACCATATAAAATACCTGGTCAACGCGGCAGGGTATTTCAAACCTACTCCATTTTTAGAACACACAGAAACCGACTTCGATATTTACAGTAGTTTGAACCGCGCCACGTTTTTTGTCACCCAAGCGGTGATTCAAAATATGTTACAACACGGTGGTGGTTCGATTGTGAATATTGGTTCCATGTGGGCGAAGCAGGCGATCAAGGCAACGCCTTCTTCAGCCTATTCAATGGCCAAGGCAGCCTTGCATTCGCTTACTCAACATCTGGCGATGGAGTTTTCCGATCGAGGCATTCGTGTGAACGCGGTGGCACCGGCGGTAGTGAAGACGCCCATTTATGGCGCGTTCGTGCCAGATTCAGAAATCGAGAGTACAATGGCATCGTTTGACCCTTTTCATCCAATTGGTCGGGTTGGTACCGCCAGTGATATTGCCAATGCAGTGCTGTTTTTACTCAAAGATCAATCGAGTTGGGTCACTGGTGCCATTTGGGATGTCGACGGTGGCGTCATGGCAGGTCGGAACTAGTTAAACAGATGAGTGCCCCCAAAATGCTAAACATGGATTTTTCTCAACGCGTGGTGATCGACACCGCTATGCAGGATTGGCTGCCCAGTCCTGCGCCTGGTGTGGAGCGGAAACCATTGGCACGGGAAGATAAGGAATCTGGTCATGCAACTTCGGTAGTGCGCTATGCGCCGGGCTCTTCTTTCGCACGCCATGAGCACCCATATGGCGAAGAAATCCTGGTGCTTGAGGGTGTGTTTTCCGATGAAACCGGCGACTATCCGGCAGGCAGTTATTTCCGTAACCCACCGGGGAGCTCACACGCGCCGTTCAGCAAGGAAGGCTGTGTGTTGTTTGTTAAGTTGTGTCAGTTTCAGTCAGGCGACCTGCAGCAAGTGTATGTCGATACCGATAGCACTCCCTGGCTGGCGGGTCAGGGAGGACTGCAGGTAATGCCCTTACACGAGTATATCCACGAACACACAGCGCTGGTGAATTGGCCTGCAAATGAAGTGTTCAAACCCCACAAGCACTTTGGTGGTGAAGAAATATTCGTCCTGACTGGTGAATTCTGTGACGAGCACGGTCGCTACCCAGCTGGAACATGGATTCGCAGCCCTCATCTAAGCGGCCATCACCCGTATGTTGAGACGGACACCGTTATCTGGGTTAAAACAGGTCATTTAATGTCTAAGGAATAGGCCTGAGACGGCGATTGATAAAGAACCTGCTCCCGATTGCCCGTATCGGTCGCGCTGACGGAGATAGGAAATACATGACTCAGAACCGGTGATCGGCTACACTGCCGACAGGGGTTCTTTGGTCGTGTCCAGTAAACTGGTTGGTGGACAGGTAGTAGAGTGCCAGGGAATCATTCTAATAAAAACAAGTCTGGGTGAATGAATGATGGTTAGGGCAGGCCGTACTTCAAAACACAGCGAGAGGTCGACGTACTGGGTCGCTCTCACATCGCTGGTGGTGGGACTCATCACGTTTGGCGTAATCCTGTGGGGAATTCCAAATCTCGAAAGGTTGATCATCGCGACCGGGTTCGGCGTCTTGTGTGGTGGCATCACGTATATGCTTGTCAGCCTGATGTTGTACTTTTACGACAAATCCACGACCGTCGAGACCCAGGTAGAAAAAGCTCCCGCCAGGCGAGCAGAAAAAATTACTGCTTCAGCGAGTATGGCTGATCCAATGATGGAGCCCTATTCGACCACGCTTACCCTGATAGAGGAGTCATTAGACCCCATCAGTATCCGCCCGGCGATGCACAGCTTGCCTAGCAAACCCAAAAAGGTGCCCGACAAATGGAGTGTTGAATTGATAGATGCGCTTGAATGGCGTGTCTTTGATCGTCTGACAGTTGCCTATTGGAAGGCCCAGGGGAACGGAATCGTTGGCGTGAAAATGGATGCCCACCGTCGTAACAAGTTTTTTGTGTGTGCGGGTGAGGGCAAAAAACACCGTCTGGCCCTGGTGCAAAGCCATGGCACCCACACTGAATCGCTGCGCAAAGTTGAAATGCAGAAATTATTGCGACAACAACAAGTCAGCGGCGTGCCCACCGCGGTTTTAATGCATGTGGGGCATATATCCAACGTTATTATTTCCTTTTGCGAGAGTAACAATATCAGGCTAATAAACAGCAAGAATATTTATCATGGTTTGATGGCCTTACCGCAAGAGGTTCAACAATCCCTGCTAAGCTCCTTAATCGATGCCGACTATATGACGCCAACCTGTCCGGTCTGTCGCCACAAAATGGCACAGCGCAAGGATCTGGCGACCGGGCGGATGCATTGGAAGTGCAATTCAACGCCACCCTGCAATACGCAGGTAATAACCGGTTAGCCAAACTTTCGATTAATTCCTTTTTGCGAGTGCGGTATGATCAGCGCATTGTTGAGGGGTTCAATGTGGCGAACCACCCCCGATTAAGGTAAAAATCAGAAAAGGGTAACGATGAAAATTAAAGTCTTTTGTGTCGGCGGTACGATCGATAAGATTTATTTTGATGCCAAAAGCAAATATGAGGTAGGTGCCCCCAGTGTTGGCAAAATATTGCGTGAGCATGATGTGAACCTTGATTTCGAGGTAGTGTCCTTGATGGCCAAGGATAGCCTGGAAATGACCGATGCAGATCGGCAGACCTTAGCTGCTGCTGTGGCAGAATCGAATGAAGAAAAAATCGTGATTACCCATGGCACGGATACTATGGTGAAAACCGCACAGGCACTGGACCGCACCCAAGGAAAAACCATCGTGCTAACGGGCGCTTTAGCGCCCGCAATATTTAAGGATAGTGATGCCATTTTCAACGTAGGCTGTGCGGTTGCTGCAGCTCAAATGTCACCGCCGGGAATTTACATTGCCATGAATGGCCGGATTTTTGATTACGATAAGGTTGAAAAGGATGTACCCAATAATCGTTTTATTGAAAAGAGTTGAGTCGAACTGAAGGCCGGATGTCTGAACCGTTACTTACCGCACGATCGGTCTTAACCCGCTTAAGCGTAGTGGATGCTGAGTTTTTACATGAGTTAATGAACTCGCCGCCGTATTTGCAGTTTGTTGGTGATCGCGGCTTGGACTCGGTGCAGAAAACCGAACGTTACATTAATGAGTATTTCCTCGCCTCGCAACGAAAACATAGATTTGGTTACTTTATTGCCAGTAATCGAGATGGGGAAAAAGTTGGAGTAGTTGGATTCTTGAAGAAAGACTATCTGCAATACCCGGATATAGGCTTTGCGTTTTTACCGGGCTACCAGTCGCAGGGCCTGGGTTACGAGGTCTCTAACAAGGTAATGGAACACGCAATCGAGAACTATGCGATGACCAGGATAGATGCCGTGGTTGCGCCCGACAATTTCGTTTCGCAGGGATTATTGCAAAAGCTCAATTTTCAGGCGCAGGGCAGTATTGTTGTGCCGGGTCAGGAACAACAATCACTGCTCTACCATTGGCGTATGGATTAGTTGTGCAGGAGTAGGCCAACGAGGATTACTCTGTGGTCTTTGATTGCCTGCCTAACCGACCAATAAACGATTAACCAGTTTTACGTAGTTAGCCGGATCCTTGAGCTGTGCTCCTTCACTCAGTGCGGCTTGATCAAATAGTACCTGCGCCCAGTCAGCAAAATCTTCGCCATCAACATCCAGACCCTTGATCAGAGCATGATCGGGATTGATTTCCAGAATCGGCTTGCTGGCAGGTGCATCCTGACCCATGGCTTTCATTATACGTTCCAGATTCGCACCTGGATCATTCGCATCGGCCACGAGGCACGCTGGTGACTCGGTCAAACGGTTGGTGAGGCGAACTTCTTTAACCGCCTCTCCCAACGACTCTTGAAGTTTGTCAGTGACCCCAGAAAGTTGTTCTTTCTGCTCTTCTTGTTCTTTCTTTTCGTCTTCTGAGAGTTCGAGGTCGCCTTTGCTGACCGATTTCAATGGCTTTTCGTTGTATTCAAACAAGCTATTCACGACCCATTCGTCAACCGGGTCGCTAAGCAACAAGACTTCAATACCTTTTTTGCTGAACAGCTCCAGGTGTGGGGATCCCTTAGCTGCCTGATAACTCTCAGCGGTGATGTAATAAATCGCATCTTGCGCCTCGTTCATACGCTCGATGTATTGATCAAGCGATACATTCTGCTCATCGGACTCATTGTGCGTGCTGGCGAAGCGCAACAAGGGCGTAATATTGTCTTTATTGCCCATGTCTTCAACCACGCCTTCCTTGATGGCTTGGCCAAACTCACTCCAGAAGTCCTGATACGTTTCAGGTTCGTCTTTAGCAATTCGCTTCAACTCGTCCAACACTCTTTTGACAGCGCGGGCCTTTATCTTTTGGATGTCGCGATCGCTTTGCAGAATCTCACGGGATACGTTGAGTGGCAGGTCAGCCGAATCAATCACACCTTTGACAAATCGCAGGTAATTCGGCATCAGGTGTTCGGCATCATCCATAATGAAAATGCGTCGCACATACAGTTTGATGCCTTTACGAGCTTCGCGGTTCCACAGATCGAAGGGCGCCTTTTTCGGGATATACAACAGAGACGTGTATTCCAGGTTGCCTTCTACTTTATGGTGTAACGTCGACAGCGGTGGTTCCATGTCGTAGCTCAGACCCTGGTAGAAGCTTTGATACTCCTCCTCAGAGATTTCATTTTTTGGTCGTGCCCACAGTGCTGTGCCGGTATTGACTGTTTCAAACTCTCGTTCAGCGTCTTCCTGTGGGTTGCCTTCATCATCGAGCGGCTGCGCGCCGAGCATCTTGATTGGCAGGGAAATGTGCTCGGAGTATTTGTTGATAATGTGTTTGAGGCGAAACTCATCGAGATATTCGCTTTCGTCCTCGCGTAAGTGCAGTGTAATAGAGGTACCAACATCAGCTGACTCAGTTTCACCGATGCTGAACTCGCCTTTGCCATCTGACTCCCATTGGACCGTTTCATCAGTTCCTGCTTTGCGGCTCACCAGGGTGACCTTGTCGGCCACCATGAATACCGAGTAAAACCCCACCCCAAATTGGCCAATCAGGTTTGTCTCAGCATTTTCTTTATCTGCCTTCATCGCCTCCATGAACTTCTTGGTCCCAGAGCGGGCGATAGTGCCGATATTCTCTATCACCTCGTCGTGACTCATGCCGATTCCGTTATCACTGATGGTCAGAGTTTTCGCCTCAGCGTCTGTCGTGATTGTAACGGCCAGTTCTTCGTCTTCATTTAAAAGGTTGGCGTCAGTCAGACCAGCGAACCGCCGTTTATCAATCGCGTCGGAACTGTTTGAAATAAGTTCGCGTAAAAAGATCTCCTTCTGGCTGTAGAGGGAGTTGATCATTAGATCTAGCAGCTGGCTGATTTCGGTTTGAAACGCGTGGGTTTTCACTTTGCTCATGATTGACGGGATAAATCCTTTGTTGTTAATTATCTGGGCGACTTTATAAGGATTCTGGGGTGAGATTTCAAGCTTCAAAAATCCATAATTTTGTTTATATTTTTTGAGAATGGCGTTGACGATATAGGGTTCTGTGAGTATAGTCGCGCATCAACGCTTAGTGGCGTAACCAGGGCTTTTTCCCATTGTCGAGTAAATCGTCAGAAGCTCTTGAATTAGTTACGTTTTGTCGGGGTGTAGCGCAGTCTGGTAGCGCATCTGGTTTGGGACCAGAGGGTCGGGGGTTCGAATCCCTCCACCCCGACCATTTTATTCTTGATATGGTTAGGAATAATAAGTTAGATCGAGGCGTCG
Source organism: Pseudomonadota bacterium (assembly GCA_039110515.1). Classification (GTDB taxonomy): domain Bacteria; phylum Pseudomonadota; class Gammaproteobacteria; order Arenicellales; family Arenicellaceae; genus Arenicella. Next base: position 90,053 of record JBCCFY010000002.1, read on the forward strand.
AAGCGAATTGCTTCTTTTTCGCTCAGGGCTGTTTATTCTTGATGATGTCGAGGGTGAAAAGTTGATTCGAGGCGTCGAAGTATTATGCTTCTTTTTCGCAAGGCGTTTGAAATTTGAACCAACGGTTTGTTGAGCGCCCGTAGCTCAACTGGATAGAGCAACGGCCTTCTAAGCCGTAGGTTACAGGTTCGAGTCCTGTCGGGCGCGCCACTTGGTTAAGCTCAAGTGTCAACCATTGTGCCGGGCTGGTTTTTGAAAATTTGAGTGATTTGAGATCATTAACGAACTAATTAGTTCTATACTCAAATAGCTCGTCCCAATAGGTCGTGGCTGATAGCGGTTTTACCACCAGGCGGGACAACAAAACGGAATATGGTGACTGTAGCTCAGTTGGTAGAGCCCCGGATTGTGATTCCGGTGGTCGTGGGTTCGAGCCCCATCAGTCACCCCATTTTGTTCTTATCCAGCATTAGTTTGGATAAGACTGATGCAAGCCTTGCCAGGCCTTAAAAAGGGATCGCCAGGTGGCCCAGGGACTGACAACAGTTTGAAATGCGCATTGAATAAGTGCGAGAGTGGCGGAATTGGTAGACGCGCTAGATTTAGGTTCTAGTGTCTTGCGGCGTGAGAGTTCGAGTCTCTCCTCTCGCACCATTTCAACTGTTATTTGCTAATTCTCTTTTCCAGCCTCTTTGCCTTCAAAACAAGCGGTTCACGATTGCTGAATAATTACCCAGTTTTCGTTTTATCTGCCTTTACCTAGTGGTAGAATCCCGCCCCTGACACGATTTGCCCGCCGAAATACGGGCCAATTTCACAATTCCAAACATTAGATTAAGTCGAGAAAACAATGCAATCGTCTGTTGAAAAAATCAGCGCCATTGGTCGTAAATTAAGCGTTGTCGTACCTGCCGAGCAAATTGAAACTGCGGTTCAGGCAAAGCTTAAACAATTATCAAAACGTGTGAAAATTCAAGGCTTTCGGCCCGGCAAAGTGCCGATGAAAATCGTTGATCAACAGTATCGCGGTAGTGCTACCAATGAAATTTTGGGCGACCTTATTCAAAGCTCATTGCAGGAAGCCTTGGCCAAGGAAGAAATTATTCCAGCGGTACAACCTGACATTACACCGGAGCCATTAGAGAAGGGTCAGGATTTCACTTATGTTGCCAGTTTTGATGTGTATCCAGAATTTGAAAAACTCAACCTGAGCGGTGTGACCATTAAAAAGCCGGTGAGCGATGTGGCTGACGATGATGTTGAGAAAGTCATCGAGAACATGCGCAAGCAACAGCTGACCTGGGAAGAAGTGAAGCGTAAATCAAAGAAGGGCGATCGTGCCATTATTGATTTCGTGGGCACAGTCGACGACGAAGAATTCGAAGGCGGCAAGGGCAGCGATTTCCCCCTGGTGCTGGGCGAAGGCCAAATGTTGCCAGACTTTGAAAAAGGCGTTATTGGCCTGAAAGCCGGTGAAAGCAAAGATGTAGACGTACAGTTCCCGGATGACTACAACGAAGAGTTGGGTGGCAAAAAAGCAGTCTTCAAAATTGATGTGAAAACCGTATCTGCCGCCAACTTGCCAGAAGTGGATGAAGAGTTCATTAAAACTTTCGGCATCGAGAGCGGTGAGAAAGACGAACTGTTAACAGAAGTTCGCACCAACCTGGAGACTAACCTTGAAGGTCAGCTCAGTTCCACTCTGCGCCAACGTGCGTTTGATGCATTGCTGGAACAAAATGAGACCGAAATGCCGTTGAAGATGGTTCAGGAAGAAGCCCAACGCATGATCCAGGAGCAAAAGAATCAAATGATTCAACAAGGCATTGATGCCAAATTGTTGGAAAGTTTTCCTGATCCAGATTTCGAGGTGCTCAAACCGCAAGCGGAGAAACGCGTAGCGTTAGGGCTGTTGATGATGGAAATTATCCGTCAGCAGGATTTGAAGCCAGACGAAGAGCGGGTCAATGCCCGAATTGAGAAAATGGCTTCTTCGTACCAGGACCCAGAAGAATTTATTCAGTACTACAAAAATGACCAACAGGCCTTAGCGCAGGTGCAATCCATTATCCTGGAGGAACAAGTAGTAGACTTGTTGCTGGAAGAGGCCGATGTGGAAGATGAAAAAATTGAGGCATCCGAATTGCTCAATATGCAGTAATGCCGACTTGTTGTTTGTATTTTCGTCTTCATAATCTAACGGTATACTGAACCGAGTACAACGAGTACAAATAGCCGATCAAACCAATGAATAAATTTGCGAATTCCCCAATCCTGAATCCTTCCTTCGATCACCTGGCCAGTGCGACTGAGCACGGTGCCCAGGCAGCCGAAGCGGCTGGTGGCCTGGTGCCAATGGTTGTTGAGAGTACTGGTCGCGGAGAACGCGCCTACGATATTTACTCAAGACTGCTAAAGGAGCGGGTAATTTTCCTAGTTGGACAAGTAGAGGACTACATGGCCAACCTGATTGTTGCGCAATTATTGTTCCTTGAATCGGAAAACCCGGATAAAGACATCAGCTTGTATATCAACAGCCCGGGTGGCTCGGTCAGCGCCGGCATGGCGATTTACGACACCATGCAATTCATTAAGCCGAATGTGAATACCGTTTGCATCGGTCAAGCTGCCAGTATGGGTGCAATGCTTCTCACCGCGGGTGCTGCCGGTAGCCGTTATGCCTTGCCACATGCGCGTATCATGATTCACCAACCGCTGGGCGGTTTTCAGGGTCAGGCCTCTGATATTGATATTCACGCCAAGGAAATCTTGCGCATCCGCGAGGAAATGAACCAAATCATGTCCAAGCATTCAGGCCAAAAACTTGCCAAGGTGGCAAAAGATACCGAGCGCGATAATTTCATGAGCGCTGAAGAAGCCAAAGAATACGGGCTTATTGATGACGTAATCGAAAAGCGGCCGGATTAATTAATTTAAACCGCAGGTCAAAATGTTTTTACTTTGACAGCGCGGTGTGCAAAGTCTTTAAAAGCCGCTCTAGAAGCGGCTTTTTTATTGACAACGCTGTAGCCTCGGGTGGTAGATTCAATAATGTTGGAATTACCTATCTAAACGTTAACGCAACCCCCGCTGACACCGACTTGGGGATGATAAAGTATAGACCCAGGAAATACAGGCCGATTCCTATCACCAGGGATAGTAAAGAAGCAATAGCCAAGTCGAATCCGAGCCATCACATAGCCGCGAACAGAGATGCAGCGGCGGTCAGTGGTAAAAGCCACAATTCTTTACGCATGAACTGCCTGAAATCCGACAGATTAGGAGTGAGTTATTGGTCAATACGGACCTAAACAGGTTCTTAATGATGCTGGAACAAAGCCTGAAACGGCTGGCGATGATTTATTGTCTTTCATAACGAATATTCAACCCTACTAGGCCCACATCCCCACAATTATCTGCCGCGGCGTTACCCTGTCTAAACATACCAAACACGATTGCATCGCCAGCACCTTTGTCGTCTCCGAAACGAAAAGTGTGTTGGTAAGTCTGCTCGCCTTGAGTGAATGCAGGAAAGACTGGTGCAAAACCAAAAACGCCAGACGAATCCCTGGGTTCACCTGGTTTCCAGGAACGTCCATAATTTGTTCTGATTATGGCCTGGCAAGCTCCGTTTGATACTGGGTTGTAAACGTAAATGTCAACGTAAATCCTGGTGCCTGGTTTATGGTCTTGAGGAATGATAATTGAAGTCCCAAATGATGAATTTCCGGTATCCTCTAACACAACACCAAGTGTGGATATGAAAGCAGGATTGCCACCACTGCTGTTGACAAGAGAATTTACGGGAATAGAAATCGTTGCTTCTCCAGCAAACGTGTTATCAGCTCCTAGTGGCACTACAACAACCTTGTTCTGTGCAATGGCGGGGGAATAACAACACGTCAATACGACTGCAATGAAAATACACTTGATTATGGCATTCACATTTCACCTCTGAATTGGTTACGGTTGGGCTTGCCAGAGTATCATAGCTGTTGAATAAAGCACTTACATTGTTAGTTACCTGAGCGTTTTAATAGGGATTGATCCTGGAATTGAGTAGATCGACAAGGTAGATGCAGTATTAAGTAAAAATTTTCCCTGTTAATCGAGGTCGTAGTAATGCTTGATGACTCCGCCCGACATCTCGCATCGGTTTAGCTTGTCACCTCGTTCGGGATTGCCAGCCTCGTAACCGCTGTCACCCTGGTAAAGAAAAGTGCCTTCGGTGCGGCTGTCCAGTTTGACGCGAGGTTCGTATACTTTTTGTGGCTGAGTTGAAAAATAAGACTCGACGTCCGCGTAATTTGTTGATTTGGATAACTCCGTCAGGGTGACAACCGTAGGCGCCATAATCGTCAGTTCACCACGAGTATGAGCCGCTAGGGCATCGCTTGGGGTCATCCAACAATATTCGATGATTTCACTGTTGTCGATATGTACCGGTCCAGGGTCAGGCAGATAACTTATAAAAAATTGGGTGGCATATCGCTTAGGGCGCAAGTTTGGCGTGGTCCAGTGGCTGATCGGAATCAACTGCGCTGCTTCCAGGGTCAGGCCGGTTTCTTCCGCACATTCACGGACCGCAGCGAGACGGTTAGCAATATTGAGGTCGCCCTTTGCATCAAGCAACTCGGAATCTTCCACTTTGCCACCCGGAAACACCCAGGTATCCGGGGCAAACGCCAATGCCGGATTGCGCCGCAACATCAACACTTGCATTTGATCTTCGATCTCGCGAATGACGACGACAGTGGCGGCGGGTTTTATAGATTCGTCCATCGATGAATTTGCTAATTGCGTGGTGATGTTTTGCTCACAAGCTGCGACTATACTCAATGCCTGATTAGACAACCACCCCAAAACCATGAAACACAAAGCGCTCCGTTTACCCCTTATCCTGACTTCATGTCTCCTGAATCTGTTTTTCCAGGTGACTGTGGCCGAGGAAGCTTCCGCGCCTGCCGTAACCTGGATCGATGTGCGATCCTGGGTAGAGCACCAGGTTGATCATATCGATGGAGACCCGCGCATATCTCAAGGCGAGATCGTAGCTGGAGTACAACAACTTGGAACTGACAAAAGTGCCCCCATTCGCTTATATTGTGCTCGCGGTGGCAGGGCACAGACAGCCGCGGATAAGCTGCTGGCGGCAGGCTACACCGACGTTAAAAACGTTGGAGGCATCGATGATGCCAGGGGTCTCAGAGGCCTGTCTGAGACGTCTGAAAGCCCCTAAGTCTGGAATGCGGCGCGTTCTTGATATATTCGAAATTAATTCCAATTAACTGCATGTTTTTGCGTTTTATTGTGGTCTTTAATTAGGTTACAATTTGCTAAACGCATAGTATTTTCAGCCTGTTTGCGGATTGTTGAAGATCCCGAACGGGCCATTTTTTAGGGGCATTTATGAGCGACGACAATAAAAGTAACGACGAAAACAAGCTACTTTATTGTTCTTTTTGTGGCAAAAGTCAGCACGAGGTGCGTAAGCTGATTGCCGGGCCATCCGTATTCATCTGCGATGAATGCGTGGATCTCTGTGAAGACATTATCCGTGAAGAGGCGATAGAGGATATCTCAAAAACGGACGAACGAGATCAATTCCCGATTCCCTCTGAAATCCATGACGGACTGAATGACTATGTCATCTCTCAGGAAGAGGCCAAAAAAGTCCTGTCGGTGGCGGTTTATAACCACTACAAACGAATTCGTGGTCAGGAACTGGATGACGACGTGGATGTCTCCAAAAGTAATATATTGCTGATTGGACCAACTGGATCGGGTAAGACATTGCTTGCCGAAACACTGGCAAAACAACTTAATGTGCCGTTTACGATTGCCGACGCAACCACACTGACCGAAGCCGGTTATGTGGGTGAAGATGTCGAAAACATTATTCAGAAGTTGCTGCAAAAATGCGATTACGACGTTGAGAAGGCACAAATCGGAATTGTTTATATTGATGAGATCGACAAGATTTCTCGCAAAGCCGATAACCCATCAATAACTCGGGATGTTTCCGGCGAGGGCGTACAACAAGCCTTGCTCAAGCTGATTGAAGGCACCACAGCTTCTGTCCCCCCACAAGGCGGCAGGAAGCACCCGCAACAAGAATTCCTGCAGGTTGATACGCGCAATATTCTGTTTATCTGCGGCGGAGCCTTTGCCGGATTGGACCAGATTATCCGCGATCGCTCAGAAAAAAGCGGTATCGGCTTTGGCGCGCAGATTCACTCCAAAACAGATAATCCATTTATGACGGAGTACCTGTCTGACCTGGAGCCGGAAGACCTGGTGCGCTATGGTCTTATCCCCGAATTTATTGGCCGTCTGCCAATCATAGCGACCTTACGCGAGTTGGATGAAGACGCATTGATGACCATCCTCACCGAGCCTAAGAACGCCCTGGTAAAACAGTATCAGCGCTTGTTGAAGCTTGATGGCGTTGATTTGGAAATCCGTGAAGATGCATTGCGCGCGGTCGCAAAGAAAGCCATGGCACGTAAAACTGGTGCCCGTGGCTTGCGCTCCATTCTTGAAAACGCCTTGCTCGAGACTATGTATGAATTGCCATCAAAAGATGGCGTGCAGAAGGTCTCTGTTGATGCCAGTACCATCAACGAAGGAGCTCGTCCTCTCTATATTTACGAAGAAACTGAAAAAAGTGCCTGATCGCGCAGTCTCGCCGGTCGCACTCCTTACTCTTTAGCGGGATCAGCTGTGCGGCTACTTTAGTCACCAAAAAGTGACCGTTCATCGTTTAAAGTAGCCTAAGTCACTTGAATACAGGCATACAATGCCCATATTCTGGTCTTGCGAACACATGAATCAACGTCGATAACAGGGTCAATCCGGGTTGTAATTTACCGGAGCAGACGAAAATTATTCGCCGTCGAATCTTGTGTCAAACATCTAACCAGTCAAATCTAAAAATGTCAGAAGATCAGTCAGTTATCGATTTTACAACGCCGTTCCCGGTCTTGCCGTTGCGCGATGTCGTAGTGTTCCCACATATGGTGATACCGCTGTTTGTGGGCCGCGAAAAATCTATCGTCGCGCTTGAACACGCGATGGAGAATGGCAAGCAAATTGCGCTGGTAGCGCAACATGATGCCGCACAGGAAGACCCCGGTGTTAGTGATGTCTATGAAGTTGGTGTGCTGGCATCGATATTACAGCTGTTGAAACTGCCCGATGGTACGGTGAAAGTGCTTGTCGAAGGCAAACTGCGAGTTGGCTTTGAAAAAATGTTTGACGATGGTTGCTTTACCGCCATGCTGACCCCGGTGCATTCGGTAGCGGTTGAAACCGAAGAGAGCACCGTCGCGGTCAAGACGCTGATGACCGAGTTTGAAAGTTACAGCAAGATCAATACCAAGGTGGCACCCGAAGCCATGGGCCAACTTAAGGCCATTGATGATATTGAGCGTTTGGTAGACACCATTGCTGGTTTTCTCGAACTGAAATTGGATGACAAACAGTTCTTGCTTGAGACGGCTGATGTCAATGATCGCCTGGACAGCATTTTGTCATTTATGGAGTCTGAGTTGGATATGCACCGGGTTGAGAAGAAGATTCGCGGCCGGGTTAAGAAGCAAATGGAAAAGAGTCAGCGCGAGTATTACCTGAATGAGCAAATGAAAGCCATTCAGACTGAGCTGGGTGAGTCAGAGGAAGGGCAGAGCGAGCTCGATGAATTACAAAGCAAGATTGATTCCGCTGGGATGCCTAAAGAGGCGGTTGAAAAAGTCGAATCTGAGCTGAAAAAGCTCAAGATGATGTCGCCGATGTCCGCCGAAGCGGCCGTGGTGCGAAATTACATTGATTGGGTGGTGCAAGTACCATGGAAGAAGCGTACCCGGGTACGCAGTGACATTAATGCTGCCGAGGCGATTCTTGATGAAGATCACTTTGGATTAGAGAAGGTCAAAGAGCGAATCCTCGAATACCTCGCCGTTCAGCAACGTCTGAAGAAAATCAAAGGGCCGATATTGTGCCTGGTAGGCCCCCCGGGTGTTGGTAAAACATCATTGGGAAAATCAATTGCGCGGGCTACCAACCGTAAGTTTATCCGCATGTCACTGGGTGGTGTGCGCGATGAAGCAGAGATCCGTGGTCATCGACGCACCTATATTGGCTCCATGCCTGGCAAAATCGTGCAGAACATGTCCAAGGTGAAAACCAAGAATCCGCTATTCCTGTTGGATGAAATCGACAAGATGGCAGCAGATTTCCGTGGTGATCCAGCGTCGGCGATGCTGGAAGTGCTGGATCCTGAGCAGAACAACACCTTTGCCGATCACTATCTCGAAGTAGACTATGACCTCTCCGAGGTGATGTTTGTGGCCACTGCCAATAGCCTGGATATTCCTGGTCCATTATTGGATCGCATGGAGGTTATCCGGCTTGAGGGCTACACCGAGGTTGAGAAGCTCAATATTGCCCAGCGCTACCTGGTCGAGAAGCAGAAAAAGAATAATGGCTTGAAAGAGTCTGAGATTGTCATTGAAGAGTCGGCAATACTCGACATCATCCGTTACTATACTCGCGAGGCCGGAGTACGAGGATTAGAACGCGAGATCGCCAAAATCTGTCGCAAGGTGACGAAGGAATTGGTGCTCAATGGTGAGTTGAAACAGATTGTCGTCAATGCAGATAACATTGGAGATTACCTGGGTGTGCGCAAATTTAGCTTTGGCCTTGCTGAAGAAGAGAACCGTGTTGGACAGGTAACCGGATTGGCGTGGACCCAGGTGGGCGGTGAATTACTGTCGATCGAATCGGTTATCGTGCCTGGCAAAGGTAAACAGACCTATACCGGGAAACTGGGTGATGTCATGCAGGAGTCTATCCAGGCAGCGGTGACCGTGGTGCGGACCAGGGCGGATACCCTGGGGATCGATGCAAAGTTTTTTGAAGAGCGCGACTTCCACATCCATGTACCGGAAGGTGCCACGCCGAAAGATGGACCCAGTGCCGGCATCGGTATGGCAACGGCCCTGATTTCGGCTGCCACCGGGATCCCGGTCAAGGCTGATGTGGCAATGACGGGTGAAATTACGCTGCGTGGTGAAGTGTTGCCGATTGGTGGGCTCAAGGAAAAGCTCCTTGCGGCGCATCGTGGTTCGATTAAAACCGTGGTTATCCCGCAGGAAAACGAGAAGGATCTGGTGGAAATATCAGACGAAATCAAGGCAGATCTGACGATTAAGCCGGTAAAGTGGATAGACGAGGTTTTAGAAGTTGCTCTGACGGCGCTTCCAACGCCCAGCGACGTAAAAAAGTCTGCCGACGAGAAAATTTCCGGCGGATCAGACGACACAAAATCGAGTTCCGTTCCAAGACACTAACAACCGTTAAAAATCAATGTGATTGAGCATCTTATTAATCCGGGTGCTCAATTGCTTTGCTGTGCAAAATCGCCTGAAACCCTTGTATTTACTGGCTTTAGCCGAAATTTTTTTGTAAGTCAATGTTGAAATTCTGGCGCAAAAGGAACATCATGCGTGCTGGGCAAAGACAACATCTCTTAAATAAAATTAAGATATGAAGTCACGGTTTGTCAGCACTAGTAGAGTGCCCAGTGTGTGTTTTACCTACCTAACTAAACAGACAATTTATACAAGCTATTTGAACCAACAAAACCACCTTGTTTTTTGGATTAGCCTATTTAATCTGCAAAAACAAACCTTTTAGAAAACAAAATATACGAGGAATTTAACGTGAACAAAACTGAACTAATCGACCTGATTGCAACACGCGCGGACATCTCAAAATCTTCAGCTGGTGACGCGCTGGAAGCGGTGCTGGATGGAATTACCGGTTCACTGGCAAGTGGCAATAGTGTCACCTTGGTAGGCTTCGGAACTTTCTCTGTAAGTCGTCGCTCTGCACGTGATGGTCGCAACCCACGAACGGGTGAAACTATCAAAATCCCAGCCTCAAATTTAGCTAAATTTAAAGCTGGTAAAGCACTTAAAGATGCATTAAACTAGCGCCGCTTTCGGGGTCAGTGAGAACTTTATTCTCAAAATCTGGCCCCTTAAACGACCAGATATGGGTGCTTAGCTCAGTTGGTAGAGCATCGCCCTTACAAGGCGAGGGTCAGAGGTTCAAGTCCTCTAGCACCCACCATTCAGTGCTACTTAAGATGGTACTGATAGCAGTAAAAAGCAGTTGATTTAGACTTAGTGGAGCGGTAGTTCAGTTGGTTAGAATACCGGCCTGTCACGCCGGGGGTCGCGGGTTCGAGTCCCGTCCGCTCCGCCACTTAATTGATTGCTAATCATCCAGTACTCAGGGTTTAGGATGGTTAAACAGAAACCGCCTCCGGGCGGTTTTTTGTTGCCCGCTGAATTGTTTTATCGAAGCCCGAATGTTTTTGGCCCTTGTAGCAAACCCGGTGTGGTGAGCAGCTCAGATTGTCTAGGGTCGGTACTTGGGTTAGCCAGGTACTTGGGTTAGCCAGACACACAGAGTCCGGCAACCCAAGTACTTGTCACAGCTGCTATTCAATCAGCTCTCAGATTTAGTCTCGTCCTGCGTCTCCAAGGCCGCTTCTTCAACGGGATTCCCTTCCGCGTCGAGTACCACTACGTTCCCCAGACCCAGGTCACGAATCTTTTGTTCGATCACGCGGCGATCACCCACGATCAGCCAAATCATATTGTCTGGAGTGATATACGTCTTAGCAGAATCATTCACCTGGTCCAGGGTTACTTCACGCAGGTCTTTGACGTACTTATCCCAATAGCCATCTTTCAGCCCATATCGAATCATCTGCGCGATATCGGATTCCACCGAGCCCGCAGTTTCCCATCGGCCGGGCAATGTGAGCGTGCGTTTATCCAGAGATCGACCCAGTTCATTATCGGTGGCAGGATTGTCACTGCGAATGCCGCTCAACTCCTTGTAGATCTCTTGAATCGATTCCGCGGTTTTATCACTCTGCACTGGGGCCTGAACAATAAACGGGCGCTGGGATTGGGTGTTCTGTACCGAGCTTCGCGCTCCGTATGACCAACCCTTGTCTTCGCGCAGGTTCATATTGATGCGTGAATTAAAGCTGCCGCCTAAAACCTCGTTCATCAGCTGCAGAGGCAGTTCGCCATCAAATCCGTATTCCGGCAGCATTTTCGCGCCGATGATCGCCGATTGCGCGGCATCCGGGCGATCGACCAGGTAAATGGTAGTTTCCTCGAAGGGGTCTATATTGGCTATATTCTTGGTAGGCACCTCACCCTGTGGCATCTCACTGAACGCCTCTTCAGCAAGCGGTTTCAGCTCCTCCATGGTGATATCGCCAGCCACGATCAAGGTCGCATTATCGGCCTTGAACCACGTCTGATGATACTGTTCCAGGTCGGCCACCGTCATAGCTGCTACGCTGTCCTCGTTACCCGAGCCGGAAAATGGACCAGAGTAGGCGTGACCCTCTCCAAACAACAGGCCAGGTAGCAGGCGCGACCCGATACCAAATGGCGATGATTTCTCTTGCGAAATCTGTGCCAGTTGCTGTGCTTTCAGACGTTCAAGTTGATCAGCAGGGAAGGTTGGTCGAAGGATGATATCAGCGTAGATTTCCATCGATGCTGCCAGGTTCTCTTTCAGGGTATCCATCCGCACCTGCGATGAGTCCAAACCGGCGCCACTGCCGATCTGCGTCCCCATTTGAGCCAGCTCCGTGCTGATCTCCAGGGCGTCCATTTTACCTGCCCCTTCATCCAGCATTTGCATGGTGAGGTTGGCTGTACCTGGTTTGCTGAACTGATCAGCGGCAAAACCAGAGTCAACCAGCATGCGCATTTTTACAATCGGAATCGCATCACGTTTGGCGAGCACTACGTTCAGACCATTACTTAGCGTGGCTCGTTCCAGTGTGTCGAAGGAAACCACCGGAGCCTCACCAACACCAGGTATGCCGGTAGATCGATCCACTGTTGATTCACTCGTACTGAAGGTAGGAAATGGGAGAACACGCAGCACGTATTCGCCATCATTCAGCCACTTGTTGGCAACTTCAGTGATCTTCTTGGCGCTCGCGTTTTCAAAGCGTTCAATACTGTGTAAATAAAAATTCGGATCATCACCAAATACCTCGTTGCGCGCCAGCAAGTCTGATTTTCCACCAAACCCACCAATCCGCTCCATGCCTCGAATAAAGCCGGCTTTAGCGCCATTTTTAATGCGGAACAGTTCTTCCTTAGTCGGGCCGGACTTTAGAAATTTGGCTAATTCTTCGTCTATCGCCTGCTCAATGTAAGGAAGCTTAGATTCATCTAATGCAGTTGCAATAACGCCAAACAAGCCGCCAATCTCCGAGGTAAATGAAAACGCGCTGATATCTGAGGCAACACGCTCGTTATAGACCAGGCGATTATACAATCGAGATTTCTTGTCCGATGATAATACGGCGGAAGCCAGCTCGAGATAGTCTGCGTCCTCGCTACCCCACTCGGCAACATTCCATATCTTATAGACGCGAGCCTGTGGCACACGGTCATACATGGTTTGTGTATGTTTGCCAATGCGTTTGGCTACCCAAGATGATTGCTTGGTCTGCGGCGGGCCTGCATCAATATGACCAAAGTATTTCTTAACCAATGCCAAAGTCGGCTCAGGTTCCACATCACCCGCGATCACGATGGTTGCATTGGCCGCGCCATACTTGGTTTTAAACCACTCATGAACGTCTTCCACCGATGCGGCGTTCAAGTCTTCCATAGAGCCAATCACCGACCAGGAATAGGGGTGGCCTTCGGGATAGACGTTTTCCAGGATGGTGCCAAAGACCTTGCCGTAGGGCTGGTTTTCACCCTGGCGTTTCTCGTTTTTTACCACTTCACGTTGCTCGTCCAGTTTGGCCTGATCAATGGCGCCAAGCAAATGGCCCATGCGGTCAGACTCCATCCATAAAGCCATTTCCAGAGCGTTCTTTGGAACTACTTCAAAATAGTTGGTTCGATCCTGGTTGGTGGTGCCATTCATACCAGTGGCACCAACCCGGTCAAAGGGCTTGAACCAATCGTCGTTATAATTTTCCGAGCCGTTGAACATCAGGTGCTCGAACAAATGAGCAAATCCGGTACGGCCTTCTTTTTCATCTTTGGAGCCGACGTGGTACCAGACGTTGATCGCAACGATCGGGGCCTTTTTATCTTCATGAACTACTAGGGTTAGTCCATTATCCAGTACGTACTTGCTGTAAGGGATAGCCAATTCATCGTCTTCGGCGTAGCTTGGGTTGGCAAACATCAGCTGACCAATTACAAACAGACCGAGTAGTATCGAGTTTTTCATTTTCTCTTCCTCTTATTGATACGTTATTCGCACAGTATAATTTATTTACCATCAGTGCAAAGTGACACAGAGTTAACCAAGCCGAGACACCTACCTGTTTAACAGATGCGCAGGGATCGGCGGTGAGTTGTGTTTTGCGCCTGCTGGTAAAATGCTCGTTCCGGTGTCCATCAACTTTAAATTTCCTGCGGAGGAAAAATACAATGCTGCAAAGTGCTTTGATTTACTTGTTGGCTGCGGTGATTTCGGTGCCTATTGCCAAACGCCTGGGGCTGGGCTCGGTGCTGGGTTACCTGATTGCGGGCGCTATTATTGGGCCAAGCGCCTTGAGCCTGGTGGGTGACCAAAGCCATGTGATGCACTTCGCGGAGTTTGGCGTGGTGATGATGCTGTTCCTGGTTGGCCTGGAGCTGCAGCCGAGCCGACTATGGGGGCTGCGGCGCCCGATCCTGGGGCTTGGTGGCCTGCAGGTGTTGCTGACCACTGCTTTGATTGCTGGGCTGGTAATGGTGTTTTCATCCTGGGAAACCAAGTTAGCCTTGGCCATTGGTTTAACCCTGGCCTTGTCTTCGACCGCCATCGTGCTGCAGTCGCTGACCGAACGTGGACTGATGCAAACGCAGCCAGGTAGTAATGCCTTCTCGGTGCTCCTGTTCCAGGACATCGCAGTGATCCCAATCTTGGCTCTATTGCCTTTATTGGCGACATTTCCGGCAGCACCGGTAGAGGCTGGTCACAGCGCCAACCTGATTGCCAATCTGCCGATCTGGCAACAGATTGTGGTGATCATCGCTACCATCGGCACCATCATAGCTCTTGGCCACTACTTGGCCGCACCCATGTTTCGCTATATTGCAGAAACCCGTCTGCGGGAGTTGTTCACCGCCTTTGCACTCCTGATTGTAGTGGCAATCGCAGCCCTGATGAGCGTGGTAGGCCTATCCGCAGCTCTCGGCACGTTTTTAGCCGGAGTGGTGCTGGCCGAAAGTGAATTCCGTCACGAAATTGAAGTCGATATCGAACCTTTTAAGGGATTATTACTGGGCCTGTTCTTTATCACGGTGGGCGCGAGTATTGACTTTGCCCTGTTCGGTGACAATCTACTGCTGATTTTAAGCCTGGTGTTCGGTCTGATCGCTGCCAAGGCCCTGGTGCTGTTTGTGCTCTCGCAGATCTTTCGCATGACCACCAAGCATGCGCTGTTGTTTTCGCTTAGCCTGGCTCAAGGTGGTGAGTTTGCCTTTGTGTTGACTTCAGCCGGTCGGCAGTTTTCCGTCTTCGATGCGGCTACCAGTAACCTGATAACTATTGTCGTGGCCTTGTCCATGATGATGGCGCCATTGCTGTTTACGCTTTATGAAGCTTATTTCAGCCGCGTAAACCAACACGCCAGTTTTGTTGATGATGAAGAGATGGTGCCCACCTGTGAGGTGATTATCGCGGGTTATGGACGCTTTGGACAAATCGTTGGCCGCTTGCTCGCCAGTCATGGCATGCATTTAACCATTCTTGATCACAGTCCCAGCCAGATCGACCTGGTGCGAGGATTTGGCAATACCGTGTTCTATGGCGATGCTTCGCGCCGCGACCTGTTACACGCCGCTGGGGCTGAAGACGCGAAACTGCTGGTAATCGGGGTGGATGAACCCGACAAGACCCTAGAGATTATTGAAACCGCCAAAAAACACTTTCCAAATCTGAAGATTCTGGCCCGAGCGATAGACCGGCGTCATGCTTACGAAATTATTCGCCACGATATTGACGGATTTCGCCGCGAGACCTTTGATTCTGCGCTGCGCCTGGGGATGGATGCACTGGAGGTGCTGGGTGTCGATCATGAAAAGGCAGAACGTGTCACCGGGATCTTTGCCAAACACGATGAAGAAAACCTGTACAAACTCGCCAAGCTGTGGGGCGACGATCATAGTTACGGCATTGCTGTGCGGCAGCGCATGGAAGATCTGAAGCAGGTTTTGGCGGAGGATGCCGCCAGCCAAGTCGCAGAACAAAAAACAACATCGGATTAGAGCACTGGTACACGCCGTAGTTTCAGTATGACGATACGTTAAATTGGCTCGCGAATTGCTTTTTTGGCGGCTTGTGCTGGACTATAATACCGCGCTCAAAATTAGAATAAGCGCGGGCTGCAAGCCCGCGTGAAAGAACTAAGAAACCACAAACAGGACTCTGTATGTTAACTGAAATTCGCGACCGCTCATCTGGCTGGTTTTCGTATGTGATTGCGGGATTGATTATTATTCCAATGGCTTTTTGGGGTGTGCAGGAATACGCCAGTACCGAAGCCAACCCTTCGGTGGTCGAAATTGGTGAACAAAAAATTACCCAGGCTGATTTCCAGGCTCAATTCAGCAATCAGCAGCAGCGAATGCGTCAGGCCATGGGTGAAAACGTTGATAACGATTTCCTGGCCAGCGAAAGCTTCAAGGATCGTGTCTTGCAGGACATGATCAACCGCGCCCTGCTGGAGCAGGTGGCACTGGACCAGGGCTATCGTATCAGCGATGCACAATTGGCCGAGATGATCAGAGAAAGCGAGATATTCCAGATTGATGGCAAGTTTGACGAAGCCGCCTATGAGCAATACGTCCTGAGTTCACAATTCTCGCGCACCCGTTTTGAAAACGCCCTGCGTGAGGACCGCCGTTTGCAACAGGTGACTTCAGGGTATGAAGAGTCTGCCCTTGTGTTGCCAGATGAAATTCGCGAGTTGCTGGAAATTCAGGCAGAAAAGCGCAGCTTTGACGTGATCACCGTGCGCCAGCAAGACTATATCGAGGGCATCGAGGTCAGCGAAGATGAAATAGCTGCGTACTACGAGGACAATCAGGACGCCTATCTAAAGCCAGAGAAGATGTCGGTCGAATACCTGGAGCTGACGCTCGACAGCATTTCTGAGAATATCGAAGTGGATGAAGATGAGTTGCTGGTTTACTACGAAGATAATGTCGACAGCTTCATCTCCACCGAGCGGCGTGATACTCGGCATATATTACTGAGCACCAATAACAATGAAGATGAGGACGCGCAGCTGGCCAAAGCCGAATCATTGGCTGAGCAACTGCGAGGTGGTGCCGATTTCGCGGAATTGGCGAAGGAACATTCGCAAGATCCCGGCTCCGCAGCCAATGGTGGTTCGCTTGGCTTGATTGAACCCGAGCAGATGGTGCCTGAGTTTGACCAGGCTGCCTTTACCCTGGCCCAGGACGAAATCAGTGCGCCTATCAAGTCGCAATTTGGTTATCACATTATCCAGGTGGTCAAAATTGAAGAGCCAGTGCAACAGAGTTTCGCAGAGGTAAAGTTTGACCTCATGCTCGAGGAGCGTGAACGGTTAGCTGAAGAAACCTTGCTGGAACAGGTTGAGGAACTGCGTGAACAGACCTTCGTACAACCAGACACCCTGAATGGCGCAGCGGAAGCCCTTGAGATTCCAGTACTGAAATCGGAGCTTTTTGACCGTAATAGTGGTGAAGGTGTCGCAGCTTCAGCCCAGGTCCGCGGGATCGCCTTCGGTGGCGAAGTTCTCGAAGACGATATTAATTCTGAACCGATCGAAATCTCTCCTGGACAGTATGTGGTTATCCGTAAGTTGGATTATCAACCATCAGAGCCCGAGCAACTGGCTGATGTCAGCGACCTGGTGCGCACCGCTTTGACGCAAGAAAAAGCGGCTGATGCTGCGAAGCAGGCTGGCGAAAGTCTGCTTGAGCAAGCGCGCCTTAACTGGCAAACACTGGCTGACAATGAGTCACTCGGGGTCAGTAGCCATGCGGTTGCCCTGATCGACAATAACCGTGTGGTGAGCCAAACCGTGCTGCAAAAAGTGTCCACCATGCAACTCAATGGCGGTCTTGCTGCGGTCGATAGTGCGGAAGATTTGGGGGGTGACTATCACATCATCCGCCTAACTGGCGTTGAAGCTGGTGACGTTAATACCGTAAGTGCTCAAATAAAGGACAGCACACGTCGCATCATTGCCCAACGAAATGGCCAATCATTGATCAACAACTATTTGCTAAGCTTAGGAGACAAGCTGGCCCCGGAAATCAATAACGATTTGTTGTAATCCTGGCAGGCTTCATTTGATTGACCGTTTCCTAACCAGTAAACCGCTAAGAGAACGAATAACATGATCATAAACCCGAAAGTTCGTGGATTTATTTGTACGAACGCCCACCCTGTTGGCTGCGCTGAAAACGTTAAGCAGCAGATTAGCTATATTAAAGGTCTGGATCTCGCAGCCGAGCAGGGCAGCCCCCGGAATGTGTTGGTTATTGGTTCATCGACTGGTTATGGGCTGGCGTCGCGAATTACCGCTGCCTACGGATACGGTGCCAAAACGCTGGGCATCTTCTTTGAGAAGCCCCCGACCGAGCGCAAAACAGCATCAGCTGGCTACTATAACTCCGCTGCATTTGAGAGCCAGGCCACCGCTGATGGGTTATATGCCAAAAGCATCAATGGCGATGCGTTCTCAAGCGACTGTAAGCAGCAAACCATTGACTTGATCAAAGCTGACCTGGGACAAGTGGATCTGGTTGTGTATAGCCTCGCGTCTCCACGACGCACCGATCCCGAAACAGGACAAACCCACTCATCAACGCTCAAACCTATTGGTCAGGCCTATACTTCGAAAAACCTGAATACCGATACCCAACTGGTTAGCGAAGTAACCGTAGAACCAGCTTCCGACGAGGAAATTGCTAATACGGTGAAGGTAATGGGCGGAGAAGATTGGTCTTTGTGGATGCATGCGCTGAATGATGCCGGTGTGTTGTCGGAAGATTGCAAAACAGTTGCCTATACCTATATCGGCGATAAGCTGACCAAGCCATTGTATGGTGATGCCACCATCGGCAAGGCCAAAGAGCATCTGGATACCACTGCCATGGAGTTGAATAAGGATCTCGATGTGCAGGCAACGGTTTCGGTGCTGAAGGCAGTGGTTACCCAATCCAGTTCTGCAATCCCGGTTATGCCCTTGTACCTGGCCATTCTGTTCAAGGAAATGAAAGCAGAAGGCACACATGAAGGTTGTATAGAGCAACTTGGGCGGCTCTATGAAGAATGTATTTACGCCAGCCAACCGCGTATCGATGATGATCAACGATTTCGCGTGGATGAGTTGGAAATGAAGCCTGAGATGCAGGCTAAGGTGGAAGCGGCTTGGGCCCAGGTTACCACCGAGAACCTGGCGGATTTGTCAGATTTTTCTGGTTACCAGGCAGAATTTTTGCGCTTGTTCGGCTTTGGTGTGGAAGGTGTCGACTACGATGCGGATGTTGATCCGGTGGTGCCAGCAAATTTTCAATAATCGGTTATCAGGCCGATCGGATTGAAGCTCTGCTTAGAACTCCCGGTCACTAAGTTGAATCACACCTGATTGCTGGGTAATACAGGCGAATCCACCCACGTGTTTCGAATGCACGGGCAGCCAACTGCAGTCTTCAGTGTTTAATGCAGCGAGTCGTTGCAAGTCTGCGTCCGACATCACGCCCTGGATATGATCAAGACGAGCCTGGTAGCGAGATTGTTCCACCTCTTGCGCTGGTAAATACAAGTCACCACGAAAAACCAGCGGTTTTAGCTCTACGATCTCATTGGTGAGCTTCAATGTCCCCCAGACGCTTTTGTCTTCCGGTAAGTTGAGCAGGGCGTGTTTGGGGTAGGGTCCCGGCAGGTCGCCTGCTTCGACCTGGTAGTATTTGAAGTCGGAGGCCGCTAAAATGTGGACCCCGTCGTCGGCTAAAACCTGTACCATTGGGCGCTCGTTATGCACCACCCACATGCCTGCAACCAGGCATACTACCTGTACCAGGCCTATCATGGTCAAGTCGGACTTCAGCCCCTTCTTACCTGGAACAAATACCATCAGGGTCAGTACTGGCCCAAGTACCAGGTCAACACCCATAACAATTTTTAAACCATCCACGCCACCGGCGAAGATCAAGTCATAGGGGAACCAGACAAAAAATATGATCGACAATAGCCCGGCCAGGACGGCCAAGCTGATCAACAGGTGGACCGCGAACGCAGCCCAGCGAGTTTGCACGTTGAGAGCCATAAATTCAGGGGTATATTCTGCAATTACTTGCATGATAATCGCCTGTCTGAATAAATCAAGCAGGCTCAAATTTGGCGGGTTTAGGTTGTGGGTCGTCGACACTCTCCTCGACCCCGCAAGTGGTTAGTAATAGACTTAACGAATGACGCAACCAGAACTCAGCACAGCGAACAGAAGTGAATATGTCGATCTGCAGATTGGAGATCACTGGGTCAGGACCAAGACTTCGACGGTACAGTTGCAGGAATTCTGCACGCGTTTTAAGAGTGAACAACCAGTAGACTTAACGCACCTGGAAAAGGACTCAAGACCTGTTGACCAAGACCCGGATATACTCATAGTCAATGACCAACAAGGCCTGGAACTGGCCTGGCTGACTGCAGGCGGTAAACCGCTGCTTTTTCGTATTGAGGTAGAAAAACTGCTGGCCAGGCAGTACTCATTCCCGGCAGCGAAGCAGGGCCCGCTGAATCAGGCGCTGGGAAAACGTAGCAAGAAAATACTGGATGTCACTGCGGGCTGGGGTGGCGATGCGCTGCTGATGTGCACCCAGGGCTACCAACTGACCCTGATTGAGCGAAACCCGGTAATGAGTTTGCTCCTGAAAGACGCCATGGCGAGATTGGTATCATCCACCTGGGCCGTTGACAACCAGGTAGCCGCACCGGAGGTGCACGAAGGAAACGCTTTGGAGTTTCTCAGATCTATGCGCGAGTTGCCGGATTGCATTTACCTGGATCCAATGTTTCCCCCGAAACGCAAGAAATCTGCGGCAGCGAACAAACACATGCAGTTTCTGCAATGGTTGGTTGGCGCCGATATTGATGCTAGCGAATTGTGTCAGGCGGCGATTGATTCCGGTGTAGCACGGGTTGTGGTCAAGCGGCCAGAATACGCCAACCCCCTCGTTGAGCCGCCAAGTCAGGTATTTTCCGGAAAGCTGGTTCATTATGATGTGTACCTGAGGAGTTGATATGTCTCTGCCCACTTTTTTTCATGCTGAACTAAGTACAGACCAAAATAGGATTGAGTTGTCCGCCGATGAATCCAGTCATGCTTTAAAAGCCCGGCGTCTGAAGAGCGCTCAGCAAGTGTGTATCTTGAATGGCGCAGGCCTGCGTGCTGTGGGCGCTGTGACCGAGCAACATCGCAACCGCCTTGGTGTAGACCTAATCTCGTTTGAAACTTTGCCAAAACCGCAACTGAGGATCAGCATTGCAACTGCGGTGCCTAAAGGAGACCGGCAACGCACCATGGTTGATATGCTGACGCAACACGGTGTGCATCGCATTATTCCGTTGCAGTGCGAGCGTTCAAATACCCGATTTAGCGACAAACTGTGGGCGAAATGGCTACGTTATGCCACAGAAGCCTGTAAGCAATCGCAAAACCCCTGGCTGCCACAGATCAGCCAGGCTCTCAACGTAGACCACCTGATTAATTGGGTTGCTGAGCACGAGGTGTGCGCGTGGTACGCCGATCAGGAGGGTGATTACGGTTCAGAAAGCATTGATTCAGCATCCGAATTGCTCTTTATAATCGGCCCGGAAGGTGGTTTTACCGAAGTCGAAATAGACTGCCTCAGACAAGCGCGGTTAAATCCAGTCTGTCTCGCTCAGAACATACTGCGTACTGAGACAGCGGCAATCACCGCGATGATCGGCGCGGGGCTAAGGTTTGCTCAATGATGCTGGTTTTGACCCCGCCCGCCGTCTGTGTTCTTGTGAAAGACTTTTAGATGTGGCAAGGTCTTGGTTAGTTAAGAATACAGAGCCCATCCGTATCCCGCATACGCATAACCGATTGCCTACAAACCATTAATAGTAATGGGGACCTGCTTTTGACAAACAAAATTAGTGATCTGCCAGATGACTCCGCATCCAGTCAGACACAAATTGGCCAGCAACGACCTGAAAACCTGACCAGGCAAAGCCTGATCGATACCAACATCAAAGGCTTGAATGAGGGTTTGGAACTGGTTCAGTTACTCAATGGAGAGCAGTTCCAACAGCGTTACAAACCCGCGTTTGAATCCACTGTCGGTGCACATTTTCGTCATTTATTGGAGCACTATCGTTGCTTCCTTGAGCAACTTGAAGGCGGCGTGATCTGCTATGACGATCGCGAGCGCGACGATCGCCTGGAACGTGATCGCGAATACGCACTGGCGTGTATTTCGGATATTCTTCAACAATTACAGTTGCTTGACATGGACCTGTTTGATCGGCCCTATACCATCAAGGATTGCCAGGCGATGACTGAAGTCGCAACCTCGCTGGAGCGGGAACTGTTATTTCTGCAATCTCACACCGTTCATCACTATGCACTCATCGCGGCCATGACGCGCGGTCTCGGGGTGCGGCCGAATGCTGATTTTGGTGTGGCAATCGCAACTCAAAAACATCGTGATGATTGCCAGCCAGGCAATTCCGACCAATTTCCTAACGACATTGCCCATGCAGCGGAGAAAAAAACATGTGCACAATGACCTGGTTTGTTAAGGAAGGCGGGTACGAGCTGTTTTTTAACCGCGATGAAAGTATTTTACGCAGTCACGCAGATCTGCCTACGTTGCAGCAACAGCGTGATATCGCCTATCTGTCACCCACCGATGCCGATGCTGGCGGAACCTGGATTGCGGTAAATCAGTTCGGTGTAACCGTGTGTTTGCTCAATCACTACCAATTTGAGCAGATAGAAACCTATAAACAGTGGACCAGCCGTGGCGAAATCGTGCGCAGTTTCGCAACAACCGAGTCACTAAGGGGTGTTGATCAACGCTTTTCCATGATGGAGTTGGATGATTACCGTGCCTTTCGAATGTTCATCATCGATCGCTTTGGGAATAATCGGCTTTGTGTCTGGGATGGTCACCAGGCGCGTGTAGAAGAGGGCGTCGATCGCCCAAAATCTTCCTCGGCGGTGGATGCACGCCACGTTAAACAAGTGAGGAAAGACTTATTTACATCCATGGGGCTCACCAGCTCTCAGGATAGTGACAAGTTTCTCGCTTACCACGCCAGTCATGACCCTGACAAATCGCAGGAGTCCGTCTGTATGCACCGGGCCGACGCAAACACCGTCAGTCTCAGTCATGTTGACGTAAGCGCCAGCGGAGTTAATTTTTCCTACGCTGATGGGCCGCCCTGCGAAGCAACAATGGGAGAACCCTTATTCTTGGCATTACAGGCCATTTCAGAGACCAGTGCCGCAGATGGACAACAGGAACGTCGTATAGCCCTGGCTGCAACCATCTAGTATTGCCAGTTATTCCAGTTCATCAGGTACCCCGGACGGCGCTATAATGCCCATTAACAAGTGGCGTTGCCCAAACTTGACAGAAACCAACAAGTCTTGGCGTCGTGTTGCCAACAGTCCGAAACACACTATGTATTGAACGCTTACCGATGGCTCTTTCACCAGAAATTTTCAAACAGATGACCAAGTTGATTGCAAGCAGTATGTCGGCCGGTCATTATGATGTGCGGCTTGCGCAGTCAGTAGAAGAAATTCATGCCGCGCAAAACTTACGCTACCAGGTGCTGTTTAAGGAAAGCGGTGGCCGTATAAATCGTGAAATGTTGAATACCGAACGTGAGGAAGATGAGTGGGATGAAGTTGCTTATCACGTAGTGGTGATTAATCGAAAAGACCAGGAGATTGTTGGAACAGTACGCTTGGTAGCAGGCGATGCCCTAAAGCCAAATCAGCAGTTTTATACCGAGCATGCCTTCGATCTCAGCGGGCTACGAGAGCACTATCGATCAACCCTTGAATTAAGCCGGGCTTGTGTTTCTCCGGAAGGGCGTGGTGGTGCAATCCTGATGCTGATCTGGAAATTCACCATGCAGTTTATTGAACAAAACGATTATGATGTGCTGTTTGGTTGTGCCAGTTTTGCGGGCACTGACTACCATCGGCACACGGAGATACTGTCCTACCTCTATCACAAACACCTGGCGGATAAGGAATTGATGCCAATTCCTCGAACTGAAGTAAACAGTGTTGCGATTGCAGATTTTCAAAAGCAGCCGGAGAAGGGCGAAAAACGAGGGCAGGTGCCGACACTGCTGCGCGGCTACCTGAAAATTGGCGCAAGAATCAGCGACCACGCGATTATTGATCCGGTGTTTAATACCACCTTTGTAGCGATTTATGTCGATGCCAAGAAGATGTTCAGCAGTGATCATGTGTTAGTGAATAAATCTGTTTAATGAAGAAGCAAGAAACACAAGAAATATAAAAATAGAAGAACAGCTGAATGAATGAATCGAGTGAAGGTCAACTCCAAGTAGCTTCCCAGGACCGCAAGATTGCCAAAAACTATTTCCATGTTTTATGGCGTGCACCGGCCTTACTCGTTTGGATAATCGTAATGCCACTGGTGTTTTTTCTGTTCAAGCTGGTTGGCAGCGCTTTTCATAAGGAAATTCCTCATTTTTTTCACCAAGGCGTGCAGAAAATTCTAGGTTTGCGGGTAAAGTATTCTGGAGAGTTGCATAAAGAGCATCCCACGCTGTTCGTGAGCAACCACATTTCCTATCTTGATGTGTTTGTTCTAGGCGGCATACGCGCCTATTTTATTGCCAAGTCTGAGGTGGCTGGATGGCCTGTACTAGGGCAATTGGCACGATTTCAGAACACTCTGTTTATTGAGCGCAGCGCAGGCAAGGCACGGCAACAGCTGAAAATCATGCAGTCTCATCTCCGTGAGGGCAACAGCCTGATTTTATTCCCGGAGGGCACCAGCACTGATGGCGTGCATGTTGAACCATTTAAATCCAGCCTGTTTGAGGCAGCCAACCTGGAAGAATCAGAGACGCGCGTATCGATCCAGGCCATTACCGTGGCGTATACGCACCAGGCCGGCAAAAAAATGAACCAGGAGATGCGTGATTATTATGCCTGGTATGCCACCATGCCATTCGGACCGCATTTTCGAAACCTGTTTGCCTTGCAAAAAGTTGACGTGAAAGTGCACTTTCACCCGGTCTGTTATCTCGACCAGTTTGAATCTCGAAAACAATGCGCTGACCATTGCGAGCTTCAAGTGTCTAACAAACTAACCCAATTTACAGCCTAGAGACTGGCTATCGCAGTTCAGCTCCAGGCGGAGGAATCTAATGAAAAAACTGCTACAACGCGCGTTGATAATGACAGCACTGTTGTTTTCCGGCCTGACGCTTGCCCTCGACCCAACCTACACGAGCCTATTTTCAAGTAATGCCATCAAAGGCTATGACACGGTTGCTTATTTTACTGAGGGAAAGCCGGTCAAAGGTGACGAAGAGTTCTCAACCGAATACAACGAAGCAACCTGGTTGTTTTCTTCGCAGGAAAATCTGGACTTGTTTAAGGCCGACCCCGAGAAATACGCGCCTCAATACGGTGGTTATTGCGCATACGCGGTTTCTCAGAACACCACGGCTTCAATCAAGCCAGAGCTGTTCACCATTGTCGATGGCAAGTTGTACTTGAACTACAACGAGAGCATTAACGATAAATGGCGAGCCAACAAGGCTGAATTCATCGCTGATGCCGACCAGAATTGGCCAAAACTATTAGCTGAATAAAGTCTCAGCGGGGTAGGGGCGCCACCAGTTTGCGCCCCGATCTTTTATCAAAAGGGACGTTGGAACGTGCTATAACGTTAACCTGTTTAAATAGATGGATAGATCCTTGTTGTCTCCTCGCGCGTTTTTCGCCAGTTTGAACCCCTTTCAACGTAGTCTTGTCAGCGCTTTTTCCGGGCTGGTGGGCTATGGCGGTTGGGCTTACCTGGTGAATTCCATGCACGGTTCTTTTGCCGGATTTAAAGCCGCTTGTGTACAGGGCAGCTACAGTTTTCTGCTGACATTTGTGATGACCATGATGATCGAAGGGTTGTATCGATTTATGTCAGAGCTGAGCGATACCGAGCAATTCAACAAATTGGCCACCATCGTCGTCACCTGCGCGATCATTTTCAGCACCTCATGGTGGGTCAACGCCATGGCAGGCACGCCCGAAATATTCAATACCGTGATCCTCGGATACATCATTGGCGGCGTTTACACCATCAGCTATGTAATTGGACTATCCAGGGAAAAAATGCAAAAACTTGGCTAAGACAAATTAACACCGGGTGGATTCCTCACTATAATCCACCCCGTAAACGGCCAGAGCCTGTAAAGCCTTGAAGCTGCACAACTCGGCCCCCAATCACGACAAGAAAATCGGTACTTCCTCATGTCAGTCGGTTACGTAATATTTGCGATTTATGTCATAGCGATTGTGCATATGCACTACCGTGGCTCGGTGCGCTTTCCTTGGACGCGCCAGGCACTCACGCACACAAATTATCTCGCCCCCTACAACCTGTTGATGGATATGTTCTCGCGCTTGCCGAACAAGCCGCTACTGAACGTAGACGATCTCGATGAGTTGAAAATCTTGCGCGATAACTGGGAAGTGATGCGCGAAGAAGCTTTGCAGTTAGCATCAGACGGGCAGATATCCGCAGCAACCGGGTTAAACGATCTCGGGTTTAACTCTTTCTTCCGCACCGGCTGGAAGCGTTTTTACCTGAAGTGGTATGACGATTATTTGCCGTCGGCCAGCGAACAATGCCCAAAAACGGTAGAAGTGCTAAAGCAAACCCCTTCGATTAATGCTGCAATGTTTGCCTCTCTGCCCCCGGGCGGTGAACTGAAACCGCACCGCGATCCCTATGCAGGTTCGCTCCGCTATCACCTCGGACTGGTAACGCCCAACAGCGATGACTGCTATATCCTGGTGGATGGCAACCGCCATGTCTGGCGTGATGGTGAAGACGTGCTGTTTGATGAGACCTTCATCCACGAAGCCCACAATAAAACTGATCAACCGCGGATTATATTGTTCGCGGATGTGCATCGCCCCATGCGTGCCACCCTGGTAGACAAGTTAAATAGCTTGATCAGCAACAATGTGCTGAAAGCCTCGGCTACTCAGAATGATGCGACTGAGAAAGTTGGCTTTTTAAACAAGGTGTTTGAAAAGGCATACAGCATCCGCACGGTGTCGCGCAAGATCAAAAAGTGGAACAAGCCGTTCTATGTGGTGCTGAAATACAGTCTGTTCTTCGGATTGGTTTACTGGATATTTCTACACTAACAGGCTAGTTGCAGTAGCTGGGCTCACTCACAAATTTGCCGCTGAATTCCAGGAGGTCTTTTTGAATCGCATCAATAGCGACCTGAGTGCCTTGAACGTAGGCTGCTGACCATACCTTCGCTTCACCAAGATCACAGTTTTGTGGTTGGCAGTCTCCTCCTACCGTGTTCCAGGGAATGGCTATTTGGTCGGCGAATAGCTGGGTGTTTTTGCAATAACAAATCGCCACACCTTCATCATTGACAATGCACGGAGCGTCCAGACAATCGGTCATAAGTGGGTTGTTTGTGCATATCATTAATTGTGCAGAGCTCTTCGTGCCAAATTGCCGGCTGGCTAAACTATCTCCATACGAATATTCGGAATAAACATCGGCAGCAACGGTACCATTATTCACAAACTTAGGTAACACATCTGTCAACTGCGGGTTTGCTCGTTCATCGCAGCTCCGCAATATTCCGTAGTTTGCGTTGTATGCTGCCGTCTCAAGTTCGCGGTTATCATTTTGCTGGTTTCGCACGATCGGGCATGTACACTTTGCCAGGCCGTCTGCTGTGCAGTTGCCCGGCTGCCCCTCTTCATCGATGCACTCACATTGTGCGTGGGAGCAAAGCGCATAGTCATTGTTGAAGCAAACGCTGCCCGTTGAAGTTTGAGCACTTACTATTATTGGAACAATCAATGACAAGATCAAAACGACAATCGATGTGAATCTTCTGAATGGTGAAAGCATGAATCCTCTCCAATTTGTTGGTCGTGAAACTCCTCTGTGTCCTTTAGGTCCAACGATATCATGGCCTAATACGGTTCTTAAATAATAATCTACTTAGCTAGAATTTACTGGGGTCAGACTCGAGTTAGTTTCAAGCAATGCTAACCAGTACATCGAGTTTCACTCGGAACGTCCGCTATGGACAGGAAGTGGGCTTTCACTGCAACGGCAGGAACTGATTTAGAAGGTCATCGGCTCCACACTCAAGGCGGTCATTCAAATCTCAAGAAGAAGCCCCAGAGGCGCTTCACCGAACTAGACTATCAGTTTTGACTTTTTAGGTCAGACAACGCTTTTTGAGCGGCGGGTCTCGCCATCAACCTACCGTAGTATTCTTTCACTACGTCAGTGAATTGTGTGCCCGTGCAAGTTTTTGCGAAAAACAAGGTATAGCCAAGTGAAATATCCGCCGCGCTAAATCCGCTCTTTAGAATATATTCCCTGTCTTGTAGTTGATTCTCCAGCATGTCTAGGGCCTTGGTAATCTGAAACCGACAGTAGGCGTCATATTCCTTGCTTACCCTATAAGGATCTCTATTAAAAGAGTTGCCAAAGCTAACCGCTATATAGTTTGCCATTCCACTTTCAGGCATATGAAGCCACTGCAGGTACTCAGCATATTCAGAGTGGTCGGAAGCTACACCCATCGATCCAGAGCCATATCGATGGATTAAATACTCCATTATTGCTATCGATTCTACGAGAAGAGTGTCGCCATCATAAAGCGCAGGGACTTTACCCATTGGGTTAATTTGCCGATATTCATCTGACGCAAAGTACGCGCCGTCATAGACGATGCTTTTGAGTTCATAGGGCAGATTTAATTCTTCAAGTAGCCAGCGGACACGAATAGAGCGGGTACCAGGAGAATGAAAAAGCGTTAAGTTCATACCGACCTCATAATATTAAAAAAATGATCTAATCTTGCTTAATGCTAACATGTTGAATGCAGGAGCTACCTAACTCTGAGATTTGAAACGACCGTCCAGCGTAAAAATTTATCTTATCTGTATTTTGGGGAGGGGAGATACTAAAAGCGGACACTCATCCATGACACAAGCAGATCTCCAGGCGTTGGCATTAAAGAATGTTGCTCAAGGAGAACGCAAATAAACCCGACACAAACGCGACAATATAAAAGAACCTTGTTAAGGCTTATGTTGGATATTAATTAGCAAGCTATGGCTTGCTGTACTTGTTGACCAGATAGTCGGCCACCGCCTGATATGCGGGGAGTGACGTAGGATCAATATATGCGTTGGCCGAAATAGGGTACGTCGCAAAACGGGCAATGACCATTTGCGCGGCAGGATCCACGTAAATAGCTTGCCCGTGAATGCCTCTGGCGCTGTAAGCCTTGTGCTCGTTGTGCAGAACCCACCATTGACTTCGATAGCTGCCGTCTGGAAGCGTGCTGTAACCTGCGCCAGCAAATTTTTTCTGATCGCCACCCGCCGCAATCGAGGCCACAACTGATTCAGGAATGACCTGCTTTCCTTCAAACACGCCGTTTTGCAGCATTGTTTGACCAAACCGCGCTGCGTCTCTCAGGCCTAGATTGAGTCCGCCAGCAGAAAGCGGAGTACCAATACTGTCGACCATCATGTCGGCCTCTTGTTCCATACCAAGTGGCTTCCAGATACGTTCAGAGAGGTGTTCCACAAAATCTTTCCCGCTGGCCCGCGCAATAGTCCAGGCTAAGGCATCTGTATTAACGGACTTATAGGTGAAAGCAACCCCATGCTCGCCCGCCTTCTTAACACCCTGCAGGTATTCGAAAAAGTTGCGTGCTCCTTTGTAATCTGCGGGCTTGGGTGTGGGGTCACCTGCTGCTGCGTAAGCCCAAATGTCAGCATTGGGATCCGCATAATCCTCATTGAAATCCAGTCCGGTTGTCATATCCATCACCTGACGCACGGTGGCCGAGCCGAAGGCGCTACTCTTCAACTCAGGCACATACTTTGTAACCGGCGCATCGCCGTCCAGAGTGCCATCAGCAATTAAAATCTCAGCAACTGTACCAACAAACGATTTGGTTACGGACATGGCACCATGACGCCCCTCACGGTTGAGGCAGCCGCTGTAGTATTCGTAGATAATTTTCCCTTGGTGCATAACAAGGATGCCGTCGGTGTAATTGGCATCAAGAGATTCGCGCCAGGTCATTTCTTTATCGGCACCGATCGGCGTAAACCGCAAATCATCAATCGCCGGATCCAGTTGCTCCAATAGCGCAGAAGGAGACTCCACCCCACGGGAAACGCGCTTCGTCGCCTGCATTTCTCTCATGTGGCAAAAGGCCCAACGAAGTTTGGGGAAGCTCATGAAATTACTGAGTGGGGGAGCGATTACTTTCTCGGGCGGCGGTGGGAAGCCAACCATCCAACCCATAGCTTGCGGATCCGAAGCCACAGCGTTCAGTTCATGCGGCTCTGCATGCAGTTCAAATGTGAATAAGGCACTCGCCACCGTTATTGCTATTTTCCACCTTTTCATAGATTGTTCCCGTAGTTGTGCTGCTGATTACCGATTTAGTAATAAGATATCTGACGCTTGGCAGGAAGTACATTCCGCAATGCATCTGGTTTCTGCGTGATTAGGGTCAGGTCTTGCAATGTGCATCTTTGACTTCAGCCCTACGCACTTTGCAAGACCTGACCCCATGATGCGTGACCCCATGATGCGATGGCTAGCTGAAGCGCGTTTTGGACAAGTCTCGAGAGCAAGACGGGTAAAGCCATCCCTAGCTTACCATTTGCCAACAGCAATCGTCTGTTCCATACTCATTTCGGACATTTAGAATTCACGGCACGACTCCAATGATCGCAAAGGGAATTTCTTAATTTTGTAGGAATTTATGAAGATAACAATCTTATGGTTACCTCTGGCTCTAGTTATAGCTTCTTGTGGAGATATATCTAACAGTGAGCAAGATTTGATTTCCAAGGAAGATGCTTTAACTCAAACTCAAATAATGGAACGATCTGAGAAGCGGAAAAAAGTACCTGATATGGATATGTTGTTGCGTGTTCAGTTGCCAAGCGAGCCCAGTAAGAGAGAGATAATTGACTATATAAATTCCATATTTATCTTGTCTCGAAATCAAGAAAGTTATGACAAAGGAGATCCTCAAATATTAATGCTAACTTTAGTTGGTTCTGAGAGCATGAATCTACTTCTCTCCGCATCTAAAGATGGGCGAAAACAGGGATTATATGGCTTGGAGGCTATACGGCTTTTGGCGGATGTACATAGCAAGGACTTTATTTTGAAAAACCTGCGAACACATCCATTTCTAGCAAAGGTTATATGGGATAAAGAGTGGTGCGCAGATGCGGAAAGCATACTAGTCAGCTTCGTTTCTGCCGGTTATGGGGCCAATCATGGGTACTACGACATGATCAAATGCCTCGATGGATTAAAGAATCCAGAATATTATCCGCTTCTGAGAAAGGCGCTTGCAGAAAGTTGGGATCCATACCATGTCCTTTTAGCGCTGACTCACACTCCGGATACTGAGTTTGTCGATGAATTGCGAGAGGCTTGGGCTCGGAAGAGGGAAAGAGGTGTTCAGTATATGACGGAGGAAGCATTGGAAACGGGATACTTGCCCGCGTTTCATTACTTGTGGGACGTTTTTGATAACGAAGAAATATCGGACTATGACCAGAGGCACGCACGCAGATTGTTAGTACGATTTAGTGATTTTGATATTGCAGAAAATGAACTAATGAATTGGTATCAGATTAACAAGAATCAAATTGAATTTGATTCGACAGCTAAGAAGTTTGTGTTGGCGAAATAAGCGGATCAACTATAAGGCATTATCAGCTAGACAAGAGTTTGATTAACTGGGATCTATGCCTCCTAGATGTGGATGGTGAATAAGTAACGAAATGTCCGCAAAGGGCAATCAGTCGACATTGCTGCGACTCTCTCTAGAGACTGGGCAAAATATGGTTACTCTCTAGGTGAATATATAAAAAAATGCTCAGCTCCCGGCGTCTTTTTGGCTGGGAAATCAAACCAGTCTGTTTCTTAACCTTTCAGAAACTCCTGCATGCGTTCGATTTGTTCCACTAGCAGTGATTTGGCTGTCTCGGCGTCGGCTAATTGCTGTTTCGCTTTACCGATTACGGCCTCCGGCGCTTTTTCCACAAAGGCGCTATTGCTCAATCGCCCGGTGACACCGGCGATATCTTTTTCAGTCTTTTCCAGTTCCTTGTTCAGACGCTGAATTTCTGCTTCCGCATCGATGAACGAACCCAGCGGAATTAATACGCGCATGTCTCTGACCAGCGCTGTGGCCGATTCCGGGGCTTGCTCAACGGTGTCGATAAATTCCAACGACTCGAATCGGCCAAATTGATTTAGATATGCCTGGTTATCCCGTAAAACCGCCAACTCGTCAGAATTCGCGCCTTGAATTAGAACAGGCAAGTGCTTGCTGGGGTTGATGTTCATCTCCCCACGGATATTGCGAACGCCAGTGATGACTCCCTGGACCAGTTGCATTTGGGTAATGGCTTGAGAGTCTACCGCGGTCGAATCAGCCACAGGATATGCGCAGTGCATGACTGTCTCTCCGGTTACATTGGCCAGCCCTTTAACCTGCTGCCAGATTTCCTCGGTTATAAACGGCATGATCGGATGCAGTAACCGCAACAGCGTTTCCAGCACGCGAACCAGGGTGCGGCGTGTGCCGCGTAATTGAGCTGCACTGGAGGATTCATCATTGAGCACAATCTTGGTGAGTTCTACATACCAGCTGCAATACTCATCCCAGACAAAGCTATACAAGCTTTGTGCCATTTGATCAAAACGGTAGCTGTCGATTTGTTCCACCAATTCTGCTTCAACTTCTTGCAACCGTGACAAAATCCAGCGATCCGCCAGGCTCAGTTCAACTACATCGTTCTGCTGACCGCAATCCTGCCCCTCGGTATTCATCAGTACATAGCGCGAGGCATTCCACAATTTATTGCAAAAATTCCGGTAGCCTTCGATCCGTGCCAGGTCAAATCGTATATCTCGCCCAAGCGTCGCCTGGCTGGCAAACGTGAACCGCAGGGCATCGGTACCATACGATTCAATACCGTTCGGGAATTGTTTACGCGTTGACTTTTCGATTTTGGCGGCCATTTTTGGCTGCATAAGGCCACTCGTGCGTTTTGCCACCAGGGTATCGAGGTCGATGCCGTCTATCAGATCCAACGGGTCCAACACATTCCCTTTGGACTTGGACATTTTTTGGCCTTCCTGATCCCTGACCAGGCCATGGATATACACCTCATGAAATGGTACCTGGTCGGTAAACTTTAGGCCGAACATGATCATCCGGGCCACCCAGAAGAAAATAATATCAAAACCCGTAACAAGTACATTAGTAGGGTAGTATTTGTCGAGTTCCGGCGTTTGTTCTGGCCAGCCGAGGGTGGAAAATGGCCAGAGGGCGGAAGAAAACCAGGTGTCGAGTACATCGTTATCCTGGCTCAAAACTGCGTCTTGGCCAGCCTTGGCTTGAGCCTCTTCCTGGTTGCG
This sequence comes from Pseudomonadota bacterium, assembly GCA_039110515.1. Classification (GTDB taxonomy): domain Bacteria; phylum Pseudomonadota; class Gammaproteobacteria; order Arenicellales; family Arenicellaceae; genus Arenicella. Next base: position 122,887 of record JBCCFY010000002.1, read on the forward strand.
TGCAACATAAATATTGCCAGCTTCATCGTACCAGGCAGGGATGCGGTGTCCCCACCAGATTTGCCTGGATATACACCAGTCTTCGATGTTGCGCATCCATTCAAAATAGGTGTTGCTCCAGTTCTCTGGAACGAACTTGATGTCGCCGTCTTCCACCACGCGTATAGCTTCACGCGCCAGGGGCTCAACCTTCACATACCACTGATCGGTAAGATAGGGTTCAATCACCGCGCCAGATCGATCCCCGCGCGGCACGACCAATTTATGATCATCGATCTTGTCCAGTAAATCAGCTTCTTCAAAATCACGAACCAGCTGCTTACGCGCCACATAGCGGTCCTGCCCATGGTAGGGCGAGCCTGGCAGGTGAATAGCGGCATTATCATCAAGCACATTGATCATCTCAAGACTGTGCCGTTTCCCAACCTCGTAATCGTTGAAATCATGCGCTGGCGTGATCTTTACACAGCCGGAGCCAAACTCGGGATCAACGTAGTCGTCTGCAATGATAGGGATGTGTCGACCGGTAAACGGCAATTCCACGGTCTTGCCCACCAGGTGGGTGTAGCGCTCATCCTCAGGGTGCACCGCCACCGCGCTGTCGCCTAACATGGTCTCGGGGCGCGTGGTCGCCACCACCATGTACTCATCGCTGTTGGTAATCGGGTAACGTAAATTCCACAGATGGCCATTCTCTTCGGCGGATTCCACTTCCAGGTCGCTTACCGCGGTATGCAGCACCGGGTCCCAGTTGACCAGGCGTTTGCCACGGTAAATCAGGCCCTCTTCATACAGCTGAACAAAGACATCCTGCACCGCATCCGACAAGCCCTCATCCATGGTGAAGCGTTCTCTGCTCCAATCCACCGAGGCGCCCATGCGCCGCAATTGCTTGGTGATGGTACCGCCGGACTCGGCTTTCCATTCCCAGATCTTTTCAATAAATTTCTCGCGACCCAGATCATGGCGATTGATATTGTCGGCCGCCAGGCGTCGCTCCACGACCATCTGAGTAGCGATCCCGGCATGGTCCATGCCGACCTGCCACAGGGTTTGATCACCCTTCATGCGGTGATAGCGGGTCAGCAAATCCATGATCGTGTCCTGGAAAGCGTGCCCCATGTGCAAGCTGCCGGTCACATTAGGCGGAGGAATCATGATGCAATAAGCAGTGTCACTTTCCGCAGGCTTGAAAGCGTTTGATTGCTCCCAGCGCTGATAAATTGATTGCTCAATTTTGGCCGGTTGATATTGATTGTCCAGGGTGTTGCTCATGATGTTGAAATTCAGGATACGAAACGCTGAATTATACTTGAGTCGGCTGGGGGAATCAGCCGTTCTTGCAATAGCAGACAGAGAAAACCCACGGCGCAACGGCAGGGCGTGGGCTTATAACTCGATGGTATGAGTTTTTAACTCGAACCCTTCTTCCTTATAGCTCTTAAACCGTTCCCTGGCCTGGGTTTTGGCCTGCTCATCAGCGTCGACTATTTCCGCAATCCTGCTGAAATGATGGCTATAAACCGGTATCTCGCTAGAGAGGTTCACCAGCACGTCATAGTCATTAGCCAAGGCCTGGTCCGCCGTATCGTCTAGTTCGCGAATGTGAATACTGCTTTGCGGAGATGGCGTGGAAGCCAAGCAATCATGGGCGACAAAACTGGTGTCGCTAAACGACCACATAATCTGGTCCAACTGCTTGCTGGCCGCTGAGTTATCGGTGACCAGCAAGGCTTTTTGCTGCATTCGGACCAGCTTGTTAGACAAGCGGCTGGCGAGTTTGAATTTTGCATCGACAACCTGGTTGGCGATGATATAGAAATCAACCTGTTTCAAGCTTAGCCACCCGCCGCGTTCTAGCAGCGATCAATCATGTATTGCGTCAGGATGGGTACGGCACGACCACTGGCACGTTTCCCAGCAGCTCCACCCCAGGCGGTGCCGGCAATGTCCAGGTGAGCCCAGCGGAAGTCTTCAGTGAAACAAGACAAAAAGCACCCAGCGGTAATTGTGCCGGCACTTGGGCCACCAATATTTGCCAGGTCGGCATAATCGCTACGCAGTTGTTTCTTGTAGGTCTCTTTCAGCGGGAGTTGCCAGGCGTAATCCAGGCTGGTTTCGCCGGCCGCAAGCATGTCGTCGATGACGCCCTGATCATTACCCATTAAGCCAGCAGTTTGATGGCCCAGCGCAACAATCACCGCACCGGTCAGGGTGGCAATATCGATCACAGTTTGCGGTTTAAAACGCTTGGTGTAGGTGAGGGCATCACACAGGATTAATCGGCCTTCGGCATCAGTGTTGAGAATTTCAATGGTTTGCCCGGACATGCTGGTGACCACATCACCCGGCTTGGTGGCCAAGCCATCAGGCAGGTTTTCTGAACTGGGAACGACACCGACAATGTTGATGGGCAATTCCAGTTCGGCAGCGGCCAGCAAGGTACCGAACACACTAGCTGAACCACACATATCGTATTTCATTTCATCCATTTTGGCGCCGGGCTTCAGCGAGATGCCGCCAGCGTCAAAAGTCAGGCCCTTGCCGACCAGTGCATGGGGCGCCTCTTTGGCACTCTTGGCACCTTTATACTCCATCACGATTAACTTGGCAGGCTGTCGACTGCCGCGGCTAACCGATAGCAAGGAGCCCATTTTTAACTCCTCCATGTCTTTTTCATTGAGGATCTTTACTTTAAGTTTATGCGCGCGGCTGAGTTTTTTTGCCTCGTTGGCAAGGTAGCTAGGGGTACACACATTGCCGGGCATATTGCCCAGGTCTTTTGCCAGGTTCTTACCATTATTGATCGCCAGACCGACTGCAGCGCCTTTCTTTGCCGCAGTTTGTTGTTTACGGTCACCACAGTAGATGCTCAACTTAAACGGCTTGGCTGCTTTCTTATCGTCAGCCGCGCGTGGACGTTTTATATACTGATACCGACTGTCTCCGATGGCTTCAAGTAGGTGACGACTCACTGTGCCGATATCGGATTTCGCTGCCAGCGCGCCGAGGTCAAAACTCGCTTCATTTATTTGGTGCGCCTTAAGTTGACGGGCCACTTTGCTTAATAGTTCTCTTACTTCCTCTGTCGTCAGGTTCTTGTCATCCCCAACCCCGACAAACAGGAGTTTTTCAGCGCCGATGCCGCCCGGAACCGGCAGACTGGCTACTTCACCTTTTTTTCCACTCAGTAATCCAGCGTCTTGCAGGCGGTCGATTGATTTACCGGTAAGTTTATTCAGCTCAGACTGTTGTGAACTGAGCTTTTTGAGTTTTTTCAGGGTCACCACCAGACAGGCAGTCTTTTTACTTAAATTACTACTGGCGTAAACTTGATATTTCACGATTTCTTCCTTTCCAAATGGTTAGTCTGTGTTTCGGTGGATATAAAAATTGGTAAAATATTCAGAAGAATATTCCTCGCTTGGAAGCTGTTTCCGATTTACCATACAGCGGTTTTTTATTATTCACGCCGCCGGTACTTAATTGGTCACGCAACGGCGCCAGGAATAGCACTTGTTTTGAATTGGCAGCCCGAAAACTAAGTGATAGGCTTCGATTTGCTTCGACAGAATAATATCCACGATTGGCAGGATTATAGCCTCAGTCATGATTATTAATAAGTCCTTTATCAATGAAGTTCTGCGTACCGCGTTGGCGGTAACCTTTGTAATCATCAGCATCTTCCTGGTGTTGCGGGTTATGGGCTTTTTGAGCCAGGCTGCAGAGGGCTTGATTCCGGTTGGTGGTGTACTCAGCCTGGTGCTCCTGAAAATGGTGTCCTACCTGGATGTCATGCTGCCCTTGATGTTTTACATAGCCATGATCATGGTGCTGAACCGCTGGTACAGTGACCAGGAAATGGCGGTATTGGCCAGTGCAGGTTTGGGGATTACCCACTTTCTGCGTCCGTCAGCGGTGCTTATTGTCGTGCTTGGCGGAGTAGTCGCCTTCTTTTCGTTCTACCTGACCCCGCTGTCGCTGGCCAAAGGCTATGCACTAGAGCAGAGTTACCGGCAAAGCAGTGAGGTATCGGGTGTGGTAACCGGTAAGTTTGTCGAAGCAAAGGATGGCAACGGAGTGTATTTTGTTGAGGAATACAACCGCCGCACCGGAAATTACGAGAATGTGTTTGTCTACCGGGCCTCTTTTGAGCGCGAAGGAGTAGTGGTAGCCAAAACCGCTTATCGTACCGAGGATGAAAAAACCCAGGACCAGTTCCTGGTTCTGGTCAATGGCACTCGCTACGAGGGGAACCCGGGCTCTCCGGATTATCGCGTGGTCGACTTTGAGAAATACGCGTTGCGCATCGAGCCAAAAAACCGCATCAACACCTACCTGCCCATCCGCGCGCGCCCAAATACAGAGCTACAGGGTTCTGAAGACCCGCGCATGCGCAGTGAGTGGTATTGGCGTATTGCCAAGACGTTCACGCTACCTATCCTGGCTATTTTTGCTTTGGCGTTGAGCCATATTGATTCTCGCCGGGGCCGTTCAACGGGAATGGTGCTGGCATTCCTGGTGTATCTCACTTATACCAATATGCTAGGGTATACAGTCGCGCTTATTAAAAAGGGCGATGTTCAATCGGGTGCGCCACTGTGGATAGTGCACGCTATTTACTTTACGCTGGCAGTCTACTGCTTATACCGCCGAAATTATAATTTACCCTTATTGCCGCAAATCAGTTCGCCGTTTCGCCGGCGCCGCCAGGTCGCTTACTAAGCAGGAGAATCATAATGCGCATCCTGGACATATATATTGGCAAAATTCTGCTCCGGCATATCCTGGTTACCATCGTGGTGTTGCTCGGACTGTTCGTGTTTGTGACGTTTATTGATGAACTGGGCAACCTGGACAAGGGCAGCTACGGAATCGCGCAGATCCTGCAATACGTCATATTGAGCATTCCCAAGATCCTCTACGAAGTATTCCCAATGGCCGCCCTGATCGGGTCAATTTTGGGTTTATCAGTGTTGGCGCGAGATTCGGAGTTGGTCGTGATGCGGGCGGCCGGTGTGTCGATCCAGCGAATCGTGCTTTCCGTGTTGAAAGTCGGCCTGATGTTGGCGGTGGTTGCCACCATCATGGGTGAGATTATTTCGCCTTTCACAGAAACCAAAGCTCAGAAAATTCGCGCCGAATCGATGCAAACCAATATCGGCCAGGAACAGAACACGGGTTTGTGGCTGCGGGATGACAACACCTATGTCAACATCGGAGAGGTGCTGCCGGATTTAACCCTGCTGCGGGTAAAGATTTTCGAGTTTGATAACCGCAACTTCCTAAGGTTTCTGTCTACCGCTGAACAAGGTGAGTACCAGCAGCAACGCTGGCTGCTTAAGGGCTTGCAGCGCACCATGATCGATGACACCAGTTCTGCGGCTGACAAAGTGACCGCTGCCTACTGGAGCACCGTGGTCAGCCCGGATATCCTTCGCGTGTTCATGATCAAGCCGGAACAGCTTTCGGCCTGGCAATTGACGAAATATATCGAGCACCTGAAAACCAATAAACAGGAAACCAATGACTTTGAGCTGGCCTATTGGACCAAGATCGTTACCCCATTTGCCACCGCAGTGATGCTGATACTGGCAGTGCCATTTGTATTTAAAGAAGCGCGTTCTGGCGGCCTGGGGCGCAGCCTGTTTTCCGGGATTATGATTGGCTTGGGCTTTTTTATTTTGAACAAAGCCTTTACCTATTTTGTGCCGCTTTTCAATATTCCGCCGTTATTGGGGGCGGTATTGCCCACGCTCCTGGTGTGCATACTCAGTTTTTATATGATCAGGCGTATCGTCTGAGTTTGCCCACCTGTCGCCCGCCATGCTGGCGGACCATCTAACTCTTTCCTTCGGCGCCCTGGGCGTCCTTTTTGGCTGTTCGCGGAACCTGGACGATATAGCTGCGACTCAATTGATCATGCCAGGCCAGGCGCTTCGGGTGAATGACAGACCAACTGTAGCCGATCCCGATGGCCAGGTACCACCGCTCAATCCCGAGGTAATAAAGCAGGCCAGCCAGCGCAGACCAGGAAGCAATGGCGCCCAGGTAGCGAAAACCTGATTGCCACCAGCCAAGAAACTTTCCGCGTTCATCAACCAGGTACAGGTTCCACACCTTCATTCCCAGAGTTTGACCACCGTGGGTCCAGAACCAGGCATAGAACAGGAAACTGATGCCCAACAGGTAAGTGACCTTGATCACACTACCAACTAGCGAGCCATCAAAGCCCTCCGGGAACAAAGATAACAAGGTATAGAGGAGGCCGTAACCCACCATCGTGACTGCCACCATCAGCAGGCCATCGTAAATAATGACAATGATTCTCTTAAAAAAGCCAACGTGATTCATAGTTACTGGGTATTTGTAAAGTTTCCGCCTTGATTCACATCTACAAAGTTGTACACACCGTTTTTCGCGCTGGGGTGAATATTACCAATTAGTGAATATTTCTGAGTAAAGGGTCTAAAAGTGTCTTCTATCTAATTGATTTATATAAATAATATGAATTGATTAAAAATTAATCAAAGACGCTGAGCTACAGTAGCTACAGTACGTCGAGCACTTTGTTCACAAAGTTATCCACAACTTTTGTGGATAACTGAAAACGATTTTTCTGGCCGCGCAACTATAAACTATTCACGAAGATGAGTGAATGCTCAGCAGGACACGCGAGCGATTTGCAGGCGCAAAATGTCAACAGTTGTCAGGTGCTGGCGATGAATATTGTATTTGTAACTTGGGTTGGGTACATTGATTCACTACGGAGCTGATTCATCCCGACCGCAATTTAATATCTGACCCAGTGTGGGTAGTATTGCGACGAAACGAAGAAAGCAGAGACGGGCGCTTGCTGGCGGCGCCCCAATGGTTGAATTCCAGGAAGAGCGGCTCCACCTAATTAGCAGTAGAGAAAAAGCACTAACGTTTGAGAGAACAAAACTGCGCTTCAATTTTCACTCATGAACAACGAGGACACCTATGAGCAATACAACTTTTCACTACCTGGATAAAGCACTGGCACAAATTCGCGACCTGGGATTGATGCCGGAAAAAGTTGACGAAGCGCCCGTGGTGGCCTTGTTGGAAAAATTGACAGACATTGATGAGGCCAAGGTCGTTGCCATTGCACGTACCCTGAGCCAGGCTTCTGTATTCAATGACATCGTACGTGAGCAAGTGTCCGAAATGAAGGTGGGCGAACGCTATGAGCAAATAACCGAAGCCTTTAACTCGATACGCAGTGATGCAAAGCGGATGGTTGAGCAGCTCGACGATGGCAAGATTAATACCTTTGAACGGATCAATAATGTCTGGATGAAGGTAAGCCGAGGCGATATTGCCTCGCGCTTCGATGATATTAAGGATACTTACCTTGAAGTGGCCGAGGATTCTCGTGACCAAATTGAACGGGAGAGGGTGATTCTCGATGCCTATCAGGATTTTCGCGGCGCAATCAAGCAGTCAGAGATTTATGCCCTGGATGTGCTGAAAGCTACCGAAGCGATCTGGAATTCCGCCAAGGGTGCATTAAAGCAGGCAAACGACACGGTGGCCGCTTATGAGGGTGAAGATTTGGCCGAGCGGGCCAAGTTGGAGCTGGCGCGCGATGAACGCATGCGTGATCTGCAAACTTCGGAAGACCGTTACCAGGTAGCCAAAGATATCTCGGACAACCTGACCGTAAGCTATAACACCTCTGAAGTCATCATGGCGCGCCTTATGCAGACTAACAGCGCCAAAGAGCGTGTATATAAACAGGCCATCACCTTTTTCGGCACCAACGAATCGGTGCTTACTGCGTTAACGGCTTCGTTTACCGGGTTGTTTGGGCTGCATGAAAGCACCCAAACCCTTGAGGCTATGAAAGAAGGCGTGTCGAAGAGCCTCGAAGATCTTGCAGATATCGGTGGCAAGGTACAAGAAGCGGCAGTGAAAGCAGGGTATGGACCCACCATTAGAGCAGATGCGGTCAAAAAGCTGGTTGACTCCGTGGTGAATTTCCAGGAGCGTTCGCGCGAGATAATTGATGAAATGCGAGTGCTTTCGACCAAGAACGCCGAGGAAATCCGTCTATCGGTGGAAGATGGCAAACAACGTATGGCGCGAATTATAGAACGAGGTGGTTCGCTACCACTGCCGCACAATTTCTAATCTGGTTGCCGCCAAAACACCCAAATACAAAGAGACATGAGTCAATCTGCTGCCGCTAAAGCGCCATTGGAAGACCTGATGGCGGCGATGGATGTGGTCGATACGCTGCGACATCAACGCGGCATTGTTGAGCGCGAGCTGGATGGTGAAGGACGCCGCGAACGGTTATTGCAACGCCTCAGGGATTTGTATAAAGCCCAAGGCATTGATGTTCCTGATCATGTATTGGAGGAAGGCATCGACGCCCTGGAGCAGGAGCGATTCAGTTATCAGCCAGTTGCAAGAAGCTGGCGTACCCGGCTTGCTTCTATGTGGGTGTCGCGTGGGCGGTGGGGTAAGCCTTTAGGATTCTTCACTGCCCTGGGTGGCTTGTTTAGTGGTGTGTATTTTGTCAGTGATGTGCTGCCCGAGCGCGAATTGCGTAACACGCTGCCAAGCCTCATTGCGGCCAAGGTAATCGATATCGAAGCGGTGGCCGAAGAAGAAGGGGTGGCGGCCAATGCCAAGTTACGAGCGGCTGATGCGAGAGACGCGATTAGTGATGATCGCCTGGAACAAGCGCAGGAAATTGAATCGGAACTCGATCAGACCTTACAAAGGCTGCGCAGCTTTTACCAAGTGCGAATCATTTCCCGTCCAGGTGAAGATTCCGGGGTGTGGCGTATTCCGGATGTGAATCAATCAAGCCGCAATTACTATCTGATCGTAGAGGCGGTGGATAACAACAATCGCGTTGTTGAACTCGATATTCTCAATGAAGAGACCAATAAACGCAGTCGGGTTAAGACCTGGGGATTGAGAGTCAACGAAGAAACGTTTTTCAGTATTGCAGCCGATAAAAAAGATGACGGCATCATTCAGGACAACCTGGTCGGCGAGAAAGCAGTAGGCTACCTGATGCCCAAGTTCTCCATCCCGACAACCGGCGGCACGATCACCGATTGGCGCCGCTAGCAACCTGTCGAACCAGCACTAGAATATTTCAACATGTTTCCTGGAACCGCTGCTCTTAAGAATATTGATCAAACCTTGCAGACCATTCGCAATGACGTGGTTCGTCTGGACGCAGAGTTGTCGCGGGTCACCGACGACATGGCAGCAAGGCAGCGGCAGCGCCTTAAAATCATCAATGACATGGCTGTAGTCCGGCTGCAAGAGATCGAATCCGGCGCCTTGGGCGAAAGCCTGAATTCCGCAGACCGTCAGGCTGCGCATTTATTAGAGCAACGCAAAGAAGCGTTGCTTAAATTGAATATCGACATTGAAGAAATCAACAGCAAAATAGCCGATGCGGAACAGGTTCGTGCGCAGGAATTAGCCGCGGTCAACGAGTTGTCACAACGAGTTGTGGATTGCGAGGCCCAGGTGCAAGAGCAACTCAAGCTGAATGACGATTACCTTGCACAGCTGGACGTTGCTCGTGCCGCTGAATCGGTAGCAGCGGAAGCGCAGCAGAAAGTAGACCTTGCTCAAGAGGACATGGCTGAGAAAGCCAAACCCTATCAGGATGACCCGCTGTTTATGTACCTATGGCAACGAGGCTATGGGACCACCGAGTACAGTGCGGGTTTATTCGCCCGCTTTATGGATGGTTGGGTAGCACGCACCATAAAGTACGAACCGGCCCGCGTAAATTTCTGGAATCTGACCGAGATACCAAAACGATTGGGCGAGCATGCAGACCGGGTAGCCAACCAGGCTGACGAGGAATACATGGCTTTGCAGCAGATCGAACTGGATGCACTCGAACAGGCCGGCGCCAAATCGCTTGAGGCAGAGCTAGCCACGCAACGTGAAAAGTTAGACAAGCAGGACGATGAGCTTGAATCTATGGAGGAGGCGCTCAACGAGGTGTTAGCGCAGCGCAATCAATTCTACTCCGGCGGTGATGACTACCTCAGCCGCTGTATAAAAGAGCTTCGTGATGCACTGGATCATCGGGATTTGCAGTCCATCAGGGTCTATGTTGAGGAAACGAGTTCAATGACGGATGATCAGCTGTTGATCGATCTGAGAAGTCTCGATCAGTCCATGGATAATATGCAGGGAGATCTCAAGGACATCCGATCATTACATGATAATAAGGTTTCTCGTCTCAGCGAGCTGGAGAAGGTGCGTCGCAAGTTCAAGAACTCTCGTTTTGACGATGTGCGATCAGGGTTCGGCAATGAGTCGTTACTGGTAGGGGTGCTCGGGCAATTTTTACAAGGGCTGGTTTCAGGCAGCGACGTCTGGCGGGTGATCAAGCGCAACCAGCGTTATCGCGACATCGCCTCGCAACCCGATTTTGGTAGCGGAAGTTTAGGCGAGCTGGGTGACTTGTTAGGTGATACGCTGGGCGGTGGTGGAAAGCGCCGACGACGAAATTCGAGTTGGCACATTCCCCGGCCACGGCGCGGCGGCGGAGGCTTTAATATCCCGAGCGGGGGAGGTCGTAGCAGAGGTGGGTTTAAGACCGGTGGTGGCTTCTGATTAGTGACAGTTTTGACGCTCAGAAACTGCGTTTCAGGCGCTAGAATCCGCCGATTATCCCGGTTATAGTAGCGCCATGAACGATATCCCTAACAATGCGGCCGATATAATCGACCGTATTATGCAAACCGCGAAGGCGGCTGTACCCGACGCCCTGAGCAAAGATGTCAAGGAGAGTGTCAAGGCGGCGATTCAGGATGTGATCAGTGATCTCGATGTAGTTACCCGGGAGGAACTCGAGGCGCAGAAACAGGTGCTGGCGAAAACACGAGCCAAGGTTGATGAAATGGAAACGATTATCAGTCAATTGGAGCGTGAGCTGAAAATGCGATAAACCTGGGCGGTGGGCGTAGTGAACCCAGTGGGCAAAGCTGATCAGGGTTGGCAAAGTAACCATATAAAAAAGAGGCCGCTAACAGCGGCCTCTTAACGTTTTACGACAAGACAATTGCTCGTCTGGTCAGACTGGTCAAGCACTCATAATTTTAGAATTCCTTGGAAACGGTGAATACCGCTCGGCCATCAGCCAGGTCATCGTTGTCGATGTCAGTATCCCAGTATGTGAGATCCAGGCCAACACCACCAACTTCAGTCGATACGCCAACGTTGTAGTAGCTATAGGCATCATAGTCGCCATAAGTTGCCGCTACGGAGAATCCACTTTCAAAATCGTAGCCATAGCTGACCTCGATCAGATCATCAAATTCGTCACCAGCATAGAAAGTGGCACCAAATCCGGCATAGCTCAGCCCGATATAGGCTTCTGTGAAGTTGGCATCACTGGCACCGTCACCACCGTGATAGGTGTACTCAAGCAAGCCAACATCGATGCCCAAACCGTTCTCGAGTTCGGTGCTCCAACCTGCATAGATGTCAGCCTCGGTGCTCTCGGGGCCGCCAAAGTCTACGCTGGCACCCCAGACGCCAATATAGAAACCAGACTCATGTGCATAGTCAAACCCGCCTTGAATCGAAGGATCTTCCTGGTTTTGAGAAATACCGCGCCAAACGTAATCCGATTGAATTGCTACATTGGCAGAAACTTGCGCTTGTGCAGTAGGTAACAGCATGGCTGCGGCAATTAATGAACTGCAAAGCAATTTTAGTGAGTTTTTCATGTGATCCTCTCGATCTTTAAAACAAAAATTTAATTAACTTATTCGCCTAAAGAGTTAGACAAAAATATAAAAGCAAGGAGCGTGCCAACTTTTTCAGTAGGCTGAAATACTGACATTTAAGGAGATGAACGGCGGAAACCAGAGACCAAGGGACTATTGCGCACCAAAAGAGTGCAGCTGACAGAGCGTGCGCACTCAAATAAGACATCAAGCTGATCCATGCGGTGAGAGAACTATCAAATTGTTAAAGCCAAGTGCTTGAAAACAGGATTTCAGGCTGGTTTTTCAAAGTTGGCACGGCACTTGCTTAGACAGGGTTATTTACCACAACAACCAACTATTAACAGGGTGAAGTGTTATGAAACTCATCACAGCAATTATCAAACCATTCAAGATTGACGATGTTCGCGATTCTCTTTCAGGAATTGGAATTCAAGGAATGACCGTGACAGAGGTCAAAGGTTTTGGTCGACAGAAAGGGCATACCGAACTGTATCGCGGTGCCGAATACAACGTTGACTTCATGCCAAAAATCAAGATTGAGGTCGCCGTTTCAGACGCCATCCTTGATCAAACCCTCGAAGTGATCACCGAATCAGCGAATAACGGAAAAGTCGGCGACGGCAAAATATTCGTAACAGAGCTGAACCAGGTGATTCGTATTCGAACCGGCGAAACCGGTGAAGAGGCTATCTAGCCAAACTTCCAACTAAAAACTTTCCAAATCCAAGTAACAATTTTCTAGAAACTGAGAGACAACATCATGGAAAATCAAATTTTTGAACTGCAATATGCGCTAGACACGTTCTATTTTCTGATCTGTGGCGCATTCGTAATGTGGATGGCTGCTGGTTTCGCTATGCTCGAAGCAGGCCTGGTTCGTTCCAAGAACACCACTGAAATATTAACCAAAAACGTCGCCTTGTATGCCGTGGCCTGTACCATGTATATGATCTGCGGCTACTCCATCATGTACGGCGGCGGCGAGTTCAGCGCCTTTCTATCTGGCATCGTCGCCGATGGTGTCGCTGGAGCTGAAGAGCCAGCTACTTATGCTCCCTCAGCTGACTTTTTCTTCCAGGTGGTATTCGTCGCAACGGCGATGTCCATCGTGTCAGGTGCCGTGGCCGAGCGCATGAAACTGTGGGCTTTCCTGGCTTTCGCAGTTGTGATGACCGGGTTTATCTACCCAATGGAAGGCGCCTGGACCTGGGGCGGACAAGCGGTATTTGGCATGTATACGCTTGGCGACCTTGGATTTTCCGACTTTGCCGGTTCCGGTATTGTGCACATGGCAGGTGCTGCCGCTGCTCTGGCTGGCGTAATCCTGCTGGGTGCTCGTGACGGCAAATACACCAGCGATGGCAAGCCAAAAGCGATTCCGGGTGCCAACCTGCCACTGGCCACGCTGGGTACGTTCATCCTGTGGTTGGGCTGGTTCGGTTTTAACGGCGGTTCGGTATTAGCCACTGCATCAGTAGAGTCTGCAAACAGCGTTGCTGTCGTCTTTATGAATACCAATGCAGCAGCTGCGGGTGGATTGATCGCTGCTTTGGTCGTTGCGCGCATACTGTTCGGTAAAGCGGATTTGACCATGGCTTTAAACGGCGCCTTGGCCGGCCTGGTGGCGATTACGGCAGAGCCTTCTACGCCAACTCCAGCACTGGCTACACTGTTTGGTGCCGCTGGTGGTGTACTGGTTGTGTTCTCAATCCTGACCCTCGATAAAATGAAAATCGACGACCCAGTGGGCGCGATCTCGGTGCACGGTGTGGTGGGTCTGCTTGGCTTGCTGCTGGTACCGGTCACTAATGGTGAGAATGCCTCCTTCTCTGGTCAGTTGATCGGCGCGGCTACCATCTTCGTTTGGGTGTTTGTCACCAGCTTCATCGTTTGGTTCGCACTTAAAACCATCATGGGAATCCGTGTCAGCCCCGAAGAAGAATTCGAAGGCGTGGACATGTCGGAATGCGGTATGGAAGCCTACCCTGAATTTACTAACTAAGTTTGTTCCAAGGGGAGTACCAAAAGGGGCGGTTAATACCGCTCCTTTTTTGTGCCTGGTGGTTCTATTAAAGAACTCAATATTGTCGGCATCGCACGACAACGCTATAAATCTAAAATTATTTAACCCCTTTTTTTGAAATTTTTCGATTAAGCTTATAAGAGAACAACTCCAATATAAGGGCGAATATGCGTAGGTGGGTTTACAAGAGTATGAACGATGGGGCGTTGATGGAGGCCTATGCCAAAGGCCAGGTAGCCGCGTTTGAATGCCTGTATCTACGTCACAAAATCAAAGTGTTCAATTTCCTGCGCCGCCAGTGTGACATCGAGTCCATTGCTGAGGAACTTACCCACGACACCTGGATCGCTGTAATCAATCAGGCTGGTCGGTACCAACGACAAGCCAAATTTACCACCTGGTTGTTTCGCATTGCGCACAATCGCCTGGTCGATCACTGGCGTAAACAGAATGGTTCACCGCAATTGTTAACAACCGAGATCCTGGATCAGATTGCCGATGATCGATATGCCGATGTGTTAAATCCCGAAATAGAAGAGCTTCTCAAGAACCTGGAGGTTCTTTCAGAACATCAGCTTGAAGCCTTGTTGTTAAAAATCGAAGGCTTCAGTCACCAAGAAATTGCACATATGACCGGTGCCAAGCAGGAAACCGTAAAAAGTCGCTTGCGGTATGCCAGCAAATATCTGCGACAGCTCAGAACCAGCTGAACGTAATCAAGAGAGGCATCACAATGACTGAGCAACAGATCGAACAATTAAAATCCTTGTTAGCAGACTCTGCCGACCAGGAAAACTCAAAGCAGCTGGATGAGCGTATTCTAACTGCGGCGGCACAAACTGCGCAGACGCGACAGACTTCTACCCGAGCGCAGGCCAGCGTACGGAGCCCGTTTGGATCCCTGGTGACCGCCAGTTTAGCGGTTCTGTTCACCGGCGGCGTATTTCTGCTCATGAGCAATATGGTCGCCGTTGACGAACCAGGACCAATCGCTCAGGTGGAGCCTGATGAGCTAAAGATTGTGCTAGAAAATCAACCTTCTACTGCTACGCAAGAGATGGTTGTCGCCAGGCAGAACCCGAAAAGATTAATGCCTGAGGTACTACCACCAACACTAAATTCAAACCATCGCAGCAAGGATGAAATATTGGCAGAGTTGGACATCCCCAGCGCAGACGCCTTGTTAGATACCATGGAGTTTTCACTGGCGAAGGACCGCCCCCTGGCAAGACAGGCGTTAGAGTCAGCACTGGCGGACATTAACCTGATGCTCAATGAGGGTGATTGGGACGATGCCCGCAAACGCTATGACCGATTGCGGCGATCCTGCATGGTCTGCACGCTTCCGCCTAACCTGGAATCATTGGCGTTAAACACCCAGGGCTTGCCGGGCCGCGGCTAAAAATAGCTAGATTTCAACCGCTGGCACCTCACCAGCACCACCAACCCTAAACTGGAGGTAACGATGTTGTTACGTCGACGGGTTTTTGCGCCCTTAATAAATGCATCATTCATCACCATTCTATTGATTTTGTTCATGCATCGGCTGGTATATGTAGAAGGGCCTTCCTTGTTGCCAGAAAGGGGTGCGCTAAGTTTGCAGTTGCCCTTTGTTCCTGAAGACAGTGAGCCAATCATAAAGTTCGTAAAACCAGTAATCCCAGAGGTGGAGCAGTCGCCGGAAGTAGAGTGGGAACAGCCAAAACTTACGTTGGCGCCAATCCAAAACCCGGAAATAAAGCCGATCACAATCACTCGAACTCGCGGTAAATTACCTAAGCTGGACAATACGCAATTGGTGTTGGCACTTGGCTTTCCACCTGACTACCCAGGCCCCGCGATTACCAGGAATTTAGAGGGTTATGCGGTAGTAGGATTTAGCGTGAATGAGGCTGGCCAGGTTTTTGATGCTTATATTATTGAATCGGAGCCAAAGGGTGTGTTTGATCGGTCAGCCTTAAAAGCGATTTCCAAGTTTAAATACAAGCCGAAGATGGTGAACGGAAAGGCGATTGTTACTCACCGACAACGCTATATGTTTACCTATAAACTGGATGATTGAGAGATCACCAAACATAATCATCATGGGCGTGGGTAATTCCAGCCTGACTTGTCAGTGACTCGGCAAAGCTTTACAGTGTTCTGAGTAACCGATTGAGAAACTGAATATGTCCGATCTACAAGAGCAGTTTGCCGAGGCGATTAAACGTGTGGAGACCGCGGAAGGCGATCAACAACCCTCCAATGAAGTGAAGCTACAAATGTATGCGCTGTTCAAACAGGGAACCCAGGGTGATGTGAGTGGTAAGAAGCCCGGCGCTTTTGACCTGGTGGGTAAAGCCAAGTGGGCGGCCTGGGAAAAGCTCGAAGGCATGTCGCAGGAAGACGCCATGCAGCAATACATCGACAATGTGAATGAGATGATGTCTTAGCTGGCCGAATGGCTTTCCGAACGGCTCGCTACTAGCTAGCTGTTAGCTTGCTGAATAGCTAGTTGGGTGGCTGCTTGCCGCGCAGGGTTGCCACACCCAATACTGTGAGTAGGATGCCCGTTAGATGGTAAATAGTGAATGCTTCGGCGAGGATCCACACCGCGAACACGCTGGTAAACGCCGGTCCGACCATGGCGATAATGCCGGTTTTGTCCGCGCCTATTCTTGCAACAGCTGCAGCGGTGAAAAAAGTAGGGATAACGGTGCAAAAGATTGCGATGATCAGCACCAGCCAGGTCGCGCGAAGGTTTATTTCCGGGGAGGTAATGGAATGCGTAATGCCATAATGCACCAGTATGCCAATACTGGCTGAAATCAGCGCAATACAGGTAAATACGCGGCTGCCTATTTCGTTGATCAGGTTTTTGGCAAACAACAGGTAGAGCGCGAATACCAGGGCGCTGCCAGTGATGTAGAGTCCACCAACGATAATCTCTGGGCCAAAACTGTCCAGGTCGTGGCCAAATATAACTGCTACACCGAGGTAGGTGATGCACAGGGACACCACTACCCGAAGAGTGATGCGATCCTTAAAAAAAATCGCGCCTAGCAGGACTACGAAAGTGGGGTAGATATACAGGATCATTCGCCCCAACTGTGCGGTGACGGTCTGTAAACCGAGCAAATCCAGAAAGCTGGCAAAATAATAACCCAGCCAACCGACTGCTGCAGTTGCCAATACATTGTTGCGGTTCAATTTTTTACGCCGTTCGGCATCACGCAAAAAAATGATCAGCAAGGCCAGGTAAATAGGCAGCGAAAACAACATTCTGAAGCCGATCAGGGTGGTGCTGTCGACGCCTTCGGCATAGACCAGTTTGACAAAAATGGGTCGGATAGCAAACAGCGCGGCACTCCCGATGGCAAAGAGAAAACCCACGGTGAGCGGTGAGAGAGTGCGCGAATTCATGGTGCGAGGAGCTGTCAGCGGCGGACTGGTGAATAACCCGATAATGCAGTATTCCCCAGGCTAAACCAAGTGATAATTACCTTGCCTTCGAAGAACTGGCTTCCAGGCGCAAAATACCGGTGCTGACGCGCTGCTTTCGGGTATCTGACCTACCGCGCAAGGGCAAAACAGAGTATTATTTCGGCTCTTTTTTATAGGATTAGGCGGATCTGGTTGCGGTGGGTAACAGCTCCAGCAGGCATTCCGGTTGAACCAAATAACTTTCAAATTCCGAAAAAGACGGTAGGTAACATTAGATGAATGTGCATGAGTACCAGGGTAAAGAAATCCTGAGGAAGTATGGCGTTGCTACACCGCGCGGAGTCGCCTGTTTTTCAGTCGATGAAGCGGTGGCAGCAGCAGAACAGCTAGGCGGCAGTGTATGGGTGGTTAAAGCACAGATACACGCCGGCGGACGCGGTAAAGGCGGTGGCGTGAAGGTTGCCACCAGCATGGATCAGGTTCGCGAATACGCTGATGCCATTCTCGGCATGCAGTTGGTCACTCATCAAACCGGCCCAGAGGGCAAAGAAGTAAAGCGTTTGTACATCGAAGAAGGCGCAGATATTGCCGATGAGCTGTATGTGGGTGCGCTGGTTGATCGCGAAACACAAAAAGTGGTGCTGATGTGCAGTTCCGAGGGCGGCATGGATATTGAAACCGTAGCCGAAGAAACCCCGGAAAAAATCATCAAAATTTATATTGATCCCAGCGAAGGTCTGAACCGGGCTGAAGCAGAAGACGTATGCGCCAAAATCGGCATCCCGGCTGAGGCAATCAGTCAGGGTGCTGACTTTCTGGGCGGACTATACGACGCATTCATTGGTTCAGATGCGTCATTGGCAGAGATCAACCCACTGATCGTAACCGGCGATAAACAGGTTATCGCGCTGGACGCCAAGTTTAATATCGATTCGAATGCACTGTATCGTCAGCCAGAGATCATGGAGTACCGCGATCTGGACGAAGAAGATGCCAATGAAATTGAGGCCTCTAAATGGGACCTCAGTTACATATCGTTGGACGGAAATATTGGTTGCCTAGTGAACGGTGCAGGCCTGGCCATGGCAACCATGGATATCATCAAGCTCTATGGCGGCGAGCCAGCCAACTTCCTTGATGTAGGGGGTGGCGCCAATGCCAAGCAGGTGACTGAGGCATTCAAGATCATGCTGGGTAACCCGAATGTAGAAGGCATATTAGTGAATATCTTTGGCGGCATCATGCAATGCGACGTGATCGCCGAAGGCGTGGTGACCGCAGCCCAGGAAGTCGGCTTGAACGTGCCGTTGGTGGTACGCCTGGAAGGGACCAATGTTGCAAAGGGTCGACAAATTCTTAATGACTCAGATGTGAAACTACAAACTGCCACCACGATGGCAGATGCAGCCGAGAAGATTGCTGCAGCCGTGAAGGGGGCTTAATAATGTCTATTCTTATCAACAAAGATACCCGTATCGTTACCCAGGGTATTACTGGTAATACCGGTGAATTTCATACTACTCAGTGCCTGGAATACGCCCACGGCAAAGATTGTTTCGTTGCCGGGGTAACGCCTGGCAAAGAAGGTCAGCAAGTACAAGGTGTGCCGGTTTATAACACAGTGGCTGATGCCAAGGCGCAACATGGGGTGAATGCATCGGTTATTTATGTGCCACCACGATTTGCAGCGGCGGCGATTGATGAAGCCGTGGATGCCGAGCTGGATTTGGTTATCTGTATTACTGAAGGCATTCCAGTGGCGGATATGATCAAGACCCGCGATCGTATGCGCAAAATGAACAGCAAAACGGTCTTGGTTGGGCCAAACTGTCCAGGTGTGATCACTCCGGATGAAGTAAAGATCGGCATCATGCCGGGTTATATCCACAAGAAAGGCAACATCGGCGTGGTGTCGCGTTCGGGCACATTGACCTACGAGGCAGTTCACCAACTTACCGAGTTGGGGCTGGGGCAGTCGTCCTGCGTCGGCATCGGCGGTGATCCGGTTAATGGCACTAAGCACATTGACGTAATGAAGATGTTTAATGACGACCCTGATACCGAAGGTGTGGTTATGTGTGGTGAGATTGGCGGCACTGACGAAGAAGAGTGTGCAGCCTGGATCAAAGAAAATATGGACAAGCCGGTGGCAGCGTTTATCGCTGGTGTGACGGCACCTCCAGGAAAACGTATGGGCCACGCTGGGGCAATTATTTCAGGTGGCCAAGGTACTGCGCAATCCAAGATTGATGCACTGGAAGATGCAGGTGTGCACGTAACACTAAACCCATCAGAGATGGGCACCACTCTGAAAGCAGCCTTGAGCTAATAAACAGCCCTGAGCTGATAGACAGCCCTGAGCCAATAAACAGCCTTGGGCTGATAGAAAGCCCTGAGCTGATTAGCTTGCGAGCTTATTCAACAGAAAAAAAGCCACGATTGTCTCAATCGTGGCTTTTTTTAATTGGCCGCTAAATCTGCCTGTTGGTCTGGGTATTACGCGGCTCTTGGTCGGTAGTACTCAACCAGGTCGGTATAGCCGCCAATATGTTGGTCGCCAAAAAATATTTGTGGCACCGTCTGGCGTTGGCTGCGATCCAACATTTCCTGTAATTTCTCAGGTTGCTGCAATACATCAAATTCTGTGTAGTCGATACCCTTGGCACGCAGCATCTGCTTGGCAGCCTTGCAGTATGGGCAATAGTCTTTGGTGTAGATGGTTACCTGGGTCATTATTGGCCTCCGGCGTAAAAATACGCGATTTTGATAAGTTGTTCGCCGCTTGTTGTTGGGCTATGCGTTCAATATAATGCTCAATAAATGTACTAACAATATCTTAAAATCCATTATTTATGTCAGATAGTCCAATATATCTTGATGGGCAGGCCGATGCACTCAGTTCGGTCCTGGCTGGTTTACAGCTTTGTGCTGAGGTGTATGTGAGTGGCGATTTTTGTGGCCAATGGGCCGTGGATACCTCGGGTTCCCGGCGCGTGCCCTTTCATCTGATCGGGCAGGGCAATGCCTGGCTGCACTTGGAAGGTGAGCCAGAACGGCGTTTGGGTGCAGGCGACCTGGTGATCTTTCCTAATGATCGTAAGCACATCATGGCGAGCTCTCCGGAGCGACCGGCGGATGAATTGGTAAACGCCGATTTTTCGCAAAATGTTGGAGTGGTGACTAATATGGTCTGCGGCTTTTTTGAGTTTCAGAACCGAGCCGCATGGCCACTACTGGAATCGCTTGATTCTGCCATTGTGCTGGAGTTGAGCGATATAAGTTCTCAGCCGCACGTCAGGAGCCTGATTGATTTGATGTTAGCTGAGTTGAATGCACGCTCTCCTGGTTACTACACATCGATCAATCAATTAGCCTACCTGATTTTTATCCATGCCATTCGCCAGCAGATCAGCTCGGGACGGGTTCGTACGGGCTTACTCACCGCTTTGTTTGATAGCAAATTGAGTCGCGCGTTATCGGCTATCCATAATCGACCAGACCAGCAATGGAACCTGGTTAGCCTGGCGGCCGAGGCTGGTATGGGACGATCTGCTTTCGCCAAGCGATTTAATGACCTGATAGGCTTGCCAGCCATGCAGTACCTGACTCATTGGCGTATGCAGAACGCCTCATCACTGCTGCAGACCAGCGAATTATCGGTTTGGCAAATTGCCGAGCAATGCGGCTATGAATCTGAAGCGGCATTTCGCAAGGCATTTAAGAAAACCGTCGGACAAACGCCGGGGCAGGTACGCAATCAGGGCTGATCTCGATGCGCAGCGGACCAATTATTTTCAATTGCGCGTATTCTAGTGATTACAGTTCAATGTAATATTGTTACAATGCGCGCCCGATATAATGGTGATTGCCCACAAAACGCGCGTCGAATAGCCTGATTGCAACAGTTAAATTGGTCTTTAAGTAAACTTTTATGAAAAATAATTACAAAATCAAGAATGGAAATCGCACCAAGATTGTGGCCACGGTGGGACCCGCCTCCAGCAGCGTCGAGGTGTTAGAGTGCTTGATTGCTAACGGTTGCAGCGTTTTTCGGATCAATTTTTCCCATGGATCACATCAATCCCATCGGGAATCGATCCGAGCAATTCGCGAGGCGGCTAAAAATCTTGAACAGTACGTTGCCATTCTGGGCGATTTGCAGGGTCCAAAGATTCGCATAGGCAGCATTATTGGTGAAAAGTTTGATCTAGAACTCGGTCAGGAGTTGGTGCTGGATTCGGACATCGATGATGAGATGGGCACGCCCGAGGGGATCAGCTATCGTTGCGACACCCTGGCAGAGAGCTGCGAACCAGGCCGCGTGCTGATGCTCGACGACGGCCGCGTTCAGTTAGAGGTGGTGTCAGTGAAGGGTAATGCCATTACGACCAAGGTGATTGCCGGCAATAAACTTTCCTCGAGGAAGGGGCTGAACCTTAAAGGTGGTGGGCTTGCCGAAGACGCGCTGACCGCCAAAGACAAAGATGACATCCGTTTTGCCAGCGAACAGGATATTGACTATTTGTGTGTGTCCTTTCCCGCCACTGCACAAGATATGCGTGATGCCCGCACGTTACTGGATAACTCCGACTGTCACGCCAAGCTCATCGCCAAGATTGAGCGCGCCGAGGTCGTTGAGACCCAGGAGCTGATCGACCAGATGATTAACGCCTCAGATGGCGTTATGGTGGCCCGCGGTGATTTAGCGGTCGAGGTTGGCTTTGAAAGCGTAACCTCCCTGCAGAAACAAATCGTGCAACGTGCGCGTACCCTGAATAAACCGGTCATTGTTGCCACGCAAATGATGGAGAGTATGATCGACAGCCCGGTACCCACTCGTGCTGAAGTCTCTGATGTGGCTAACGCGGTGTTTGATTACGCAGACGCGGTCATGTTGTCCGCCGAGACCGCGGTAGGAGACTATCCTGTAGAGGTGGTTAAAACGGTTTACGACGTCATTATTGCTACCGAGAAAAATGAACTAACGCAAATCAGTAAACACCGGGTCGAGTGTGATTTCGAATTTGTCGACGAATCCATCGCCATGGCGTCCATGTACCTGGCAAACCATTTCAAATCGATCAAGGCGATAGTGTGCCTGACCGAGTCTGGATCGACGGCGCTGTGGATGTCGCGTATTAAAACCCATTTGCCGATGATCGCCATGTCGTTTCGTGAAGCGACTCGTAATCGTGTAGCCCTGTATAAGGGTGTGATGTCGGCCCACCTGCCTTATGAAGAAGAGCGCAATAGCCTGCTGCGTGACGCGGTGCGGCGTGCCGGTTGGGTAGTGGACTTGCAAGCCGGAGATTATGTGGCCATCACGTATGGTGATGAGATTGGCATTGACGGCCATACAAACACCCTGAAAATAATGAAAATCAAGTAGTCTTTCAGGGCTTGAATTAGCACCAGGGACGCGTGCTCAAGCAAGCTTGGTCTGCTGCGACGCGGCGTTAAAAAGGGTTCGAGCACGTAAGCCTCCGTGGCTTGAATCTTGCTTGAAGATGCGTATAATTCCGCGATGGAAAATATCAAACAAGCCCTCACCTTCGACGACGTACTGTTAACTCCGGCAAAATCGTCTGTTTTGCCTCGCGACGTCGACCTTTCCACCCAACTCACAAAGAATATCCGGCTCGGCATTCCCTTGCTGTCTGCGGCAATGGATACGGTGACCGAAGATCAAATGGCGATCTGCCTGGCGCAGGAAGGTGGCCTCAGCGTGATCCATAAAAACATGAGTCCTGAAGAGCAGGCCAGGCATGTTTCCAACGTCAAGAAGTTTGAAAGTGGGGTGATTAACGATCCAATCACCGTCTCACCGAATACCAGCATTGGTGAGGTCATCGAACTGACCCGTCAACATCATATTTCCGGCGTACCAGTGGTTGACGATGACAACCTGGTTGGAATTGTCACCTCACGCGATCTGCGTTTTGAAACCCGGCTTGATGAACCGGTTGCCAAGGCCATGACCGCAAAAGACAAACTGGTTACCGTCAATGAAGGGGCCAGTAAAGACGAAATTCAATCCCTGTTGCACGAACATCGCATTGAAAAAGTGTTAGTAGTGGATGACGCATTCAAACTGCGCGGCCTGGTAACGGTCAAAGATATTCAAAAATCCACGGATCACCCCAATGCCAGTAAGGATGAAAACGGCCGCTTACGAACCGGTGCCGCGGTCGGAGTCAGCGCTGATACCGAACAACGCGTCCACCTGTTGGTTGAAGCGGGGGTTGACGTATTGGTTGTTGATACCGCGCATGGTCATTCGCAAGGAGTGATCAATGCAGTCAAAATGATTAAACAGGCTTATCCTGATTTACAGGTCATTGGCGGCAACATCGCCACAGCGGCGGCAGCCTTGGACCTGGTCAAGGCGGGTGCAGACGCTGTGAAAGTTGGGATTGGACCTGGCTCCATCTGCACTACGCGAATGGTGGCGGGTGTTGGTGTCCCACAGATAACCGCAGTGTACGATGTTGCCCATGCCTTGAAGAATTCCGGGGTGCCACTGGTGGCAGACGGTGGGCTGAGATTCTCGGGCGATATCGCCAAGGCCATTGCGGCAGGCGGCAACTGCGTTATGGTTGGCGGTCTGCTGGCAGGTACCGATGAGGCACCAGGTGAGATTGAACTGTTTCAGGGCCGATCTTACAAGTCTTACCGTGGCATGGGCTCAATTGGCGCCATGGAACAAGGGTCGAAAGATCGATATTTTCAAGCCGATGAACCCGAAGCCCAAAAACTGGTCCCGGAGGGAATCGAAGGGCGAGTTCCCTACAAGGGGCCGGCAATCAATATCATTCATCAATTGATGGGCGGCCTGCGCTCCAGCATGGGCTATACCGGTAACTCCAACATGGCGGAGATGCGTGAACGCTGTGAGTTCGTGAAAATTACCAATGCTGGTGTGACCGAATCGCATGTGCATGATGTCACGATCACCAAAGAGGCACCAAATTACCGGAGTTAATAAAGCAATGCGACCTTCACGTGCGGTGACTAAATCAACCTATTCGATAACTTTCGACGCTGAGACCTGACCCACCATGAGCGACTTACACAGTGACAAAATTCTGATCCTGGATTTTGGTTCGCAATACACGCAGCTCATCGCCCGGCGTATTCGTGAATTGGGCGTTTATTGCGAAATCTGGGCCTACGACAATGCGCTGGAAACCATTAAGGGTTTTGGCGCCAGGGGCATTGTGCTGTCTGGTGGCCCATCCACTGTAACTGAGAAGACCACGCCCAGACCACCAGAAGGTTTGTTTGAACTCGGTGTGCCAGTACTGGGGATCTGCTACGGATTGCAAGCAATGGCCGAAATGCTCGGCGGCGAAGTAGAGACCTCGGATAAGCGCGAGTTTGGCCATGCTGAAGTCGAGCTGTGTGCGGAAAACCGATTGATCAAGGAGGCCCGACAGAGTGTCTGGATGAGTCATGGTGACAAGGTTTCCGTCGTGCCTGATGGCTTTACCGTCATTGCCAGTAGTTCCAATGCCCCATTGTGCGGCATTGTGGACGAAAGCCGCGGCTTTTACGGCGTACAGTTTCATCCCGAAGTTACCCACACGGAGTTCGGCGAAGCTTTGCTAAGCCGCTTTGTGCATGACATATGTGGCTGCGGCAATGACTGGTCAGCCAGCAATATCATCCAGGACTGTATTACCCAGGCACGAGAACAGGTTGGTGATGACCATGTCATCCTGGGCTTGTCTGGTGGGGTGGATTCATCCGTTGTGGCAGCCTTGTTACACCGTGCTATCGGTGATCAACTCACCTGCATCTTTGTGGATAACGGTCTATTGCGTTTGCATGAAGGCGACCAGGTGATGCAAACATTTGCCGAAAATATGGGTGTGCGGGTGGTTCGGGTTGATGCTGAGGAGCGTTTTCTTTCCAACCTGGCCGGCGTTGATGAGCCAGAAGCCAAGCGCAAAATCATCGGCCGTGTGTTCGTCGAAATATTTGAAGAGGAGTCGCGCAAAATCAGCAATGCGAAATGGCTCGCCCAGGGCACCATTTACCCGGATGTGATCGAATCCGCGGCTTCCAAAACTGGCAAGGCACAGGTAATTAAGTCTCACCATAACGTGGGTGGCCTGCCGGACGATATGGATTTGCAATTGCTCGAACCCCTGCGCGAACTGTTTAAGGACGAGGTCCGGAAAATCGGCTTGGAACTAGGCTTGCCGGACCAAATGATTAACCGCCATCCGTTCCCTGGCCCCGGTCTTGGGGTGCGGATTCTGGGCGAAGTAAAGAAAGAATATGCTGATGTTCTGCGCCTCGCCGATGACATATTCATGCAAGAATTACACGCCAGCGGCTGGTATGAGAAAACCAGCCAGGCTTTTACCGTGTTTCTGCCAGTGAAATCAGTGGGCGTGGTGGGAGACAATCGTGCCTATGATTACGTGGTAGCCCTGCGGGCCGTGCAAACCGTCGATTTTATGACCGCTACCTGGGCGCCACTACCCTATGAGCTGTTGCAACACATTTCTAACCGCATTATAAACGAGGTGCGCGGCATCAGCCGGGTAACCTACGATATTTCCGGCAAACCTCCTGCAACCATCGAGTGGGAATAGTTCAGCAATTCAGAACATAAGTAGAGCCAAGTCTCTAGGAGAGACAGCACCGGGTTCGGAATGGTTAAATCGAGTTCACGCACGCCGGACAGGGCTTCACAGTGCTACTATCACGGAATCAAGATAGGTGAACGAGTGAATCAATCTAGAAAAACACCCCGGCGATCCGAACAGCGTGACAGGCCCATGTCAGGACCCGGCCCTGATGGCTTCACCCTGATAGAGATCATCGTTGTCGTCGCAATTATAGGCACGATGGTGGCTGTTATTGGAGTCACGATGTCGCGCGACTCTGATCGCCTTGCGCGACTCGAAGCTAAACGGTTTCACGCCGTTCTCAATGAGGTTCGTGATGAAGCGATACTGGGTGGCAATCACTATCTGTTGCAACTGGATGAGAGAAATCACAGCTATGCATTTTCCGGCGTGGGTACAAATCGCTCGCAAATTTACGAAGATGGTTTGTTGCGCCAACGCAAACTTGAACCCGGCGTCGGATTAAAATGGGAAGTCTTCGAGCAGTTTGATAATTCAGAGGATGGAGAGCGTCGCCCATCGGTTCTGATCTCCCCGCTCGGTGAGATTACGCCCTTTGAAGCCTCATTTGTTGGTGATGAAAATACCGTGGTCGTTTTTCTGGACGACCGTGCCAGGCTTGTTCAACGTACTGAGAGAACAGCATTGTTTTGAACTTTCCCAGCCCTTTTAAAGCAACTAATGCACAACGAGCCATGCCATGCAAGGCAGGTCATGCTGGCTTTACCTTGATTGAAATAATCATTGCGCTGGCGATCGTTGCAGTCGCCATGTTGGCTATAGCGAACGCCATGAACCAGCATACCCAGGTGGCGGCTGGTTTGGAAAAACGGGTAATTGCATCTTGGGTGGCTTCTAACCACATTACTGAGATAAAGCACGAGGCAAAGTTGGCGCGCCTCAAAACAGGCAACACCTCCGATATTATTACCATGGGCGGACACAAATGGCGTGCTCAGGCCAAAATAAGTAAAACCGATGTCAATCGGGTCTATCTGCTGACCGTGACCGTAAGTGATGAGGCGCGTCGCCAAGATCCTGCTTATGCCACCTATACGACAGCGGTCACTGATACTTTCTAATGAGTAATCAGCAGCAAATCGGCCGTTGGTCATCTGCGAGGCGAAGGGCAGGCAGAGATAGTCTGCGTGGCTTGCAGGCAATTCGGGGCTTCACTTTGCTCGAAATCGTCATAGCCGTGGCTATTTTCGCAGTGATAGCGTCGATAATTTTTCCGGGCTTGCTGCAATTTTTGGAAATGCGCGAGCGCGTTGATGAAAAGCATCATCAGGTTGTTGCCTTGCAAAAAACATTTCAGTTTATCGCCAACGATTTGCGTTTTGCCTCGAATCGATTGGCAAAAGACGAGTATGGAGAACCAGCCAAAACAACGCTGAGCGTGAATGATGATTCCCTACTGGAGCTCACCGCGCAATATCCGGATCTGTCACTGGACGGATTAAGTGTCCCAAGGCGAGTAAGTTGGTTCTTGGAGGATGGCGTACTGTATCGCGTTCAATCGCCGGTTCTAGACCCAGACTCTGATACCAGGACAATGGAACAAACCATGCTGGAAGGTATCGAGGATGTTGAAATAAAAGTGACGCAAATTGTTGATGGTCGCAACGAGGAAGATGACAAATGGGAGGAACAGTCACGTTTGCCGGATCTCATCGACATTACGGTGAAGATGCCTGAGGGTCTTGAGTATCGACGGCTAATCACGATGCTCAGCAACGATAAGTCGCTGGCCGCCAGCGTGACATTAAATGCGCAAACGGCGGCAAACAATTCAGGGGCTGAACAGGGTTTGGAGGATTTGGATCAAGACAGCGAGGGTCCTGAGGGCCAACAACAGTAGCGCCTGAACAGCAGCCATGAGAAGTCTGAAAAAAAATCTGCCGCGAATGGAGAAGCAATCCGGATTAGCGATAATCACGGTAATGCTGATTATCGCACTATTGGTGACCTTGCTTGGATTTCTGGTTGAACAACAGCATTTGTTGATTCGACGCATCACCAATCAGAATGTGGCTGAACAAAGTTTGCAGTACGCAGCGGGTGTCGATGCCTGGGCAGCCCGGGTGCTGCATGATGATGTTGATCGAGCCATCGACTACTGGGAAGAAGATTGGGCGCGCTTCGGTGAAGATCCGGAAGAAAATGCGACGGATCGCGAAGAGTTTTCCCTGACTTTAAGTTCCCAACAAGAAGAAGAGGCATTGCCAGTCATTGATTTTGGAAATGACGTGGAATTGGAATATCGGATCGATGATCTGAATGGCAAATTCAACTTAAATAACCTGGCAAACCGCGAACCCGCGTATCAGCGCGGTCAGAGAAGTGTTTTTCTGAATTTACTGGGCATTCTGGAGATAGGAGAGTTCGGCGAGCGCGAGCAGCTCTATGGTGCGCTGGTGGACTGGATGGATGAAAATGACGTCGAGACCGCGAATGGATTTGAAAGCGGCAATTACCGAATTAAAAATACACCTTACTATGCAGCCGATCAAAAGCTCTCAAGCCTGGGTGAGTTGCGTTTCGTCGAGGGCTTTAACGAGGACATCATCAACGGGCTGGCACCCTATGTAACCGTACTGCCAGTAGAGAATGCCCGGGTGAACATCAATACCACCTCCGCCGAGGTGCTGGCATCGCTAAGCGCGGTACCGGTGGCAGACTTATCTTCAGTCCAAACCTTTCTTGCCCAGCGCCTGGAAGAAGGGTTTTTAGGCTTTCAGCCAGCCCAGATAGAATTAGCGAAAACTGCTATTATCGGTCTGGTGCCAGCCAATGGGCGCGCAGTGCCTAATATGATGCAAACAACCAGCCAGTTCTTTCAAGTGAATACCCGCGTGGTGCTGGGTGACTTTTTGTATTGCACCAAAACGACCTTGCTGCGTGAGGGGGGCTCACCCGATGCCGAGAGCGCACCAAAAGTAACCATTTTGAACCGCGAACACAGTTCACTTTGCGATGAAATTATACGTTAGATTAGAACCCCCATTTGAATGGGTGCGCGTCAATGCCAAGCAGGTAGAAGCGTTTGGTGAGGTGCCGACGTTGACGGATTACCCGGTCGCCGATGAAGACGAGATTATCGGTGTGGTACCCGGCGAGTGGGTGACGGCACACAAGGTGAATCTGCCCACTAAGTCCAAGCGACAGTTTCAGGCTGCTGTACCGTTCGCGCTGGAGGAATCGATTTCTGAAGAAGTGGAAGACATGCACTTCGTCTGCCCGGCATGGAAGTCAGGCGAAGAGAATACCGTGTACGTGGTAGCTAAGAAAAAAATGAGCGAGTGGCAGGAAGCGGCAAACCAAAATCAACTGCCGATAGACCGTCTGGTGCCAGACCATGCTTTGCTGCCATTTCATGATGCAGCAGATTGCAGTGTTGCGGTAGCAACTGGTTCATACGGCGGGGAGCCGGAACAGCAGCAGTTACTTGCCAGTACTGCGGCTGGCGACGGCGTCTGTCTGGATTCCGATTTTCTGGAAATATGGTTGGCTGATGTACCCATGTCAGCGACGATCGCGGTCAATGAGGAATCTCTGGCCGAGACCTTGATCGAAAATCATCCTGACCGTGATTTCCGACATTGGCCTTTTGGCAGCAAGATGGCGCACTGGTTGGAGCACACTGCAGGGCTCAATTATGACCTCTTTACTGATCAGTTCAGACCGTCGGTTCGTAAGATCTCCTGGCGTTCCTTTGCCTTGCCCGCACTCCTGGTGGGCGGGGCGTTTGTTTTGATGGGAGGCTATGACGTCTATCGATACTTTGCCTTGCATGCTGAGATCAAACGCATTGATGCAGAACAGCAACAGATCGTAAAAAGTACCTTTCCGGAAATCGACTTTATTGAGCCGGGCAAAGAGCGTTTTATGATGGAGCAGGCCATGGCCAGGATGAATGGTGGCCCGCAAAAAGTCACTGCACAATCGATGCTGGCCGAAACCGCGGCGGTTCTGCGTGCGCAAAGAGTGACGTTGGCCAATGTGGTGTACCGGGAGTCGGAGTTGATAATCACTTGTCAGTTAAACGATTTTTCCCAAGTAGATGCGCTGACCACCCAGTTGAACGCCAGGCCGAGAATTTCCGCGCGACTGCAATCCTCAGCGGCTGATGATGGTGAGATCATCGCCAGCTACACAATTTCAAAGTCCTGAACAACCCTGGGGACCGGCTGATGACCATAGTTAACAATGCCCGCCAAGCTTGGCAAAACCTGCAAAAACGAGAACAACTGGTGCTTGCTGGTGGTGCTGTGGCGATTGTTCTCATAGTCGCCTATGCCTTCGTTTGGCAGCCGTGGCAGGCCGCTTTACATCATATGGAAACAGTTTTACCTAATAAGCGCGTTGAACTGGTCTGGATGCGACAGCAGGCCGCAGCAATTCAACAGGGTGGGGCACGTCAGGTACGACAGGTTCGTGGAGCTAATCAGTCGCTGATGGCAGTCATTGAACAAACTGCGCGAGCCGGCGGAATCAAGGATGCCATTCAACAGATGGTTCCACGTCAAAACAACCAGGAGGTCAGCGTGGTGCTGGAAGGCGCCAGCTTTAATCAATGGGTAAGATGGGTAGACACACTGCAGCAACAGTATGCGGTATCGATCAAGCAATTGACCGCAGATCGCGAGCCCGAGAAGCCAGATACGGCAGAGATTCGCGTCACCTTTATGCGCAATGGTTAGCCTTAACGGTTAGCCTTAACGGTCAACCCCAACGATTAGCGCGTTTTGCGCCCCGCACAAAAAAACCCGCTACCGCGGGTTTTTTTAAATACTTTCTGAAAGGATTAACGATCAGCTCTTACTGCGACTGTTCCACCATGTAGTCAACCGCTGCTTTAACGGAATCGTCTGACAGGGAAGCATTGCCACCTTTTGCGGGCATCAGGCCAGCCGCACCTTGGAAGCCTTGAATCGCATTCTGGTAAAGCGTGTCTATGCCTTTTGCAATACGCTCAGACCAGGCTGCAGGGTCACCGAGTGCAGGTGCGCCAGCCACTCCAGCATTGTGGCATGCGCCGCAACTGGTATACGCTTCTTCGCCACTCAGCGTGACTGCTTCGGCAGCCGGGATCACCGCATCTGCAGTTTCTGCTGCGAACTGACCCACCGGCGTAATACGAGCCACGATGGCCGCACTGTTTTCAACTTCGCTGCGTGCGTCCAAACGTTCGTTTACGTCACTGGCCGCCAGGGAGGCGAGCACCATGAGGATCACGGAAAGTACCGTCATCGCGGCAATCATTATGATAAACAGGCGACCAAACGTCTGGTCGTTCATTTGTTCTTCACTCATCAATACCCCTTGTCCTGAATGATCAGGCTCATTGTACAAAGCTTGCTTAAATCGGGGGCGATTATAGCCTATCTCAGACCGCTGACAAACATCTTTAAGCGGATTTGCCTGTGCATCACGACCTACGGGTGATCTCTATGTGAGGCACCTGCCCGCTCGATCTCTAGCCTTTAAAAATAGACCCCATAACCCCGCGCAATAAACGTCTGCCCAACTGTGTGCCGATGGCACGAGCCGCACTTTTCACGAAGGCCTCGGTCGGCGTTTGCCGGGTTGAGCGCCGGCTGCGGCTGCTCGATTTGGCGGCGGCTTTGCGGGCAGCTTCTTCACGTTCCACGGCGGCCTCATCGGCGGCATCTTGGCGAGCCCGCTCCATTAACATTTCATGCGCGGATTCACGATCCAGGGTTTCATCATAGCGGCCTCTGAAAGGGGATCGACTGATTTGTTCCTTACGCTCAGCATCGCTCATGGGGCCGATGCGTGACTCTGGTGGTCGTATCAATATTTGCTCAACCTGCGTGGGAATGCCCTCGGCGTCAAGGGTTGAGACCAGGGCCTCGCCAACGCCAAGCTCGGTTATTACTGCGCCAGTATCAATCTCAGGGTTGGGTCGAAAGGTATCGGCCACGGTGCGGACCGCCTTCTGGTCTTTCGGGGTGAAGGCACGCAAGGCGTGTTGAATTTTCAAACCCAGCTGTCCGAGAATTTCCTCGGGCACATCCAACGGACTCTGCGAAATGAAGTAGATCCCGACTCCCTTAGAGCGTATCAGGCGAACAACCTGTTCTATTTTATTCACCAGGACTTTGGGTGCATCATCAAACAGCAGGTGAGCCTCATCAAAAAACATGACAAATTTGGGTTTGTCGGCGTCGCCCACTTCAGGCAAGGTCTCGAATAACTCGGCCAGTAACCACAACAAGAAGGTCGAGTAGAGTTTGGGTGAGGTCTGGATCAATTTACTTGCGTCCAGGATATTAATAACACCGCGTCCAGAGAAATCATGGCTCATCAGATCGTTCAGGGAGATAGCTGGCTCGCCGAGCAAAAATTCGGCGCCTTGCTCTTCCAGAACTAACAGGCCGCGCTGAATCGCCCCAACACTCGCGGTTGATATATTCCCGTACTCCGCTTTGAGTTCCGCACGGTTATCAGCCATCCACACCAGCATGGAGCGCAAATCCTTGAGATCAAGAATCAGCATGCCTTCATCGTCGGCGATCTTGAAACAGGAGTACAAAATGCCGGTTTGCGTCTCATTTAACTCGAGCAAGTTGGATAGCAACAGCGGGCCGATTTCACTGACTGTGGTGCGAATTGGGTGACCTTTCTTGGCAAATAAGTCCCAGAAAACGACCGGGCTGGGAACCATTTCATAGTCTTCGATGCCGATCGTATTGATTCGCTCGTCGATCTTGGGATGTGGTTTAGCGACCTTGCCCACACCGGAGACATCGCCTTTAACATCCGCCAAAAAGACCGGGACGCCGATTTGCGAGAAATTTTCGGCCAGGATCTGCAAGGTGACCGTTTTACCGGTTCCTGTCGCACCAGCCACCATGCCATGGCGATTGGCCATGCTGGCATCCATATAGACAGTTTGGGTGCCATTTCCACCGATGAGTAATTGGTTATTTTCGGTCATTTTATTGTGAGTTTTGGATTGTCTTTAGGCTCGAATCGTAACTTAATTTCGGCTCAAGCGGTTAACGGCTTAACTTTACATTTGTTCTAAAAACCCTTGTATATACGGCATTTTTGCCATGTGTCGTGGCAGATTCAGGGTGTAATGCCTATATTTAATACAAGCATATCAAAACGATTACCATTAGTTCTGTATGTGATGTAAATTAAGTGACATAATTTTACATTCCGGGCAACAGGTAGTTTACGGATTAGTATATATTGCGCCTGTTTTTGGGTTAGTCCGTAGATGTTCTGTTCCGCACCGATTGCTGGTGCGCGCCAGGCTATTATAAACCGGGAGGATTATGCGAATAGCAATTCTTGAAGATGATCGTGATCAGGCCGATTTGCTGGCGGCCTGGCTGGAAGAGTCCGGTCATCAATGTTCCATATATCATGATGGTACCGCCTTTATTCGTGCGTATACAAAAGACAGCTTCGATATGGTGGTTCTTGACTGGATGGTACCGCATACCAGTGGCCTTGATGTGTTGCGGCACTTACGCCAACACCTGGACCCGGTGGTGCCCGTGGTATTTATTACCCAGCGCGATACCGAGAGCGACATCGTTCAGGCACTCGAAAACGGGGCCGATGACTACATGACCAAACCTGTGCGGCAAATGGAAACAATCGCCCGGGTGAATGCCATCGCGCGCCGCATGGGGTTGGGCGACGAAAATACCGCAGACAGTTACGATCATCCACCTTATTTTATCGATACGCGATTGCGTAAGGTGATGCGTAATGATGAGCATATTGAGATGACGCAAAAAGAATATGAGCTTACCTTGTTCTTGTTCAAAAACCTGGGCCGTGTCATTTCTCGTGGGCACTTGCTGGAAATGGTCTGGGGCACCAGCGCAAAGATAAACACCCGTACGGTGGACACGCATGTCAGCAGGCTGCGCACCAAACTCGGTTTTGATGAAGACGGCGAGTGGCGATTGACCTCGGTTTATCGGCATGGCTACCGTCTCGAAAACATTACCTGATCTAAGGTAGGAGGGCATCGAATGGCAGATAACAAACAACGACCTGGTTCAGGGCAAGCCACTGCAGAAATTATTAATCCCGGTCTGGGCGATATAGAAAAAGTTCGCGATATCCTGTTTGGAAAATATGTCGCGAGTTTTGAACAACGCTTTGCTGACCTGGAGTCACGCCTGGAAGCCGATGTCGAGAAGCTGAAAGATCGTCTCAGCAACAAGATAAGCAAGATGGATGAAATGGTTAACCAGTCGATTAAAAGCCTCGACAAACAGATAGCTAAAGAGCAGAAGAGTCGCGATGCCGAGCTAAATGCCCTGCAGGATATGCTGAAGAAGGCTGAGACGGCGTTGCAACACTCCATCAGTCTGATGGAAGACCAGGCCAACCAGGACCTAGCGTCGATTCGTGCCAGCATGGAAGACAGCCAACAAGAGTTGATAGACCAGGTATCTTCAGTTCAAAAAGAGTTGATGGACCAGGTAGAGAACCAGAAAAAAGAGCTTGAGAATGACAAAGTAGGGCGCCAGGCCTTGGCTTTGATGCTCGATGAGGTGGCAGTTAAACTTCGAGCAAGCTAGTGAATGGCAGTTAGCTTACGCTCAACCAGGCAGCAAAAAGAACAGGTATTTCACCAGGTATTCATACGATGAGCCAGATTGAGGAACTCAAGCGAATCCTGGTTGGTGACAATACTGAGCAGCTGTCTGAACTCAAGGAGCGGGTTGAGAATATCGAAACCCGTACCAAGGATGTAGCCGAAGTGTTGGCGCCCGCAATTGATATCGGCATTAATCAGAGTGATGAGTTGGTCAATGCGCTAAAGCAGCCCGTTTCTGTCGGTTTAAAGAAAGCCATCCGTGCTGAACCCACGGAATACGCGCAGATTTTGTACCCGGCTATCGCACCCTCAATACGCCTGGCTATTTCACAGGCGATTAGCTCCTTATTGGCCACGATCAATCAGACTGTTAAGTCCGCAACCTCGTTTAGTGGTATCCGTACCCGTGTTGAATCGGCGCGCACCGGGGTGCCGTACGCGGAACTGGTGCTGCGAAAATCATTGCTGTACCGGGTTGAACACGTGTACCTGATTGATCGTGAAAGCGGCTTGATGATAGCCGAATGTGCAGCGGAGAATCGTCAGTCCCTGGACAGCGATGCGGTCAGCGCGATGTTTTCGGCGATACAGAGTTTCGTGCAGGATTCTTTTTCCGGCAGTGACCAAGATCGCCTGACGGATATCACCGTGGGCGCACATAACGTATGGATCGCCCATTCACCGCGTGCCATGTTGGCTTGTGTGATCTATGGCGAGGCTCCGGAAACACTGAAAACTCAGCTGTACGACACGCTCGATCATATCAGTACCGCGTATTCCAATCCGTTGGCAGACTTTGCTGGTGATACCAGCCGCTTCCTGGGAGTGGAGGACTACATGCGTCCGCTATTACGGTTACGGTTAAAAGAAGATATTAAAGCTAGCACCGAGACCAGCTGGGCGACAAAACTGCTGTTCCTGCTGGTGCTGGGCGTGTTGGGGATATTGTTTGCCCAGTGGTTTGATCGGGACAGCAAACTGGCGACGTTGGAACATCACTTCAGCGAGACCCCGGGCCTGGTGTTGACGTCTGCGTATTGGCACGAAAATCAGATCGTGGTTGAAGGCCTGCAGGACCCTGACGCGGAATTACCCATCGCGATCCTGGCTGCGCATGAGATTGATCAATCCATGTTATCTATTCAAACCACGCCGTTCCGCTCTTTGGAGCCAGCCCTGGAACTGCAACGGTTTTTACGCGAGCTGAGACCGCCGACCGGCAGCAAATTTAACCGGGTGGGCGACAGTGTGGAACTTACCGGTGAGGCCCCAATCAACTGGCTACTGCAAAATAATGAGCGATTGCGTCAGTTGGCCGCTGATCAAAGGCTCAACATTAACGAGTTATTCGTCAGTGCGACGTCACTGGATGAGTTTTTACGTGACAACCTGGGGGATGTCGATCATCCTCTGTACGAACAAATATCGGCTGAAGTGCTTACCAGGCCATGGAACCAGGTCGATTTAAACAGCATCTCGCCAGCCGGGCTCAGCCTGCGACTGCAGGCAGCGTCGGCCCAGGAGTAGGCCTCTTGCTCGCCCGGCGAACGTTTGCAGACAATTGTTATATTTCATAGCGATACATTAGAGTGATAAAAAGAAAAATTTGCATGGTTGGTGATTTTGCGGTGGGTAAAACCAGCCTAACGCAAAAATTTGTAAACAATATCTTTTCCGAAAAGTATCTGACCACCATCGGCGTTAAGATTGACAGCGCAATGGTAGGTGACACCAAGCTGATTGTTTGGGACGTCGCCGGTCGCGATGCGCAATCACCTATCAATACACATTACCTGGTGGGCGCTGACGGAGTGATCCTGGTAGGTGATGGCACTCGTTCCAACACAGTAGATGCGCTAGAGAAATTATGGCAAACGACAACAGAAAGGACTGGTGAAATACCTATGGTAGTCGCCCTCAATAAGCACGATGACCCCGACTGGTCGATTTCTGCTGGACAGCAGCAGCACCTGCAGGAGCAAGGTTGGACAGTCTTTCATACCAGTGCGAAAAATGGAGAAAATGTCAGGGAAATGTTCGAAGCGCTTACTGGCCTGATCAGCTAATACTGATACTCAGAGAGCTTGATGGGTAACCCAGCCGCTGGCCAAAAAAAGTTGCTTGACCGGGAACGCTTCCTGCAGATAACCCGGCAACTCTATGATTCCGAGCATTTTGCCTACCTGTTGGTAGACCATCAGTGGCAGGTGCTGGAAGTATCAGACAACCTGGTTGATTATGGCTTTCCCTTGCTGGTACCGGGTTTGTTGGCTACCGACATGGTGGATTTCCTGGTTGGATTGGATGC
Organism: Pseudomonadota bacterium; assembly: GCA_039110515.1. GTDB lineage: Bacteria > Pseudomonadota > Gammaproteobacteria > Arenicellales > Arenicellaceae > Arenicella. The sequence goes on from JBCCFY010000002.1 coordinate 159,626, forward strand.
CACCGAAGCCATTACCTTGCCGTTTATCAATAGTCCTGATGGAAAACCCATTCGCGTCAGGCTGTTGCCAGAGGCGGCCAACACCATTGTCATGGTTTCCGATGCCACTGAGGAGTTCCTTGGGCAGCAGATGTTGCAGCAGAAAGCCAATGAAAATCAGCTGTTGCTCGAAACGCAGGACAAACTGATGCGTGAGCTCAAAGAGGCCAAAGCACTGCTGGAAGAGAAAAATTCACAACTGGAAGAAGCGGCACGTCTGCAGAGCAGCTTTATATCTGGCCTGTCTCATGAATTTCGCACGCCACTATCCTCGATTATTGGGTACAGCAACCTGCTGATAGCCCAGCCATCATTGGACGCCGACACACTTAACAATAATCTTGAAGTGGTACAACGCTCGGGGAAGCACTTGTTGTCGTTGGTCGAAAACCTGTTGGACCATGGCAAATATAATTCCAGTGAGATCACGCTTAACCCGAAGTCTGTCAACCTTGTTGCCTTGTTTAATGAGATAGCGATGATGGTCGCACCGCTTGCTGCTGCGAAGGAGATTGAGTTTAAGAGTCGCTCAGAGCTGGATGGTGATCTTACTGTGTTCCTGGACGACAGTCGTTTACGTCAGTGCCTAATCAATCTGTTAGGCAATGCAATCAAGTTCACCGACATTGGCATGGTTAGCTTGGCTGCAAGCTGGGAAGATGATCAACTCACAGTGAAGATAAAGGACACTGGGCCCGGCATTAGTTCTGAACATTTGCAACAGATTACCAAGCCGTTCTGGCAGGCGCCTGGCACTGGTAAGGCTGGCACCGGGTTAGGGCTCACCATCACTGAGCAAATTATTGAACTGATGGGCGGGTCGATGTCCATAGATTCCCAACTTGAAAAAGGAACCGAGATCAGCTTTGCCATCACGGCCTCGCGCGTAGAAGCAGAACTCGAGACAAACGGCGGCCCGGTCACCGACATCGACGATGGCATGCGGCTGTTGTTCGCGGAAGATGATGAGGATATTGCTGCGCTCACCTGCTTATTACTCGAAGAACAGGGCGTAGCGGTGACGCACGTTGGTAATGGCGAGCAGGCTTTGGCAGAACTGAATTCCCAGGCTTTTGACCTGGTCCTGATGGATTTACATATGCCGGTTATGGATGGGTTTACCGCGGCAAAGAAAATTCGTGATGATGGTAACACCATTCCACTAATCATCATGAGTGCATCGTCAAATTCAGCCGACCAGGCACGAGCCCAGCAGCTAGGCTGCGATGGCTACCTGGTTAAACCTGTGGATATCCAGGACTTGCTGGCCATGGGGCAACAATTTTTACTTAACCGCGGAACAGAGAAATAGGCAGTGAACAGTGATCGAATTAATGAGCTGCGGCTCAGGTATCAGCGTAGCTTGGCTGAAAAGGCTGAGAATGTATCCAAACTGTTAGTACAGGTGCGAGAACAAGCCCTCGAGAAGGAGGATTTGCAGGTCCAGGTTCATGAATATCTGCACAAGCTGGCCGGATCATCAGGCATGTATGGGTACCAGGACATTGCTGATCTTTGCAGAAAAACGCTGACGGAACTGGAAACCAATGAGTTTACTGCGCTATCCGAGCGACTCGTACAAATCCGCAATTTGCTGCAACAACACGCTTAGCGTTAGACTGCAGGTATAGAAAAATTCTGAATAACTGTAAATGGGGTGGCTATGCGTTGGCGTGGAAGAAGAAAAAGTGACAACATCGAAGATCGCCGGGGCCGCCGGGGTCCAATCGGCCGACGGGCCAAAGGTGTTGGTGGTGGGGCGGCGATCCTGGTGGTATTAGCGGGCCTGTTTTTTGGCGAAGACGTGTCTAACATATTGCAGCTGGTGTTGAACAATACTGGTTCAAACACCCAGCAGACGGCCACCCAACGAAGCAGCCAGGGCACGGCAAACGGCGGTAGTGCAGCGCAGGATGAGGCCAGCCAATTTGTTGCCGTTATCCTGGCCGAAACCGAAGATACCTGGCATAAAGTGTTTCAGAACATGGGGCAACGCTATCAGCCACCCAAGTTGGTCTTATACAGTGATATGGTGCAATCGGCCTGCGGTACCAGCTCTTCAGCATCCGGCCCGTTCTACTGTCCGGGCGACTACCAGGTTTACATAGACCTGAGCTTCCTACAGGATTTGCGCCGCATGGGCGCTCCCGGTGATTTTGCTTTTGCCTACGTTATTGCGCACGAAGTAGGGCATCATATTCAGAACCTGGTGGGCATCGCGGCTAATGTCCGCAAGATGCAAGCGCGTTCATCCAAGGCGCAGGCTAACGCCTTGTCAGTGCGTATGGAACTGCAAGCTGACTGCCTGGCTGGAATCTGGATTAATCATACTGAGCGTCGCAATGCCATACTCGAAGAAGGTGATATCGAGGAAGGTTTACAGGCCGCGGCAGCGGTGGGCGACGATCGTATTTTTAAACAGGCCGGTCGCCCCGTGCGTCGCGAAGCGTTCACCCACGGTAGTTCTGCCGAACGCGTCGAATGGTTCAAAAAAGGCATGCGCAGTGGCGATATCCAATCCTGCGATACCTTTGGTTAATACTTTGACGGTAATTGCTTGATTTAGCAGCGGCCGAGAGCCCTCATATGGACTAATTTGGCACCTCATAGGGTTGCGGATCGCTGATTCGCAGTTCGCAGTCAGGATCAAGATACAAGGGCTGATTGGCGTGTTCGATACGTAACACTGCGAGTGCCTGTTGTCCCTCAATATCCACGTCAACAATGGTGCCAGCGACTTTGCCCAGATCGTTGTTGAGATATACCTTCTGATTGGGGCTCAAGTCTCCACTGTGAGTATTACCGCTGATATCACAGCGGTACATGCGTTGTTTCAGATTTCCCAGGTAGTGCATGCGGGCCACGATTTCCTGCCCGGTGTAGCAGCCTTTTTTGAAATTGATCGCGCCCAGTACATCAAGGTTGATCATCTGCGGGATGAATTGTTCCGAATTTCCAGCATTAACCTGGGGGATGCCGGCAACGATGTTTGCTGCATGCCAATGGTGGTGAGTTGCGTCTGTGATTAATGTTGATGCCCCATCTGGCATGCCACCGGAAAACACCAGCATCTGGCGATGCGCCTCTACGCCCAGCGCGACGCCGTCGGCAGTGTCCACCACTCTATTGCCAGCTGCCACGAGCTGCGAAATCGCCCTCTGTTCGATGCCTAATTCAGACAATTGTGTGCCGGATGTACCTGGTTCGGTAATTATCCCTAGAACTGCCGTATCCTGCAGATGCTCTATCTCTACCTTGCTGCGCATCACATACATGCGCAAGCGCTGCGTGATGGGGGCGACGAGATCTGAATCGAGCAGCGCATAAAAAGCTCCATGGTTACGCCATAATTGCATTAGCGCCAACGTGCGACCCTTGGGGTTACAATACGCAGTATATTGCCAGCACGGTGCTGCACCGGTTGATGATGTGCCGCTCAGGTGACGAATATCGTTGCTGAGTTGGCCCTGCAAAAAGTTTTCTGCATCGTCACCGTTAATACGAATAAGGGCAAGATCGGATAAGTGTTCTATTGGCATTGTTGATTGATTAATCGATTATCGAGAGCCTGGGTAGGATTATGGCGTTGAAGTCGAGAAATTCCAGTTATATATGGAATATTTCGACATGATATTTGCCCTTTGATCGCTGAAATATGAACGGTTCTACACACCGACGCATGCTACTATCTCTGTCACGAGAGAGTAGATCATTTAACAGCCATGTCACAACAAAATTCCATCCCGCAAGATCAGGCCCTGAAAGTCGAGGGCGACGATAATTCAGCGGACAATACAAGTAGCTCACAAGCATCCAAAGCGGAAAATCAGCCGGTTAAAGAAGTGAACGGACCCAAAGGTCTGGAGCCCACCCGCTATGGCGATTGGGAGTCAAATGGGCGTTGTCACGACTTTTGATTGTGGTGTGAGTTGTGCGTTTGCAAACAATGCCAAATTCCCGCCCCTGCGTGCCATCCTAGCTCGACTTGGTGTAGAATAGCTGCCCAGAGAACAGCATAACGATCTGGGCGGTTTTAGCACGCGAATGGGTCGGAATCTGAGCAAGCAATTTCAATAAACCCCGGTTCTACACGGTTGGCAAGAATCTTCAAGCGATGTCGTGCGCCTGAGTGCCGAGATGACGCGAGAATAGTGCGGGAACAAGTTGACCCACACTATGTTAGGAAGACGCTCATTGAAATAATAGCGAATTCCGCGCGGTCTAAAACCGCAACAACCTGACGCTGCAATCAATAACAAACTGACGAAAAACAACGATTTTAAGTAGAGAATTTCCTTCATGCAGAAAGAGCGACCGCTTTCCCCCCACATCCAAATTTACGACATGTTCCAATTGACCTCGTTGTTGTCGGTATTCCACCGAGGCACCGGGATATTCTTGGCACTCGGCACACCCTTGCTGGTTTACTGGCTTTGGACAATCACCGCCGGTCCTGAGAGCTATGCGCATTTGGTCACTGTGCTGGATCACTGGTTTGCACAACTGGTTCTGCTTGGGTGGACCTTTGCGCTGTTTTATCACCTTTGTAATGGCATACGACATTTGTTCTGGGACATCGGTAAGGGCTTTGAAATAGAGACCCTATACACCACAGGCAAAATTGTCATGCTGATCTCCGTATTATTGACCGCTGCTACCTGGGCGTTGGCAACTGGACTGGTGGGAGGTGCTGCATGAGTTTACGAAGCCCCTTATCCAAGGCAGTTGGCCTCGGCTCCGCCAAGCATGGTTTTTCTCACTGGTGGTGGCAGCGAGTCACAGCCATTGCGCTGATTCCTCTTAGTCTGTGGTTTGTGTACTCGGTAATCAGCCTGATGGGTGCTGACTATGAAACCGCAACAGCGTGGTTAAGTTCCCCTATCAACGCCACAATCATTTTATTATTTATTCTTACCGCCCTGTACCACGGGCAAACAGGGTTACAAGTTGTGATTGAAGATTATGTGCATACCAAGTGGGTTAATTTAAGCCTTTTGCTATTGATTAAGTTCGCCTCGGTGGTGATGGCTGTGGTGGCTATTATCTCGGTATTTTCAGTCGTTGCAGGAGGCTAGATCATGGCGGGTGATTACAAAATTATTGACCATGCCTATGATGTTGTCGTGGTTGGTGCAGGCGGTGCTGGGCTGCGCGCAACGTTTGGTATGGCCTCGGCCGGTCTGTCGACTGCCTGTCTCACCAAGGTCTTCCCAACACGTAGCCACACGGTGGCCGCCCAGGGTGGTATGAGTGCCGCACTGGGTAATATGGGTGAAGACGATTGGCGCTTTCATATGTACGACACCGTGAAAGGCTCGGATTGGCTGGGCGACCAGGATGCGATCGAGTACATGTGTCGCAATGCCCCGGCCGCAGTCTACGAATTGGAGCACTACGGTGTGCCGTTCTCACGTACCGAAGAAGGCAAGATTTACCAACGTGCGTTTGGCGGTATGACCACCCATTATGGTGAAGGTCAGGCATTACGGACTTGCGCTGCGGCCGACCGTACCGGCCATGCGATTCTGCATACTTTGTATCAACAGGCACTCAAGCACAGTGCTCAGTTTTTTATCGAATTCTTTGCCCTCGACCTGATTATGCAAGACGGTGAGTGCCGTGGGGTGATTGCCATTGATATGGCAACTGGGGAGATTCATCGCTATCGAGCCAAGCAGGTTGTGCTGGCCACGGGCGGTTATGGACGGGCGTATTTTTCTTGTACCTCTGCCCATACCTGCACCGGCGATGGTAATGCCATGGTATTACGCGCCGGGCTGCCATTGCAGGATATGGAGTTTGTACAATTCCATCCCACCGGTATCTATGGATCTGGCTGTTTAATCACCGAGGGAGCACGCGGTGAGGGCGGATTTTTAACCAATTCCGAGGGCGAGCGGTTTATGGAGCGTTATGCTCCAAATGCCAAAGACCTGGCGTCACGTGACGTAGTTAGCCGTTCCATGACCATTGAAATAAACGAAGGCCGGGGCGTGGGCGAAGAGGGTGATCATATTCACCTGCACCTGGAGCACCTGGGTGCCGAACTGCTGGAAGAGCGCTTACCGGGTATTTCTGAATCCGCGCAAATCTTTGCCGGTGTAGATGTCACCAAGGCGCCGATCCCGGTATTACCAACCGTACACTACAATATGGGTGGCATCCCAACCAATTATCACGGCGAAGTGCTCACCTTGAAAGATGGCGATCCTGATAGCGTTGTGCCCGGCTTGATGGCCATTGGTGAAGCAGCCTGTGTATCAGTGCATGGTGCGAACCGGCTGGGTTCCAATTCCTTGCTCGATTTAATTGTTTTCGGACGTGCAGCAGCGCTGCGTGCGAAGGAAACAGTGGATCCTGATCAGCCAATCCCGAGCATTACCAGTAATGCCGGTGAGGCCACTCTGGAGCGACTGGACAAGTTGCGTCATGCCACCGGGTCTCGCGCCACAGCCGAGATAAGGCTGGAAATGCAGAAAACCATGCAGCAGCACTGCGCGGTATTCCGCACTGGCGAGGTGATGAACGAGGGCGTGAAGAAAATGGCCGCTACGGCTGCTTCTTTTGCCGATGTTGGAACTACTGATCGCGGCTTGATTTGGAATACCGACTTAATCGAAACGCTTGAGTTGGAAAACCTGATCGATCAAGCGGTGGTCACGATGAACTCTGCCGCCAACCGCGACGAGAGTCGGGGTGCGCATGCCCGTGACGACATGCCTGACCGTGATGACGAAAACTGGATGAAGCATACGCTGACCTGGTGTGATGATCAGCACCAGACCAGCATTGATTATCGACCGGTGCATAGTTACACGATGACTGACGGAATTGAATACATCAAACCTAAGCCACGGGTGTACTAAACCCTTAAGGCAAACCGTTAGCAAACCCCACTTTTTCGCAGTTAGCAGATAGAAGAAACCTAAAATCAGGATAGCGTAATGGCTGAATTTAGCTTACCCAAAAACTCCAAGGTCAATAAAGGCAAACATTTTCCAGCGCCCGATGGTGCAACTAAAGTTCGCACTTTCAAGGTATATCGCTGGTCACCAGATGATGACGAGAATCCACATGTAGATACTTATGATGTGGATTTGGCCAATTGCGGACCAATGGTGTTGGATGCGCTGATCAAGATCAAAAATGAGATTGATCCCACACTTACCTTTCGCCGCTCTTGCCGCGAGGGCATATGTGGTTCCTGCGCGATGAATATTGATGGCACCAATACGCTGGCGTGCACCAAGGCCATTGATGACTGTGGTTCAGACGTCAAGGTCTATCCATTGCCACATATGTCCGTGGTTAAGGATTTAGTGCCGGATATGACCCATTTCTATGCGCAGTATGCTTCGGTCGAGCCTTGGTTGAAAACCAAAACGCCAGTCTCTCAATCTGCTGAACGCTTGCAGTCCAAAGAAGATCGGGAAAAATTGGATGGATTGTACGAGTGTATTCTATGTGCTTGTTGCTCCACTTCCTGCCCGAGTTACTGGTGGAATAGTGACAAGTACCTCGGTCCAGCGATTTTACTGCAATCCTATCGTTGGTTGGCAGACAGTCGCGATGAGGCAGCTGGCGAGCGTTTGGATGATTTGGAAGATCCTTTCAAGCTGTACCGCTGTCATACGATCATGAACTGCACAAATACTTGCCCAAAAGGCTTGAATCCGGGGAAGGCGATTGGCGAGATCAAGAAAATGATAGCGGAGCGATCGCTGTAAGCAGGAAATTACCCTGCCAGGGCATGCTTAACACGAAACAGCTGGTGTGGCGCTGTCGCCGCGGCGTCCGGGAGCTGGATGTCTTGTTTGGGCGTTTTTTAGACACGGCGTACCCATCACTAACGGAGCCTGAGCAATTAGCTTTCCAGCGGCTGCTGGATGTTCAGGACCCGATCATCATGGATTGGTTGTTTGATCGCCACCACCCCGACGATCCCGAAATAGCCGCCATTATTGCGCGCCTGCAAAAGCTGTCGGGTTTGTAGCACAGATACACCCAGCGGTCCGCGCCCTGTGAGCTGATTCCGAGACCAGTAATTCCTCACTGGTGACTTCATCACCCATACCAGCTGCTCAGCATCATCAGTAATTCCCTCCAGGCATAGTTCCAATAAGTAAAAACTATTTGGGTTTTGATTGTTAAAGCAGCATATTCGAGCCTTGTTCAGCGCGTTTGCGCCAAGTTAAACCGCCCGTTACCTGTCGCACAGGGATTGAATAAAGTGTCAGACATTGTTGTCTTTGCCCCGTCAACCACGGTGCTTATTTTCCTTCTGACTTTACTTGTTATTATCAATCTAAGTAATTGACAATTTTATATTTCATCGATTGTAGCTTCGGTTACCTGGAAACTTTCAACGATCAGGTTAACCAGAAATTGATGCAGCTGGGAATTTTTTGTTCGAACGTGTTGAACCAGTGACAAGGAGCCGATTTTCAGATTGATCGAATCTTCCAGCGGTTTGCTGATGAAATGATCGGATACCAGGTTGGAGTCGTTCAATCGGTCAGAGGCAATCATCAGCATATCGGTTTCGCGCAGCGTCTCGAAACACACCATCAGGTTGGTGCTCAGAAACGGCACGTTGGATAAGATGCCGAACGAGGCAAACAGCTTCTGTATTTCCTCACGGGTTGTTTCAAAATTCGGGAAATAGACTGCCATATGCTGGTATTTACGGCGCTGTTCCAGGGTGATGGAATCCACTTTGGCCAGGGGATGATCCTTGCGCATGTAAAGCACCGGGCGGATATTCATCAAGTGATGGCAGACAAAATCATCACCGTAGTGACTACGCGCGACAATGGCAAAGTCCAGGCTGCCCGAGCGCAGGCGCTCTTCGTACTTGGCATCCAGGTTTTGGCTGATCAGCATTATTTTGGGCGCCTGGTTGCGCAACTTGTTGATGAACGAGGGAAGGCCGATGGTGCCCGAGGCGCCGAGGGTAGCCAGTGAAATGGTTGCCGATGTATTCGCCGGGTCAAACTCCTGGCTGGACACCATCAAATCGGTCAGCTGTGAGAGCACCTCGTTAACCGGGCGTTCAAGCTCCAGGGTTTTGGGTGTCGGGGTCAGACCATGAGAGGAACGGACGAATAACTCATCATCCAATAATTTGCGCAGGCGATTCAGCGTTTTACTCATCGCCGGCTGAGTCACAAACAGGCGTTCAGCAGCTCTGGTGACGTTTTTCTCTTGCATGAGAACTTGGAATGCCACCAGTAAATTCAAGTCAATTCGAGATAAGGGGTCCTGCATGGTTTGGCCTCACGCGCTTTGCCAGTAGTCGTTAGTCATAATTTTAAGTTATGGCAACAGTAAAAGGAATTGCTTTGTGTTTATTTCAGGCGACCAATTATACCGACCCTTTGTGCAGGAAAGAGTATGCTTAAAAGCGACTGAAACTCAATCTGAGGGACGGTTCCATTCACCAATGGGCGCGTGGCTGACAAAATTATTTGGTGTCAAAATTGTGTCTTCCGGCTGGGTGTGCATATCCGGGTAATCCAGGGTGTAATGCAGGCCACGACTTTCCTGTCGATTGAGTGCGCATTCAATAGTAAGGTCAGCCACCGTCACCAGGTTGCGCAGTTCTATCAAATCATTGCTAACGCGGAAATTCCCGTAATAATCAATAATTTCTTCTTGCAACAGGCGCACCCGGTGTTGGGCTCGTTGCAGACGTTTGTTGGTGCGCACGATGCCGACATAATCCCACATGAAGCGGCGCATCTCGTCCCAGTTGTGCGAGACCACGATGCGTTCGTCCGGATCAGTGACCTGGCTTTCATCCCAGAGTGGCAGTTCCGGCAGGTCTAAATCACGACGAGCCAAGCGCTCTGCGATATCCTCCGCTGCTGAGGCAGCGATAACCAGGCATTCCAGCAGGGAGTTGCTGGCCAGGCGATTGGCCCCGTGCAGCCCGGTACAGCTGCTCTCACCCACAGCGTACAGACGTTTTAAATCGGTGCGACCACGCAGATCGGTCATAATGCCGCCACAGGTATAATGTGCCGCCGGCACCACCGGAATCGGCTGTGCGGTCAGGTCGTAGCCATATTTTTCACAACTGGCGGCGATGTTCGGGAAGTGATCGAGAATAAATTCCTTGGGCTTGTGGCTGATATCCAGGAACACTGAATCGTGCCCACCTTTTTTCATTTCATAGTCAATAGCACGGGCAACAATGTCCCGTGGCGCCAGTTCCGCTGACTCATGGTGGCTGTCCATGAAGCGCTCACCATTTGGCAGTCGCAGCAAACCGCCTTCGCCACGTACTGCTTCTGAAATCAACGATCCCTTGGCATAAGGATGGTACAGACAGGTAGGATGGAACTGGACAAACTCCATGTTGGCAATCCGGCAGCCCGCCCGCCAGGCCATGGCAATTCCGTCGCCGGTGGAGGTGTCGGGGTTGGTGGTGTACAAATACGCCTTGGATGCTCCGCCGCTGGATAGTACCACCGCTCTGGCGGCAAAGGTTTCTACAATTTCGTTTTTAATATCCAGTGCATAGGCACCATAACAACGCGCTTCATAGCGGCCTTTTAGTTTTTGCGCGGTAATGAGGTCGATGGCGATATGATTTTCCAGGATGGTCACATTCGGGAGCGCACGAACATGTTGTTCCAGGGTGGTTTCAACCTCGCGGCCGGTCGCATCTTTCGCATGAATTACCCGGCGATGCGAGTGTCCACCTTCCTGGGTAAGGTGATATTCGCTGTCTTCACCATCGTATTCGGCACCCTCTACCAGGGTGAACTTGACGCCCTTGTCGATCAACCAATTAATGGCCCCAGGTGCGCCCTCGACAACTTTGCGAACAGCGTCATCCTTGCAAAGATCGGCACCGGCAATATGCGTATCGCGAATATGTGATTCGAAGTTATCCTCGTGATCCAGCACCGCGGCGATCCCGCCTTGGGCATACAAACTCGAACCTTCGGTCAATTCGGATTTGGACAGAATCGTGATCGAAATGTCTTCTTGTGCCAGACGCAGTGCCAGGCTCAAGCCAGCTGCACCGCCACCGACAATGAGCACATCGGATACTTTATTTTTCATAACCTTCATGGTGGGCATTGCCCGGGGTCAAACCACATTGTGGCAGCAAGTATAGCCGATCTGATGCCAGTGGCTCGACAAATGAATACAGGGGTGAAATCGACACTGATTCGGCACCCCAGAGTTGCCGCTTAAGTATTCAATTTAACTGGGTTTTTGCCACTTGCTTTTGCTAGAATACGGCGACCTAAGCGCACTGGCGCTTTTTTTAATTTGGCTGAAACCTGCGAGTAAATCCGATAGTCCGGACTGCTTGCGTCAGGAACCCGTCCTAGCGATGTCACACGATATTTCAAAGATCCGCAATTTTTCTATTATTGCGCATATTGACCACGGTAAATCGACCCTGGCGGATCGATTTATTCATGTCTGTGGCGGCTTGAGCGATCGCGAGATGGAAGAGCAGGTGCTCGATTCAATGGACATTGAGCGGGAACGCGGGATCACCATCAAGGCGCAGAGCGTGGCGCTGAAATACCAGGCAAAGGATGGCGAAACGTATCAACTGAACATGATCGATACGCCCGGACACGTTGATTTTTCCTACGAAGTGTCACGGTCATTGACCGCCTGCGAAGGCGCATTATTGGTCGTGGATGCCTCTCAGGGTGTAGAAGCGCAAACCGTGGCGAATTGTTACACCGCGGTGGACCTGGGGCTGGAAGTTCTACCAGTGTTAAACAAGATCGATTTACCTGCTGCTGATACCGATCGGGCTGCTGCCGAGATTGAAGATGTGATCGGCATCGATTGCTCCGGCGCGCTCCATGTCAGCGCCAAGAGTGGGCTTGGTGTGGAAGAGTTGCTCGAGCAGATCGTGACTGAGTTACCCGCCCCAGAGGGCGATCCGGAAGCCCCGTTGTCGGCTTTGATTATGGATTCCTGGTTCGATAACTACTTGGGCACCGTGTCGCTGATTCGGGTATTGCAAGGCAGCATCAGCAAGCGCGATCGAATCAAGATGATGTCGACCGGGGTTGAGTACAATGTTGAAGACCTGGGGATCTTCACCCCAAAGCGCAATCCAAAGGATAAGCTGCTGGTGGGCGAAGTTGGCTACCTGATTTCCGGTGTTAAGGATATCAGTGGCGCGAAAGTCGGTGATACCATCACCTTGGCGAAGGGCGGGATTACCGAGCCTCTCGAAGGATTCAAGGAAGTACAACCCCGCGTGTTCGCAGGCCTCTACCCGATCAATTCTGCCGATTATGAATCCTTTCGCGATGCATTGGGTAAACTGCGTCTGAATGATGCGTCGCTGGTGTATGAGCCGGAGGTGTCCGATGCGCTCGGCCTGGGTTTCCGCTGCGGCTTCCTCGGCATGTTGCACATGGAGATTATCCAGGAGCGACTGGAACGCGAGTACGATATGGACCTGATCACCACGGCGCCAACCGTAGTCTATCAGGTGCTGATGAAGAGTGGCGAAATGACTACCATCGACAACCCCTCAGCCCTGCCAGATCTATCCAGGATTGAGGAAATCCGCGAGCCGATTATTACCGCCAACATGTTGATGCCAGAAGAGTACATCGGCGCGGTCATGACGCTGTGTATTGAAAAACGTGGCATCCAAAAGAACATCCAGTACCTGGGGCGCCAGGTCATGTTGCATTTCGAATTGCCGCTGAATGAAGTCGTTATGGACTTTTTCGACCGTCTGAAATCCGTCAGCCGCGGTTATGCATCGCTCGATTATGAAATCAAGGAATACCGTGCTTCTGATATGGTCAAGGTGGATGTGTTAATCAATGGCGATTCCGTTGATCCCCTGGCCATCCTCGTGCATCGCGAGCAGTCCATCTATCGTGGGCGCGAATTGGTTAAGCGCATGCGCGAGTTGATTCCGCGCCAAATGTTTGACGTCGCAATCCAAGCCGCAATTGGTGCTAAAATCATTGCCCGTGAAACGGTTAAGGCTCTACGCAAAAATGTCACCGCGAAGTGTTATGGTGGCGACCTGTCGCGCAAACGAAAACTCCTGGAAAAACAAAAAGAGGGTAAAAAACGTATGAAACAGATTGGCTCTGTGGAAATTCCCCAAGAAGCATTCCTGGCCGTGTTGCAGGTTAAGGGAGACTAGTGAGATGTTTGAAGTGATATTATTCAGCCTGGTAATTTTGTGTGGTGCGGTTATTTTGGTTTGTCGCTTGATGTTCCCGACACTTGCCGCACGCGACCCCGAACCCTGGTACCTCGATTACGCACGTTCATTCTTTCCGGTTTTATTGATCGTGTTCGTGCTGCGCGGATTTGTTGCAGAACCGTTCAGAATTCCATCCGGATCCATGCTGCCAACGCTGGAAGTCGGAGACTTCATCCTGGTTAACAAGTTCAGTTATGGCATTCGCTTGCCTATCCTGCACTCCAAGCTCATGGAAGTAGATCAGCCCGAGCGCGGCGACATCATGGTGTTCCGATTTCCTGGCGACAATAAAACCAATTACATTAAGCGGGTGATTGGCGTGCCGGGCGATTCTGTGGAGTATCGTAATAAACGTTTGTTTATTAATGGTAAATTAATCGAAAGCGTGGAAGATGGTGTGTACACACCATTCCCAATGAAGGGCAAGGAAATCGAGATGAATCGCTATACCCAGGCGATTCCGGCAGCGCACGCTGCGGGCGATGAGGAAAACATCGCGGAGTACTCGATTTTGCATGATCGAACGCGTTATTCGTCTCGCAACCGGGTCAGCAAGGTCCCGCCTGGTCACTACTTTATGCTTTGCGACAATCGCGATCATAGCCAGGACAGTCGTTACTGGGGATTTGTGCCCGAGGAAAATATAGTTGGCAAAGCCTTCTTCATCTGGTTTCATTACAACGGTAATCGTGGGGGCGGGTTTAAACTGTCGCGTGTAGGTGAGGATATTTAGCCTGGGCTGCGCAAAAAGCAACAACTATGAAAACAACACCAAAGGTCAGATTCGTTAAATTTAATAAACAACAAGGCTGGACGTTCTGGAGCTTGTTGTTTGTCATGTTGGTGGTCGGTTTTTTCGCTTATGTCGGTATGCAGCTGGTGCCGATTTATGCGACCAACGAAAATGTGGTCAATGCCATGCGACAGAGCCTGGAAGAGGTCGATCTGAACCGGGTCAACCGCGCGACCATCATTAGGAAAATGAATGCCCAGCTGTACCTGGATGGCAGTCACCAATTACTGAACTACAAGACCGATTTAAAAGTGCGACGCTCACGCAGATTATTCGTAGTTGAAACCACCTATCGTCGTGAAATTCCACTGTTTTACAACCTCAGCCTGGTCGCCTCCTTTCACAATGTTGAGGAACGCACTCTGACCAGTACACGCTAACCGTGACTTGGTGCGTACCCTCCGCGGCGACCATTTTACCCCGACACGTTTCGGTCTAGGTTCCCCGGAGTCGATCCCCCACTATGGCAAAGCTTGCTGCGCTGACGCGCAAACTGAACTACAAATTCAATGATCGCAACTTGTTGTTGCTGGCATTGACCCACCGTAGTCGCGGCGCAAAAAACTATGAACGACTGGAGTTCCTGGGCGACTCTATCCTGGGATTTGTCATCGCGGAATGGTTGTACAAGGAGTTTCCGGGTCTCGCCGAAGGCAAGCTCAGCCGCATGCGGTCCAGCCTGGTGCGAAAAGAAACATTGGCTGAGGTTGCACGCGTATTGCAACTGGGTGACTACCTGATCCTCGGCGAAGGTGAGATGAAAAGTGGCGGCTTTAATCGTGATTCAATTCTCGCAGACACGGTAGAAAGTTTAATCGGGGCGATCTATCTCGACAGCGATTTTCAGCATGCCAGCCAGTTCATTTTCGCAAATTTTGAATCTCAGCTCAGCTCGATTTCCAGTAAGACCAATTTTAAAGACGCCAAGAGTCAACTCCAGGAAGCGATGCAAAAACGCGGCCTGGATTTGCCCGCCTACGAGATTATAAATAGCACCGGTGAGCAGCATGAACAGGAAATATCCGTGGAGTGCACGCTGCCATCCCTGTCACTTAAGGCCCAGGCTACTGCTCGATCTCGACGTACCGCAGAGCAGCAGGCCGCTACGCGGGTCTTGGCCATCCTTTCTGAGGCTGCTGCCCAGACCAAGGCCCGGCGGTGACTTTGCTACTGAATAAAGACATAACCAACGGAGCGCATTAAGCCATACCATGTCTGCTAAATTTCGTTTTGGGTTTGTCACTATTATCGGCAAGCCAAATGTGGGTAAGTCCACCCTGATGAATCGCATCATCGGGCAAAAAATCAGCATCACTTCCCATCGCCCGCAAACCACGCGACATCGGATACTGGGCATCCATACCGACGATCAGAAGCAAATTGTCTTCGTTGATACGCCAGGTATTCACTCCACCGCAAAAAAATCCAATCGCAAAACCATTAACCGAGTGATCAACCGGACCGCGGTATCGAGTATTGAAGGCGTCGATGTTGTGTTTATGATGATTACTGCCAGCGGTTGGACCGACGCCGACAGGCTGGTGCTGAAATCGTTGCGCGACACGCGGATCCCGGTCATCCTGGTGATTAACAAGATGGATAAGCTTGATAAAGCGGATGCAGTCTTACCACTGATAGCCGAATCCGCCGGCCTGTTTGACTTTGCTGAAATCGTGCCTGTCAGCGCAACGGCCAAGGCATCCGGAGCGAATGTTGATCACCTGGTGGAGGTAGTTAGTAGCTATCTTCCGGAACAAGGAGCAGGGTTTGATGAGGATCAGATCACTGATCGCAGTTTCCGCTTCCTGGTTTCTGAACTAGTACGGGAGCAATTGTTTCGTCGCCTGGGGGATGAGTTGCCCTATGCGACAGCGGTGGAGGTTTCGGTGTTTAAAAAGGAAGAGGGCGTGTTCCATATCGGTGCCGATATTTGGGTTGAAAAAGACACACACAAAGCCATGGTTATTGGCAAAAAGGGCGAAGCGCTCAAGAAAATTGGTAGCGCTGCTCGTCGCAATTGCGAGTCACTCCTCGAGAGCAAGGTATTCCTGGAGCTGTATGTAAAAGTGCGGTCTGGCTGGTCGGACAATGCACGTGATCTGTATAGCCTCGGTTACGACGAGGATCTGGGCTAAGGCAGTACTGCCATGCGTGTTCATCAGCAGCCCGCCTATGTACTGCTTAATCGACCGTACAGCGAAACCAGCTGGATAGTCGAGATTTTCAGTCGTAACCATGGTCGCCTGGCCCTGATGGCCAAGGGCGCACGGCGAATCAAGTCCAGAGTGCGTGGCGTATTGCTGCCGTTTCAACCCGTGCTTTTGAGCTGGACTGGCAAGGGGGAAATTCCCACCTTGACCGCCGCTGAAATAGAGGTCGCAGAACTCAATATGATCGATCATGAACTGAGCGGCGACCAGCTGGTTTGTGGCTTTTATTGCAACGAGTTGCTGATCTACCTGTTGCACCGGCATGATCCGCACCCCGCACTTTTTGACCGCTATCATGAGACCATCCTCGGCCTGTATGATCCAGCTTCGGTCGCCAATGAAGCGAGCCTGGCAAACACTTTGCGTGGTTTTGAACAAATAATTATCAAGGAAACCGGCTACGAGGTCAGTTTCAGTGTTGAGGCCGACGGAAAAACGCCGATCGAAGCACAGGCTTGGTACCTGTTTCAGCAAGGGCAGGGCTTTGTTCGCACCTCGGCTGAGCAAATCGATGCGATTGCCGGGCGTGTGATTCTGGGGTTGCAGCCAGGGCAAAAATTTAATGGCAATGGGGAAGATGTGTCACGCGGAAAGTATCTAATGCGTGATATATTGAGCAAAACTCTGGGCTATAAAAAAATAACCAGTAGAGAGCTGTTTTTTCCCAAATCCCGATAAAATTGCCGGGTCGGTCTGACCGGGCGGAATAGAATTTGAATACTCAATGAGCGAGCATCATACAATCCAACTAGGGGTCAATGTGGATCACATTGCCACCTTACGCCAGGCGCGGGGCACCAGCTATCCGGACCCGATGCAAGCAGCCGACATTGCGCGTAAAGCGGGTGCCGATGGGATTACGGTGCACCTGCGAGAGGATCGTCGGCACATTCAAGATCATGATGTCTTTAGCATCAAGGGAAATGTGTCGCTGCCACTGAATCTGGAAATGGCAGCCACCGATGAAATGTTGAAAATAGCCAGTACAGTTAAGCCACATGAATGCTGCCTGGTACCAGAAAAACGCGAGGAGCTAACCACTGAGGGTGGGTTGGATATTGCTGGTCAGGTTGCGCGCCTACGCGACTATATAACTGAGCTTCATGCGACTGAGACGCTTGTGTCCTTGTTTATCGACGCAGACCCGGCGCAGATTGAAGCAAGCAAGGAAGTCGGTGCGGATATCGTGGAACTGCACACCGGGGAATACGCTGATTGCCCGGAGGCTGAGCGTGCAGAGCAGTTACAGCGCATTATTGCCGGCGCGAAGCAAGCCCATGCGTTTGGTTTACAGGTCAATGCCGGGCATGGTCTGCATTACCAGAATGTTGATGCGATTGCCGCGATACCTGAAATTGTCTGTTTGAACATTGGTCATGCCATCGTGGCCAGGGCGTCCATGACAGGATTTCACGAGGCGGTGTTCGCTATGAAGCAAATGATGATAAATGCCCGCCTGGCGGCAGAAGCCAACGACGATTAAGCACAGCGTTCCACCGGCCATTATCCCAGATTTATTCCGACTAACAGAGCCGCTTGCAAAGGTGGACTAAATTTCCTTTTTATAAAGGTCGTACAACTTCATCACTCGCTTGATGTACGTTTCCGTCTCTTCATAGGGAGGCACGCCGTTGTAGCGCCGCACCGCACCTTCACCGGCATTGTAGGCCGCTAATGACAAGGTCTTGTCATTATTATAGCGGGCCATCAGCTCTTTCAGATGTTGTACACCGGCTTCGATATTGCGGTTCGGGTCAAATTGGTCCTGGTTGAGCTGGTAGTTTGCTGCGGTGGTGGGCATTAACTGCATTAACCCCATTGCACCTGCGTGCGAAATCGCATACTTGTCAAACGCTGACTCCACGTGAATAACCGCCTTAATAAACGAAGGCTCCAGGTCATATTTGAGTGATGTGCTGACAATTAAAGCATCGTACTGTGATTTTATTGGTAGTGCGTGCCAAGGCTGCTTGCTATGTGTTGATGATCGATAGGGTTTGGTCTTATAACTTTTCTTCAGACTATAACCCGCACGGTGTTGTTTTTTATCGGTTATCAGTTTGCTGCCGTCTGGTCGTTCGTAGACATAGACGGTGGCCATTCCAGGCTGCGAAACCAGCGCGAACATGACGAATAGTAGTAATGATGTGAGCCTTGATAAGGTCATAGAGAGTCAGGCCTTGTATTGCCATTTTGTGTATGTTGAACAGCGGCAGCTTATGGTACATTAGCCGCGTTCCAACTGTCGATTGAACCGATTCAGCAACGCCGATTATGCCATCATTTGATATTGTATCCGAGATTGATAAACCGGAATTAAATAACGCCGTGCACCAGGCCAATAAGGAACTGAGTACGCGATTTGATTTCAAGGGGACTGATGCACGGGTAGAAAACAATGAACAAACTCTGGTGGTGTTTGCTGACAATGATTTTCAGGTTCGTCAGGCGGTAGATGTATTAACCGGCAAACTCGCAAAACGCGGTATTGATCTTGGCTGTTTAAAATACCGCGAAATAGAAGAGATTGGTGGCGGCAAAGCACGGCAGATAATCGACTTGCAAGAGGGTATTAATTCCGAGTTAGGCCGCAAACTGGTAAAACAAATTAAAGAGAAGAAACTTAAAGTACAAACCGCCATTCAAGGTGAACAACTTCGGGTAACCGGCAAAAAACGTGATGATTTACAAACGGTTATTGCCTTTTTACGCGAAAGTGACGCGGGAATTCCGTTACAATTCAATAATTTCCGGGATTAATCCCATAGCGCTAAGTAACATGGCTGGTTTTCAAACCCGTCAGGTTTTTAATTCACGGACATACAATCAAACGGGAAAGCGATCGAGATTAAGGTGTTTTCCCTTACCAAACTTCCAATAGTACTGGACACAATCATGATAAAGACAATTAAACCACTTTCTTTCATCGCGCTGATAGCATCGATGTTTATTGCAACCTCTGTTCTTGCAGACCAGGAGGCTGACATCGCTAAGGTGCGTGCAGAACTGGAAAAAATGATCCCGGCCGCTGCGACTGCTGAGATTGTTGCCTCGCCAGTCGCAGGCGTTTACCGTTTGCAGGTACAAGGTAATTACGCTTTTGCTTATGTCAGTGGTGACTATGTTTTGCTGGGTGATATGTACAACACCAAAACCCAGGTCAATTTAGGTGACGAGGCGTCGGCAGAAAGAATGGCCTCTATGTTGAAAGAAGTACCCACCAGTAAAATGATTGTGTTTGGGCCAGAAAACCCCAAGCGCCACATTACCGTATTCACCGATATCGACTGCGGTTATTGCCGTCGTTTGCACCAGGAAGTACCAGAACTGACTGCCGCTGGGGTAGAGGTTCGTTACCTGGCATTTCCACGTGCCGGGGTTGGGTCTAACAGCCATAAGAAATATGTGTCGGTTTGGTGTAATGATGATCAGCAAACCGCATTAACCAGTGCCAAATCAGGCGAGGAAGTTGCCGCTGCCAGCTGCAGTAACCCAATTGAAGAAACCTATAACCTGGGTAAGCAGGTTGGGGTTCGTGGCACACCGACTATTATTTTTGATGATGGCCAGGTCACGCCAGGGTACCTGCCTTCTGCAGAGCTGATTAAGCGATTGGGTCTGAAGAGTTAATCTCCGCCATTTCACAGAATAAAAAAAGCAGCCAACGGCTGCTTTTTTTTGGTTTTTGTCCTGGTTCTCGGCCGACCACGGCGTTTTGCTCAGCGTGATGCCTGCTGGCCAAAATTTATCTTTCCAGTAATTTTAATTTATCATCCTTCTCGGCCCACTCATCTGCGTCTTCAAGAGCCGGTTTCTTTTCGGTAATCACCGGCCAGATAGCTGACAATTCCTCGTTGAGTTCCAGGTAGTGTTCTTCGGATGGTTCCAGGTCATCATCGGCAACAATGGCATTCACTGGGCATTCCGGTTCGCACAGGCTGCAATCAATACACTCTTCAGGATCAATTACCAGGAAATTCGGACCCTCATGGAAACAATCGACCGGGCATACCTCAACGCAGTCAGTGTATTTACACTTAATGCATTCTTCTTTAACTACATAGGTCATTACTTACTCCTGGTACTGAGCAATGCTTGCCGCTCATCAATGCCGAGCACTTCTATCGGGCTCGAAAAGCGCGTATTTTAGGGCTTGCATGTCGCGAAATCAATTGCATTTCGAATCCTTGGGATTACTCGTCGAGCATGCCTCGGAGTTGGTAGATCAAATCCAAAGCGTCACGTGCGCTTAGTGTATCAGGTTCGATTTCAGAGAGCCGCGCCAGTAACTGTACTTCAGTCTGTGACTGAAACGACATGGCGCTTTGTACCGGTTGCTGCCCGGCAGCAGCTTGCTCAGGTTTGCTTGCCTGGTTAGCAGCCGCCGAAAACAAGTCATCGCGGCCAAACTGTTTTTCCAATACTTCCAGCTTGTCACGCGCGGCCTGGATAACTCCTGTTGGCAAGCCGGCCAAGCGCGCCACCTGGATACCGTAGCTCTGATTCGCCGGCCCAGGTTTCAAGTGGTACATGAAGACAATATCCTGGCCATGCTCGACGGCATCAAGGTGCACATTTTCGACTGTTTCGAGCTGATCGGCCAGGTCGGTAATTTCAAAATAATGCGTGGCAAACAGGCTGTAAGAGCCGACTCGCTGGGCCAGGTCAACCGCACAGGCCCATGCCAGTGATAATCCATCGTAGGTACTGGTACCGCGCCCGATCTCGTCGACCAATACCAGGCTGTTGGCGGTGGCATTGCGCAGGATATTGGCCATCTCCGTCATTTCAACCATGAACGTTGAACGCCCTCCGGCAAGATCATCGGCCGCTCCGATGCGGGTAAAAATGCGATCAATCGGGCCAATTTTTGCCGAACTGGCAGGTACATAACTGCCGGTGTAGGCAAGCAGGGCGATGAGCGCATTTTGTCGCATGTAGGTGCTTTTACCCCCCATGTTGGGGCCGGTAATCACACGCATCTTGCTTGAAGTATCGAGCACCATGTCATTCGCGATAAAGGGTGCAGACTGATTGGCTTCAACGACCGGGTGACGACCTTCAATAATATGAATGCCAGGCGCGTCGCTGACCAGCGGGCGGCTGAATCCCAGGGAAATGGCGCGTTCAGCAAAGTTTGCCAGCACGTCGAGTTGTGACAAGGCAGTGGCCATGCCCTGCAAAGCTACAAGGTCGGGCTGGATTTCATCCAGCACCTGCTGATAGAGGAATTTTTCGCGCGCCAGTGCTTTCTCCCTTGCGCTTAACACCTTGTCTTCATATTCCTTCAATTCTTCAGTGATATATCGCTCGGCATTCTTCAGGGTTTGGCGGCGAATATACGCGTCGGGGACTTGCTCACTCTGGGCCTTACTGACCTCGATGTAAAAACCATGCACGCGGTTGTACTTCACCTTCAGTGTGCTGATCCCGGTTTGCTCGCGTTCACGCTCTTCGAGCTGCAGCAAATAGTCGCCGGAATTCTTGCTCAACGCCTGCAACTCATCAAACTCCTGATCAAAGCCAGCCCGAATCATGCCCCCATCCCTGATTACGGCGGCTGGTTCATCCAGGATAGCTCGATCCAGCAAGTTTCGGGTGTCGTCAAAAGGCCCAAGATGATTTGCTGTTGTCGTTAACAGCTCCGAACTCGCGGTATTCAGCAGCCCCTTTAGTTCTGGCAGACAGTGCAAGGCAGTGCGCAATCGAACCAGGTCACGAGGCCGCGCGCTATTTAAGGCAATGCGCGTCAATATGCGTTCGATGTCACCGCAGCGTTTCAGGTTTGCCTGAATCGCCGGTCGATCCAGCTTCTCAATCAGTTCGCCAACACTGAGTTGGCGATGCGCGATTAAGGCCTGATCGGTAACCGGGCCGTGTAGCCAGCGACGTAGCAAACGGGCCCCCATGGGATTGGCGCAGCGGTCCATCAGCGCTACCAGGGTAAATTCACTACCCCCGGAGAGGTTGGTTTCTATTTCCAGGTTTTGCCTGCTGGCAGCGTCGATAATCAGGTAATCGCTCTTCTGGGTAATCTTCAGGTCATTGATATGCGGCAAGCTGAGGTAGTGCATGTCGCGCGCATACTGCATCAGGGCGCCCGCCGCGCTGACCGCCAGTGGAAAATCCTGGCATCCGTAAGCGACCAGGTCTCGGGTTTCAAAGTGTTTGCACAAGAGCTCGTTGGCCACGTCAAAATCGAAATACCAATCGGCTACCGGCTGCGGTTCCAAGGGCAATTGCAGGCGCTCAGCAGATGTTTGTTGATGCTGATAAAACGCATCGCTAACAAGTAGTTCTGCCGGTTTGATTCGCTGTAGCTCGGATTCCACATGTTCCGCAGAATCGAGTTGCTGTGCCTGGAAGAAACCCAGGGATAACTCCAGGCTGGCGATAGCGAACCCACCATCGTGGTGGAAAAGTGCGACCAGGCTATTGTCGCTGCGCTCATCCAGTAAGCTGTCCTCTACCAGGGTGCCCGGTGTGACAACGCGAACCACCTTTCGTTCCACCGGGCCTTTACTGGTGGCGGGGTCACCAATTTGTTCAGCTATGGCGACCGATTTGCCCAGCTTAACGAGTTTGGCCAGGTATTGGTCCAGGCTATGAAAGGGCACGCCTGCCATAGGAATCGGCGCACCATTGGATTTGCCGCGCTGGGTTAGGGTGATATTAAGGAGTTGCGATGCGATTTCCGCATCCCGGTAAAAAACTTCATAGAAATCCCCCATACGGTAAAGCACGAGGGTGTCAGGGTAATCAGCCTTGATGCGCAGGTATTGCTGCATCATCGGTGTGTGTTCGGCTTTGCTACTCAAAGTGGGTAAAGCGCTGTAAATTGAATCAGTTAAGTGTGGTGGTGGGGCGACTAGGAATCATGTCTGACCAGGTGTCCCAGCTTTTCATGAATGCGCGGGTTGCCAGCAATGATATTGCCCGATTTGAACACATCAGGGTCACCACCGATGTCACTGATCATGCCGCCCGCTTCACGCACCAGCAACGCGCCAGCGGCGATATCCCAGGATTGTAATCCAAACTTCCACAAACCGTCATAACGGCCAGCGGCCACGTAGGCGAGATCCAGCACCGAAGAACCACTGCGGTGAATACTTTGTGCGCGCGGCAATAATCGGGCAAAGGTTTTTAGCCACGGGCGGGTATCGTTATTATCGCGGTAGGGAAAGCCCGTACAGAGCAGACTGTCGGTTAACTTAGCCGTTTCCGACACGCGGATTCGACGCCCATCAAGTTGCGCACCAGCGCCTTTGCGCGCCGTAAACAATTCGTTTCGCAACGCGTCATAGACCACCGCCAGCACAATTTCCTGCTTATGACGCAGGGCAATCGATACGGCACAATGAGGGTGGCCATGGAGGAAGTTGTGAGTGCCATCAAGCGGGTCGATAATCCAGCAGTACTCGCTGTCTCGATCAATCTCGCCAGACTCTTCAGCCAGTACATTAAAAGCCGGGTAGCCTTCTTCCAGCATGCCAATGATTTTTTGCTCCGCGACCAGGTCAATTTCCGTCACCAGCTCTGTTCGACTCTTGCGCGACACCTTGATCCGGTCCAGTTGGGTGATACTCTGGGCGATCACTTTGCCGGCTTCAATAGCAGCGTTTACGGCCACGTTTAGTGCACCGCTGGTTTGGAAGGTTTCCATGGGAAAATCCGCGTATAAGTTGTAAAAAAGCGCAGGCGCAATTGTAGCTTCGTGCCGAGTGGAATGAAAGAACTGAAACTTGAAAGTATGCGGTTTCACAGGCGTCTTTGCATAGTTTCGGTACACCACCGTTGGCGCATGCGCTAGAATATCGCGCCTGCGCGAACCAGACAGCAAATAGCCATGACCAAGCCTCAAACTTTAGACCAGATCCAGGTGGTGTTGGTAGAGCCAACCCATCCTGGGAACATCGGCGCAGTGGCACGCAGCATGAAAACCATGGGCCTGAGCAGGCTAGTGTTGGTCAATCCCAAGAAATTTCCTCACTATGAAGCCAGTAAACGTGCAGCTGGCGCAGAGAGCGTGTTGAGTGATGCACAAGTAGTGCCTGATTTGGCTGGCGCCGTATCTGATTGTAGCCTGGTGTTAGGGACCTCTGTGAGGGATCGCGAAGTGATCTGGCCAACGCATGAACCGCGCCAGGCGGCAGCTGAGGTTTTGCTTCACTTACGCACAGAAGCCAGTAAGGCGGCCGGGGCCACTGGGACCGCGGCGATTCTGTTTGGCCGAGAAAGCAGTGGGCTTACTAACGAGGAATTGGACCTGTGCCAATCTCAAATTCGCATCCCAGCCAACCAGGAATACAGTTCCTTGAACCTGGCGAGTGCCGTGCAAATCATTTGTTATGAACTCAGGCTTGCAGCACTAGAGACGGTGTCGCCAATGACCCAGCAACCCACTAGCCCGGAGGCAGCACTTTCACCGTTGGAACGGCGGCAACTCAGCGCTACTCAGGCGCAGCGCTCGGGGCATCTTGAACATCTGAGCGAAATGTTGAAAGAATTGGATTTTGTTAAAGCGGAATCGTCTACTATGCTTATGCGCAAGTTGACGAGGTTGTATAATAAAGCTGAGTTAACAGTTGAAGAAATTCAGATATTGCGAGGCATACTGTCGGCGGTGCAAGACCAGTTGTCCGAAAACGGTCAAAAATAGGCAAAATCAGCAGGAAATTGTCTGGACTCTACAAATTTAGCGCATCGACCCTTTAATTTATCGAAAACAGAGCTATAACCGTTTATTAGCGCAACCAATTATTCGAGTATTCGACCAATATCCGAGTAGTACAAGCAGAAAGTGAGAAACCCATGTTCGAGCGAATCAGAGAAGACGTCAATATCGTCTTCGAACGTGACCCAGCGGCCCGTAATGCCTTTGAAGTATTGACGGCTTACCCGGGACTGCACGCGGTGCTAATGCATCGGGTCTCCAGTCGCCTGTGGCATTTTGGTCTCAAGTGGTTAGCACGCTTTTTTGCTCACCTGGCGCGCTGGTTTACCGGCATCGAGATTCACCCCGGGGCAAAGATAGGTCGTCGCTTTTTCATCGACCATGGCATGGGTGTGGTGATCGGTGAGACCGCAGAAGTTGGTGATGATTGCACC
This sequence comes from Pseudomonadota bacterium, assembly GCA_039110515.1. Classification (GTDB taxonomy): domain Bacteria; phylum Pseudomonadota; class Gammaproteobacteria; order Arenicellales; family Arenicellaceae; genus Arenicella. The sequence continues at coordinate 184,998 of JBCCFY010000002.1, forward strand.
TTGTACCACGGTGTAACCCTGGGCGGTACCAGCTGGAACAAAGGCAAACGCCACCCAACCCTGGGCAACGACGTGGTGATCGGAGCTGGTGCCAAAGTATTGGGACCGATCATGGTCAATGACGGCGCACGCATCGGTTCAAACTCTGTGGTTGTTAAGGAAGTTAACGCCGGGTCTACCATGGTTGGCATTCCGGCCCACGAAGTTGGCTCGGTGGAATACAATCGCGCCAATGGCAAAGCGGTTGAAGGGCGCTTTGAAGCCTACGGTCAGAAAGACTCCACAGATGATCCAATTGCGGTTGCTATTCACAGTCTCTGCGAACAAATTCAATCCATGGCCAGCCATAACCGTGACTTACTGCAACAGCTGGAGAATGCTGGCGTGGACATTGGCGACATGCAGTTACCCAAGGTAGAAACAGACTGCATAGAGTTAGAGCGTATGGCCCGGCTTGGGCAATCAAAAAGTGATGCCATTGACGGGTCAAAAGAGTCCTGATTGACTTGATATCTACGTCGATACACCCATAATTAGCTTATCCAGATCGTTGCGTCCCAATTTGGTGACCGATCATAAATTGTAAGTTTTAGTAGAGTATTTCCATGGCTATTTCCCTGACAAAACCTGCCGCTGAGCGTATCGCCGATCAGCTCAGCAAAAACAGTGCCATAGCATTGCGATTTGGCGTGCGCGAGTCGGGTTGCTCTGGTTTTTCTTATGTCATGGACTTCGCCAAGCAAATAGAAGATGACGACATCGTCGTTAACCAGCATGAAGTACAGCTGGTAATTGACCCGAACAGCTTTAAAATCCTGGATGGAACCCAGATCGATTATGTGTCCGAGGGCTTAAACCATACCTTTAAGTTTTCTAACCCCATGGCAACGGATGAATGCGGTTGCGGGGAAAGTTTTGCTATCCAAACCGCCTGAGTGATCCGTTCTTAAAGCCTGCGAGTTAAGCGCGCAGGACCGACCTGCCAGCCCGGAGTTCATGGGCCCCAGGCACTCGGATAAGGTGGTCGAAAACTGCCGAGTTCCAGTAAACTAGCATCTCACAGGAAGGAGTTAGATGCTTAGTTGCCAACTAATTAACAATAATTATTAAATTTCCTATGCTATTCGCTTTCAAAAGGCCTAGAATAAGCAGACGAAACAACCATCGCACAACAACACTAATGAGGGATGACTCGTGATCACCACTGTTTCTAAACATTTCAAGATTTTTCCATTGGCGGTAACGCTGATTGGCCTGGTTCTTGCGACCAGTAGCCAAATCGCATCCGCTCAACAATACAAGCAAATTAAACGATTGGGCACCTCGCAAGCGATGTGTTCTGGCGGCATTGAAACAGCAGCGGAATTGCAGGAGTATTTTGCCGCTAACCCGGCTGCGGTCCGGGCAGTTATCGCCAATTCCGGTTCGTCGCTCAGTGCGGATGACCTGTTGGCTGCGGTCGCCAATGGCGAAATGATCGAACGTGCATACCCAGTCGGCACCAAAATGGCCTGGATGGGCGCCAAGGTTAAAGGCGAGTATGTCGCCAACCCGTATCGTGAATGGGCCGGTGCAAAATCTTTTGAAGCATTCCAGGTGAATGTCTCCAGCGGTTGCCAGGTATATCAAATTGCTATTCCAAAAGCCTGCTGTAATGTGTCTCTGATTTCAGTTGAGGAAGACACGTCAACTGCGTGTAAACCACCGGTTGCCGCCGCGACGGTCGAAGAAGCACCAGCACCGGCGCCAGCTCCTGCAGTTAAGGAAAAAAGCCTGATCCCTTATTTTGCCCTGTTCGCTGGGCCTGAGGTTCGACCACGTTATGAGGTTGCCTGGGATATGGATATGATGGATTCTGCAGGCGTAGTTGGTTTGCGCGCTGGCCTGATGAAGCGAATCTCTGATAAGACCTCCGTATTTGGACAGATTTCTGCCTATGAGCGCAGCAGCATCAACGAGGGCAACGTCTATCCAGAAGATAATATTGCCGTTGATGTGGGTGTTGAGCGTAAGATCAATGCCAAGGCATTTATCGGCGGCGGTATAGGTATCTGGAACGTCGACGACAGTGATTTCAGTGATGCCTCATTGTTTGGCCATGTCGGTGCAAATATCGGCAAGAGCAACTTCCAATGGTTCCTAGAAGGCCGCGTGTTTGACAGCGACTCGGAAAACCATGATTCGATTGGCGACAATCGCATGGTGAGCGCTGGAATTCGCTATTTAGTAAAATAGGCGACCACGCCATAATTCACAGAAAAAGCGGCGTTTCGCCGCTTTTTCTGTTTTAAAATACCGCGCAAATGTAAAGTTGCCAGTCCGCCAAGATCAAGGGCGGGCTAAGGCTCTTGGCACCCACACTTTGTTTTAAATGTCCCAGATCGAAATTTCACCAGAGCATATCAGGCGCACGCCCGGGTCAGGGCGGAGCGCGGTGCGTGATTCATCGGTGCCGAGCGCTGCAGCTTCCAGAGGTAAGAAAGTGGGTATTACGACCATGGGCTGCAAGGTGAATACCTTTGAATCAGAGTTGATAGGCGAGTCCTTGCAAACCACGGATTGGCAGGTCGTGCCAAACACCGAACGGGCTGATTTGTATCTGATTAACACGTGCACCGTTACCCGTGAAGCGGATCGTCAGGCCCGACAGGAAGTTCGCAAGGCGGTAAAACGAAACCCGGACGCCCTGGTGGTCGTCACGGGTTGTTACGCACAAATGGATCCTGACGCCTGTGCAGCCATTCCGGGCGTTGACCTGGTGCTGGGTAATGATCAAAAACTTGATACGCATCGCCTGTTACCGCAACTTGAGCGCGGTGAGCTGCCGAAGGTGCTGGTCGGAGACCTGGATCAACACGTCAGCTTGCCTGAGCATCTGTTGGCTGGTTACGAAGCTCATACCAGGGCATTTGTGCAAATACAGCAGGGCTGCGACCAGGGTTGTACATTTTGCATTATTCATGTGGCGCGTGGTCCGAGCCGATCATTGGCACCCAATTTGATTAAGCGGCAGGTAGAACGATTGGCGCTGAACGGCTACCCGGAAATTGTTATCTGCGGCGTTGACCTGGGTTCCTACGGTGAGGATTTTGATGCCGGGGAGCAGCGTTTTGACCTGGTTAATTTGCTGGAGGAACTCCTGGCGCTCGAGCATGACCCGGAGAACCCATTTCGGATTCGCCTCAGTTCGATCGATCCTCATCATCTGAGTGATCGGCTAATTGATCTGATCGCTGCCGAACCGCGAATTTGTCCGCATATTCACCTGTCGTTGCAAAGTGGCAATACGCTGATCCTCAAACGTATGAAGCGTCGCTATACGGCTGACCAAGTGGTGGAACGTATAGACCGCCTGCGTGCTCGGGTTCCGGACCTGGTCATGAGCGCAGATGTCATGGTCGGCTTCCCCACCGAGACCGAGGAACAACATCAGGACAGTGAAGCCATGGTGAGACGGCTGAATATTGCCTTCCCGCATGTATTTTCCTATTCAGAACGCGATGGAACGCCAGCGGCACGTATTCCTGCCAATAAACAGGTGCCAGTGAACGAACGAAAATCACGCAACAAACGAATGCGTGAAGTGGGCCAGAAGTTACACCAGCAGTTGCTGGATTCGCGTGTGGGCAGTACTGCCTGGGTACTGCCGGAAAAACCTGCAAAAAAAGCGGGCTATATGCTTTGCCGGGCAGAGGACTACCTCGCGGTACTGGTGCCAGAACACCGCGTTGTGCCAGGAAAATGGTACCAGGCGAATTATCGCTCAATCGAAGACGGACACTTGTTGGCGGGCTAGAAAACACGCCTTCTCCAGACCTCGAAATTGGCCTGAAAATAAGCTTTCTAAGGTTAGTATTTAGCCATTCATGCAGGTAGAATAGCGCCCCCAGCGACTATGGCCCGTTTTCGGTTCTACTCGGTGGTAACTAACACAAACTCAGTGATTGCTGCCTCACCACCTCATTCCGACCAAAGATGCACTTAAGGCGTATGCAGGCGTATAACAGGTGCGAGCCGCGATTGATTGAGCAAACCAGTTTTAACTAACATATTTTATTTGGAGTCTAACCATGGCTGTTGAGCGTACCCTTTCTATTATCAAACCAGATGCGGTAGCGAAAAACGTAATCGGTGAAATTTATTCTCGCTTCGAAAAAGCGGGCCTGCAAATTGTTGCTTCGCGCATGTTGCATCTCAGCGAAGAACAAGCTGGTGAATTTTACGCTGTGCACAAGGAACGCCCTTTTTACGCGGACCTGGTCGCTTTTATGACCTCTGGACCGGTCCAGGTTCAAGCTCTGGAAGGTGAAAATGCGATTGCCGCCCACCGTGAAGTGATGGGTGCGACCAATCCGGCAGAAGCCGCTCCTGGAACCATCCGTGCTGACTTCGCAACCAGTATTGATGAAAACGCGGTACATGGATCTGACGCTGCTGAAACGGCCGCGACAGAGATTGCGTTTTTCTTTGGCGAAGATGGTATTTGCGCGCGCACTCGATAAGGTGCACAGTTGATGAAACCAGGCATTCCATCAACATGTTAAATTAGCCGGATTGGGTTTTACTACCAGCTGGTAGTAGCTAGCCAGTAGCTTGATCCGGCATTTAAATTCATGAACTTAGTCACTGACAATGCAGAACGTACCAATTTGATGGGTCTTGATCGGCCTGCAATGGAGGCGTTTTTTGTCAATCTGGGCGAGAAATCGTTCCGGGCCTGCCAGGTGATGAAATGGATTCACCAAATGGGGGTCAGTGACTTTGCCGCCATGACTAATCTGAGCAAAGCCTTGCGCGAGTCCTTAAGCGAGGCCTGCGAAATCCGGGTGCCGGAAATTATCTCGGATAACCTGTCCGAAGACGGCACGCGCAAATGGTTGCTCAGGGTGCCCGGCAAGAGTGCCATCGAAATGGTGTTTATACCGGAAGAATCCCGCGGCACCCTGTGCGTGTCCTCACAGGTGGGTTGTACCTTGAATTGTTCGTTTTGTGCCACCGGCAAACAGGGCTATAACCGTGATCTGAGTACTGCCGAGATTATTGGCCAGGTCTGGTTGGCCAAGCACTTGTTGGCCGAACAGTATCATACGGATGAGCGGATTGTCAGTAATATCGTCATGATGGGAATGGGCGAACCGTTAATGAACTTTGATAACGTGGTTTCCGCCATGCACATCATGCAAGATGATTTTTGTTTTGGCTTATCAAAGCGTCGTATTACCCTCAGCACTGCGGGTGTGGTGCCCAAGATAGACGAGTTGAAAGAAGCCTGTCCGGTGAGCTTGGCCGTATCTCTGCATGCGCCGAACGATGAGTTGCGGAATGAACTGGTGCCGTTGAACAAAAAGTACCCGATCAAAGCACTGTTGGATGCGTGTAACCGTTATGTTGGCGACTCTGGTCGCGCCAGAATCACGTTTGAATACGTGATGCTGGAAGGGGTGAACGATGATCTTAGTCATGCCCATCAACTCGCCAAATTGATGAAAACAGTCCCCGGCAAAGTCAATTTGATACCCTTTAACAGTTTCGAAGGGATCGACTACAAGCGCTCATCCAATTCGCGTATTAACCGCTTTCGTGATGTCTTGCATGAGCAAGGGGTCATCGTCACGGTCAGGCGGACTCGCGGCGATGATATCGAAGCCGCCTGTGGTCAGTTGGCAGGTGACGTGATGGATCGTACCCGTCGCGCGGAAAAATTTAGACAAAAGCAGGCTGAAAAAATACAATGAAGTGTATGCCGTGCAAAAAAACAAACCATTTTTCAGCGAAATCGCGGTTGAAACTGAGCGTATTGCTGCTGATTTCCTGTTTCCTGGGCGCTTGCGCCAGTACTGGAGTGAACAGTTCCAGGGCAGCTGCTGATGAGTCGGATAGGCCGGACAAAGCCCTGATTCATGCGCAGCTAGCGAAAGGCTATCTGCAGCAAAAACAATACGCTGTCGCCAAAACAGAGTTGGAAAAGGCGCTACGCATCAACCCTGCTCATTCTGACAGTAATTACGTCATGGCTCTATTGATGATGGAGTTGGAACAATATGACACGGCTGAAAAACACTTTTCCAAGGCCGTGAAGGCTGACCAGGAGAACTCTGCAGCCGCACATGATTTTGGCATGTTATTGTGTCAGACCGGCCGTGAACGACAATCGGTTCGTTACTTTGAAATAGCGGCCAGCAACCCCTTGTTTGAAAAATCTGAATTAAGTTTCATGCGGGCCGGCGAATGCCTGGCGCGAATCAACGATCCCATCGCAGAAGATTACTTGAAACGCGCGCTGGCGAAAAATCCGCGGCTACGCCCGGCCCTGTATCGCCTGGCGGTGATTAAACACGACGCCCAATCTTATTTCTCAGCGCGTGCCTACCTGGAACGGTACCTGGCCATTACCAAACCGCAACCTGAGTCACTTCTATTGGCGTATAAAATAGAATCCAAGCTGAATGCAACTGATGTTGCGAACGATTACAGAACCACATTGCTTGAGGAGTTTCCGGGCTCTGAACAAGCGAGCGAACTGCGCCGCAAACAGAGAACCCCTTAGCACAGATAGTACAGACTCCTTAATTAACGTCAACAATATGGGTTAGGCCTGATTGATTTCAGGATTCGGGTTGGCGAAGGTAAGATCGATGGAAGACAAACACAGATTATCCGACGACAATGAATTGCCGGTGCAGCAGGGCAGCGGGAGCTTGCTCGCCACTGCGCGTAAGCAGCAGCAAAAGACTATTGAAGAGATTGCGGATGAGCTCAACCTGTCGGTATCGCAGTTAAAAACGATAGAACTCGACCAAACCGAGGGTCTACCGGAACCAACCTATGTGCGTGGTTATATACGGGCCTACGCCAAGTTGCTTGGCCTTGACCCAGACGACGTATTAAAGAACTACCTCAACCCGAATTGGAAGCAGGGTAGTAATCTCAACGACATTCCGCGCGGTATTGGTGCCACTCAAGAGCCTGAAAGTGGTTTTCTGTCTCCGGCCAAGGCCTTGATCAGCCTGGCCCTGGTTGCCGCGATTGGCTTCCTCTGGTATTCCGGATCGTTCCCAAATCTGTTTGCAGAGCGCGAGTCCAGTACCGCTGTACCCCAATCGAGTGACAATCCATATGAGGGCAATGCCCCTGCGGCTGCCAATCCTGTGCCAACCAATGTGGAGACCATCGGCCAGGAAAATGAGAATTTGCTTGGCGCTGAACAAGAAGGTGCCGCGGAGACCAGCGTAAACGAATCAGAGAAAAACACTGATCCAGCGCCAGCCCATGTCTTGTCCTTGCGTTTTTCTGAAACGTCATGGGTCGACATACGAGATGACCAGGATAACCGCCTGGCCTACAAGAGTTATGCCGAAGGTGAACTACTGAACGTTGACAGCGAATCCACTATGAGTGTATTTATTGGCAACGCGGCAGGGGTGACCGTGGAGTACAATGGCCAGCCCTTTGACCTGAGCGAACATCGTGAAGGGGTGTATGCAAAATTTGTCGTCGGTGACTAAGCGGTGAGCCGTTAAGTAATCAAGTGGTACGCGCCTGCGAGCAGGCGAAGCGAGCGTCAATCCAACCGCCGGGCACTAGCTCGGTTTTTTATATGAGCAAATCAGAACAAATAAAAGCGATCAAGGGCATGAAAGACATTCTGCCCGAGGACAGTGCTCTGTGGCTGGACGTTGAAGCACTATGCGCACGAGTGTTGGATCTGCACGGCTATCGTCAAATCAGAACACCTATCCTGGAGCGGACTCACTTGTTTTCCCGTTCTATCGGCGATGAAACGGATATCGTGGCCAAGGAAATGTACACCTTTGAAGACCGCGATGGCAAAAGCCTGACCCTGCGACCAGAGGGCACCGCTAGTTGTGTGCGGGCTGGGATCGAAAACGGCTTATTCTACAATCAGTTACAACGATTGTGGTATGTCGGCCCGATGTTTCGCCACGAGAATCCACAGAAAGGGCGATACCGTCAGTTTTCACAGATTGGCGCCGAGGCCTATGGCTGGATGAGCCCCGATATTGAGGCAGAGATGTTGTCCATGGTTCAGCAAATGTTCATTGAACTCGGTCTGGAAAAAACGCATTTGCAAATCAATAGCCTTGGTGATCAGGCGGCGCGGGCAAAGTATCGTGAAGCATTGGTTGATTATCTATCCGAGCATCGTGAACAGCTGGATAACGACAGTTTGCGACGACTCGAAACCAACCCACTGCGTATACTCGACAGTAAAAATGAGTCTGTCCAAGCGGTGCTGGTCAATGCTCCGGATATTGCCGACTACCTGAGCGAGCAATCGACGGCTGATTTCGCGCAATTGCAAGAATACCTGCAGGGTCTGGGCATTGAATATCAGCTCAACTCACGCCTGGTACGTGGGTTGGATTATTACAACGATACCGTGTTTGAGTGGGTGAATGAGGATTTCGGCGCTCAATCGACAGTCTGTGCGGGTGGTCGTTACGACGGCATGGTTGCGCAATTAGGAGGCGCTGCGACGCCCGGGTTTGGTTTTGCCATGGGGCTTGACCGCCTGATACAGATATTGTTGGAACAACAGGCGCCTATCACCCAGGCAAATATGCATCCAGATGTATTTATCATTTCGATCGGAACCGCTGCCCGCCAACAAGCACTGGTCATGCAGCAGCAACTGACACGCGCCGGCAAAAAAGCCGTGCTGCATTGTGGTGCCGGCAGCATGAAAAATCAGTTCAAAAAAGCCGATAAAAGCGGCGCGAGGCTGGCCCTGATTGTTGGCGAAGAGGAGGCGGCGAGTAAGACCGTGGGCGTCAAGCCTTTAATCGCTTCAGACAAGGCAATCGAGCAACAAAATATTGTGCAAAACGATGTGCTGAACGCCGTGACTAATCTTCTAGAATCGCTATAATGCCCGATCAATATTCAGCCTGTCCGTATTGGGGGCAAGTTGAGACGGCATCTGCAATTGCAGCAATCCTTGCCTTATCGCCTGACACCCGTAACAGGGTGGATTGTGAGCGATGAGAGCAGAGATTAAACGGGCAGCAGCATTAGTTTCCTGTCAGGCTTGCGATTACGGGTCACTGAACAAATAATCCAACACGTGCGAATCACGAAACTCTCTTGTAAGTAGTTCGGATACGCCGGTTAACAGAGATCAAGAATTATGGTCGACGATATTTTACTAACGCCTGAAGAACAGGACGAACGCGCCAAAAAATGGTTGAAGGATAATGGCCCGGCCCTGGTCATCGGTATTGTTCTTGGTTTGGGTGCGGTATTTGGTTACAACACCTACCAGGATAAACTCAAATCCGATGCCGAAGCGGCATCAGCCTTGTACGACCGTGTCATCGAGTTGGTGCGGGGGTCTGAAATGGCAGATATCTCCAGCCAGGTGGAGACACTGAAACAGGATTTCTCAGGATCATCCTATGCTGCCAAAGCAGCATTATTACGGGCCCGGCAGTTATCTGTGAGTGATCTGGATGCAGCGCTGGAAGAACTCCGCTGGGCAGAGAGTAACAGCGACGAATATGGCATCAAACACACATCGCGCATCCGTCAGGCGAAAGTATTAATTGCCCAAGACAAGTTGGATGCTGCAAAGAGTATTGCCAGCCAGACGCCTTACGAGGGGTTTGCCTCAATGTATCATGAGCTGCTTGGTGATATTGCGCGGAAACAGGGTGAGTTCGAGGTGGCAAATTCGAATTATCAGACCGCGATCGACGAACTGGACGTCAGTGAGGCGGGCTACCGTGCTGTATTGACACTAAAAAAAGATCGCCTACCAGTTACCTCAAACGATTCTACTAAAGGCTCTTTAGAGACGGCTGAGGGCTCTCTAGAATCAGCTGAGGGCTCTTCACAAACAAATGCTGCTGACGCGGATAACGCAACGCCGTATGATGCAGAAGTAAGTAGCGAGAATGCGGATGCTGAGACCAGCAGCTCCGACACTGAAGAGTAAATCTCAGAGCAATCATTGCCAACTACCTCGAGTAATAGATTATGAAATTAATTCGTTTGATACTAGTTTGCTGCATTGGGCTAGCTTTGGCCGCGTGTGGGGGTAAGAGTAAAGATACCGAGTTTTTTCAAGAAGAGGTGGCCCCTAAGAAACCTAAAGTTGAAAACCAAACTAAATTATTACGCAATTGGCGGGCTGATATTGGCTCTCGCATCGACGCGGGTGACGCTATTATTTCTCCGGCGTTACTGGGCGATAACCTGTACGCCGCATCAACCAATGGCGTGGTGGACAAGATCTCTGCAGGTAACGGCAAAAGAGTCTGGCGCACCAAGTTAAAAAATGAGCGAATTTCAGCGGGCGTCGGCGTTGGCAGTGGTCTGGTGCTGGTGGCCACCGATCAAGGGGTGGTTTATGCACTGAATCAACAAGATGGTTCAATCAGCTGGCAGGTGCGGTTGAGTAGCGAGATACTTGCCAGCCCGGCAATTGGCAATGATGTCGTAGTTGCGCGAACTGGCGATGGCAAAGTCTACGGTCTTGCTGCCTATGATGGTGAAATATTATGGACCATTAGTCGTCAACTGCCGCGCCTGACTTTGCGTGGCGATTCCCGGCCACTGGTTTACGGTGGAGCAGTATTTGCGGGATTTTCAGACGGCACGCTGGCGGCGGTCGATGCCAAGAACGGACGCGCCTTGTGGGACTTTCCAATTTCTTTCCCACGTGGCACCTCTGAGATAGATCGCCTGGCCGATATCGACACCAATCCATTACTGGTCGGAAATTTCATCTACGTCAGTTCTTACCAGGAAGTAACACACGCACTGGATATTTCGCAGCAACGCATTGCCTGGAGTGTTGACGTGTCGTCATTTCATTCCCTGGCCTATGATGCGGCGCATCTTTACATCAGCGACAAGAAAGGCGTGATTCACCAGGTCGACCGCTCCTCGGGTGAAAAGCTTTGGTCTCAAGATGGACTCCGCCTCAGTAGTGTCAGTGCACCCATCTCCGTTGGCCCCTATGTCATGGTCGCAGACGGTGATTCCAACCTGTTCGTCATGGAGAAACGCAGTGGAAACTTTCTCGGTAGACACAAGTTGGGCGCGAAGAATGTGGTTGGTGAACCGATTGTCGACAGCGATACAATTTACTTTATCGATACCGACGGCACCCTGCAGTCGGTTAGTGTGATCAGTAAATCCTGATAGTTTTTAAGCGACGGTTGTTGGCGTCAGGAAGACGCCCTACAACCAGTTTGCTGCTGGCGTGAGCGAACATAGAGCGAACCTGATATATCATGGAGCACCCTGAATTCATCGAAGAGGCGCCGACCGAAGAGCAGCCGAAACCCATTATTTCGATAGTGGGTCGGCCAAATGTTGGGAAGTCTACGCTCTACAACCGACTGACTCGCAGCCGGGACGCCATCGTTGACGATCGACCGGGAGTCACCCGGGACCGCATGGTTGGTATTGGCCGTGTCGGCAGCCTGCCATATTGGGTGGTGGATACAGGTGGTATTGAGTCGGACAACGAAGAAATTCATAACCTGATGAAGCTTCAGGTTGACCAGGCATTGCAAGACAGTGATGCTGTTATTTTTATTGTTGATGCCAGGGATGGGGCGACGCCGGTTGATTTTGAGATCGCCGCGCAGTTGCGTCGTAATAAGAACATTAATGTTTACCTTGCCATTAATAAAGCTGAGGGCCTGGACAAAAACACAATTGCCGCTGATTTCTACCAGCTCGGTCTGGATCAGCCTTATGTGATTTCCGGCAAGAACGGCGATGGCGTGAATCGCCTGATAGACCTGATTCTTGACCAGACGATCGGGCACCAGACGGACTATGACATACCCACCGGTGTTGCTAAGCTGGCGATTGTCGGGCGTCCAAACGTGGGCAAATCTACCCTGGTCAACAGCCTGGTGGGCGAGGAACGTGTAGTGGTCTATGACATGCCGGGCACCACACGCGATAGTATTTACGTGCCGTTCAGGTCAGGCGAAAAGGAGTATGTGCTGATTGATACCGCAGGCATGCGCAAAAAGTCTCGCATCGATGACCGTGTAGAACGGTTTTCCGTTATGAAAACCTTGCGTGCCGTGGAAATGGCGCAGGTTGTGGCGGTGGTGCTGGATGCACAAGAAGGCATTGTCGATCAGGATAATCGCTTGATAAACCTGGTGTTTAACAGTGGCCGCTCGCTCATGATCCTGGTGAATAAGTGGGACGGCATGAGCCAGTATGATCGCGACCAAATCAAGGCACAAATCGACCGTAAGTTTCGCTACATGGGAAATATTCCCATCGAGTTCATTTCGGCGAAATTTGGCAAAGGTATTAAGACAGTCATGCCGTTGATCGATAATCTGTATGCCAGTGCCATGACTGATATGGGCACCGGGCGAATCAATCGCATACTGCGTGATGCCGAGGAAAAGCGGAATCCACCCATGATCGGTAATTTCCGCATTAAGCTAAAGTTTGCACACCAGGGCGGTATGAATCCACCCCATATTATTATCCACGGGAACCAGCTGGATAAGTTGCCGCAAACCTATCAGCGCTACTTATCCAATACGTTTGAGAAGGCGTTTTCGCTGGTGGGCACCAAGGTACGTCTGAGCTTCAAGACTTCCTCGAACCCCTACGAAAAATCAGACAAGCCATCCCGTAAGAGTAAGGACAAAGTTAAACGACGGGGACGTAAAAAGGATTAGTCAGGAAGCAGGGTGCCAGGAGCAGGGACCCAAATCCTCTGGCTTGCTAGGGCTTAACGGTGCTAAAACTCGAATTGGCGAATGGTTTCGATCACCAGCGGAGTCTGTTCCCAGGGCAGGAAATGACCGGCTTCGGGCAGTTCAATGGTCTGCAGGTCAGAAAAATGGGATTGCCAGTTTTCCAGTGCGTACTGTGGGTTTTTGGGTGAGACCAGCTTGTCCTTCATGCCTTGCATAATCACCACTTTCGCACTGAACTGGCCATCAGTGATCTCCTTATCGAGCAAACTGAGCTGTTTGCGCAGCGCCATGATTTCATCATTTGAATATTTTAAGGCAGCGGGTAGCATCCAGCGTACCAACAAAGTGCTGGCAGCGCGATTGTACCAGCGCGGCTTACCCAGATTGGGTTTCAACGATCCTGCCAGCAACAGCATGCCAGCTACTTTTTCATCGTCGAGCACCGCAATCTTGGGCGCGATCGAAGCTCCCAGAGAATGCCCGACCAATAGCCATCTTTTTCCCGGATAGCGCGCCATGACGGCCAGGATGGAGCGGGCCTGAACTTCGAACACACCTGTCTTGCGGGCGTTAATCTTTTTGGCGGCAGCGTTCATTTCCAGGCCGCGGTTGAGTTGCGATGCGCCCCAACCCAGGCGGTCAACCGACACCATGAAAAAATCCTGCTGTAACGATTTGTTGGATAAATAGACTTCGAAGGCACCCCAGCCGCCCGGAGTGCCGTGGATGAATATAATGCCAGGCTTGTCTTCATCGCCGGCATGGGCATAGTGAATCCGATCACCATCGACCGGAACATTGGCAAAACGGATTGCGCTGTCCAGAACCTCGGCGCGTTCGTAGGGTTGTGCCATGACTGGGGCACATAACAGTAGACAGATAGCCAATAAGAGAGCGTCTATGCAGTTTCGCGGCTTGCCTGTAAGCGTGGTCAAGGTGTTGATCATTTCAGTTTCAGTTGCTGGAGAATCAAGGGGTTTATATAGGCCCCATTAATGGTGGTCTGCCAGGCCAGCGGTATCGCTTGGCCACCAATATCGTTGACTGTCTTTCCGATGACCGCTCCCGCCACCACTCCATTGCCGGTATCGACACTCAAATCAGCCAAGCCGGTGATAATACTGTAGAGTCCTCGACCGTGATCTAGAAATATCGTGGTGGACGTAGCAGGTGGTTCTGCACGCTGTATTCTGGAAACAATGGCATTTTGCGGCGCGATGACCACGCTCGGTTTGTCGCCAAGGTAATAAATAAAATTCTGTGACACATTTTGCGTCTCACTCGTTGCGTCTATATCGCCGGTCTCCACGCGCCCGAAACTGTCTTCCCAGTCCTCCGGAATGGGCGGTCGCAAAGGTAGAGTTGGTTGTCCAGTATTGCTGAAATCCAGGTCGGAAAAACGGCTGTGTTCTATCCTGCGCGGAATTTGCGGAGCAGGTACTGTAGGGGTGGAAGCCACCGGGTAGTTTTTCTGTGTGACATCAAACTTTATGCTGTATCCAGGGAGCTCTGAATCCGGTTGTTTTACATAGATTACGTATTCCCCTGGCAGGAGGTCCAGGTCTAGCCCAATCAACACCTGCCATGCTTGAGTTTTTTCGATAATAACCGGCTCGCGAATTCCAAAGCGAACCAGTGGTAATGTATCGGATATTTTTTCCAGCGACAGTTGTACGATTCCACCCGGGTAGCTCTGACTGGAGTCGAGCTGATATGCATTTGGGTCCTTTGCTTGCGGGGCTTCTTCCAACGCAGTTTGCTGGGCGAGTGGCGCTGATGAGATCATCAGGCAGGCCAGCACGAACAGCGCGGCGCGCAGTTGGGATATTCTTGTGCCTGGCTGTTTTTGGCGCCGATTCATTTTGTAACGTCTGTCACCTGGGCACGCAATTTGCCCTTTTTTAACTCGATACTGATACTTTCCCCGGGCTTGGTGGTGGAACTGTCCCGCAAGATGGCTCCTTGTTCATCCCGGCTAATCGAAAAACCGCGCTCCAGGGTGGCTAATGGACTCACCAAGTGCAATTGTTCTCCCAAGCCTTTGAAGTGTTGTTGCTTTGAGGTCAACGAGTTTGCCTGGCTGAGATGCAATCGATGGGCAAGTTGCCCTAATTGATTTTGCTGCCGCGAGATCAGCTGGTCGGGGCGCAGTTGTTGCATGCGTTGGCTAGTGGTTCGCCAGGCCTGTTGCCTTCCAGCCAGGCGGGTGCGCATGGCCTGGTGCAGTCGGCGGATGCTGACTTCGAGGTCTTTCCTGCTGCGCGCAATGCTAATGCTGGGGTGCTGCAAGCGTCGATAAACCATGTCTACTTGTTGGCTTCGCTTCTGCAGGTATCGCTCGGTCGATTGACCCAAGCGTTGATGCAGTGACGTGAGTTGCCGTAACAGGGCCTGATTGTCGGGACTCAGTAGCTCGGCCGCTGCTGTCGGTGTGGGCGCACGCAGGTCGGCGACAAAATCACAGATCGATACGTCCACTTCATGTCCGACCGCGCTGACAATAGGGAGTGGGCACTGAAAGACAGCACGCGCCAGTCGCTCATCATTAAAACTCCACAGATCCTCCAGCGAACCGCCACCACGGGCCACGATTAACACGTCACATTGATCGTGCTGAACCGCGTTAGCCAGCGCATCGACGATGGTTTGCGCTGCTGTTTCCCCCTGGACCAGTGCCGGGTAAAGCGTAACTGGGATTCCCGGGCAGCGGCGCTCCAGGGTGCTCAGAATATCTTTGACTGCGGCGCCGGTGCGGGAAGTAATCAGGCCGATATGTCGGGGCAGGCTGGGTATCGCCTGCTTGTGCTCATTCGCGAACAGGCCTTCTTTTTGCAGTTGCGTTTTCAGCTCCTCAAAACGGCGCTGCAAAACCCCTTCGCCAGCATCTTCAATGTGCTGCACAATGCACTGTAAATCGCCACGTGCCGGATACACAGAAATGCGTGCCCGGACCCGTACCAGGTCACCTGCTTTGGGTTTATAGCGACTCAGGCTGGCACGATTACGGAACATGGCGCAGCGCAATTGCGTTTGTTCATCCTTGAGGCTGAAATAAAGATGGCCAGAAGCAGGGGTGCTTAAAGATGACAATTCGCCTTCAATCCATACTTCTGGATAGCTGGCTTCCAGCAGTCGTTTCATTTCGTTTACCAGGTCGCTGACCTGGTAAACTGTGGTGGCTTGGATCATGTTTTCGTGGTGGTTCTGAGCATCAGAATGTGCTGAGAGATAATAGTATAAAAGTGGCGGCGAGCAAAAAGATTAGCCTTTTTTTCATATTGTCCGTTATCCCGTATAGGCGTGGCTGTAAGGGTTCGCTATAATTCGCACGGCGGTGGTGGTTAGCCTCCTCAATGACGAGAATCAGTGAACCCGGTCAGGTCCGGAAGGAAGCAGCCGCAACTGGTGTATCGGGTGTTGGGGTCCGGTTTTCTGCCACCGTCAACGCAAATTTTTCTGGGCAGTTTACTCATTGGGATTTTTCTGGAGAATACCCTAGGCAACTGTCCAGCCAACAATTATTACGGGAGTAAAACCGTAACCCATGACCTATCTAGCACTTGCACGTAAATGGCGACCTAAGGCGTTCTCTGAGGTGGTCGGTCAGCGTCACGTGGTGCAGGCATTATCCAATGCGCTGGATAGCGGTCGAGTACATCATGCCTTCTTGTTCACCGGCACTCGCGGGGTAGGGAAAACTACCCTGGCACGGATTTTTGCCAAATCCCTGAACTGTGAACAAGGCACCAGTGCTGAGCCATGTCAGCAATGCAGCACCTGCGAATCCATTGATCAGGGCAGGTACGTGGACCTGATTGAAGTGGATGCGGCGTCGCGCACCAAGGTGGATGACACCAGGGAGCTATTGGAGAACATTCACTACGCGCCGACTGCCGGTAAGTACAAAGTGTTCCTGATCGACGAAGTTCATATGCTCTCCGGACACAGTTTCAACGCCTTGTTGAAGACCCTGGAAGAACCGCCTGAGCATGTGAAATTCCTGTTTGCCACCACCGACCCACAGAAGTTGCCGGTCACGGTATTGTCGCGTTGTTTGCAGTTCAATTTGCGCGCCATGCGGCCTGAGCAGATCGAAAATCAAATGGTTAAAATTCTCGGGCAAGAGGGTATTGAATCCGACCAGGGTGCTCTGCAGGCCATTGCCAAAGCGGCCGATGGCAGTATGCGAGATGGCTTGAGCCTGCTCGATCAGGCAATCGCCCAGGGGGGTGGCGTGGTCCGTACCGACGACGTACAGAGCATGCTGGGTACCATCAAAACCGAGCACAGCGACGCACTGTTAACCGCATTAAGCCAGCAGGACGCGAACCAGATAATGGCAGTGGTTGCAGATATGGCTGATCATGCGGTGGACTTTTCCGCAGCCATGGATGAATTGCTGATGCAGCTCTATCATTTGTCCCTGGCACAGGTTGCGCCATCGGCATTGGCTGCCAAGGAAGCCGATGCGACACTCATAAACAAGCTGGCCGAGACACTCGATGCTGAAACCGTCCAACTTTATTATCAAATTGGCTTGATCGCCAAACGCGATATCGCGCTGGCCCCCAGCCTGCGGGTCGGGTTTGAGATGGCCATGTTGCGCATGTTGGCGTTTGAGCCTGCTCAGGAGGGTGCCCAAAGCGCACCATCCGGCCCAGGTGCGCAGACCAGTACGGGCTCGGCAGCTGAATCAGGTCCCGCGCCTACAAAAGCAGCGCCTGCTGCAGCACAGGCTGTTGCAGCGGCCGTGCAGCCCGAGGCCGTTCGGCCCGAGGCAGTTCAGCCCGCTCCAGCGCAAGAGCACTCTCCGCAGGCAGCCCACTATCAACAGCAGATAACATCCGCTGCGGAACCCCAACAGGCGCCGTCATCACCACCGCCTGCGCCAGCAAGTAATTCTCCTGCACCAACGCCTCCAGCAGCCAGTCAGGCAGCGCCCCAGGAGTCGACCATCGCTATTACTTTGGCCGGCAACAATGAGTGGGGCGAGCTGGTGGAACAATCAAATCTGCAGGGCTTGAGCAAAGAACTGGCCATGCATTGCGCTTGTGAAAAACTGGCTCCGGAAAAAATACTCCTGGCCTTGGCACCCAGTGCTCAACATTTGCACAAACCTGAGCGCGTCACAGAGATTCAACAGGCCCTGCAAGCCGTGACCAACTCACAAGCCGAAGTGGTGCTGGAGATTGAGGAGTCTGACAAGGAAACCCCGGCGGAGTGCCTGGCACGACTGGGTTATGAGCAGTTGGAGCAGACCAAACAGAATTTGCAAAATGACCCTGGGGTCCAAGCCTTGATGTCAGAGTTTGGTGCCACTATAAACGAGCAAAGTATTAAACCCTTAAACCAGTAGGCTAATTATGAAAGGTGGACTCGGAAATATCATGAAGCAGGCGCAAGCCATGCAGGAAAACATGCAAAAGGCCCAGGAAGAGCTGGCTGCGATGCAAGTTACCGGGGAATCCGGAGGTGGCATGGTGAAGCTGGTCATGACCTGTCGACACGATGTTAAGAGTGTGGAGATAGATCCGGAATTGATGGGCGATGTGGAAGACAAGGAAATCCTTGAGGACCTGGTTGCCGCCGCCATGAATGATGCCGTGCGAAAAGTAGAGAAGACCACCCAGGAAAAAATGGCGGGGCTGACCGGTGGTCTGAATATTCCTGGCATGAAGATGCCATTTTGAGACAGCCCCTGTCTCGCAACTGCTGAATGGCTATTTCCACCGCGATAGAGGCGCTGCGTGACGCGTTAAAGGCGCTACCCGGTGTGGGGCCAAAAAACGCACAACGTATGGCTTTTCACCTGATGGAGCGCGATCGTGACGGCGCACGCGAGATTGCTGATGCCCTTACCAATGCGCTGAACACAGTCACTAATTGCCATCGTTGCAATACCTTCTGCGAATCAGAGCTGTGCACTCTGTGTGCATCCGATAAGCGAGACAAGTCAGTATTGTGCGTGGTTGAAACACCTGCGGACCTGCAGGCGATCGAACAGGTGGGCGCATACCAGGGTCTCTATTTCGTGTTGATGGGTCGACTGTCACCGCTGGAGGGCGTCGGGCCGGATAAGCTTGGTTTCAAGCGCCTGGGAGAGTTGGTGGCGAACAATGCTATCGAGGAAGTGGTGATCGCCACCAATATCACGCCTGAAGGTGAGACTACTGCCGATTACACGCAACAAATGTTAGCACCCTATGAGATTAAAGTTACCCGGTTGGCACGTGGTGTGCCAGTTGGTGGCGAGCTTGAGTACATGGATCAACGCACCCTGGCCGCGGCATTTAAGGATAGACGCGCGACCTAGTTTCCACCTGCGCTTAACGGGCTCGTTACATAACTGCTTGCCCATTGTCTAACGGCTTGATAGCGCCACGAATGATTACTTATCAGCTTAGCAGCTGATCAATTTTCGCGGCACAAATAAATTCATTTTCCGTGACGCCGTTTACCGTATGAGTGTTGTAGCTGATTCGGCATTGATTGTAGGTCACCAACAGTTGTGGGTGATGATCTTCCTGGTGCGCGATTTCGGCCACCTTGTTTACGAAACCGATAGTTTGATAATAATCATCAAACGCGAAAACCCTGACCAGCGCGTTCTCGCTGGAATCATAGGCCCACGCTGGGGTGGCAGATCGTAATTTTTCGATCTCTTCTGCGCTTAGCGCAGATTCCTTACTGGAATAGTGTCTACACTGTTTATCGATAAGAAGGTTCATAGTATTCTCCCGTGTCCCAACGAAGGTGTCGCAACGAAGGTGTCGCCCTAAAAGTGATACGACGAAAGTTGTCACCACCTCTGTTGGCCTTAGTTAGTGCTAAGCTTGACTCAATCAATATACACCAACCCCGATTGGTAAGGAGATGGCCTGTGCCACAAAACCCCAATGCTCTGGTCTGGATGGACCTGGAGATGACTGGCTTGGATCCAGAGAAAGACCGCATCATAGAAATGGCGACCATTATTACCGATGGTGATTTGCGTACCATTGCGGAGGGCCCGGTCATTGTTATCCACCAGGACCAGGAGTTGCTCGATGGTATGGATGAGTGGAATACACGTACCCACAATCGCACTGGACTGGTACAGAAAGTGAAGATGTCGAGAGTAACTGAGCGGCAAGCCGAGATTGAAACACTGGATTTTATCCAACGTCATACCGTCAAGAATCGTTCACCCTTGTGTGGTAACAGCATATGTCAGGATCGGCGATTCCTGTACAAGTACATGCCTGAACTGAGTGATTGGCTACTCTATCGTAATATCGACGTCAGTTCCTTCAAGGAGGTCGCCAAACACTGGTCTCCGAGTATTTTATCCGGCTATGAAAAACGTGCATCGCACCAGGCTCTGGACGATATTAAGGAGTCCATCGAGGAGATGCGTTACTACCGTAATAACCTGATCCTGCTGGACGAAAACTAGGTCTACTCGCACAGGGTTTTATGGCAAAGTTTTTCGATGAGCTAACGCCGGATCACATCGCGTTCGTCAACAAGCAACAGATGTTTTTTGTTGCGACTGCGGGTGCGGAAGGGCGGGTCAACCTGTCCCCTAAGGGGCTGGATTCACTGCGCATCGCCGACAATAAGCTGGTGCACTGGTTAAACCTCACCGGGAGCGGGAATGAGACCGCAGCCCACGTCCTGGAAAACCAGCGCATGACGCTGATGTTGTGTTCTTTTGCCAAGGCACCGCTGATACTGCGTATCTACGGGACGGCACGCATGACGCAACCCAGGGATGCGCAGTGGTCGGAACTGATTCGCCTGTTTCCGGAGCATCGCTCAGCGCGCCAGGTGTTTAGCCTGGATGTGGATATGGTGCAGACCTCCTGTGGCTACGCGGTTCCCTTTTACGAATTTTCGGGCGAACGCGACACCTTGACCCGGTCGGCACAAAAACGCTCTCATGATGAACTCGAGGAGTACTGGCAGAGTAAGAATTCGCTGAGCGTGGATGGCAAGGAGACCGGAATCTAGTTAGCCAGTCAGTTTACGCAGCCTGCTGGTTTCGTGATCAAGGTGTCTAAATCAAACCGATGCATTATTCTGTGCTGCCAGTTGTTGATCGATCGCCCAGTTGATGTGTTCCTGCACCATGGTCGGCACTTCTGTCTGTCGTTGCTGCAGTAGTTCGATGATTGCCCGGTCTGGCTTGGCATTTCCCAGGGCAATAGCAATGTTTCGTAACCAGGCCGCGTAGCCTATGCGACGTATCGCCGTCCCCTCGGTATTGCGTAAAAATGTTTCCTCGCTCCAGCAAAACAGTTCCGAAAGTTTACGGTCCGTCAGCTGCTCGCGCGGCGTGAAGTCAGCCTGCCGGGTGGTTTGCGCAAACTTGTTCCATGGGCAGACAAACTGGCAATCGTCGCAGCCATAGATCCGATTACCCATGGCAGAGCGAAACTCCTCGGGTATCGAACCCTTGAGTTCAATGGTGAGATAAGAAATGCAGCGCCGGGCATCCACCGAATAGGGTGCGACAATCGCCTGGGTCGGGCACACGTCGATGCAGCGCCGACAGCTTCCACAGTGATTGCTGGCAGCGGCGTCGATGGGTAGCGGCAGGTCAACATAAAGCTCACCAAGAAAGAACCACGAGCCAGTCTTTGCGTCCAGCAGGTTGCTGTGTTTGCCGATCCAGCCCAACCCGGCTTTTTCCGCCAGCGCCTTTTCCAGCACTGGCGCACTGTCGGTAAAGGCGCGGTAACCAAAGTCACCGATTTCCTGGTTGATCCGTTCGGCCAGCCGTTGCAGCATTTTACGCATGACCTTGTGATAATCCCGGCCCAGGGCATATCGTGAGACATAGCCAATATCGTCCTGCTCCAGGATTTGTTCTGCAGCGTCAATATCGGCGGGGGCATAGTCCAGGCGCACAGAAATCACCCGTTGGGTGCCGCTAACGAGTTGTTCAGGGTGGCTGCGTTTGCTGCCATGCTTATGCATATAGTCCATCTCACCTTGCATGCCCTGGGCTAGCCAGCGTTCAAGGTGTTGCTCGTGCTCTTGCAAATCGATATCAGCGATACCCACCTGGTCAAACCCCAGTTCCTTGCCCCAGCGCTTGATATTAGCGGCGAGATCCGCCATCTCTGGGGTTTGCACACTTGTTAAATGGTTGCTGCCTGGCATAGTATGCGCATAATACCCCAGCAGACATCCGAGTTGTGTTCGGGACGCAGTAATCATTTTGTAAAATCGCCACTTAGCAACGCTCATCCTGACCTTGATCGACCAGAATCCGATGACAGAGACCAGTCATTACCACAGTGATGGACCCGCAGACACCGACCAGATTGGTGAGCAGATAGCGGCACAGATTCGCTTTCCCTCTTGCATCTACCTGGTTGGCGAGATGGCGGCGGGGAAGACCACTCTGTGCAAATCCATTATCCGGTCCCTGGGGGTCAGTGAAACGGTCACCAGTCCCACCTACAACCTGGTGCATGAATACCCGGCTGGTCAACATACCATCTATCACCTGGACCTGTATCGCCTGAATGATCCCGAGGAGTTGAGCTACCTGGCGCTGGCAGATCTTTGGACAGAAAACAGCTTATTCCTGGTTGAGTGGCCGGATCGCGGAACGGGTTACCTGCCACCCGCAACCCACATTATCGAGCTGCAAAAGGGAGTGGATAAGACCTCAGAATCAAGGGAAATACGGTATTCAGCGTGTTGATTTGAGTGAGTTGTCACAATGCGACAACTAGTGGACAAAAACAGCAAATTTGTCCAATAAATTTACTTTATTTCACACTTTGTACTGAAAAATGCTGTAGAATCCGCCCCGAGTTTGACCAATGTATCCCGCATTTAACCATGCTGAATGCATTGTGATAACTCCCAAAGACTTACCCTCTTTTGGGCCAGCCTTCACCCCCTAAGGTTACCTTGATTGCTTGAATGTTTTGCATTCATTCACTGAGGTCCTGCCTATTTGGCTGGCATGACTCGGAGCCGGGCTAATATCCCCCATCCCCTAACATTAGTCCGGCTCTCTATTATGATAGACACCTTCTATTCTATAGACACCCTCGATACGATAGACGTCTTCCTCAGCGAATCCCGATAGCAATTTCGGTTCAATCTTGTATCACCAATGATGTCCGGTTGTGTTGGTGGTTCATTCCCCGATCCGTCATCCCGGCGTAATTTCTTAGTAATCTGTGTGCCTCGCAGCAAGCTGTTGCGCGGAGGGGGTAAATCGCATGACAGGGGGGTTATATTCCTTCTCATGGAACAGAAAACCTGTTGTAATTAGCGCATTCAAATTAATAGCTTAACGCTGCACGATTCACCATCGTCTTGTTCCTACAACCCGCTTTAAAAATTTCTGCCGATGCAGGTGTTAGACGCCGAAAGATCGGCACGAAATCCATCCGTCCGGGTTATGGATTTTTCCTTTGCGGAGCACTGTGGATAGCCTGTGCGTTCATGCAGCTATCATTTCTGGCGCCAGTCCAGGCGCAGGAATCTGGCCAACAAGTTGAGAATTTGCGCATCTGGCACTCGCCCAATCGGACCCGTGTGGTGTTCGACGTGTCTGAAAATGTCACTCATCACATGTTCACCTTGCAGGCACCATTGCGTCTGGTGGTTGATATAGAGAATGCCGATCTAACCATCAAGCTGCCAGTGCTGGATAAAGACAATCAGCATATTTCGGCCATCCGTTCCGGCCGCCCGGTCAAAGACACGCTGCGATTTGTGTTCGAGCTAAAGCAACCGCTCGACGCCACAGATTTTGTACTGTCACCCAATGAACTCTATGGACATCGCCTGGTGGTCGATATGGAAGCAGCGGGCATGTCGATCTCTGGTGCAGAAAAACCGGTTTCACTGGCGTCAACACCTCGCACTGAGAATAAAACCTCGAATAACCAGATAAGCACAGCAGAGTCGACAGTTGTAGCTGAGAGGACCAGAACCGATCCTGCTGCAAAAGGCGGATCAAGTTCAATTGTCGCGGCGTCGGTTGCCCCGGTGAGCGGCGAAAGCAATACGGAGGCCGCCAGGGGTCCGATTATTATCGCTATAGATGCGGGTCATGGCGGTGAGGATCCAGGCGCATTGGGGTATCGCGGTAGCCGGGAAAAAGTGTTGACCTTATCGATTGCAAAACGGCTGAAGAAAATCATTGATGCTGACCCCGCGATGCAGAGTTACATGGTGCGCACCGGTGATTACTACATCAATTTGCATAAGCGTCGCCAGATGGCCCGCGCCGCTGGGGCTGATATGTTTATTTCCATCCACGCTGATGCGTTCACCAAGCGATCTGCGCGTGGCTTTTCGGTGTTTGCGTTATCGCAGAGCGGTGCGACCAGCGCCATGGCGCGAGCTTTGGCCGCCAAGGAGAATGCGTCCGATTTAATCGGTGGTGTCAGCCTGGCGGACAAAGACGAAGTGTTGGCCAAAGTGTTGGTAGACCTGTCTATGACCAATACCATTAGCGAAAGTGTCAATTTCGGCGGTCGTTTGTTGAAGGAACTGGGCAAACTGGGCCGCTTACACAGTAAACGCGTGGAACAGGCAGGGTTTGCGGTGTTGAAATCTGCTGATATTCCGTCGGTGTTGGTCGAGACGGGGTTTATTACCAATCCAGACGAAGAGCGCAAGCTGCGCACCGGGCGTTATCAACAACAGGTGGCGGCGGCAATCTATACAGCGATCAGTAAATACTTCGACCAAACACCTTATAGCACGACAGCCACCTATGCTGCGGCGACCCCGGCACAGGCGGACTTTACCTCGTTGGTGAAGCCTAAAAGACCCAGCTACCACAAAGTGGTTCGTGGTGACTCTTTATCAAAGATTGCGCAACGATACGGCACCAGCGTCAAAGAGTTGAAACAGGTGAATAAGCTGCGCAGTGATGTGGCGGTACTCGGGCAACGCTTGAAGCTGCCTGGCAATGCCAGTGCTGCCGCAAGTCCCACACGGAGTAACACAGGCGCCAGCAAGCCGGCGTTTCACACGGTTAAGCGCGGTGATTCATTGTCGAAGATTTCAGCGCGCTATAACGTCACGATTAAGTCACTCAAATCCATCAACAATCTCACGCGAAACACGGTGTATCCTGGGCAAAAGCTCTGGCTTTCCAGCCGTGCTGCGCAAGCTCAACCAGCGAAAGCGCGTACTCATAAAGTGCGCCGCGGTGATACGCTGTCGGAGATTGCTGAACAATATGGGTCCAGTATGAACAAGATCATGCAGGCAAACGCTCTGCGTACCCGCACGGTAATGCTGGGGCAGGTGCTCGTCATTCCCAATTAGCAGTCGCGTATGAGCAACGAGCAGACACACCGCATCCATTCCCTGGAACCCCGGCTGGTCAACCAGATCGCCGCTGGCGAGATCATCGAACGTCCCGCCTCGATCGCCAAAGAGCTGATAGAAAACGCTCTGGATGCGGGCGCTACCCGTATTGAAATCGAGGTTGAGAATGCCGGGGTAAAGCGCCTGATGGTGAGTGATAATGGTCACGGTATTCTCAAACATGACCTGGCCATGGCGTTGTCGCGACATGCCACCAGCAAGATCGCCAATCTGACCGACCTCGAGCAAATTGCCACCCTGGGATTTCGTGGCGAGGCCTTGCCCAGTATCGCCTCGGTCACGCGCATGAGTATTCAGTCGCGTGCCCAGGAGGCCGAGCAGGCGTGGATGGTCAGCAGCGACGGCAATAACCAGGTGAGTGATCCAGTACCGGTAGCCCGCCCAGTTGGCACGACGATCGAGACGCGTGACCTGTTTTACAACACACCAGCCAGGCGCAAGTTTTTACGTACCGATGCCACTGAATACAAGCACCTGGACCAAATCGTGCGACGCATGGCGCTGTCTCGTTTTGATGTGGCCTTCAAATTGACACGCAACGGTCGGGTGGTGTTGCATCTGCCCGCCGTCCCGGCCGACGATCCACGCCGGGTAAAAATGGTTTGCGGCGACAATGTGCCAGAAAACAGCCTGTATTTTGTCGAGCAGCGCGAAGACATGCGTCTTTCAGGTTGGTTGGGATTGCCCGGGTTTTCTCGTAGCCAGGCGGATATGCAGTACTTTTTCCTGAATGGTCGCCTGATCCGGGATAAAACCGTGATCCACGCTATTCGCCTCGGCTACCAGGATGTGCTGTTCCACGGTCGTCATCCTATCTACGTGCTTTACCTGGAGATGGATCCGGCGGGCGTTGACGTTAATGTGCACCCAACCAAACATGAAGTGCGTTTTCGCGATAGTCGCAATGTGCACAGTTTTATATTTCGAACCCTGCAACGGCAGTTAAGTGCCAGCGCCGGCGAAGCAGGCAGCGTGCAAGTTGACGCGGAGCAGGGGATGGCCAGCCCGGTACCCATCAACCCCAATATCAAGGATAGCAAGCCGCAGATTAGTGCCCAGGAAAATCTACGTTATCCGCATGCTGAGGCGAGCTCGGCGCGGTTATCGCAACAACAGGTGCGCGACCAAATCACCGCCTATGGACAAATTTCAGAGTCCGCTTTTCGCCCGGACCCGCTGGCAATGCCAGCGACGGATCCACGCGGACCTCAAGATTCACCACTGACTGAAAATAAGGAAATACCGCCGCTTGGCTATGCCCTGGCACAGCTAAAAGGCGTGTATATCCTGGCTGAAAATGCCCAGGGGTTGATCATCGTGGATATGCATGCCGCCCATGAGCGAATTACCTACGAGCGGCTGAAAGAGTCGCTGGACAGCGTCGGAATCGCGCAGCAGCCTTTGTTGGTGCCGGTCACCATCCAGGTCAGTGAAACTGAAATACTGGCCTGGCAGCAACAGCAGGATTTGTTCAGTCAATTGGGCATGGAGGTGGAGCAGCTCGATGAGCAGGTCCTGGTGGTGCGGAGTGTTCCCGAGTTACTTCTTAAAGCCGATGTCGCTCAGTTGGTACGTGATGTGCTGGCGGACCTGGTCATGTTTGAGCGCAGTAGCCGGATTGAAGAAACCATGCACGAATTGCTGTCATCGATGGCTTGTCATGGATCGGTGCGGGCCAATCGTTTGTTATCAATCGCCGAGATGAACGCCTTGCTGCGAGATATGGAAGCCACAGAGCGCAGCGGTCAATGCAATCATGGGCGCCCCACCTGGGTATCGATGTCACTGACGCAACTGGATAGCTGGTTTAAACGTGGACAGTAAGCAGATTCCCGTCGTTTGCCTGATGGGAACCACCGCCACTGGTAAAACAGATGCCGCTGCGACGCTCAGCGAAGACCTGAACGGCGAAATTATCAGTGTTGATTCGTCCCTGGTCTACCGGGGCATGGATATTGGTACCGCCAAACCCGATGCCGAGTTCTTGCAGCGCTATCCCCATCACCTGGTCGATATTCGCCACCCGCATGAAACCTATTCGGTAGCGGACTTTTATCAGGATGCGAGCGCATTGATTGAGGAAATTACCGGGCGTGGCAAGCTGCCGATTTTAGCCGGTGGCACACACTTTTATTTCTCGGCATTAACGCTGGGCCTGGCAAATCTGCCGCGGGCCAACCAGGCATTGCGTGCAGAGATCGAACAGGAAGCGGAGGCGCTCGGCTGGCCCAAGATGCACGCACGGCTGGCAGTGCTGGACGCAGAAAGTGCAGCGCGTATCGACCCAATGGATGCGCAACGCGTGCAACGGGCCCTGGAGATTGTGCTCGAGTCCGGGCGTCCGGTGGCGGCGCACAATGCGGATCGAAAACCACCGGTGCCAAATCCATTGCTTAAGATTGCCCTGGTGTACTCTGATCGACAGTATTTACATCAGCGTATCGAGCAACGCTTTGATTTAATGCTCGAGGCAGGTTTGCAGAGCGAAGTTGAGGGCCTGCTGGCCAGTGGGGTTACTGGCGATGCGCCGGCCATGCGTATGATTGGATACCGTCAAATGCTTGAATTTTTACAAGGAGATACCACAAAAGAGGAGATGCGCTTGCAAGGTATCGCTGCAACTCGTCAATTGGCAAAGCGCCAACTGACGTGGTTGAGAAACCAGGCAAATACGCTGTGGTGGGTCGATTTTGGCCTGATCGAGAAAGATTTCAAGAATCTATCGACCTTTGTTAATCAATTTACACGATAAATCTTGGCTAGGTAGATTATAATTTAACGGTCTGAGGGGACAAATCACCTCCGATACCAAACGTTTTAACAGTCCTTGACGAAGAATCAAGGCGGAGAATAATAAGATGGCACAAAATAAAGGAACTGCATTACAGGATCCGTTCTTGAATGCACTGAGAAAAGAGAGAATTCCGGTATCTATTTATTTGGTGAATGGCATTAAGCTGCAGGGTCAGGTTGAGTCGTTCGACCAATTCGTTATCGTACTGAGAAATACAGTGAACCAAATGATTTACAAACATGCGGTTTCAACCGTGGTTCCAGCCAAAACAGTGCGAATAGATACCGACGACACTGACAGCTAAAGCGATTTATTGGGTTAACCTCCTACAGGAGGCATTGGGAAACAGGGTAAACGAGCGGCTTTTCGCCATTTTTGGCTAGAGCCAGGACCGCTAAGGTTTGACCGGTTAACGGTGAAGCCCAACGGTTTAGTGAGCCCGCCGTTTTCGATCTAGTGCAGTGCCCCAAACGTACCACCTTTAGCATATACGCCCACATCTAATTTGTTCGAACTCGCAGAAACCTCCGTACAGCCGAATGCGTTGATCCTGTTTCAACGCGATAGCACCCAGGCCGACACCGAAGTATTGGAAGAGATTCAGCTGCTGGCTGAGTCTGCTGGTGCCGTGGTGTTGGACACGGTGACGGCATTTCGCCGCAAACCGGATCCGGCTACCTATATTGGCAAAGGCAAGCTGGAGGAAATCAAATCCCTGGTCAAAAGCCTGAACATCGAGTTGGTGATACTGAACCACTCGGTCAGCCCTATCCAGGAACGTAACCTGGAGCGTGCCCTAGAGGCTCGCGTGCTCGATCGCACCGGGTTGATCCTGGATATATTTGCCCAGCGAGCCACCAGTCACGAGGGCAAGCTGCAAGTGGAACTGGCGCAGTTACAGCATATTTCCACGCGGCTGGTCCGTGGCTGGACTCACCTGGAGCGGCAGAAAGGGGGGATCGGACTGCGGGGTCCGGGTGAAACCCAGCTCGAAACCGACCGACGTCTAATCGGACATCGAATAAAAGCCTTGCACAAGCGCTTGGATACGGTCTCTTCTCAGCGCCAACTGCGGCGAAAATCCCGTGCCAAGGTGCCAGTGCCAACCATCTCATTAGTGGGCTACACCAATGCTGGCAAATCATCGCTGTTCAACCGCATGACGTCGGCAGAAGTCTATGTTGAAGACCAGCTGTTTGCCACGTTGGATACCACGATGCGCCGAGTTGAACTTGAGGAATTCGGCACCACGATATTGTCTGATACCGTTGGCTTTATCCGCGATTTGCCGCACTCGGTGGTGGAAGCCTTTCACTCTACCCTCGAGGAAGTCAGTAATGCCAACGTGTTGCTTCATGTCGTTGACGTGGCCAGCAGCTTTCGTGATGAATGCATTCATGATGTCAACACGGTGCTAAACGAGATCGACGCGGCTGATATCCCAACCATCATGGTTTACAACAAGATAGACCTGACTGGGGGCGACGCCAAGGTCAAACGCAATGCAGCAGGCCTGGTGGAAGCGGTTTGGTTATCAGCGCACAGTGGCGCTGGCATCGATTTATTGCGGGATGCCATGACCGAACGATTGTCTCTGCTGCACACGCGCTGCCGCATCAATCTGCCGGCCAGCAGCGGCAAGTTACGCGCCAGCCTGTATCAGAAAAGCGTGGTGAAACAAGAGTCTATCGCCGATGACGGTTCCTTTAGCCTGGAGCTGGAGTTATCCCCAGCCGATTTTGGCTGGCTGCAGAAACAGTCAGAAGTGACTGCGATTAAACGCATGTAACACACGTTCTTGCACCATCTTTGCTACAATTAGTGGTAGCTAAACAAATTAAATTTCGTCTATTTAGGAGACAAATCACATGCCTTGGAATGAACCTGGCTCAGGTAATAAAGATCCCTGGGGAAATGGCAATCGAAATCGTGGCAATCAGGGCCCCGACCTTGAAGAGGTAATCAATAGTGTTCGCAAACGTTTCGGCGGTGGCGGCGGTTCTGGCGGTCGAAATGGTGGTTTTTCACCATTCCTGGTTATCCTGGTAGTGGCCAGCATATTCTGGGCCAGCCAGGCGTTTTACCAGGTCGCGGAAGGCTATCAGAGCATTGAGTTGCGCTTCGGCAAGTTCAAACAAACTGTAGGTGCAGGCCTTCGGTTTATTGTTTGGCCAATCGAAGAAAAAATCGTGTTTGATACCCAGGAAGTGCGTACCGTTGAGGTGGGTTATCGAAATAATACGTCCGAACTCAAAGAAGCCCTGATGTTGACCCGTGATGAAAACATTGTCGACGTCACCTTGGCGGTGCAGTACACAATCAAATCGATCGAAGACCTGGTGTTTAACGTCGGCGATCTCAGTTACCGGGATGGGCTGGATCGGGTGGTCCGTAGTGC
>JBCCFY010000003.1:0-167551 GCA_039110515.1 Pseudomonadota bacterium
AAGTGCAAAGTAAATAACTTAAAACAGGCATGACTAAACGAACAAGGGCCACGTGATGCACCACCTTCCCCGTTGCACATTACGAAAAGATCAGTGCTAGTTGGAGGTAATTGACACCGTTCGAAAGTACTTTGGAGTAGAGACTGCTTTACTTTACACAACACATGGGGAACATTGAGCACACCCAGCACTAGTCAAATACATTATTAACCAAGTGAGCCAACCTTAGCTTGTCCCTTCAGCATGAAGTAGACGCCACGCGACATTTCGCCGTTCTGCCTCAGTACAGTTCTTGGCTCAGCCTTCTCAGGAACCTGCAGACAAGGCAAGAGAAAAATCATCGCAACTTCTGAAAAAAAAGTTGTTGAATTACGCTTAACAAGGGCGAGCTCAAAACAACTTTAGAGACTCATGCACCGCTTGTACCTACAGCAATTTCAGTGCTGCCTCCAAATGCTTTGTGAACCCCTTTTGCGCCTACTTTTTGTGTCCTCTCTTCTTGTCTCTTATCCTCTTCTCTCCTCCTGCCCATGCCCGGCCTGCGTGATATCAACGTTACTCGGT
Source organism: Pseudomonadota bacterium (assembly GCA_039110515.1). GTDB lineage: Bacteria > Pseudomonadota > Gammaproteobacteria > Arenicellales > Arenicellaceae > Arenicella. The sequence goes on from JBCCFY010000003.1 coordinate 565, forward strand.
GTCCCATCTCTTGCAGGGATCGACTCAGTGCTGACCCAATGAAGCCGCTGCCCCCACCTATGACAATATGAAGTGATCGCATCTTATTTCTCCCTCGCCAAGCTGCTCTTAGTGGCGCCACGTGCCAGGCTGGAAATGCCTTGTGGGCGGATGGCCCAACTGATGTTTCGCGCCGGTCTGCCCAATAGGCCGCCCAACCGATTTATCTTCGGAACATTGTCGTACTTCAACAGTTCATAATGACCGAAAGAAAACGGGGTCAGGTGCAGTACGTCCAGGACATGACTCAGCCCACGCGCCAACCAGGCTGGAACTCGAATCACAAAACGCGGCCGCCTGGGGCACAGTGCAGCAAAGTATTCCAACACCGTCAGATACTGATCCCCGCCGAGCTCGTATACTCGTTCTGCTGGCGCTTCGGCGAGGGCCAGCCGTGCAGTGGCTTCGCCGAGATCCCGCACATGGATGGGGGCAATCCGCCCTTTGGCATTTGCCGGAACGAATTGAACTGGCCATTGCGCCATGCGTCTAAACCACTTTGCGCCATTCCCTCCAACACCTGGCTCACCACCGTTATCCACCAACGATGGCCGCACTAGGTACCAATCAGCATGTGAGGCCTGAATCATTTGTTCGGCACGTCTTTTAGAAGTGACAAAGCGGCTGCGGATTTCGTTATCCAGGCCTAAAACCGAAATATGCACCAGCCGTATTCGTTTTTTAGCGCACGCGTCGACCAGGCAGGCGACTGCTCGGTAGTGGACTTGCTCATAAGTCTCCCTGAATCGTTGCCTTAAAATACCGACCGCATTGACAACCACATCAATGCCTTCTAAATGCCGGTCCCAGTCGCTCACGTGCTCAATGTTCTGCAGGATGCATTTTCTGCTCCCGGGTTCGTGTTTTCCCTGGATTCCCCTAGTACCAATCACTACAGTAGCCCCGACACGTTCCAGGTAATCAACGATATGGCGACCAATAAACCCGTTACCCCCAAGGACCAGGACGGTTTGGTTGGGGTTCAATATTAAATTTGTTTTGCTCATGTGCTTCTCCAGTTGGTGAAGTCACACGGTAACGAGGCTACGCGTCCTAAGCCTCCGGTTTTATAAAGCGTGAATAGAAATATTTTTAACTGTTAATATTCAATGCCTTATAAAACTTCTGGATTATAGAAAGGAAGTTTTAAGAAGGATTGGAAAGACGCTTTTTGCGATATTGAGCAGGAGATTCACCGGTTGCTTCCTTGAATGCGGTGTAGAAACTCGATTGGGACTTAAAACCGGTCATCATGCTGATCGATAATACCGATGCACCTGGTTCACTGACCAGTAACGACTTTGCCGCCCGGAGCCGATGTTCACGGACGAAACGCGGAAAGCCATAGCCGTATTCGGTATTGATCAGTTCCGATAATTGGTGACTGCTCAACTCCAACGTGTCGGCCATCATGGCCAAGCTTAGCGATTCGTTTTCAAAGTGACGTTCGCGAACCATCAGATTTTCCAGCTCAAGCACTTTTTGCTCGACATTGATATTACCCAGCTTGGTCTTGGCGTAAGCCAGCTCCGCCATAAGCAGGATGTCACTGAGTAGTTCAGGGAAAACCAGTAGTGCCGCCACCACCAATGTCATCGCCAGGGAGATGGAGTTGGCATAAGCCAGGTAATACAAGCCAGCATTGATGACTGGTAATAGCAAACCAAGTATCAAAGCAATGACCGCCATCAAGGCGAACATGCCGAAAAAGAATATTTCGAATTTGAATCGGCCGCGTTGATCTCGAAAGCGAAAAATGATTTTGGCAAACCACAGGGTATAGAGTGTGCCAATAAAAAATGCCACACCTGGAATCACTTCGATGGGTGCGAACAGACTGAAAATAATGGGCAATAAGTGCACCAAATCGATCCATCGATAACTAAATCCGGGAAACAGTATTTCCCTGCTGAAAAAGAAAAACGCTGCAGGGAGCAATGCCAACAAGACACAATATTGGCGGGACTCCAGGGGTGCTTGATCGAGACTGAAATAGCTGAAATGAGCAAGCTGTAACAAGGCGATGCCAGCCAACATCACGACGCAGGCCAGTTTTGAGGTGACGGTCTTGCGCATATCCGGCAGGAAAAACAGGTAGGCGAACATTAGGATGGCCGCACTGACAATACTAAAGCCAGACAGGATGGCGCTGACCTGGTTTACCCACATTTGCATCTACCCTGCCACGCTGTTAGCTGTGCACGATACTCATTTCGTATGGGAATATGGGTATCCGGCATAGCATCAGGCTAAATTTCGGCCTGGTCTCCCTTGGTACTCAGCCATTTTTTGCGTGCTGGGACCTGTTTCTTTGCCAATAACATATCCATTGTTTTGGCGGTGCCATCCCCCATGCCGATGGTCATTTGCACCAGTCGGCGAGTTTCTTCCTGCATGGTGGTTTCCCGTAATTGGCTGGGGTTCATCTCGCCCAGGCCCTTGAAGCGCTGGACGTTAATCTTGGCATTGGATTTTTCCGCCTTGATTCGTTCGACTATTTCATCGTGTTCTTCATCATCCAGGGCGTAGAACACCTGCTTGGCCTGATCGATGCGATACAACGGTGGCATTGCAACGTAAAGATGGCCTGCCTCCACCAGGGCTCGAAAGTGTTTGACGAACAAGGCGCACAGCAAGGTGGCAATATGCAGACCGTCTGAGTCTGCATCCGCCAAGATGCATATTTTTCCATACCGCAACCCGTCCAGGTTATCCGAACCGGGATCGACTCCCAGCGCTACGGATATGTCGTGTACTTCCTGCGAGGCCAACACCTGGCCGGATTCTACTTCCCAGGTGTTCAAAATCTTGCCACGAAGCGGCATGATTGCCTGTGTTTCGCGGTTTCTCGCCTGTTTTGCGGACCCACCTGCTGAATCACCTTCGACCAGGAACAACTCGGTAATATCGATATCTTCGCTGGAGCAATCCGCCAATTTGCCAGGCAGTGCGGGACCCGCGGTAACCTTTTTACGGGTGATCTTTTTTGCAGATTTCAGGCGGCTTTGGGCGTTCTCTATCGCCACCATGGCGATTCGTTCGCCTATCTCGATATTTTGGTTTAGCCACAAGGCGAAGGCATCTTTGACCTTGGTGGAGATAAACAGTGCAATTTCCCGTGAAGACAGCTTTTCCTTGGTTTGCCCGGAAAACTGTGGATCTTTCATGCGCACCGACAGCACGAACTGGCATTGCGCCCAAACATCGTCTGGAGATAGCTTCACCCCTTTTGGCAGCAAGTTACGAAAGTCGCAAAACTCCCGGATTGCCTCAGTGAGACCAATGCGCAACCCATTAACGTGAGTCCCGCCTTGCGGTGTCGGGATCAGATTGACATAGGCCTCGGTGATGGCATCACCCATTTCATTGGTCCAGGCCACGATCCATTCTACTTCTTCATCATCACTGCCTTCTTTGCCTTGGAATCCCTCTTCAGGGAGTCGCTCGAGGTCACCTAAGGCGCCCATAAGATAGGCTTTCAATCCATCTTCGTAGTACCAGCTCTGATTATTGGCCGGTTTGATCTCATCCTCAAAATTGATGGTTAGCCCGGGACACAGAACCGCTTTCGCACGCAGCAACCTGCATAAGCGGTTGGCATTGACCTTGGGTGAGTCAAAAAAAGTTGGATCTGGCCAAAATCGCACAGTAGTACCGGTGTTACGCTGACCAACAGTTCCAATCTCTTCCAAATCGTTGGTTTTTAGCCCATTGGCAAAAGACATGTTGTATTCCTTGCCACCACGCTTAACCCACACTTCGACATTGCTTGATAGCGCATTGACCACGGATATACCCACACCATGCAATCCGCCGGAAAAACGATAGTTTTTGTTGGAAAATTTACCACCGGCATGCAACTTGGACATGATCACTTCCACCCCGGGCACGCCCTCTTCCGGATGAAGATCGATTGGCATGCCGCGTCCATCATCACTGACTTCTACCGATCCGTCCTTGTACAGGGTGACATCAATTTTTTTGCAGTAACCGGCAATCGCTTCGTCTACGCTGTTATCAACCACCTCTTGCACCAAATGGTTCGGGCGCTCTGTAGAGGTATACATTCCCGGGCGCTTGCGCACCGGTTCCAGACCGGTTAGTACTTCAATCGCCGAGGAATCGTAATCGTTTGACATGTAACTGAACTAAAATGCTAAATAGTAAAACAGGGATTTTAACGTGAAACTGGGCCGTACCCAAACCTAAAATTCGGCAGACAAATTGCAGGCATTAACGGTCTTATGGACGCCAAATCCAGCTAATAAGTGATAGAATACCGCTCCGTCATCTGACCACGAACCATACCCATGTCTGAGCAAGATTTAAGCAAGCTGGATTTTGAACACGCCTACCAGGAATTGGAAGGTATTGTTGAAAAAATGGAACGCGGCGAGCAGGATTTAGAGAAATCCCTGGCCGATTTCGAGCGTGGCGTGTCACTGATGAAACATTGCCATAGCCTGCTCAAAGACGCCGAACAAAAGGTCGAGGTATTGGTTAAAGACAATACTGGCTTGTTCAGTACTGAACCATTTAACGAAGACAACTGAGCCCAACAGCGATGGCCGCACGTCTGCAAGACTATCAAAACCGGGTTAATGACGCCCTGGAATTGGCCCTGTCCAATAGCGATACACCTTTGCGCCTGGCAGAGGCGATGCGCTATTCCACACTTAACGCGGGCAAACGTATTCGTGCCGCGCTGGTGTACGCTGCGGGTGAAGCAGTCAATGCGCCGTTGGCATGTCTGGATAAAGTCGCCGCAGCACTGGAATGCATCCATGCCTACTCGTTGATTCACGATGATTTACCCGCCATGGATGATGATGATTTGCGTCGCGGCAAAGCCAGTAACCACATCGCCTTCGATGAAGCCACCGCGATCCTGGCCGGTGACGCGCTACAGACACTGGCTTTCGAATTAATCAATGCACCAGGCTCGGGGCTAAGTGATCGTCAGAGTAGACTTATCACCCATAAATTATCGGTCTGCGCGGGTCAAACCGGGATGGTTGGAGGACAGATGCTGGATATGCTGGCCACCGAGCAAAACCTGAACCGAGCAGCCCTGGAAAACGTCCATCGTCGCAAAACCGGTGCCCTAATTAGCGCTTCGGTTGTTTGCGGCGCACTTTGTGCTGACAAACTCAAGGACAGCCAACTTGACTCAATGCAAAACTACGCGGAGAAAATTGGCCTCGCCTTCCAGGTCATTGATGATGTGCTGGATATCGAAGCGAGTACCGAACAACTCGGCAAACCCAATGGCGCCGACCAGGCCTTGGGTAAATCAACCTATCCGGGGCTGATGGGCCTGGAAGCGTCGAAACAGCTCGCGCAAACTCTTTACCAAGACGCCGTAGCAAGCATCAGCGCGATCGGCGATAATAGCGCTCAACTTGTCGAGCTGGCCACGTTGGTGGTTAGCCGCGACCATTAACGACCAAACTCACACCCCCTGAAAGCGTTAGCTACTGATTTGCCAATACAGAAGGCCATTTGTGACTGATTTAGACCCTAAATACCCACTGCTGATGACGCTGAATGACCCCAGCGACCTGCGCGAGTGTGATGAGGATCAATTGCAACAGGTGTGTGACGAAACACGCCAATTTCTGATTGATACAGTCGCCAAAATTGGTGGTCACCTGGCTGCCGGGCTGGGAACCGTTGAATTAACCACCGCCCTGCACTACGTATTTAACACACCACACGATCGGCTGGTCTGGGACATCGGACACCAGGCCTATCCACATAAAATCCTGACTGGTCGGCGCGATCGATTGCACACTATTCGCCAATCTGGGGGTTTATCAGGATTTCTGAAGCGCAATGAGAGCGAGTACGACACCTTCGGTGCTGGTCATTCCAGCACCTCGATCAGTGCAGCATTGGGTATGGCTGTTGCCGCCGCTCAGCAAAAGATCGATCGCGAGGTAGTGGCCATCATCGGAGATGGAGCCCTTACTGCCGGCATGGCCTTTGAGGCTTTGAATAATGCGGGAGACATGGATGCCAATATCCTGGTAATTCTGAACGACAATGACATGTCGATCTCGCCCAATGTCGGCGCACTGAAAAACTATTTGACCCGACTGATGACCGGCCCCACCATCACTTCGGTACGCAAGGGGACCAAGAAGGCATTGGACGTTATGCCACCGGTTCGCGATTACGCACGACGTTGGGAAGAACACATAAAAGGCATGGTTTTGCCCAGCACATTTTTTGAAGAAATGGGCTTTTATTATGCCGGCCCCATTGATGGGCACGATATCGAAACCCTGGTTCAAACCCTGAAAAACCTTAAGGAAATCGACGGCCCGCGCTTTTTGCACATTGTGACCAAGAAAGGCAAGGGCTTTAAGCCGGCAGAAGGCGCACCGGTCCAGTACCATGGCGTCTCACCGTTTGATCCAACCACTGGTGTATTCGGTAAGAAAAGCAAAGTGCGGAGCTATACAGATGTTTTCAGTGACTGGCTCTGTGATATGGCGGCGATGGACGATAAGCTTGTTGGCATCACGCCCGCAATGCGCGAGGGGTCTGGACTGGTGCGGTTTTCAGAAGAGTATCCTGATCGCTATTTTGATGTGGCGATTGCCGAACAACACGCGTTGACGTTCGCGGCCGGGATGGCCTGTGACGGCGTTAAGCCAGTGGTGGCTATCTATTCCACTTTCCTGCAACGCGCTTACGATCAGTTGATCCATGATGTCAGCGTCCAGGACCTGGACATGATGCTGGCAATTGATCGTGCCGGGTTTGTGGGCGCTGATGGTGAAACCCATGCTGGCGTGTTCGACTATAGCTATTTGAGATGCATCCCGAACACGGTGATTTATGCACCCAGCGACGAAGCAGAATGTCGCGACATGCTCTACAGCGCCTATATACACAAGGGTTTAACCGCGGTGCGCTATCCGCGTGGTGCCGGGATTGGTGCCCAAGAAAGCGAAACCATGCGTGAAGTGCCCTTGGGCAAAGCGCAGGTCGTGCGCCATGGCGCCCATGTGGCAATATTGTCCTTTGGCACCCTGCTGCCAGCCGCATTAGAAGCGGCCGAGGCCCTCAATGCAACTGTCATTAACATGCGCTTTGTAAAACCGTTGGACGAAGCCTTGATCAGCCAGCTGGCAGACTCTCACGATCTGCTTGTTACGCTGGAAGAAAACGTGATTGCAGGCGGTGCGGGCGCAGCAGTTAACGAATACCTGGCTGCCGCAGAATGCGCCAGACCTGTCTTGAATTTGGGTATACCAGACCGATATATTGATCAGGGCAGCCAACAGCAACAACTTGCTGAATGTGGCCTCGATGCGGCAGGCATTATCAAATCAATCAGTGGTTCGGCTTATTATCGCCCCTCGTTTGAGCCTGCGGCGATGACTGAAAAGCAGTCTAAATCACTTTAGTTAGGCTGCCTGGAAACAAACCACTCACGCAGCCCAAATATTGATCCACTCTTAGTACCGAGCATTTCATACCGTGAATAAAGCAACAGACAATTCCGAGGTAGTCAGCAACGCAATGGACGATGTCCAGGGCAGCCTTGATACCCGTGAAATTCCGATCAACCGCGTCGGGATTAAGGATATTTCTCATCCCATTACGGTGCAAAACCGCGATGGCAGTACGTCCTCCAGCATTGCCACCTTTTCCATGTCGGTCAGCTTGCCGCATGATCAAAAAGGCACGCATATGTCACGCTTTATTGAGATGCTCAATGATAGCGAAACAATCATCTCGGCTAAGAACTTTCATAAGATGCTTAACCAGATGGTGCAGAAACTGGAAGCGGATAACGGCTATATCGAGATGCAGTTTCCTTACTTTATTGAGAAAACTGCGCCGGTCTCAGGCGTGAAGAGCCTGATGGACTACCAGGTCAACCTGATTGGTCAGATCGAGAATGGCCATCTGGATTCAACTCTTGAGGTCACTGTTCCTGTCAAGAGTCTATGCCCCTGCTCCAAGCAAATCTCGGAATATGGTGCGCACAATCAACGTTCTCACCTGACTGTGGGGATTAATTGCTCTAGCCGCATGTGGTTAAACGAATTGATCCAGATCGTCGAAGCGCAGGCAAGTGCAGAATTGTTCGCCATTCTCAAACGCCCGGATGAGAAATACATAACTGAGAGAGCGTATAACAATCCGAAGTTTGTGGAAGACGTGGTGCGCGATGTTGCCAACGAGTTCGACAATAATGACAAGATTTCCCGATACTACGTGCATGCTGAGAATTTTGAGTCGATTCACAATCACAGCGCATTTGCTGTTATCGAACACGACAAAACGGTGTAAGGCAGCAACCAGTTCTGATTGGCTGAAGTTACTGGTCAACTTGTTTAGCAACTGACGACCAAACCTCACAGGAACGTGAAACCAGCCATAAAAAGTCTGTTTTCTATTTCAAATTCACCCAAATGGGGGATGTGCAAATGTACATGTCTGAGTACTATGACATCTCCTAACCGGGACAGATTGAAGTAGAAGCCTCATCCAACCAAGACTTCGAACTCAATCACTAAGACAGTAATTGAACACGGAAAGTGCCTGACAGACTAGGAGTCTATCGAGTTATTGTTTCTTTAAGGTCGCTTGAGAGTCGAGTCCAAGCGACCTTTTTTATGTGCGACATTAATCTTTTATGCGCGATAAAATTCCACCCAGGCCCGATTTCATGCTGCGCCCACATTCTTAACATGGTATTCGCCAAGGTCTCTGACTATACTTGACGCTGATCACTCAGTTGATCGGGCAGTAATAACAAAAACTAACATGGAGGCAAATCATGAATCGATTTCATCTGTTTTCTGCTGTACTCGCCACACTTTTTTTATCCACTAACGCGCATGCCCAAGTACCGGTAAGCACGTTCCAGAACACGTGCTCGAACATTCATTTTTCTTATCAAGGCAATGATGCCGCGATTAACGCCGTTTGCTTACGTGCTGATGGTACGCCAAACGCGACCTCGATCTTAATCCCTGGTATCGGCAATGATAACGGCAAGTTGGTTCAAACTGGTGGTGCCAGCTCGTTTCAACAAAGTTGCGGCAACATCCAGATCTTAGTGGATGGGCCGGACGTCACTTTATATGCATTGTGTCGCACTGTACGTGGTAATTCACTGGAGACCAGTATCCCGATCCTGGGAATTGATAATAACAACGGAAACCTGACAAACTAAAGGAATCAAAACCGGGTGGCAATCAAGTTGAATGTTGATTGTTGATTGTTGATTAGAGAGTACTAGAAACGTTTCTTTAAGATCATTTGGTTGCCACTGCGGTTCATATCCAATCGTTCAAGAAAGGTCATACCCAATAGTGGTACCCGTGGATAATTCCCGAGTATCACCCCCATGCGGATATTATTCAGTGATATCCCGGCGATGCTGATCTCGTCAGCTTCAATCATGTACATGGGTGCCGTGCCCGAGGCAGTGGAAGCATAGCCCTGCACGCCATTCAGGTACTCCAGGTCCAGGCTGTCGGCCTGCTGGCTGCTCAGCACCACGAGATTGGCACCAGTATCCACCAGGAATTCCAGTGAGCGGCCATTGACCGTGCCGTTAGCACGAAAAAACCCGTTGCTGTCCGCCCACAATTGAGCGGAAGTCTGCGCGCCAATGGGCGCTTGCGTCTTAAGCTCACCAGACAGTACGACACCACTATTCAGGGTAAGTTCTTCCCGTTTCCCGGACACTTCCACGATGGCTCGCTTGGTGCTGGACTCAATGAGTTTCACTCCATCCAGGGTGTCTCCGACTCGGATAATCTTGGCGCGCTTGCCATTAATCGACAACATGGCGCGATCCTTGAACAGCGCGATCGTTTGTATTGAAATATCGTCGTTCGCCAGAGCTCGCCCTGGTAACACGAGTACCAGGCTTAACAGCAGAACGACGAGGATGCGGTGCGGTGTCATTCAAACGCCATCCGCACAGCCTGTTCCAGGGAGTTCACTGCAAGGATTTCCATATTACTGGTCTTAATCCCGGTGGCATTGCCCTTCGGAATAATCAATCTGCTAAAGCCAAGCTTTTCGACTTCTTTTACGCGTCCCAGGCCACTTTGCACGGGGCGTATTTCGCCGGTCAGGCCAACCTCTCCAAACACTGCCAGATCATTAGCCAGGGGTTGATTCTTGAAACTGGAGAGCACGGATAAAATGATCGCCAGGTCTGCGGCTGGCTCATGAACCTTCACTCCACCAATCACATTCACAAACACGTCCTGGTCGTATAAAGAGCAACCGGCATGGCGGTTAACCACTGCCAGCAACATGGCCAGGCGTTGATTATCCAGGCCCACGCTCACGCGGCGCGGATTCGCCAGCGAGCTCTGGTCAACCAACGATTGCACCTCGACTAACAATGGGCGCGTGCCTTCCTGGGAAACCAGGATCACACTGCCTGTGGCGTTTTCCTGGGCTCGTTTTATAAACATCGCAGAGGGGTTTGATACCTGCTGCAAGCCGGTATCGGTCATCGCGAATACGCCGATTTCATTTACCGCGCCAAAACGATTCTTGATCGCCCTGATCAGTCTGAAACTGCTATTCCGCTCCCCTTCAAAATACAGCACAGTATCCACCATGTGCTCGAGTACTCTTGGGCCAGCCAGGGAACCTTCTTTAGTCACATGCCCAACGAGGATAATAATAGTGCCAGTTTGTTTACCGTAGCGAACCAGCCGACTGGCGGTTTCCCGCACCTGGGCGACGCTACCGGGAGCCGATTGCAGGCTCTCGGTATAGAGAGTCTGAATGGAATCCATGACCAGGACTTCGGGTTTATAGCTTTGCGCTATATCCAGAATCCCCTCAAGCTGATTGTCGGCCAGCAAGTCGAGGTCAGCGTCTTGCACGCCCAGGCGTTGCGCGCGCAAGGCGATCTGCTCTGCAGACTCTTCGCCAGTGACATACAGCGTTTTCTTTTCCGTACTCAGCAGACTCAGGCTTTGCAGGATCAAGGTGGATTTGCCAATCCCCGGGTCACCACCCAGCAAAATAACCGAACCGGGCACTAACCCTCCGCCCAGGACCCGATCAAGCTCGGCCAAGCCGGAAGAATAACGGGGCGTGCCCTTAACGCTGACCGAGGGTAATTTCTGTACCTCAGCCTTGGGCGCAAATCCTTCAAACCTTGCTGTTTTTGGGCTCGCCGCGCTGCGTTGTGGCACGACCTCTTCCTGTAAGGTATTCCAATCACCACATTCCTGGCACTGACCTATCCACTTGGGATGCTGGGCACCACAAGAGGTGCAGCTGTAGATTGTTTTTGCCTTGGCCACTAAACCACCACCCGTTCTACTCTCGGCAAAATGCCACAGCAAAGTTCGTAAGCAATTGTGCCAGCCGAATTCGCCACGGTTTCAACCGGGTTTTCTGCACCCCAGAGAACCACCGGGTCGCCAACCTTGGCCTGAACCGGACCCAAGTCAACAGTCAACATGTCCATCGACACTCGGCCAATGAGCGGCACCAGTGAGTCGTTGACCCACACGGAGGTACCGGATTTCGCGTGGCGCGGATATCCATCCCCATAGCCACAAGCCACCACGCCGATGCGTGTGTCTTGATCCAGCACATAGGTGCTGCCATAGCCAATACATGAGCCAGAGGGTAATTCACGAACGGCTATCAAACTACTTTTCAGAGTCATAACCGGTTGCAAATCAAAGTGGGCTGCCGGTTGGCCAATAATGGGCGAAATACCGTACAACATGACACCAGGGCGGGTCATCGACTCAGCCGCGTCGGCAAAACTGATAATGCCACCTGAATTAAGGATGCTTAATTCCTTGTATGCGTACTCCGTCGCGAGATGCTTAAACTGGTCTAGTTGCTCTGCATTGGAAACGTGACCCGGCAGGTCGGCGTTGGCCAGATGGGACATTAAACTGATATCGCGAATGGCTTTTATCTTTGCCAGGCGACGCAAAGCGTCCGGCAGTTCGGCTGGCGACAAGCCCAATCGGCCCATGCCAGTATCCACTTTCAACCACACCGACAAATCACAGTGATCAGAGGCATTTTCAAAGGCAGATAACTGTGCCAGGTCGTAAATAGTCGGGCGCACGTTTAACGGCGCTAGCAAACTCAATTCATTGCTGTTGAGTACGGCGGAGAGCAAGGTCATCGGTGTAGTAATGCCGGCTGCCCGGAGTTGTTGCACATCATCCAGGCTGGTAACGCCAAACTCATCCGCGTCCTCCATGGCCTTGGCCGCAACCACCATGCCATGACCATAGGCATCGGCCTTAATGACCGCCATCACCTTGGCATCAGGGCAATAGTCTCGGACCCTGGCCAGGTTATGTTTGAATGCCTGCCGATCAATTACCACATGGGTCGGTCGGTTATTCGCCAGAGGTTGGGTCACGGCCTGTCTGAGAGAAAGTTTGAGAGGGAAAGGTTAGGGTCGCGATATCGCTTGGTTGCTCAGTGTATGTCGCCACTAAAGTTTGGACCCGCGTAGTTTTCAAAACGGGTGAATTCACCCAGAAATGCCAGCCTGACTGTGCCAATTGGGCCATTTCGTTGTTTACCAATGATGATCTCCGCCATGCCTTTTTGATCAGTTTCAGGCTCATAGACCTCATGCCGATATATAAACATGATCACATCCGCATCCTGTTCAATGGCTCCCGATTCCCGTAAATCAGACATAACCGGACGTTTGTTTGGGCGCTGCTCAAGGCTTCGATTAAGCTGCGAGAGCACTACAATAGGACAGTCCAATTCTTTTGCCAGGCCCTTTAGCGCCCGAGTAATGTTGGATATCTCCAGGGTTCGATTCTCATTATTTCCATCACTGCCACGCATCAACTGCAGATAATCAACCATGATCAAGCCCAGGCCATGCTCGTGCTCAGCAGCAAGACGGCGAGCTCGCGTGCGCACTTCCAGAGGCGACAATGCTGGAGTATCGTCGATATAAATACTCTTGTCTTGTAACAATCCCATGGCGGAAGTGAGTTTTGGCCAATCATCGTTATCCAATTGACCAGTTCGCAATTTGGTAGAGTTCACTCGGCTTAATGACGCCAGCATCCGGGTTGCCAATTGTGCTCCTGGCATCTCCATGCTGAACACAGCTACCGGCAGATTTTGGTTTATCGCCGCATATTCCACCAGGTTCATGGAAAACGATGTTTTACCCATTGATGGTCGGCCTGCCACTATCACCAAGTCACCTCCTTGCAAACCGCTGGTTTTCTTGTCTAGATCAACAAAACCAGTCGGAACACCGGTTACGGTTTGTTTGGTTTTGAACAGTTCTTCGATCTTATCGACTGCTTCTCCGAGCAAGGCGTCGATTTTGCGAAAACCTGCTTTGGCCTGATTGTTGTTCTTGGCAATTTCAAAAATCATCTGCTCGGCAAAATCCAACACCTCTTCTGGTTGCCGCCCTTCTGGTTGATATGCGGCCTGGATGATGTCGTTGGCACTCTCGATCAAGCGACGCAAGATGGCCCGCTCGCGGACAATCTTTGCATAGGATTTAACGTTCCCAGTATTCGGCGTGTTCTTTGCCAGGGTCCCCAGGTAGGCCAGGCCACCGGCTTTTTCAAGTTCACCCAGATTAGTCAACGCCTCTGAAACGGTCACCACATCAGCCGCCTCACCCTTCTCATCCAGACTGATAATTTCATTAAAGATCAGCTGATGATCGGATCGATAGAAGTCTCTGGTTTCGATTTCCGAACTGATCTGGTCAATCACCCGGTTATCCAGCATCATAGAACCGAGAATGGATTGTTCCGCTTCTATGGCTTGTGGTGGCAAACGCAAAACGTCCTCTTCGCGAGTCGTATTATTTGCTGAATTAGAGTTGCCAACTGCCATTCGTATTAAAGCCTGTATAGGTGAATTTTTCGGTTTTCCAGCCCATCCCTGCGGGTCGTTAACTGTACCATAAAGCCAACCTAAATTGGGAGGCGTGCAAGCGAGTATCGGGGTCGTTTGTGCGAGGTTTTTGTTAACGTACTTCGATTAGTTAGTTTGTGAATTTACACGGGGCAGTTTAGGGCATCGTCGCTCTTGGGCAATCTTGCATGCGATGTTCTGGGCACTCTTACCAATTCATCTCACGCTATGCGTACGGGGGAGTGCGAAGATCGCAGCTCCTGTGCATCCATGTATCGAGGCAAAGGGGCATCCTGAAGGTTGCAGCTCTTGCGCTTCCTTGCGCCCGCTGCATACCGGCCATCCTGAACATCGTCGCTCCTGTGCATCCCTGCACCCGCGACATACCGTTCATCCTGAACATAAAAAAAGCGAAGCTTTTGAGGCTTCGCTTTTCTTTTGCCCAACTGCTCCGTGGAGCGATTTGGACGATTATCAGGATTGACTGATCTTATTCGGCAACGACCGATACATTGATCGAGAAGCTTACTTCTGAATGAACAGAAACATTCACTTCGTAGTCACCCAGCAATTTGATTGGTCCTTCCGGCAACTGAATTTCTGATTTGGCAATCTCCATCCCCTTGGCAGCAAAGGCCTCAGAAATTTCGATCACACCCACAGAGCCAAACAGCTTACCTTCTTCACTGGCACGTCCGGCGATTTCAACCGTCTGACCTGACAGCTCTTCAGCTCGCGCCTGGGCAGCTTGAAGTTTATCGGCCGAGGCTTTTTCAAGCTCCAGACGACGCTCTTCGAAGCGTTTCAGATTCTCTTCAGTTGCAACCGTTGCCAAGCCTTGAGGTACCAGGTAATTTCGCGCATACCCGGGCTTTACTGTAACCAGGTCACCCAAATTACCAAGATTTACAATCTTTTCTAACAGGATTACTTGCATGATGGCCTCCTATTTGTGGCTATCGGTGTACGGCAACAAGGCCAGATAGCGTGCATTCTTGATCGCGCTGGATAGCTGACGTTGGAATCGTGCAGCAGTACCAGTATTGCGGCTTGGAATGATTTTGCCTGATTCAGAGACGAAGGCCTTTAAAGTAGCCAGGTCTTTGTAATCAATATGAGTTACGCCTTCAGCAGTAAAACGGCAAAAGCGTCGACGCATTTGGCGAAAGCCGCCGCGTCTCTTTTTTGGTGCATTTCTTCTCATTACTCTGCCTCCACAGTTTCTTTTGCTTTCTCATCAGAGTCAGCGTCAGCTTTCTCATCAGCGTCTGCGTCTGCTTCTTCAGCTTTAGTTTCAACTTCAGCTGGTTCTTCTGTAACTTCAGCATCATCGGCTGACTCTTCTGAAGCAGCTTCGGCCTCTGCTTTTGCAGCAGCCTTAGCTTTTTCTTCTTCAGCCTTTTTCTCGGCTTCCGCTTCCGCAGCACGAGCTGCTTCACGCTCCTGGTCACGCTCGCGCTCAGCTTCAACTTCTTTCATCATGATGGATGGTTCAGTTTCAGCGCCTTTCATTTTCAACACGAGGTTGCGAATGATCGCGTCGTTAAAGCGGAACAGATTTTCGATTTCGTCCAGCGTTTCCTGGCTCACTTCTACATTCATCAAAATGTAGTGGGCCTTGTGGATCTTATTGATGGGATAAGCAAGTTGACGGCGACCCCAGTCTTCATAGCGATGGACTGTACCACCACCCTGTTCGATCACGCCTTTGTAGCGATCGGCCATTGCGGTGACCTGCTCGCTTTGATCTGGGTGTACCAGATAAACAATTTCGTAGTGTCTCATTTAGAGCTCCTCACGGTTAAAAAGTTTCCTCCCAAATCCGCGGCTGTGTTTTTTGACCAGCGACACAATGCTTACGCATGGTTCTCTGGCCTGACAACGGTCAGACAGAAAGTGAAACAAGGAGTTCAGTTTTAAGCTTGATTTGCCTGTTATCACTGGCGTGAAAACCTGTGCAAACCCGCATAAAACCTGGCTTTTCACCCGGAAACCATGGGTCGGTTCTCGAGCGAAGCGCGATTCTAGCGGAATCCACCCTAAACTGCAAAAAATTTGGGTAGAATATTGGTGTTTTTAATGCCCCGGTTTGACCATGAATTCTGCCCAAAAATACCAACTCAACGAGGAAATTTCGCTCACCGAAGTTGATGAAGAGTTGGTGTTACTCAATCTTGCCACCGGCGCCTATTACGGCCTGAATCATGTGGGGGCCAGGGTGATTAAGGCATTGCAAGACGGCCAATCCGTGCAAGAGTCCATACAGCAGATATCTGCGCATTATCAGCTCGACCTACACGTGGTCAATGCGGATATCGAGGAGCTTATGGATCAACTCGTACAGCAGAAACTGCTGGTTGAACGCGTGTGAGCTGCAGACCCACATTTCCCGGATGAGCCCCCATCAGCGACCGTCGCTTGACGAACTCCGGTACTTTGCCGAGTTAATCACTCCTCACCAGTCGGATATTGGGCCCACCTCGTCAAGCATCAATAACCTCTCCCCTGAGGAGATGATCGCTAAACTCGATTACCATGGCATTGCCTTATTGGCCGAACAGGCAGGCAAGCTGGAGGTACCGTTAAGCAAGTTACTGGCGAATCGCAAGCCGTTAATGATCGCCAACGAGACGCTTAAACAGCATGCCTTGATCGAACTGTTTGACGAGTTTTCCAAAAATGGCCTGCAGTGTCTTTTGTTTAAGGGCACCGCACTGGCCTGGTCGGTGTATCCTCAGCCCTGGTTGCGTCCTCGAACCGATAGCGATTGCTTTATCGACCACGCAGACCTGGCCAAATTCGAAAAAGTGTTTGAGCAACTGGGCTATCAAAAACTGTTCGCACTGGAAGGCGAGTACGTTTCGTATCAGTGTTCCTATGGCAAGGCGCTGGCTGGTAAGGCCTCGCTCACTATTGATGTGCATTGGCGAATTAATAATCGACAAGTCCTGGCCGGTGCTTTTTCGATGCAAGAGCTGCATGAGCGTGGCGTAGTGCTGGCGTCGCTAAGCAATTCGATATCGATACCCGATAATATTGACAGTTTGCTTATCGCTGCACTGCATCGCCTGGGGCATCATCCCAATGAAGAACGTCTTACCTGGATCCATGATATTCATTGCCTGGTAGAGTCGTTAGATGATTCACATTGGTCGGAGCTGCTTGAGCGATGTGAACATAAACAGTTGGCGGCCATTGTGCTCGATGCACTCGAATTATCCATTGAGCTGTTCGGCAGCAATGTTCCAAACCAATCACTTCAACAGCTTGGTCAACTTGCAGACAGAGACGAACCCAGCAAGATTTATCTGCAAAGAAACCTGGCTGAGTGGCAGTATTTTCTACACGACCTGAAAGCCATGCCGGGGTGGGGAAGTCGATTGCAACTGGTTCAAGAACACCTGTTCCCCGGTGCAGATTATATGCGTCAGCAGATGCAAACCAACAACCTGTTACTTGCCCATCTCAAGCGGATTTGGCGCGGACTGAAGCGGGTGTTTTTAAGACAGGCGTCCACCTAGTAGAAACGCCCATCGAACTGCCCTACTTCCCCTGCTCGGCCAATATCTTTTAGTCGATTCGCTGCTAGTCGCCGCCAGACCTGACCAGTCACTATAATCTCTGCAGGTATTCTGTGATTGCCTGACGAACAGTCCCCAATTGATCAAGCGACCTGGGATATCGAATTTCGGCCACCGTTGTCTGCTTGGTCAACAGTCGCGCGAACTCAGTATGCTCGACCAGTTGAGCCGGATCAAATAGACGCGCTGCTACCGAATGCCGAATGACCTGCAACATGGCGTCGGTGCTGCTCAGCTTACTAAAGGAGATAACATCACTCGCCACCGGCGAGAGCCGCAACAACAGATCTAATTGAGTCTCTCTTCCCGCCCTGACTGCGCTTTGACAGGCCGGGAGTTTCAGTTGGGGAAAGTCCTGCACCACGTGGCGATTCTCAGGAACGGCCTTTTGCGCTTGCTCAACCTGCTTGCTCGCAGAAATTTTCCCGGCAGGCACCAGGGCCAACACATCATCTGCTAGTTGTGCCCATTGCTCATCGATGTGTCGCGACAGGGTGGATTTTCCCACTCCGGATTCGGCGATCAATGCCACTGTGCCATGCGGCGTGACCACCGCGCCCGCATGCAGGCAAAATATACCGGTATTTGCCAGCATTAAAATCAGCGCAGGACCGGTAATCACTTCGAGGTTCAGATCATCATCAAAAGAACGATCATTTAACAGCTGGATATGCTGCGTTGCTAAATCAATACAAACCACAGGTTCACCGCTAACCTCAATTTGCACACGTTGCTGGTCGCGCCAACAACACACTTCCTGCAGTTGGTTGGCGAAAGGTGCATCGCCTCGGTAATGAAGGCTGGCTTGATCCTTGTCTAATAGAGAGAGTTCTGGAAGCGAGTGTAATTCTGCTTTGTGTACGGCGCTCTCCCCTTCTATCTCAAAGGCTGCCAGGCGCTCTGCCGGCGCCTGGAATAGGAGTTGTTGTCCTGCAATCTCATAACGGCGGGGAACCGAATTCGCGTTCGACTCAGCGATACCCATATTTGCACCACGACGGGTGATTGTTATCATTTTCCTCGTTATCCAGCCGTCTGGGTCTATCGATTGAAAGCAGTTGCTCGGTTGCATTCGATCATAACGAATGCGCTTGTGATTGAGAATGAATTACCGAATAATTATTAGCCAAACGAGTTCCTCAACGCGGAAACAACTCCCTTGTTTAATGACCCTGAAGTAAGCCAATATGAGTAAAACAGCCATTGTAATCGGTGCTACCGGTGTGACCGGTAGGCCACTGGTCGACGCTCTGCTCGAGCACAACGCCTATCAGAAGGTGCTGGTGTTCAGCCGCCGCGACTTGCAAATCGACCATGCAAAGTTGGTGGTACAGGTGGTTGATTTTGATGATATTGATAGCTGGGCTGCAGAAATTGTGGGCGATGAGCTGTTTTCGGCAATGGGAACCACTATGAAACAGGCCGGCAGCAAGCAAGCTCAATATAAGGTTGATTTCAGTTACCAGGCAAATGTGATAGCGGCGGCAGCACAAAACGGTGTGCCGAGACTGTTCCTGGTGTCATCACCCTCGGCCAGTTCCCGATCGTTGTTATTTTACCCTCGCATCAAAGGTGAATTAGAGGACTTTGCTGCGGAGCAAACCATTTCCCAGCGTGTGGTGTTTCGACCATCCCTGATTGTTGGCGATCGCCCCGATGGGCGACTGGGCGAAAAATTGGCTGTACAAATGGTCAACATGGTTCCGGATGTGTTGTTCCTGAAGAAACGCTATCAGCCAATCACCGGCGAGCAGTTGGCACAGGCTATGGTGAACAGCGCGAATACCGACATTGGCGACCAACACCGAATCTACGAGTTGGAGCAAATTTTTAAACTGCTCTGAAGGACCCCGCCGACACTCCGCAAACTGAAAAGGAACAACCAATGTCGAGCTACCGTTGGGGAATTATCGCCCCTGGAAATATCGCTAATCGATTTGCCGAGGCATTGCAGGGCAATGCTGACGCCGAATGTTATGCAGTAGCTGGCCGATCCCTGGAGAGAACAAAAGCGTTTGCCGATCGACATGGATTTCAGCACAGTTATGTGGGCATCGACGACTTAATGGCTGACCCAAACGTGGATGTGATCTATATCGCGTCGCCGCACAGCGCACACATGGAACAGTCGATTGCCTGCCTGCGGGGCGGCAAGCCAACCCTGTGTGAGAAACCGATGACCATCAACGCTCAACAGGCTTCCGCGGTCACGCGCATTGCGGCAGAGCACAATACCTTTTACATGGAAGCAATGTGGACGCGCTGCTTGCCAATTTATGATGTGGTGAGGGATTGGCTTGAGCAGGAACGCATTGGCGATATCAAGCTGGTTCAAGCCACCTTTGGTTTTCAACGAGATTTCGAGCCGACGCATCGACTTTATGATCCTGAGCTGGCAGGTGGCGCCCTGCTCGATATGGGAATCTACCCCATCACGTTCAGCCACTGGGTCTACCAGCAAGATCCGGAAAGCATCAGTGCGCTTGGGCATATTGGTGAGAGCGGAGTAGATGAACAACTGGCGATCGCCCTAAAGTACCCGAATGGTCGCTTGGCCCAATTAGGGTCCGCAATAACCGCCAACACCAATCATGATGGCTGGATCTACGGCAGCAGAGGCAAAATCAAACTACATGCGCCGTTTTGGGGTAGTGAGGCGGCCACCTTGTATGAAGATATCGACGCTGCAGAAGGAATTCAGAAAAGCCCGGAAACGATCACCCGAAATCATACGATAAATGGTTTTGAGGGCGAGATTGCCGAGGTCCACCGCTGCCTAGATCTTGGTTTGCTGGAGAGCCCCCGGGTAAATTGGCAGACCAGTTTGTCCATCATGATGATTATGGATGAGATTCGCCAGCAATTGGGGCTGCGCTACCCCATGGAATCTTAGATAACTGTACGCTCCATCTGGCGTGGTTCAGGTTTTTTTAAAGGCGCGCTTAAGCGGCTGAATATTAATCTCTTCAATTACAGCGTTACGCGGTTGCGCCAGGGCGTGAAGAATGGTTTCCGCAATCACGTCTGAATCCAGTACGTAATCCTCCCCTGCTTCAGGGGCAAAATGGAGATCCTTGAAAAAGTCAGTATCGACAGCACCCGGATTGATCAGGATCACCCGCACATCCGCCTTAGCACACTCGGCTCGTAAACTCTGCGCCAGCCCGCGGATGGCAAATTTGCTCGCACAGTACAATGAACCCTGGCGCGCACCCTGCAAAGCTGATTCGCTGCCCAGCAAAACAATGTCCTTGCCACCAACGCGTTTAAAGTCGGGCAGAAAATGTTTTAATAAAAACAGGTTGCTCACCAGGTTGGTATCGATCAGGTGACGAATTTGCGCATGGGAAAACTGTTCCAGCCCCCCAAATCGGCCATAGCCTGCGTTCAGAACCAGGCAATCAAAGTCATCATGCAGCAGTGCAGTGTCAGCCAGGCGCTGCGGCAACTCGTCCAACTTTGCCAGGTCGATACTGAGCCGTTGCATCAAGCCCTCAGGCACCTGCGCAAAGTTCCGTGCCAGGCCGGTAATTTCGGCGCCCTCTTCCCGCATTTTTTTGGCCAACGCGAGGCCGATGCCTGAACTGGCGCCAGTAATAAGAACTTTTTTCATTGAACTAACCGCCTAAGCATAGCTGGTGGCATGATTTATTGATTTGTAGTCGCTGGATAACTGTAGACTAGCTCATCAGCTACATGATCTGACAACGCCTGCTGCAGGACAGCAAACACTTCCCCCTCGATCTCGGGCGTATACGATATCATTCCGTCGGCTTCAGACAAACCAGCGCTAAAGAGCCAATGTTCAGGATGCAGACGACGCATAATTTTGTAAAACCCCTTGGGCAGCCGGAACCCGCCCAGGGTGACACTGTCCAGTTGCTGGGCATCGAGCTGCGTAAACACTTGCTGGAACAAATCAATATAGGAAGCCTGGTAGCCCTGGTGCCAGATGATTGGATCAAATCTTAAACCAATGCGCCAGCCATGCTGTTGCAAGCGTTGCAAGGCATCAAGCCGTTTGGCCAGGGACGGAGCTCCAAGCTCAACGGCTTCAGCCACGTTCTCAGGGCTCAGGCTATAGGCCACCACCACATTATCCAGTGGTTGCTGATCGAGAAGGCAGCGGATTTGGGTACTCTTGGTGCGAAGCTCCAGAACCGCCGACGGGATGTTTCTGAACTCGCCGATAAAGTGTTCAGCAAAGCCAGAAACCGGTTCAAAGGCCAGGCTGTCACAATCATAACCAGAGAAAAACCAGGCAGGTTTGTCGTCATGCAGGTGTGTCTTTGCAACCGCCTTTATCTTGTCCACAAAGTCTTCATAGTTCACAAACAGCAAGTAGTTGGCGGAACGGTACATGCCCTGCAAAAAACAATAGCGGCAGTCATACAGGCAATTGAGCATGTGCGAAAAATAGTAATTGGCACCGCCGCCGGTTTCATACTGGCTGGGCGTGGACAATACCTTGTTGTTTTGTTTGGCGGCGAGGATTAAAGACGGGTTGTGCTTCTGGATTCGAAAATTCTGTGCATGCGGATTGAATACTTCACCGTAGCGATCAATCACGATATGACTCGCGCGCGGGTAGCGCTTCAAAATCGCCTTGGTACGTGGGTGGTCCAGCACCTGTTCTTCAACGTAGACGGTATCCATCAGCAGACTATTTCTCGGAACGGCCAACAGGCAAAGCGGGGGCGGTTTCCAACTGTACCGACCGAAGTGCCTGTAGGGCCTGTTTCATTGAGGTCGCCCCTGCTAACAATGCTCTCTGTTCAGACTCGGCCATACCCAAGCTCAACAACTTGCCACTTAAATCGGTAAATTGTTGCCGTTGACTGACAGTGCAATGAAACTGTTCAAGCTCAGGGTACAAACTCATATCTTGTCTCAGGTCCGGTACCAGTGAGACCAGCGCTCGGATATAAGCGTCAATCTGTTCGACCTGGCTGGCAATCAACTCGCTGATACGCTTTGCGTTGAGTGCTTCAACGCCATGCTGTTGATTATCGGAAATCACTTTCAGCGACTGCACCAGTTCGGAACTGCTGAACCTGCGCGCTGTTTGGAAAAAAGCACTGGCTTCCATATCCACCGCCTGGTTCTGCGGATAGTCACTGATCACTTCATTACCACTAAGCAGAGATACCTTGGCACCGGTCCACTTACAGATTAATGGCGGATAGTGATTTTGACTATCGGCTGAGTCCAATGAATGTACTACCAGGGCTGCCTCGCCCAAGGGCAAACTAGCGTGACCTGCGATGCCGATGTTTACCCACACATCATTTGCTGTGGCGGATTGTGCCGCTAACCATCCACAGCCACTGGCCATATTCGTACCGCCAATGCCAGCCACTATCAAGTTAATATTGAAGGGTTGTTCGTTATCGGCCGCACGCTGAAACAAAGGAAGTTTGGCTGACTGTTTCTGAATCAAATTATAATGGTCAATCCAGGGCTTCGCCTCACATCGCAGCGCGAAAGCCAGGTTTACTGTTGGGGTATGGGTTGCAGACATAACAGACACTAATGCGCAACGCCCCAACTTTTATCAACGCGCATCCGTAACTCTTCACATTCTCGTTGCAAGGCAAGGTTGGCGTGTTTGTGGGCACCAGCCAGTAGTATCGCGAGTTTTTGTTCTAGCATGGCAAGTGCGGCCTCATGTTGTTCTTCGGCCAGTGGCTGTTGGAGAATTTTCTCCAGCGCAAGAACCCTGAATCGATCCATACCCCAGAACTGTCGGGACAATTGATCGTCGTGCCCACCATACTTGTTGATGCACGGCGTCTCCACATAGGCCACTTCGTAAACCGCGCAGAGCCGCAACCAAAGATCATAGTCTTCGCAAGCTGGTAGTTGTTCGTCAAAGACACCGATGCGGTCAAATACCGATTTATGTATAACGACCGACGATGGCGAAATAGCACAAAGCGGCAAACACTTCTGAAAGATCCAACCGCCAGCTTTTTGATGTTTCTTCATCTGGTTTACCCGAACACCATTGCGAATCCAAATCTCCTCGGTGTGACACACCTGCAGACCTGTTTCCAGTAGCACATCAAACTGGCGCACGAGCTTTTTAGGCAACCACTCATCGTCCGAATCCAGTAAGGCAATCCACTCTCCCGACGCCGCTTCAAGCCCCCGATTTCGCGCAGAACTTACCCCGGATTGAGTTTGCTTAATGTAGTTGACTTGCGGAAATTGACGAGTAAGCAATTTTTCAGTTTGGTCATCTGAACCGTCATCAACAACAATTACTTCCAGCGAATCAATGTACTCAGGGAGTTCCTGAGACAACACCGATTGCAGCGCGCGCGGCAACAATTCGGCCCGATTGAAAGTGGGAATAATGACTGAAAGTTTCATTGATATGCGACAAAAAATAGTATTCGTTTAACTTCTCCAAAGCTACCAATCATGTTAATTTTGCTTTGTAAGTGCCTGATTTGGCTAATCTATTTTTTATTTTAGGTGTTGTACACACCACAGATGTGGTAAAAACCACACAAAGCAGCCTGATTTTGCTTATTTGGTTAACTGTTAGTTACAACCGAAAAGAGCGCCCGGCGACAAACTATACTGTGCAACATGAAATGTAAATGAGTATTTATTTTCATAACTCTCTCTTCTTTTTGTTAATTTATCACCGCCGTAAAACGCGGTGATTTTTTTTGCCCGATAGAAAACATTCAAGAACTCGCCGCAGCGCTTTGTTAATTTACCAACGCCGTAAAAAGCGGTGATTTTTTTTGCCCGATAGAAACACACAAGAACTCGCTGTCGGCGCCTTGTTAATCTATCACCGCCGTAAAAAGCGGTGATTTTTTTTGCCCGTGAGAAACTCGCAAAGACTCGCTGTCGGCACCTTGTTAATTTATCACCGCCGTAAAAAGCGGTGATTTTTTTTGCCCGATAGAGACACACAAGAACCCGCTGTCGGCGCCTTGTTAATCTATTACCGCCCTAAAAAGCGGTGATTTTTTTTCCCGTGAGAAACTCGCAAAGACTCGCTGTCGGCACCTTGTTACAAACCACCGCCGCAAAACAGGGATTTTTATCATTGGTGCAGGCAATAAAAAACCCTGGCAGTCAGACTGCCAGGGTTTTTGAGTGCTTTATAAGCGGTTAGCCCAGCAGGTGCTCGATGGCTTCGCGCTCTTCACGTAGTTCTGTTTCTGTCACATCCATTCTACCGCGACTGAATTCGCTGATCTCCAACCCTTGCACGATGGAGTATTCGCCATCGTTGGTCGTGACCGGGTAGGAATAGATAATTCCAGGTTCGATGTCGTAGCTGCCATCACTCGGAATGGCCATGCTCACCCAATCCCCGTCTGCGGTACCCATTGCCCAGGTACGCATGTGATCAATGGCAGCGGCCGCTGCAGAAGCTGCACTCGACGCGCCGCGAGCTTTGATAATTGCTGCGCCGCGTTCTTGCACGGTAGGAATAAAGTCGTCTTCTAACCAGGCTTGGTCTACCAGGTCGCTGGCCGCACCTCCATTTACCGTAGTATTGGAAATATCGGGATACTGGGTGTTCGAGTGGTTGCCCCAGATGGTCATGCGCTTGATATCCGTTGTGTGTGCGCCGGTTTTCTCAGCCAATTGACTCAAGGCTCGATTGTGATCCAGGCGGGTCATAGCGGTAAATTGACGGGCATCGATATCGGGTGCATTAGCGGCGGTGATCAGGGCGTTGGTATTAGCAGGATTACCGACTACCAACACACGAATATCACGGCTGGCAACCTTGTTGATTGCTTTGCCTTGCACGGAAAAAATGGCGGCATTCGCCTCTAACAAATCTTTGCGCTCCATGCCGGGTCCACGCGGACGCGCACCCACCAACAGCGCGTAATCGGCATCTTTAAATGCAACTTCCGGGTCGTCTGAAATTACAACATCCTGCAATAGAGGAAAGGCACAGTCATTTAGCTCCATTACTACCCCTTCCAGGGCACCCATGGCGGGCGTGATTTCCAGCAATTGAAGCACTACCGGCTGATCTTGCCCGAGCATAGCCCCTGAGGCGATGCGAAATAATAATGCATAGCTGATTTGCCCAGCAGCACCGGTAACGGTCACTCTAACTGGTTGTTTCATATTAATTCCTCTTGATAAAAATATTTGACTAAAGCGGTTTGGCAGCCTGCGAGAGCTGTTTAACCGGGCATGCAGTTTACTAAATATGAACGCTGGTTACCATGTTTGCAGTTGCGGTGTTTGGAACCACCCAATTATGCTCACAAACCCCGCCATTGTTCGATTGCGTTATCCGCCCTTAATCTCTATTATTAGCGTGGATGTCGGCACTTTTGCAGCTCAGCAATGGCGAAATAGCTGACGAGTACAACAACAAGATGTTACCCGGTTAATGAATAACGCACGATTTAGCAGTCTGATCTACAGGATTATTGGAAAACCTGAGCGTTGGGACGACGATCTGGAAATGATGTACCAGATTTTGGATGAAACGGAATCATTTGATGAGCCCTATAATTTTTCTGAGCTGGCAGTCGGTGACAGAATCATCTCGCGGATCAAGCAAGACAGCGAGGCCTTGACGGTTTTCAATACCCTGCTCGATCGCAGCCGCTTCAAGATGATTATCCTGGATGAGAACCTGAAGCCTATTTATCACAATAAGAACGCTGAAAGTCTGTTTAATCACATATTATCTCCGAACGACAAAGAGAAAGTACAACCGGGCCTGGCGAAACTGATTCGAGAAATCTCAGATGCCAGCAAGGTGACCAATAACCGAAACCTGTTGGCGCTGGAATACTTTGATGAAAACGGCGATCAAATCTATCTTCGCTCTATCCACAGCCAGGTGGATGGCAATCCGGATGTGACGCAGATTCACACCCTGCTGGTACTTGACCGCAGCCATGAGCAAAACGAACTGAATGCTGACCTGATCGCCAAGTATGAGCTGACTGACAAAGAACAAATGGTGCTCAGAGGTCTGATTCATGGCAAGAGCATTAAAGAAATAGCGGAAGAATCCTTTATTTCGGATAACACGGTTAAAACGCATCTTAAGGCTATTTTTCGCAAGACTGATACGAATTCTCAGACATCCGTGGTGCGCTTGATCTTGACTCATGAGTCGCAGATCCTGGACTCTTATTTCGAATCTGAAATAGGTACCGCAGGGGGCGCCGAAGCTGACAGCAAAGATTTGGAAATGGTCCTCTCCAGTGGCCACAAAATTGCTTATTGTGAATATGGCCCGGCTGATGGCCGACCATTAATTATGTGTCATAGCGGCTATGGCTGCCGATTGTCTGTACCGCATAACCATGAGGAAATTCTGCAGCGGACCAATCGTCGCCTCATCATTCCTGATCGCTCCGGCACAGGAAAATCCCCCTATATTGAAGGTCATCCGCATGGCTGGAACGAGAGACTCTACGAGTTCATTACCAAGTTGGGGATTGAAGAATACGATATGCTCGGCAGTGTTCTGGGCAGCCAGATGGCGATTAACTATGCGGCCGGAATTGAGGACGATCGTCTAAAACGAATTATTTTAAGTTCACCCGTGGTGATCAATGAACGCAGCCACACAAAATATCTGACTGGCATCATGTCGCCCGGTGCACGGTTGGTGCAGGCGTCAAAACGCTTTGCGCGCGAACTTTATGAATTATGGCTCAAGAGTGTGACGCTAAACCTGGACACCCACTACCGCGGCATGTTGGAGAACAGTTCCGGAAGTGCCGAGAAAGAGCTATTCGAGAAAACCGGCACATTTGAGTTGATGGTGGATATATTCAAGGAAGGGGCCCGCCACAGCCTCGATGGCATCTCCAATGATATGGTGTTTTGTATCGCGCCCATGAAACACGACCTCAGCAAAATCAAGGTGCCAATCGATGTATGGTATGGCACCGAAGATCAACGACTGTCGCTGGAAGGCGTCAAAACCATACTCGAAAAGCTTCCAACGCACACTTTGCATGTTCGTGAAGGATACAGCGAACACATATACTTTGCCCTGTTCGAGGAAATTATTGCGTAACCCAGGCGCGTTCTAACGCATCAGGGTGAACGGCATAGGCAAAGATCGGCAAAGACAAGCAAGCAACGCTTCTATCTATTTATCTGTGGGGTCTCAGAGCAGGCTGCTCAGGATTTTCGTCGAACGGAAAGTACGTTTGGCAGGTGATCCAATTTCGCCAACAACTTGCTCATTGCCTCCAGGTTTTTTACTTCTACTTTAGCCTCCATAACAACCGAGTGATCTTTGATCTCGGTTTTCGTGTTTAGGGAGAGGACATTAACCTTCTCATCCGCCAGGACCGTTGAGACATCCTTAAGTAAGCCCTTGCGATCGAAAGCATGGATTTCTATGTCCATTGGGTACGTGTGTTCCTTGTCTGCACCCCAGGCCACCTCAACCACGCGCTCACCAGCGGTATTCTGCTGATACAGAATATTCGGACATTGATCACGATGGATGGTGATCCCGGCACCCCGGGTGACAAAACCGAGTACTTTATCACCGGGCACTGGTTGGCAACACTTGGCCAGGTTAGTCATTAAATCGCTGACCCCTTGTATGCTCAAATCCGCCGGCTTGCGATCATCGTTGGCAGCCTTACCAGGACCACGAAAGCTGATCTCCAGTTGTTCTTCGTCATCAAAGGCGAGTGGACGCAATATTCGTTGTGCTACAGCAGCCGCACGCCCTGGTTTAATTGAACCATCTACAAGGCGAAAATACATATCCTCGGTATC
Source organism: Pseudomonadota bacterium (assembly GCA_039110515.1). GTDB lineage: Bacteria > Pseudomonadota > Gammaproteobacteria > Arenicellales > Arenicellaceae > Arenicella. The sequence goes on from JBCCFY010000003.1 coordinate 28,827, forward strand.
TTCCACACCCAGCTTCTTTGCCAAGTGTTCAAGATTCACATCGTGCAAATTCATCCTGTCCAGCTCTCGTTCCAGGATATTTCTGCCGTGAGCGATGGTCTCTTCCCGATTTTCATGACGGAACCAGTGTTGGATGCCAGACCTGGCCCGTCGTGAACGGACATAACCCTTGTGCGGATCCAACCAGTCCAGGCTCGGGCCGCCGGATTTGGCGGTAATAATGTTCACCTGTTCGCCGGTTTTTAACTTATGTGTCAGCGGCACCATTTTGCCATTGACTTTGGCACCGCGACACCGATGGCCTACCTCGGTGTGAATTGAGTAGGCAAAATCCAGCGGTGTACAACCGTAGGCCAGGTCAACCACCTTCCCTTTCGGGCTAAACACATAAACGCGGTCTTCGAATACTTCATCTTTGACCCGATCGACAAACTCACTGGCGTCCGCCACTTCATCTTTCCATTCCAGTAACTGACGCAGCCACAGGATTTTGTTATTAACCGCCTGATCATTATCCTTATGGCCTTCTTTATAACGCCAATGAGCCGCTATGCCGAGTTCATTGTACTCGTGCATCTCGTGGGTACGGATCTGTATTTCCAGCACTTTACCGCTTGGACCAATCACCGCGGTATGAATCGAGCGATAATTATTCTCCTTCGGCGTCGCGATGTAATCATCGAACTCACCGGATATATACTTCCAATTGGTATGAATCAGTCCCAGGGCTGCATAACAATCCTGCACCGTGTTAACCAGTAACCTCACCGCGCGCACATCAAACAGTTGGTCGAACTCCAAGCCTTTTTTACGCATCTTGTTCCAAATGCTGTAAATATGTTTCGCGCGCCCCTGGATTTGTGCGTCTACTCCTTGTGCTTCAAGCTGATTCCCCAAGTCTTCAATAAAACCACCAATAAAAGACTCCCGATCCACCCGTCGCTCAGATAACTTCTTGGCGATGCTTTTATAAATTTCCGGCTCAATATAGCGAAATGCCAGGTCTTCCAGCTCCCACTTTAATTGCCAGACGCCCAGCCGATTGGCCAGTGGCGAAAAAATTTCTAGGGTTTCGGTGGCGACACGCTTTTGTTTTTCAACTTTGACCGCATCCAGGGTGCGCATATTGTGCAGGCGGTCACAGAGCTTGATCAACACCACGCGCACATCATCTACCATGGCCAACATCATTTTACGCAGACTTTCGGCCTTGGCATCCTGGCTCGACTTGCCACCTTTGTGATCGGCAAATTCCTGGATAACTTCCATCTTGGTGACACCATCTACCAGCCGGGCTACGTCGGAGCTGAACTCCTTACTGAGCTGGTCGAGCGTGACATGCGTGTCTTCCACACTGTCGTGCAGCAGAGCCGCAATGACCACATCCGTGTCCAAACCGAGTTCATGGACAATTCCAGCCACTGCAAAGGTATGATTTACATAATCCTCACCCGATGAGCGCTTCTGCCCTTCGTGGGCATCAATAGCGAAATACGCCGCTTTTTCAATGCGTGCGATTTCTTTTTCACTGCGACCATCGGAGACTTCAGCAAGCCACGCAGGCACGTTGTCGGCAGGCAACACCATTTCCGAAACAGATCTGACAGCGACTTGAACCATTAATTAATCAACTCAAAAGTACTCCGCATTCCAACCAAAATCGACGCACCCGATCTTTATGGCGCCACACCCGGCTGGGTTGCTCAAAACAAACGAACAAAAATTACTTATTGTTCATCTTTTGTACCGCCGAAACTGTTGTTAATCAAGGCTTTGACAACTATTTTTTTAAATTATCTGACAATTGCCGTCAGCGCCTCAGTCATCATGCGTGCTTTGTCGATTATCTCCTGGTATTCCTGCTCCACTTGCGAGTCAATCACCAAGCCACCGCCAGCAGAAAACCGGGCCACGCCATCCTTTACTACCATGGTCCTGATGGCAATATTGGTTTCCAGGCCACCATCAACACCCACATAACCTATCGAGCCACAATACAGCCCTCGACGATGCGGTTCCAACTCCTCGATTATTTGCATGGCACGAATCTTTGGCGCACCAGTAATCGATCCGCCTGGGAAACAACTGCGCAATAGATCCAGCGCATGTAATTCCTCACGCAGCTTTCCGGTAATGGTACTGATCAAATGATGCACATTGGCAAAACTATGCAGGGCAAACAGCTTTGGTACCTTAACCGTGCCGTGTTCACAGCAGCGGCTCAGGTCATTGCGCATTAGATCCACAATCATGAGATTTTCCGCTCGATCCTTGCGACTGCGACGCAAGCGGTCCGCAATAGCCCGGTCATTGGCTGGATCTGCGTGATCTCGCGGCATGGTGCCTTTGATCGGGCTGGTAGTGACCAAACGATTGCGGCACTGAATAAAACTCTCGGGCGAATTTGACAATACCTGCGCGAATGGCAGGTTCAGGAATGCCCCATATGGGGCGGGACTGGCTTTACGCAGAGCTCGATAGGTATGCCAGGCATTCCCAGCCACCTTGCTGCTAAATCGTTTAGCCAGATTTACCTGGTAGCAATCCCCAGCCACAGTGTAGTCGCGCACCGCTTGAAATTTTTGTTGATACTGCTGCTCATCCATATTTGATTGGATGGGCTCGCTGCTCAGCCGGGTGCTCGTTTGTTCGTCGTGCTGATCACCCGATTGATTCAATGTACGCTCTATCCGCTCTTGCCACTCAGACAGTTGGCGTTGATCTGAGTCCAGCGAAATCAATCGTGTTTCGCCGGCTTCATGATCGATCACCACCACCGTGGAATATATCCCCACGGCCATTTCCGGCAGCTGTTCATCATTGGCAGCGAGTTCGGGTAATCTCTCAAAACGTCGCGCCAAGTCGTAACCGAAATAACCTAAAGCGCCCGGCAGATATTGAAGATCGGGGTTACCGTCGAAATCGAGTTCAGCAAGTTTAGCCTCAACCAAGCTAAGCGGGTCAGCATCCGATTCACATTCTCGGTCACGTTCAGTAATCAACGTGCTGTTTCCATTCGTGACGAAGGTCGTTGTTGGTTTAATTGCCAGCACATCGAAGCTGGTTTTCCAGGACTGGTGCATGTCACGACTTACAACGCCCGAATCCAGGAAAATCGCCCAGGGTTGATCTGCCACAAGAGAAAACAAAGTCGCGCCATCAAGATAGGCAAACGTTTTTATCGTCAAACTCATGCCGCCTCTGCACTCGGTGCCAAAAACTCGCGCAATACTGAAGTAGCAAACTGCCCTTTTCGAAGACTGAAGTTCAAAGTCATTCTTGAAGGTTCAAGCTGCCACTTGAAATCAGCAACCCGCATCCGCACCGGGCGGCGTTGATACGAGGCACCCAGGCCTTGCAAACCTTGTGACAAGGTTTGATATTGCGCTACCACCTGGCTTTCAAACTGGCGCAGTTCCGGGTAGTTTTCGGTCGTTTCTTCGCTCACTCGACCCCAAAGCGGTGCCGTGGGATGTATATCCTGCTTTGCAAGGCGTTTCGCTTCCGACTTGTCCCCATCGCTGGTAAACACACTTCCTGTTCCGTCAAGGTTCACCGGTTCGCCGGGATACAAAGACAAGAAACTACCATCCCGAAGTCGTTGTGAAACAACCATGTTGAACAAGAAGGAGCGCGCCGAGGAAATCAGCAAGCTTCGTAACGCACGGTTTTTCACTTTTTGGTGGCCAGCCAGCAACTGACTGGCTTGCTCTAGGTTATTGGCGCGCTGTCCGAACCGTTGCGGCCCAAAGTAATTCGGTACTCCAGCCTCTTTCACCTGGTTGAGTCGCAGACCTAACGAAGCCGGATCAGCTCCATCAAGATACTCCAAATCTTCCAGCAAGATAGAGAATTCATTGTGGCTATGGGTTCCACGTTTAATTTTCCGGCTGTGCCGTACTTCACGTAAAATTTCCACTCCGGGCATGCTAAAGCCGGACCAGTCAGGCGCTTCACGCCCAGGCAACCATAGGCTGAACCACTGCTCGGTGACGGCCTGAAAATCCTTTAGACCTGAATACCCAACATCCCGGTAAGACACTTTGGCAAACCGTGCCAGTTGACGTGCCAATTGATCGGTGTTCTGACGCGTTTTTCTAATCCATACCCAACAGTGTTCACCAGTTCCCTCTGGTTCAAACGGCAAACGCTCGCGAACCCGGAAATGTTCGGGTTGGGTTTTAAGAGAGCCGCTAACCAGTGGCAAGCCGTGCATATGAGCCTGACCCCGCAACAGCGACGCCCAGTCAAGAAGACTGTCTGACTCCCGGGGTTGGTGACTCATAGTGCATGGAGCAGCGGTAGATTGCTAAACCGATAATCTACCGCAATTACACCATGCAAGTCAGATTTATTGTTGGGCGATTCGATTGTCCTCGCGGAATTTAACGGCTGACGGTTAAACGGATACCATTCAGTTCGCGAATGATGACCTTATCACCAATGCTGAAGCCCTGCTCGTCAGACGAGTATGCAGACCAATCGGCACCAGACCACATAACCTTGCCAGGTCTTTCCTTACTGATGGCTTCAATGACTTCCGCGGTCTGACCAATAGCATCATTTCCAGCAATCGGTGCGGGTTGGCTTTGCCATTTTTTTAACCATGGATACAAACCGCCTGAAATCACGATGGAAGCAACCAGGAATATCCCGGTGCTAACGACCCATCCCAAGTCTGGGAACATCCAAGCGGCAAATGAGGCTACCAGCGCGCCCAGACCGATAAAGAGAAACCAGAATACAGACAACTGCATTATTAATAATTCTGTGCCGATCAAAACTACGGCAATAACCAGGTAAAATAGTGCGGGAGACATAGTGATCCTCCGAAATTAAAGTGTTACAAAGAAGTAAATGTGGGCTCGAAACTAAACGTCCTGACTTTTATCGACCTGTTTCTTCAAAGCCTCGAAAGCAGTAAATGCTTTACTGACCACCGAGGTCACATCAGAACCGTCAGTTGGTAACAGAGCAACAGTGCCTTCGCGCGCCAATTGTTCGAACGCCGTGATGTATTGCTCTGAGAGCTGCTGTGCCACCGCAGTGGTGCCGCCTTCATTATTAATCGCTTCGGAAATAGTGCGAATCGCCATGGCGCGTGCCTTGGCTTCAATCTCAACCGCGTCAGCGCTACCCTGAGCACGTAACACCAGTGCCCGCTGGTCACCCTCAGCCTCATTGATTTGAGCCTGGCGATAACCTTCTGACGTCAATACAGCAACCCGTCGTTCCCGTTCTGCGGCCATTTGTTTCTCCATCTCATCCAGGATAGAAGCCGGTGGCGAGATATCTTTTACTTCATAGCGGAGTACCTTGGTTCCCCAAGCTTCTGATGCTTCATCAATGGCATTGGTCACCATGGCGTTGACGTTTTCCCTGGACTCAAAGGTTTCATCAAGACTCAACTTACCGATTTCCGCACGCATGGTAGTTTGTGCCAGCTGCATGATCGCGAAACGTAGGTTTTCTACACCATAAGAAGCTGCTTTTGGATCCATGATTCGCATGTACAATACGCCGTCAATTCCAAGCGCTACGTTGTCCTTGGTTATCGCCTGTTGGGCTGGTACATCGACAGCAAACTCTTTTAATGAGTGCCGATAAGCTACCCGATCCAGGAATGGCACGAGGAAATGGATGCCGGCAGTAAGTGTGGAACTGTATTTACCCAATCGTTCTACGATGTAGGCATCATTTTGCGGAACGACGCGGACAATGTTTTTGAGAATCAAAAACAGGATGATCACGCCAGCAATCAAAAAAATCATACTATCCATTAAAAACTCCTGAGTAATTAGCTGCTTATATTGTTCTTGTTAAGTATACAGGAAACCCCATTTTAATCGTTTATAATCCGACTCCAAGCTCCTGCTGTTGCCTATTTATATGATGTCAAATCTCGGAAATTCAATGTTCTTTAAAGTAGTCATTGCACTGCTTGCCCTCACCATTGGCCTGTATGTTCAGCAGGCTTTAAAAGGCCCTGGCGAACTCCCGGAGCTACAGAAAGCCATAATTCTGCCAACCCCGAAAAAGATCACCAGCTTCACATTTATTGACCACAATAATGAGCAATTCAGCAATCAAAACTTGCTGGGCCACTGGACCATCGCGTTCTTTGGCTTTACTAATTGCCCGGATATTTGCCCAACCACCATGCAAACTCTCAAGCAGATCAAGGCGCGGCTGGTTGAACAGGACGAGTGGGGCAACTACCAGGTCCTGATGGTTTCCGTTGACCCCGCACGTGACACACCAGAACAACTGAAGAAATACGTGCCGTTTTTTGACCCCGAATTTATCGGCATGACTGGAGACGTAGAAGAATTAACCGAGTTCGCCAAACAACTTGGAGTTCTGTTTATCGCCCGCGAAGCCGACGAATATGGCGCATACGATGTTGACCACAGCGCAGCAATGATCCTGTTTAATCCGAAGGGTGAAATGGCCGGGGTTATTTCTGCGCCGCATAAATTAGAAGAAATCAGTGCCGATTTAATCACCCTGGCGAACTATTATCACGATGACCACTCGGCGAATGCCAGTGCCGTGGCGGCAGCCCATCAGCGCAACAAGCCATTGGTATCGGCAGATTCTACCAGGTCGAATGAACTCATTTTTGAGCAGGCCTGGATTCGGCCTGCACCTCCGAACGCGAAGAGTATGGCAGGGTATTTCAATATACGTAACACCAGTGATCAAGACATTGTCATCGTTGCATCCGAGAGCCCACAATTCGATATGGTAATGATTCATGACACGCTGATAGAGGGCGGCATTGCCAGCATGCAACACCGGGACGAATTGCGCGTCCCTGCCAATGGCAGGTTCAGCCTCGAACCCATGTCAACGCATATGATGCTGGTCACGCCCGAGCGAGAAATGCCCGCAGGAAGCCTGATAGACGTTAACCTGATCAGCGAGGATGGTCGAATCTTCAGCCAGCAAATCGAAGTTCGTCCGCAACCCGAGTAATCCCATCATGACCGAATCCCGATTGGGCTTTAAAATAGTGCCCGTCACCCCGTTTATGCAAAATTGCAGCATAGTCTGGTGCACACAAACACGTCTCGCAGCGGTTGTTGACCCGGGTGGCGAGGTAGCCAGAATTCGTCAGGTGGTGCAGGAGCTTGACCTGGAACTGGACAAAATCCTGATTACCCACGCCCACCTTGACCACGCCGGTGGCACAGCTGAATTGGCCCGGGCTGAGGGCCTACCAATTATTGGTCCGCACAGAGGCGATCAGTTCTGGATTGATGCCCTGCCTCAGCAATGCCAGCAGTTTGGCTTTGAAGGCGAAGAGTTTAAACCGGACCAATGGCTGCAACATGGCGACCAGGTAACCTTAGGGAAATTGGTATTCGACGTGGTTCACTGTCCCGGTCATACCCCGGGCCATGTGGTTTTCGTCGAAAAATCGGAGAAATTCGCCGCTGTCGGAGACGTGCTATTTCAAGGTTCTATCGGGCGATCGGATTTCCCACAGGGCAATCAACAGCACTTAATCAGTTCGATTCGGGAACGCTTGTTCCCTCTGGGGGATGAAATCCGCTTCATTCCTGGTCATGGCCCCATGTCAAGCTTTGGCGAAGAACGACGGCACAATCAGTTTGTGGCAGATTTTCGCTTTGGGTAAGCCAGCGTCCGCTCAGTCACAGGCGTGATTTGCGTCACTTTACACGCGGTGAGCCACCAAAAGAGCTGGCGACACAGGAGACTCTAACTAGATATCCCAGTACATGGCATCTTCAAGTTGTCGATCTGCCTGATCAAGCGATTTCTGGCTGCGACTGAATATTACCAGGTTGCCGCCACGTACTGGTTTTACCCGGGTGATATAGCCATGGTAGGAAGCGTCCAAGAGTTCACCCAACGCCTCGCCCTTGATAAATGCAAAGGTGATTTGCCCATGCTCGGTTTCCATGCTCGCATGCAGGCCGCGATATTGCCCCATGGGGCAGATACGGCCAAACTGCAAACTATCTAACTGCTTAAAACGAACATCCGTGTTGTAGCTCGCTAACAGAGCGTTGACGGTACTATTCGCCCGAGCAGGCTCCCATACCGGGGTAATGGGTTGCTCATTCATATGCTCAAGAACACCCGCCAGCATATTCTGGTAATCACTATTGATCTCTTCGTTGAGGGCAATCTGATTACTCAACATGAAACCACCCACGAATAATGCAATCGCCACACTGGCCGCAATGGCATAGCGTTGCGAGGCACTGCGCTTCCCAACCTGCTCCGCTTCATCGATCAACTCAGCATTCAGCTGTAATCGCGCGGTCAGGTCGCTAGGCATATTCACATCCAGGGAGCTGGTCAAGTCAGCATCCATTTTGCGAACCCCGCTGATATATTTCAGGCAGTCAGGACAGCTATTGCTGTGCTCTATAAAGCTGACGTCTTTACTGTTGGGGTCAGATAACGCCAGCCGTTTAAATTCTAAACAGTTCATTTTGGTTTGCTCAATTCTCTCGCTGCGATAGTCATCAAAAATTAATGACTACCGACCAATCATGAGTTAATTACTCACAACTCCCAAATCTGGAGTCTTTTCATGGCCAAGTATCTGGCGCATTTTTTTACGCGCTCTAAATAGTCTTGTCATTACCGCACTACTGCTAATGTCCAGTATTCCGGCAATTTCATCACAGGAAAACCCACCTAAGACCTGCATCTCAAGCGGCTCTCGATATTCATTTGGCAACCTTTTCAAGGCATTGCGCAGTGCAAATGCTTCGGGGCGGTCGTCATAGCCCATTTGCCCGTCTTCGATGGTATCCATCGATTCAAGGTCTTTATACTGAAATTGCTTGCGCTCAAACTGACGCGCATGCTCACGACGGAAAATAGTAAACAACCAGCCCTTGGCTGCTTTGGCTTCACGCAGGCTGTCCAGTGAACGCCAGGCACGCAAAAAGGCCTCTTGCATGACATCTTCTGCCATGTTTTTGTCTTTACACAACCACAGGGCATATTTGTATAAATCCTGCGAATGGGCTTCGATCAATAAGGCATATTTACGTTTTTTATCCATCATGTCGTAATTGACCTGATCATCCAAACTTTCATTGCCTTTATTTGTCATAGTTTTAAAAACTCCGAGACCACTTCCAGCACCCGTTTTGGTTGGTCCGCATGCAGCCAATGACCTGCTTCTGGTATCGACTGAAACTGCGTGTTCGGGAACATACCCAGTATCTTATCATGGTGCTCGTTCAGCAGATAATCAGACTGCTGCCCATTCACAAATAATGTGGGGGTCTGCACTTGGCCATTTACTTCGGGGAAACCTGTAATTTGCTCCATATAATTTTGTAATACCGATAAGTTCAAACGCCAATAGTACGCGCCCGGTGAACCACTCAGACTTTGCAAGACAAACAGGCGCGTAGGTGTGTCGGCGATAATGGGCTGCAGCGCGCGGTCTGCTTCTGCTCTTGATTTCATCTCATTGACCGGCAATTGAATGAGGTCCGGTAGAAACGGTGCCGGGCTGTGACCATAACTAACTGGCGCGATATCCAATACTGCCAGTCGGCGCACTCGCAGCGAGTGTTGCAGCGCAAACAACATGGCTACTTTTCCACCCATACTGTGTCCGCACACATCAGCTTGTTGAATACCATGATCGATAAAAAACTGGGCGAGATCCGCCACCATATCCGCATAGCTATGGGAGTCCGCATGAGGCGAGCGTCCGTGGTTTCGCATATCCAGGATGATGGCTGGATGTTGCTCCCCCATGTTCGCAGCGTACTGACGTGCAAAGCCCCGCCAGTTGGTCGTAGAACCAAATAAGCCGGGGATTAAAATCAACGGTGTACGTGCAGACAAATCACCCGGATCCAGGGATTCCGGATAAATCTGACAATGTAGTTTCATCTGGTAATTTTAATAAACGTGTTGTGCAGGCTGCGCCTGTCCGAAGTGTCCAACCTTCCCCGGCAAGTGTAGCAGATCGCTCACACCCTCAAGCGTTTTTCGTTACAATCCGGGCATGCTGGAACTGCTCCTACTTCTTGTCACTGGGATCGCTACCGGGTTTCTCAATGTAATGGCCGGTGGTGGCTCAATGCTGTCGGTGCCGATCATGATTTTCCTTGGCGTCCCAGGCACAGTGGCAAACGCCACCAACCGGATCGCTATCCTGCCGCAAAACCTGTCTGCGGTGATCGCATTTTATCGTAAGGGCTTCGCCAATTTCCGGCTTAGCCTGTCGTTAGCCGCTTGTACTATTCCAGGTACGATTCTGGGTGCCTACCTGGCGGCGCGCGTTCCAAATGATCAGTTCAACACTTTGTTGGCCGTTATTATGCTGATCATCCTGGTGATCATGGCTTTACCACAAGCCAAAACCATCGAGGGCACGGAACATCCTGGCAGAGCGCGTATGATTGCCGGTCATTTATTGATGGTGCTCATCGGGTTCTGGGGCGGCTTTATTCACATCGGTGTAGGCTTTTTATTGATGCCGGCCTTGAACCGGGTGATGCGGTTCGATCTGATAACCACCAATAGCCACAAGGTGTTTATCGTGCTGTGTTACACCAGCGTGGCGTTGCTGGTGTTTGCATCACAACTGGACATGATTTGGAAATACGGTATCGCGCTCGCCATCGGCACCACCATTGGTGGCTGGTTGGCGGCAAATTTTCAAGTGAAGCAAGGCATCGGCGCGATCAAATGGACTCTGAATATCGTCATCATTGCCTTCATTATCAAGCTGTTGTTTTTCTAGTTTTGTCCCTCAGCTTCTACGTCTCTTAAGCTCAGCAAAATAATCGATATCGGTGGGTAAGCCCAATAATTCCCTGCGCACCAGGTCCATGCCAATTGAGCTTGCCGTGCGCTGAAACGCGAGCCGTCCGACAGGAAAATAGAAACGCCGCGCCTGCACATTGTCCGCGGTACCCCAGGCCATCCAGACCGTGCCAACCGGTTTCTCTTCGCTACCGCCAGTCGGACCTGCAATGCCGGAAATAGCCAGGGCAATATCTGCGCCGGAAACGTCGAGCGCACCCGATACCAACTGACATACGGCTTGCTCGCTCACCGCACCATACTCGATCAGAGTCTCGCTGTTTACTTTAAGCACGGCAGATTTCATGCGGTCGGAATAAACCACAAATCCCGCCTCAAACACCTGTGAACTTCCTGCCTCGCTGGTAATACTGGCGGCAACCGCGCCACCTGTGCAAGACTCAGCCACGGAGATCGTCTTGTTGTTTTGCCCTAGCGCCTGGATTAACGCCTGGCTCAACCGCGTGGAATCCCGACCAATCACATAGTCGGCGAAACGGGAACGGAATTTTTCCGTCCAGATTTCATTCAAGCCATCCAGGTCCTGTCCGACCGTGGCTATCTTTATTTCGATAACGGGCATTTGCACGCGAAACCCAAGATCAACCTTATCAGGCCAATCTGGAAAGGACTCATTCACCAGGTCCTGCAAGCCAGATTCAGTAATGCCAAATACACGCAGCCGGGTGATTCGGGTGGTAGCTTCGATATGTCCAAACTCTCGGATCAGCGGCAACACCTGTTGCTCCACCATGGTTTTGAATTCACCGGGGACGCCAGGGGTACAGACGATCAAACAATCCCTGAACGTACACGAAAATCCTACCGCCGAGCCTTTCGGGTTCTTGATAATGTCACAAATCTCCGGCAAATCTGTCTGCTTGAGATTTGATTCCGTCAGGATAAAGCCCCGTTTTGCCGCCCATGCCTCCAGTTCCAACAATGCTTCAGGATGGCGATGCAATGGAGAGTCGGTGGCCATGGATAAAGCTTTGGCAGTCAAGTCATCGACGGTAGGGCCGAGTCCACCATTGATGATGAGTACGTCAGATACTTCAGCCAGCTCAGATATGGAACTTACCAACAAGGATAAGTCATCACCCACCACCTTTTTAATGTAGGGCACCAGGTTCAGGTCTTTCAAGGACTGCGCTACATAATTGGAATTCGTGTCGACGGTGTCGCCACTCATCAGTTCGTTGCCAGTAAGTAAGAGGGAAATTTTCATCGAGAATATGGGGCGCTCAGTCAAGCCAATTTGAATTAGCGGATGATGACATTTTTCGCGCTAAATTCCATCCATTTTGATTCACTGATCCAACTATTACCCGGGGGCTTTTTCTCGCCAGTTTCGTTCAGGGACCACGTGTACTTGCCCCACAAGGCAAGATAAAATAACGCGTTCACAAACCGACTCGTGATTCCTGGCTGCAATGAAATCATTTATTTTTGGTGGGGTATTAGCCCTCATCAGTTATTTATTTATTGAACTTTTGGCTTTTGGTGCCTATACCTTCAAATTTGGTGAATACAAGCTCTACGATATTCAGCACAGCAAAATTGATGCGGTAGAAAATCTCAACAAGGGCGGCGTTTACATACCCAAGGACGAGGAACAGGGAGAGGTCTGGACCAAACCTATCCTCCACCCTTACGTGGGGTTTTCCATTGACGGTAAGCGGCGACGCGCAGATTGCGAGTCGGACATTCAGGAAGAATGTTATGACCGCATTAAAACGTACACCGACAAGCCACTGGAAAAACGGTCTGAGAAGAAACTGATTGTTGCCATTCTTGGCGGGTCTTTTGCTGATTCCATTGGTCGCGAGACAGGTCAGCGTGCTCTGATCGACACTTTCCGCAAGACAGAAGCGTATAAAGACTACGATTTTGTGGTGTATAACCTCGGTGCAGGTAGTTTTAAGCAACCCCAACAGCTCACCCGGCTTGCCTACTATTATTCGCTGGGCGCCGAGTTTGATATTGTAATTAACATCGACGGTTTTAACGAGTTAGGGACAACGTTCAACAATTACCGGGATCGCAATGTGCATCCTGCTTTCCCGGTTTTCTGGAACAACCGCGTTGCCTCCTCGATGAACCAGACATTTCTCGATTTATATGCTGAGAAAAAACAGACCCAGAAGAGTCATGCCGCGCTCGCAGGTTTCTGGCTGATCGAGGGAATTCGCTACAGCCCGTTTATGAACTTTATCTGGCGCCTGGTTAATCAAAACTATGCGGTAAAGCTGGCAGAGATCGAACAGCAGATCGCTGTCTCAAGTGACTCGCGTCGACAAGATTTTGCCTATGAGGCCTCAGGACCAGATTATCATTTCACTGATTGGGACCAGTTTCACCGTGACGTGGCAGATATATGGGCCAATAGTTCAATTGCGCTGCACGCCATGGTGGAAGGTCAGGGCGGGAAATATTATCACTTCCTCCAACCAAACCAATATATTGAAGGGAATAAAATACTCAGCGATTGGGAGTCCAAATATGCCATTCTTACAAAGAGCAGCTACGGCATCATCTATCGGCTGGGTTATCCGGCCATCGTGGAGAAGGCCAACAAACTAAAGGACAGCAAAGTTAAGTATCATGACTTCACCTTTGTGTTTAAAGGCATGGCAGACACCTTGTATATCGACAATTGTTGCCATATCAACCACAAGGGTGTTGATATTTTTTCAAGAGAAATGAGCAAGGTAATCCTGCAAGACTTACTGGCAGAAGAGTAAACCTGATAGCGGGTAGTTCCCTAATGTGCGTAGGATTGTCCTAACAGGCTTCTGGCCGCGTTCTGCATGCGAGTGCGCTGCCAGATCAATTTGAATCGACTACCGCCCTTTTGTTGCCATAAAACTGCCGAACGGATACCCGCTAACAACATCGCTCGCACCTTCGCTGGAATTTCTGGTTGTTGCAGGTAATCCTGCTCGCCTTGGACGATTATCTGCGGACGCATATTGCTGATAAAACGTTGATAAACATCCGAGCAAGCCTCTTCAAATTCTTCTGCACCGTGGGCACTGAGTTGCTCCACCGCCTGACCAAATTCGGCAAAAGCCCGATCATCTCGATAAAGCTGATGCTGAAGATGCAGCAATGACATGGCATAGCGCAGTACTTCGACATTCTCATTCTGCGGAGAGTGCAAAAGCCCTTCGGCCAATAAAGCAAGCCCCTTCCCAACGCCACGTAATCCACCATATACCGCCGGTGTGTTGACGGCATCCAGCACCAAAACAGATTGCAGCAGAGGCTCCGCCGCTGCCTTTTCAACCTGCCCAGACCGTGCCAGTGCTTGCACCTGTGCACAGGCCTGGACCACACCAGCAAGAGCAATAGTTCTTTCTTCAATCAGGTTCATTTTTTAAACTTTTTCGGTAAAACGCGAGTTCCCGAGTCCACGCATCGATATTGTTTGCCAACTGCCTAAAACCATGGCCTTCATCGTCGTATTCAGTATAAGAATACTCCAGACCGAGTTCCTGCAACACATCGATTATCTCATGCGCTACAGCAGGTGGCACAATTTTATCCTGCAGGCCCTGGAAAACGATCATGGAACTACGCAATTCAGACAAGCGGTTAATCGGTGAGCGCTGATAAAAACGGCTTTCTGGTTGGTGGGATGTTTGCGCTGAAAAAACTTCGCCCACCATGCGATCTGCATAGTGCTTTTCAAACTTGTGGGTCGTTTCAGCCAGTGTGACCAGGTTGCCAATACCATAATAAGAGGCGCCAGCTGCAAACAATTGCGGGTATTGGGTCAGCGCACACAACACCGCGTAGCCACCTGCGCTCTTGCCGCGGATGCACACGCGTTCGGGATCAGCCAGTCCTTGCTCGACCAGGTGATTCACGCCATCCGCAATATCGCTGATATCGAGCTCACCCCATTCTCCATACAGTGCGTCCCGAAAGGCGCGGCCATAGCCACTACTACCGCGATGATTCACATCCAAAACCGCAAAGCCTCTCTGTGTCCAAAACTGTTTCTGCAGATCGAAAAATCCGTAGGCGCGCGCGGTCGGTCCGCCATGCACCATGACCAACAAGGGTGGAGGCGTTTGGGGCGACGGGTACGCAGAGTTTTTCGGGGCATAGTAGAAACCAAAGGCTGAACCGCCATCGCGAGTGGCATACTCGATGTGTAGGGCAACACTTACGTCCTCAGACGATAATATGGCGGATTCCTGGTTCACCAGGTCTAGCTGCCTGCCGTTCTCACTGATAATAACCACATCGGGAGCGGAATGGCTGGACAGACACACTGCCGCCGCTTTACCGGCGCCATTACCTGAGAGATTTTGCAACGTAAAGCCAGTGACAGGCCATGCCTCGGTTGCCAAGCTGTCCACCTCAATTTGAACCAACACATCTTCGGTTGCCTTGCTAGCAATGGTCAACAGGCTATTTTCATCATACTGAATGATTCGCGAATCACCGTACTGCCAGTGCGGGTAACCGAATTCCAGCCCGCCAGCAGTTACCGCCTGGAAATTCAAATCCGACTGGTTGGGATCAAGTGCATACACATTCCAGAAATTCCGATTATCACTGTTGGCCTGGTTGGCAAAATCGGCGGAAAAAAACAAAGTTCCGTTATTGGCAAAGTACAGCTGACAAACGCTGGCCTGGTCAGTTAACGGCACTTTACGAGCTCGCACCACGTCTGGCTCCGCATTGTCAAAACTAAGATCTGCCAGCCATAATTCCGTCTCATCCCACGGCATATTGGGGTGTTGCCATTGCACCCAGGCAAGTCGCTGGTGAGCCTGATCGAACACCAGGTTGCTGTAAAAGTCGGCGCCACGTAACAAAATTTGTGGCGTAGCCGGAACGGTTGACGTATCGATCGTACAGATACAATGCTGATTCTCACGCGCAGCTTCCCCGCCCTCCAGTTCCAAAATCGAGAGCAGTCGGTGTTCAGAAACCTGCCAAAGGTCGGTAAACATCGCCAGTCCCTGACCTGCTACATTTTTTGTGATCTGCTCCGGTGCCGAAGCAGACTCGGCATCAAGTTGCTGCCGATAAATGTTTTGATCATCATCATTGACGAAGTACACATGGTTACCCTGGATCCAAAAAGGCTTGCCCCCGTACTCACTAATACGGGTCCGCAGACTGTACGGTTGAGGTGTGAGACAGTGTCGCTGCTGGCCCTGTTGATAAATCAGCACCACTCTGCCCTGTTGTTCCTTGAGCACGGAGAGATAGATCAACCCGTTGTGCCACAGCTCCGGATAGCTTATCGAAGCATTACCGGCAAACACGGCTTCAACGGACAGGTCTGATTGCCAGTCGAGGTAGTCAGTCATGGTTACAATGTCTATAGTTGGATAAGCAAATCAGCTTGCCGCGCAATTGGCATCAGTGCTCATGATCAGGGACTGACTTGCCAGCGTACCGTCGTGGACTGATCAATTCCATGTTGATCATAAAAGCCGGGATGCACCTCCAATGCAGCAACAACCTTGTCTCGCGGGGCATACAGCGGTCGCTTGGTACTACCCAGCACGTACGGTTGCATGGCCAGGATACTGTCGATAGCGCCCGCTTTATTAATAAACGCGATATCAATTGGGGCAACCACGTTGCGCATGTGGAAGCGTGGTCTTCGCTCGGTATCAAACACAAACAAAATTGGTTCCGCCGCGATGGTGGAAGCACATACCCGTTGAAAACCCGCAGCACGAGTGGTCAAGTTGTCGGCCAATTTCACCTGGAATTTTTGTTGACTACCATCGGTATTGGTAAAAATCACCTGGGCTTTGCCCATGGCCTGCAAGGCATCATTGGTGACCTCGCAACTTTGCGCGACAGAGTTTTGCACCAGCAGCAAAAACAGCGGCGTCAACAGCCAGCGAAGCAGTGGAGTTAACATTGTTACTGCGCCTCCAACATTCCGACCTCAACACCCATACCCTACAAGCCAACCACCGGCTCGCGCATGATTGACTGAATTTGATTTGCCAGCTCCAGGGCCCGCAAGCCCTGTAGTCCGGTCACCATGGGCATGCTGTTGCCCTGCGCCACTTCGACAAAATGCGCCAACTCGACTTGCAGTGGTTGCTCGGTATCAAACACGATGTGTTCGACGTCCAGACCAGCGAATTGATCACCGTCGGCGGTTTCTCCTTTGGTTACTACATCCAGCTCTTGATCCATCAGGTTGATACCATAGTACCCCTCGGGGCCGAAGACACGGAAGCGTCGAAAACGTTTGTTGGATACGCGGCTGGCCGTGATATTGGCAACCGCGCCGCCAGGGAATGACAATCGCACATTGGCCAGGTCAACGTGGTCAGTAATAACCGACGCCCCAATCGCTTGCACCTCTTCCACCTCTTCATCGACCAGTGATAACACCAGGTCAAGGTCATGAATCATCAGGTCAGTAATCACGTCCACATCGGTCGCACGCTCGACAAAGGTGCCCAGGCGGTGCACCTCGATGTACTTGGGATCAGTTACTTTCTCGACCACGGCGCGGAGCGCCGGGTTATATCGTTCCAGGTGTCCGATAAGAAATGGTGCATCATTCTGCGCGGCCAGGTCGACCAAACGAGTGGCCTCATCAACAGTTGCTGCTATAGGCTTTTCCAGCAAAGTTGCGATGCCCGCTTCTAAAAACGGTTGTGCTACGTCATAGTGCGCCGAGGTAGGAACAACGATGCTGACTGCATCGACCTTGTCGATCAGTTGCAGAAAATTATCGGTTGCGGCACATCCATACTGTTCACCAAGGGCCGTTACCGTATCAAGATGGGTGTCCGCGAGCATGACCAACTCAACATTTTCCATCTCATGGTAGATTTTTGCGTGTATCTGGCCCAGGTATCCGACACCAACCACACCCACTCGAGTTTTTTTGCTCATTCTTCGATTTGTTTTGCCAGGAAATGTTTCTCTCCGCAGTGGCTTGATTATACGGAAAATTTAACTCAATTATAGCGATCATTGTCGCTAGCCGGGTCGCGACCTACTGACGCACCGGGATGATAATTTCTTCAGCATTTGCCCGGATATCTGCGTACTAAGCCAGAATGCGCGAGCCCATTTGGTGTAAACTGTTGATCCTCGTTCAGCAGTAATTTGCCAGCAGCGCAGAGCAAATGTCAGACATCATTTTAGTTAGTATTTCCGGGCACGATCGGATCGGTCTCTCGGCGGATTTTTATGCCGTCATTGGACAACTCGATGTCCGAATTCTGGATATTGGTCAATCAGTGATCCATGACCAGGTTTCGCAGGGAATCATGTTGCAGATTTCGCCTAACGAAGAAAGCCAGCCGATTATGGAACAGTTGCAGGCACGTGCCGAATCGCTCGGCCTGACCACCGTGATCACAACTGTTTCCCCGCATGAATATGCTCAGTGGGTAACCCAACAGGGAGCCGACCGCTACATACTGACCTTACTGACCCGCGAAGTGGCCGCAGAAGAAATAGCCCGAGTGACCGAGGTAACTTCAGAGCAGGGACTGAATATCCACGATATTGTCAGGCTCAGTGGTCGCGTACCGCTGGACAAACCAATTAGTAACGAAGTTAAGTCCTGCATCGAGTTTTCGATGCAAGGCCAACCGCATGACCCAGCTTCGATGCGGGCCAGTTTTCTGCATATCGCCGCTGAACTCGATATCGATATTGCCATTCAGAAAGACGATGCCTGGCGCCGCAATCGTCGGCTGGTCTGTTTTGACATGGACTCCACCCTGATCCAGGCGGAAGTAATCGACGAGCTGGCCAAGCGCGCAGGTGTGGGAGATCAAGTGGCAGCCATCACCGAACGCGCCATGCAAGGTGAGCTTGATTTTACAGCCAGCTTTACACAACGCATGGCTCTATTAGAGGGTTTGAGTGAACAAGTGTTGCAAGAGGTTGCCGAAGAAATACCGTTGATGGAAGGTGCCGAATGCCTGGTTAGGAATCTCAAGGCCTTTGGGTTTAAAACCGCTATCCTGTCTGGTGGATTCAGTTATTTTGGACAATATTTACAGCGCAAGTTGGGAATTGACTATGTGTTCGCCAACACCCTGGAGATCCAGGATGGCGCCCTGACGGGTCGCGTAATTCACCCGGTGGTCGATGGACAGCGCAAGGCCCTGTTACTGGAACAGATCGCCGACAAAGAAGGCATTAGCACACAGCAAGTCATCGCCGTGGGCGATGGCGCCAATGACCTGCCCATGTTAAGTGCTGCGGGGCTAGGCATCGCATTTCGCGCCAAACCGCTGGTGCGTGAATCGGCCAAGCAATCTATGTCAACGCATGGCCTCGACAGCATCCTCTACCTGCTAGGCTATCGCGACAGCGATATCATTCGCTGATTGACACCTCGAGATTGTCGATAAGCCTGGCTTTACCCAGTTTGGCTGCGGCGAGTATGACCAACTCGGTATCGCCTTTTTTGGCTGGCAACAGGTCCGACTGCCGACAAACGGTAACGTACTGAGGCTTAAAACCGGCTGCTTTGAGTGAGTGCCTGGCCTGCTTTTCGAGTTCCTTGATACGGCTCTTGGTTACTTTCCCCGCTTGCAACGCTTTGCCCAACTCTTGCAGTGATGCATAGAGTGTGGGTGCCGCTGATAATTCCTGCTCATCAAGGTAACCATTGCGTGACGACAGTGCCAGACCCTCTGGCGAGCGAATTGTGTCCACACCAACAATTTGCACTGGGTAAGCCAAATCCCTAACCATGCGCCGGATAATGGTCAACTGCTGGTAATCCTTCTTGCCAAACACCGCCACATCGGCCTGCACCATGTTAAATAGTCGGCTCACCACGGTTGTCACCCCGTTAAAATGTGTGGGGCGGTCTTTTCCGCAATATAAATCACCTAGTGCAGGCACATAAACCACGGTTTGTGATGTCAATTCACCCGGATACATAATCTCCTGCGTGGGTAAAAACAGTAAGTCAGCGCCAACTTCTGCCAGTAAACGAGCATCCTCTTCCGGAGTGGAGGGGTAATTTTCCAAATCCTCGTTTGCCCCGAACTGGGTAGGGTTTACATAAATACTGACAACAACAAAATCGGCTCGGCGTTTGGCCGTTCGCACCAGTTCCAGGTGTCCCTCATGCAAATTGCCCATTGTGGGTACGAAACCAATGGTTTTTTTCTCGATTCGGGCGGTGCTAACTGCGGCTCTTAGTGATGAGACGCGTTGAACTTTGTGCAAAATCAGACTCCGTTTACCTCAAAAACAACATGAGGGGCTATTGTAACCATCACAATCGTGATTGACAGAAAAATGTCTTCTTGCTGGCTGTGCAGGACTCCCGATCCACTGGACCTGCCAGCACCGTACACGACAACGCATCACTGCAGCTGAATAGCTGATTACCTAGTCGAATGAATGGATCTGGGCAGGGAACTCGCCGCTTTTTACTTCCTTGACGTAGTTTTCGATCGCCCCAGCAATGGAATCAGCCCCTTGCATATAGTTCTTGCAAAATTTGGGGCTGCGTTTCGGATAGATTCCGATCATGTCCTGCAGTACCAACACTTGACCGTCGCAATGCGGCCCAGCGCCGATGCCAATGGTCGGAATGGATAACATCCCAGTAATTTCCTGTGCCAGGCTTTGCGGCACTGCTTCGAGTACTACCGCAAATGCGCCTGCCAGTTCAACGCTGCGAGCACTATCAATCAACTCTTGCGCTGCTTCACCCCTACCCTGAACTTTAAACCCGCCGAGTTTATGCACAGATTGTGGGGTCAGCCCAATATGCGCGCAGACGGCAATGCCGCGTTCCACCAGGAACCGTATCGTGTCCACCTGGGTATCCCCACCTTCCAGCTTGATCACGTGAGCACCCGCCTGCATTAATAATACCGCGTTCTCGTAGGCTTGCTCCCGGGTGATCTGGTAACTGCCAAAAGGCAGATCGCCAACAATCATGGCATTACTGGAACCACGTGCAACGCATTCAGTGTGGTAAACGCAGTCTTCGATGGTCACCGGCACCGGCGTTGGGTGTCCCTGCATCACCATGCCCAGCGAATCTCCCACCAAAATCACGTCTACCCCAGCCTGGTCAATTAGTGAGGCAAAACTGTAATCATAGGCCGTAAGCCATGTGATTTTGTCACCCTCCTGCTTCATCTGCTTCAGGGTGTTTACGTTTACCGACATCTAAAGGAACTCCAAAATAGTGTATTAAGCGCGAATATGGCTCTGCGGCTTAACAAACCTAAACCAGGGGGTTAAAAAAGTGTTTGCCGGCCTCAATGCTCTCAATATGCCTTACCAAGGCAGTGTAATGAGATTCATTGTCGACCGGATTAATTTCAGCTGCGTTAACAATCAAAAGTGCGCTCTCACTGTAACGATGGAAGTACGCAGTATAAGCATCGCTCAACTTCTGTAAATAACTTAAATCCATCCCCATTTCATATTTTACCTTTCGGCGATGGATTCTCTCATGCAAAATCTGCACCGGGGCTTGCAGATAAATCACCAGGTCTGGCACCGGGATATCCAGTTGTAAATTGTGATAGACCTGTTGATAAAGGCGATATTCCTCGTCATCCAGAGTGATCTGGGCAAACAGTGGATCTTTGTCCATCATAAAATCGACGATCTTGCCCGGTGCAAACATGTCGGGCTGCTTCATCGCGTTCATTTGTTTGACCCGCTGAAACAGAAAAAACAGCTGAGTGGCTAATGCATGGCGCTTTGGTGATTTATAAAATCGCGCAAGAAATGGATTTTCTCCTGGTTTTTCAAGCACTAAGGAAGAGCCCAAGGTGTTGGCGAGTTTTTTAGCCAGGCTCGATTTACCAACCCCAATGGGGCCTTCAATAATAATATGTTTCCCGGCGGTTGATTGAGAGCCCTGCGACCTGGTCATGGATTCAATTGTAGATTCATACATATCTAGGGCTTTTCCAGTCCGCGGCAAAGCCGAAATCACCGCCAGATTTATCACTGTTGATTAACCCGCAAGTATAAATAACTTTAATACGAGCTGGATGCTTTTTTAGCGTATTATTAGGCCACCCAAAACTAACTAAGATGTAATTTCTGCGAAGCCGAGGCAAACAGCGGTTGCAGAACGCATCGGAGACACTATGACTATAAAAATGGTTAAGACCAGCGCCTTATGCTGCCTGCTGTTCAGTGCCCTGATCAGCCAGACAAGCTTGGCGAAATCACCCAGTTTCACCTACTTGGAAGCCGAATACGTCGCATCGGGCGAATTTGAAATTACCGACGGCAACTTGTCCGTTGCGGTAGACATGGATGGTTTTGCCCTCAATGCCAGTGTCGAATTGGGCATCTTGTTGCTACAAGCGTCTCGATTCGAATTGGAAAGTGATGAAATCTTCGGCGCCAACCTGGAAGACAGTATTTCAACCATTGCGATTGGCCTGACTTTTGAGCTACCGCAAACCGCGATTTACGGCCTGGTTCGGGGTCGCCGTGACGAACTAAGCCTGCGAGGGGCTGGTTTTGATGAAGATGAAGACGGCAATTCAGCCGGCGTAGAAGCAGGTGTGCGTTTCAATGTCACCGATCGATTTGAACTCAACGCCAACATTGGCCTGCCCGACCTGGAAGACGGCACCAGTTACGGTGTTGGTGCCCAGTTTTACCTGACCAAGAATCTGGGTCTCACATTAGACTATAGTTCCATCGAAATTGAAGACGAGGAACTCAGTGCTACTTTTGACACCACGTCGATCGGTATCCGTTACAACTTCTAGAAATTCAGACAGCCACACAGACTGATAAACAGGATGAACCACCCAGATCCAGCCGAAATAAGCCAGGAAACTGTCGAGCAACCGCCGAATCAAGACCGGAAGAAATCGCAAACCAACAAAATGTTGGTGGACCTGGTGCTGTGCATCCTGATTCCGACACTGATTTTGAAAAAACTCAGTCCACCCGAGTATCTTGGCAGCAACCTGGCACTAATTGTGGCTTTAAGCTTGCCACTAATGGTGGCGCTGCATGAATTTTATGCCGAACGAAAAATCGGCTTTGTCGCAGCCCTGGGGTTCATCAGCATCCTGTTAACCGGGGGAATCGGTCTGCTCAAGCTGCCAACCGAATACATAGCCATCAAGGAAGCCCTGATTCCCGGCGTGATAGCGATTGCCACTATCGTATCCACCTATACCAAGTACCCATTGATTCGTACCTTTTTATACAACGATATGATCATGGATACAGAACTGATAGCACAACGCCTGAGGGCCCAGGACCGGGAATCTGAGTTTGATCAGATGATGATCAAAGCCACCTGGATGCTCGCGAGTTCCTTTGTCTTGTCTACAGTATTGAATTACGTACTGGCCAAATGGATTGTGGTCAGCCCCACTGGTACTGAAGCATTTAACGATGAACTCGGCACGATGACACTGATGAGTTACCCGGTGATAGTTATTCCCTGCATGATCGTAACCTTTTATGCCTTGTTTTACGTTATTCGCAACATCAAACGCATTACTGGCCTGAGCATGGAAGAAATCGTCCACCATTGATACCTTGTTGGCTCTCTGATCACCTTGGGAAGCAGGCCCAAGCTTAGCTAAACATTGCTCCAACTAGCGCCTGCCTGCATTGTTTAGCAAGGGCAAAACGGTTACATTAGCGGGCTATTCAAGCCACTACCAAATTCGGGTTCTGTTTCCCCATGTCCGCTGTTCAAACGCCGCGTAAAATATTGATTACCAATGCCCTGCCCTATGCAAATGGAGATTTGCACCTGGGGCATATGGTGGGTTTTCTGCAGGCCGATATCTGGGCGAGATTCCAGAAACTTCGTGGTCACCAGGTGACATTTGTTGGCGGCGATGATCAGCATGGCACCCCGATCATGCTAAGCGCTGAACAGCAGGGACTGACTGCTCAAGAGCTAATCGATAAAACCGAGGCACAACACCTTGCCGCGCTGAACGGGTTTCTAATTGGGCTGGACAATTACACCAGCACCCACGCACCGCAAAACCAGCAGATTTGTAATGAGATTTATCGCAAGCTTCGCGAGCAGAACCACATTGATGTAAAAACCATCAAGCAGGCCTACGACGAAGAAAAAGGCATGTTTCTGCCTGACCGCTATGTTAAAGGCACTTGCCCGAAATGCAAAAGCCCGGATCAGTATGGCGACAATTGCGAAGTGTGCGGCACCACCTACGACACTACTGATCTGATTGATCCTTACTCAGTTCTGTCCGGCAAGCCACCAATCGAGAAAGAGAGCGAGCATTACTTTTTCAAGGTCAGTGAATTTCCCGACATGCTCGAAGATTGGCGCAAATCGGATGCCCTGCAGAGCGAAATCGCCAACAAACTGGCGGAATGGTTTGCAGGCGGCCTGATCGACTGGGATATTAGCCGCGATGCTCCCTACTGGGGCTTTGAAATACCGGATGCCCCTGGCAAATATTTTTACGTTTGGCTGGATGCGCCCATTGGCTACATGGCCAGCCACCAGGTACATTGTGAGAAGACTGGCGAAGACTGGGCCAGCTATTGGCAGGCAACCGCTGCTAGCGACGCGGACACCGAGCTCTATCACTTTATTGGCAAAGACATCGTGCGCTTTCATACGCTGTTTTGGCCAGCGATGTTGCATGCATCGGGACACCGCATTCCGAATGGAGTTTTTGTGCATGGCTTCCTGACCGTGGATGGAGTGAAAATGTCCAAGGCTAGAGGCACTTTTGTAAAGGCCAAAACCTATTTGGAATACCTCAATCCCGAATACCTACGTTACTACTATGCAGCCAAGTTAAGTGATGGCGTCGTAGACATGGACCTTAACCTGGAGGACTTTGTCGCCCGGGTGAATTCCGACCTGGTTGGCAAAATGGTCAATATTGCCTCGCGCTGTGCTGGTTTTATCGGTAAACGATTTGACGGTCAGTTGGCTGACACATTGGCGGCTCCAGAGCTGCAAGCGCAATTAGCCGAAGCGGCGGACAGTATCGCTCAGCGTTATGAAAAACGTGAGTTCTCCCAGGCCATGCGGGAGATTATGGCGCTGGCAGACAAGGCCAACCAGTTTATTGACGAACATAAGCCCTGGGTGTTGATTAAGGACGAATCCAAACTGGACGAAGTCCAACAGGTCTGCACGACGGGGTTGAACGCCTTTCGTGCCTTGTGTATTTACCTAAAGCCCGTGCTGCCAAACCTGGTTGCCCAGGCTGAGGCGTTTCTGGATATCGAACCTCTCAGTTGGAACGATTTACAGCAACCCCTGCTCGCGCACTCGATTAACCGATTTAAGCCGCTGATGACGCGAATTGAACAAACCCAGATCGACCAAATGATTGAAGACAGCAAAGAAAACCTGGCCCCGACGACGGCCATGCCAGCCGACTCGCCATTGGCGGATGACCCGATTTCGGATGAGATCAGTTACGATGATTTCGCCAAGATCGACCTGCGGGTGGCAACTATCAAAGATGCCGCCTTGGTTGAAGGTGCTGACAAGTTATTGCAGTTAACGCTCGATTTGAATGGAGAGGTCCGCAACGTCTTCGCTGGCATCAAATCAGCTTATGACCCACAGGATTTGATCGGCCGCCAGACAGTCATGGTTGCCAATCTCGCACCCCGCAAGATGCGTTTTGGTATGTCTGAAGGTATGGTATTGGCCGCCGGCCCGGGTGGCAACGACCTGTTTGTACTCAGCCCAGATGCTGGAGCCAAAGCGGGCATGCGGGTCAAGTAATCGCATATTAAACGACTGATGTTTTGCGCAATAGCACAATCCAGGTAATTCTCTAGCCAT
Organism: Pseudomonadota bacterium; assembly: GCA_039110515.1. GTDB lineage: Bacteria > Pseudomonadota > Gammaproteobacteria > Arenicellales > Arenicellaceae > Arenicella. The sequence continues at coordinate 54,418 of JBCCFY010000003.1, forward strand.
GGACCGCGCGCAAAAAATCAAGGCCATCGACGACTGGCTGCCGCAGACTCAGTGCACACAGTGCACTTACCCTCGTTGTTTCGACTATGCTGTTGCCATTGCAGATGGCGAGGCAGGGATCAACCAGTGCCCACCTGGCGGTAATACCACGATTCGTGGCCTTGCCTCGTTACTGGGTCAGATCGGCAAACCACTGGACCCAAAGTTTGGTGTTCATAAACCCAAACAGGTGGCAGTGATTGATGAGAGTGTTTGCATCGGCTGTGTCATGTGTATCAAGGCCTGCCCAACCGATGCCATTCTGGGTGCCGCCAAACGCATGCATACCGTTATCGAGCCGGATTGCACCGGCTGTGAATTGTGCCTGGAGCCCTGCCCGGTCGATTGTATCGAGATGGTCGATCAGGAACAGTCACCGGATTTAAGCTGGCGCTGGGACTACTACTCACCCCAGGCGACCAGCCGTGCTCGAACGCTGACTGAAGCCAAGATTACACGGGAAGCAAAGCGCTCACAGGCACGCAGTTCTGAGCGCAAACTTAAGGAGCTACGCAAGGAAAAAGGCAGCGAGCAGATTAAGCTGGATATCCAGGCCGCGCTGGCGCGCGTCAAGAATCGCCAAGAGGAACAATAATTTTGCTGCGCGCGGTTGAAGCTGTTGTATGAATAAACAGAAACGACATGAAATCTTCTCGCGATTACGTGCAGAAAACCCCAACCCAACCACAGAGTTACAGTACAACTCCAACTTTGAATTATTGATCTCGGTCATTCTCTCCGCGCAGGCAACCGACGTCGGAGTAAACAAAGCCACCGCTCGTTTGTACCCGATTGCCAATACGCCAGAAAAAATTTACGCACTCGGTATAGAGGGCCTCAGTGAGCACATAAAAACCATTGGCCTATACAACAGCAAGGCAAAAAATGTCATCGCGACCTGCAAAATACTGATGGATGAACACAACAGCCAGGTGCCAGAGCAAAGAGAAGCGTTGGAGAAACTCCCCGGTGTTGGGCGAAAGACGGCGAACGTGGTTCTTAATACGGCTTTTGGTCAACCCACCATGGCCGTGGATACCCATATCTTCCGCGTCTCGAACCGGACCAAAATAGCACCAGGCAAGACCGTGCTCGCAGTCGAAAAAGCCCTGTTGAAGTTTGTCCCTGATGAGTTCCTGGTGGATGCCCATCACTGGTTGATTCTGCACGGCCGCTACACCTGTATCGCTCGCAAACCGCGCTGCGGCTCCTGCGTGATCAGTGATCTGTGCGAGTATAAAGACAAGATCATTGACGACTAATCCCCCAGAATCAGTCGCCACTATTGTGGCAAGTGGCGCCAGCTCTGGGGCACTGGCAAACCCTGAACACGCTCGAGATGCAGTATTACGAGCACGACAAAAGATAGCTGCCGACACGCTGGGAAGTGTTCTGTTATTTCTCACCGCTGGTTACGCGCATCATCCCCAGGAAGCGATCCGCGCGGCAGTGAAGGCCGCAGGCACACCCGAGGTTACTGGTTGCTGCGCTCTGAAGGTGTTTACTGAGGAAGAAGTACTCGCAGAGGTCGAGGGAGCTGTGGCGCTGGTGTTCCCCCACGACTATGGTTTTCGTCCACTTTCAGTGGCGCGCCAGTTCGGGGATCAACTTGATTGGGGGCTTACCTTGAGTTCACCTTCCGCGGCGCATATCGCGATCAATTCTGCCGAGTTAAAGCAACTTGGTGCTACCTGCTCCGATGAATTTGGTGATGGACCGTATTCGATCTGGCAAAGTGGCAGCATCGTCGAACGTGAATTTTGTCACAGTGTGTTGGTGCCGCAAGGCGGCGCCTGGATAGGCAGTGCCAGCGGCGTGAAGCCGCTTTCAGCGCCCATGCAAATCAATCGCGCTGAAAATCATTGCGTGTATGAGATCAATCAGCAAAATCCGTGCGAAAATTTGTTGGGACAGCTACCGGTGGCGCAGCATACAGGGTTAAATCAGGCCCCTGGAATTCTGGCCGCAGTAGGTGACAACCAGCGCTTACTACATGTGGTAGCCGTCGATCAAGAAAATGGACGCGTCTTACTCTCCGATGAAGTACAAGCCGGGCAACATTTATATTGGGCTCGGCAGGACTCAAATTTCGCCGCGACCGATCTGCGAGAACAACTTGGCATGGCCAAAGACCAAATTGATGGCCAACCTCGCTTTGGGCTGATGTTTTCAAACATTGCTCGAGGTTTTCAATCGTTTGATGATGGGCAACCCGATCTATCTCTATTTCAGCAACACTTTCCAGATCTGCCTTTGATTGGTCTCTGCGGCCACGCCGAAATCTCCCCTGCTGCGCAGCACGGTTCAATTCTGAATCATTATTCGTGCGCATTTGGAGTGTTCTCATAGCCACCGCAGGAATCGGTTGATAGCGCTATTTTCCCTGCATGATATAGTCTTCACCGACGGTCATTAAGATTACTGAACACACTAATACCGTGTGGCGAGATATCAGCCGCTTAGCCAGGACTCGGAACAACACTAATTATGAACAAAGCAGTTAAGCAAAAACCTATCACTGTTGCGGTCGAAGTGCAGGACGCAAGTGAGCATCTCGACGCCACACTCGCGGCCGATGTGTTAATTCCAGAAGCTGGGCCACACTTTCATGAACTATTGGCTCAGCATCAATATCAGCTTAACCATGCCAAGGCGGTCGAACTGCAGATAAACCTTGGCAAATTGTGCAATCTGGCCTGCCACCACTGCCACGTTGATGCTGGCCCAAAGCGAACCGAGATCATGACTTGGTCTACCATGGAACGCATCCTGGAGTGGGCCGAACGCGCGGAGATTAAAAGCGTCGACCTAACTGGTGGAGCACCGGAATTAAACCCGCATTTTCGTCGTTTTTGTGATGCCCTGTTAGCGCGTGGAGTAGAGATTACCTCACGTTGTAATATCACCGTGTTATTCGAACAGGGTCAGGAGGATCTGGCTCAATGGTATGCTGATCGCTCTGTGCGCCTGGTTTGCTCGCTTCCCTGCTATACCGAGGACAACGTTGATGCACAGCGCGGGAAAGGTGTTTTCAATAAAAGTATCGAAGGCTTACAGTTGTTGAATTCGCTGGGATTTGGCCGCGAAGACTCGCCACTCACCCTGGATCTTGTTTACAACCCGGGCGGAGCGTTTTTGCCGCCGCCACAGGAATCCCTGGAACAGGATTACCGTCATATGTTGATGGATAATTTTGGCATTCAATTTACCAACTTGCTGGCAATCACCAATATCCCGATTAACCGTTTCGCTCATGCCTTGCGGCGGGATGGAGAAATTGATCAGTATCAACATTTGCTGGTAGAAAACTTCAACGTGGATACCCTTGATGGTTTGATGTGTCGCCACCTGATCAATCTTGACTGGTTAGGCAGAGTCTACGATTGTGATTTCAATCAAATGTTGAATATTCCCTATGGAGGTGGTCGGCCACAATACTTGTGGGACCTTGGTGTTAATGATATTCCCGGCCAAAACATAGCTACCAACCGCCACTGTTTTGGCTGTACCGCAGGGTCAGGAAGTAGTTGTGGTGGCACCCTGGCCTAAGCTCAAATAACTTGAGTTGAGCGGTACAGAACCACGTCAAAGAGCATTACCCAACAGGTGAGGCGCGCTGGTAAATCAACTCAGCACGGCATCAGTGTGCTGATGCCCGTGCGAGATGGCGGACGATACTTAAAGGCGGCGGTCAATAGTATCCTGCAGCAAGAGGACGTGTTACTGGAACTGGTTCTGATTGATGATCACTCACAGGATGGTGCTGTTCAGGCATTGGCAGCTGATGACAGAATGACGGTAATCTCGTCACCCGAACCGGGTATTGTGCCAGCCCTGAATGCCGGAATTGCACACGCACGCTACCCATGGTTGGCCCGAATGGACGCTGATGATGTTGCCGCGCCCAATCGCCTAGCCCTGCAACTCGATTACTTACTGGCGAATCCGGAGGTGGATATATGTGCCACGCGGGTCCGAATGTTTCGCGAAGACGAAGAAGTCGGGCAGGGTTATCAGCACTATGAACAATGGATCAACAATTTACACCTGCATGCTGATATAGAACGAGAGTTTTTTATCGAGAGTCCATTGCCTCATCCCACCGTGATGTTGTATCGCGATACCCTGCTTGGTCTCGGCGGCTATCAGGATTGTGCCTGGCCAGAAGACTACGATCTTTGGAGTCGCGCACTGCTCGCTGGACTTCGGTTCGGCAAACCCGATAGCGCACCTCTGCTGAACTGGCGGGATCAGGGCAATCGATTGTCACGAACTGATGCTCGCTACAACAAACAACATTTTCTGCAATGTAAAGCACACTACCTGAACCAGTATCTTCAAGCCCGGGGTATTCACACATGCGCTATTTGGGGAACGGGGCCGACTGGCCTGAAACTCCACGACTATCTCGAGCAGGCCGGGATGATGATTACACAGTTTATTGATGTAAACCCAAATATGAGTGGGCGCAAGAAACGAGGAAAACCAGTGAGCATACTACGGCCGGATGCCAGCTCTCACGAACTTTCCAGAATGTTTAAAGAGTATAAGGGCGTGCCAGACACACTGATTGTGGTGGCGGTAAGCGCTCGCGGAGCTCGCCAGGAAATAGGCGACTGTTTGCGCGAGTTTGATTTAGTCGAACAGAAGGATTTTATCTTCGCAGCCTGAGCTAAACCAGCCTGAGCTATAACAGCCTGAGCGAATTTACTGCCTGAGCGAATTAATAGCCAACGCTATTAACTGTACTGGCAGATGAACACACAACACTCACACATGACACGCTAGAATCCGGTCTGATCAAGAGAGTGGGATGTCTGATGAAGAGAGTGGGTGGATAGTTCAAAGAATATTTAAATAAATAACTAGGAATATTGATCAAACAGAGTAAAGCGCTGATGTTTTAGTTTTATTGACGCTTTTACGGAACATCCCTGCTGCTCCCTGACTCTCAACCCTAATCCTGCCAACCTGATCCTATCAACCAGTACTACAACCCATAATGTTATAAATCGGACTCCATCAAAAAGGAATTTCCCAACCCCTACCCAAAACTTTTTTATTGATGGAGCCGATTCATAAGCCCTACCTAACCATGGGTAAAAGATACGCTGTAGGCCATTTAGAGGCTATCTACTTAGGTAGTGACTTTCATCAGACTTAAGTCCAATAGTGCAATATAAACCTTACAAATGACTAGAAAACTACTTTTTGGACATTTCGTAAGCCTTAATTGCCGCTTGAACCCGGTTGCTTACGTGCAGCTTATGCATAATATTCGTCATATAGTGCTTAACGGTTTTTTCGCTCAGGTATATATCATCGGCTATTTCCCGGTTGCTCATACCAATCGATAGTTTCTCCAAAATCTGGCGTTCCCGATCATTTAGGTCGAAATCTTCAATTGAATCAGTGCTTTCTGAATCATCCGTGCTACGCATTAACAGGTTCGCGGCCAGGTTTGGCGATATGTAGGAATCGCCGTTATGGATATCCTTAAGAATGGAGATCAGTTCTTCGGACGCCACACCCTTCAGAATGTAGCCTCGGGCTTGTGCCCGCAATGCAGCCTGGACATCATCTTCTTGTTCCGAAACAGTCAGCATAATAATTTTTACGACCGGCACCCGCCGAGTGATTTCACGTGCGGTTTCTATGCCGCCCCCGGGCATACTGACATCCAGCAGCATCAAGTCCGGCAAATGCTTTTCAATCTCCCTAATCGCATCTTCCTGCGTGCCCGCCTGCGCTACGACATCAAAAAACCCACTTTCCTGCAAGGTAGACACGACTCCCTCACGAAACAAGGGATGGTCATCCACCACAACAATTGAAATTAAATCCGACATCAGTTCTTCTCTTCTCTCCCAGTAGGTCGCAAATCACAAACCGCATCTGCCCGGTGCGGTGACAGCTTCTAACAAATAACTAGACTTCGTCTGTTAACGCGACGGAAACCTTGATTGCTGTCCCAACACCCAGTTCACTGTTGATACTGAAACGTCCCCCGAGGCTCTCAATTCTGTCTTTTAGCCCCATCAATCCCAAGTGCCCGCCTTCAGTATTCAGCTGTGATTTACGAAAACCCATACCATTATCTTTAAGGGATAAATGTAACACATCGTCCTTAACAAAAGCAGTAACTCGACATTTTTCTGCCTGGCCATGACGATGGGCATTGTTCAATCCCTCCTGGACAAATCGATAGGCGCAAATTTTTATTGGCAGTGGAATCTGGTCTGGGAGGTCTTTGTAGTATTGCGTTACTTCCGTGTCAGCATTCGCCGAATGTCGGACCACAACCTTTTTCAATGACTGGGTCAGCGTCATTTGTTCCAGTTCTGGTAATACCAGGCCAGAAGAGATATCACGAATTTCCGTCAATGAACTGTCCAGCGCGTCTTTCACTACATGGAACTCATGACTGAGTTCTTTGGCCGCCTCTTCCTGGCTCACGCGATTTAAACGCAAAATTGCGTACCCAATCGACTGCGCCGGACCATCATGCAAATCCGAGCCCACGCGTCGCAAGAATTGTTCATTCAGCTCTACCGCCCTACTACTCGCGGTCTTCATGCTTTTCTGCATGCTCTTATTGATCGACAGCAAATTGGATAAGCGGGTGATTTGCTGATTTAGCGTTTTTTCCTGACTTTCAATCGTTTTCACCCCGCGCAGGAAGTTATAAAACAGCGCAAAAAACAACAGCATATTGCCTATCAGGATATACACGAATATGCCCCGAACCGCTTGCTCTACGCCGCGCAATATATAATCGTAATTACGCACCAATTTTAATACGCCGAGCGGATTACCGTTGTCATCTCGTAGCGCAATCAGACCGGTGATCGGTTGGTTGCTGCTTCCGAAAAAACCTTCAAGGCTGGTTAGACGTGGGATATGGGTATCTACGATCCTGCTGGACCTATTGCCGTCCAGTAACGTTGAAAACGTAGCCTGTTCCTTCTCGCTCAGTACCTGATTGGCGCCTGACGACCACAATAGGCGCTGATTGGTATCAAAAAAGGCTCCACCCTGCACCTCAGGTAATTGCGCAATAGAGGCCCAATAACTGATTAACTGTGGCGTATTTGCAATCGCATTCTGAAGATCTGTGCCGGCAAAAATATCACGATTAATATGTTCAGCCAGCTCCTCAAAATTTACCCCCATGGCCTGGGCCCGCATCTGGTAGTGAGACGCAGCGGTAATGGCAAAAACTATCAGACTGGTAACAAGCAATGCCGCGACACAAAAACGAACGGTCAAATTTCGCCGTTTCGTATCAGCGGTATTGTAGTAAGACATATCGTTCATAAGAAGTATTAACCATTCAGTTGAATCAACCCATTATTTCGCGTCATGCGACGCTGAAACTAACAATTCAACTGACCCCCACACTCAGTAACCTACCTCATTGTATCCTAGTTCGCAGCAGATCAAAGGAAAAACATGCCCATGCCAATAATAAAAGCCCCCCACCGATGGGCGTTACCATACCCAGCCAGCCAAGATTTGTAAGCGCCAGCACATACAAAGAACCTGAAAAAATCAGCACTCCGCAAAGCATTGTCGACACAATGAGTTTCATGTGCGGCAGCTCGAAATCATGTTGGATAAGCAAGCCAATCACCAGCAAACCAAGCGCATGATAGAAATGGTAACGGCTGGCGGTATCGAAAACCGCCACCCGGTTATTCTTTTCTAACACGGGTTCCAGTGCGTGTGCACCAAAGGCGCCCAGCAATACCGCCAGGAACATCAAAATTGCACCACTTATGAGGGTAAAGCGCGCAGCGCTCAATGGATTCTCCAATAGTTATCTAAATTGCGCATGTCACCCCGGTTCCGCCCAGACCACAATAGCCATTTGGGTTCTTGGCCAGGTATTGCTGGTGGTATTGTTCGGCGTAATAGAATTCCGGAGCCGGTGCTATTTCTGTGGTCACCTGGGGATGACCTGCTTCGGTCAGCGCCAGTTGATAGTGCTGTAGGGTTTCTCGAGCCTGCTGCTCTTGATGTGCATCATAGAAGTAGATGCCTGAACGATACTGCGTACCCTGGTCATTACCCTGGCGCATGCCTTGGGTGGGATTATGTGACTCGAAAAAAGTATTCAGGAGTTCCTGGAGCGAAACATCCTGTTCTCGAAATACAACCAATACCACTTCGTTGTGCCCGGTAAGCCCGGTGCAGACCTCTTCATAAGTTGGATTGGGAGTAAAACCAGCCGCATAACCCACCGCGGTTGTATAAACACCAGGCAAATTCCAGAACTTGCGTTCAGCGCCCCAAAAGCAGCCAAGGCCAAACAGGATTTGCTGATAGTCATCACCCAGTTCAGCATAGGGTGGTGCTATCGGTCGCCCGGTCACAAAATGTTTATTCTCAAGCACCATGGGTTGTGCTCGGCCAGGAAGAGCCTGATCAGGATCAGGCAGTAATAGTTTGCTTGCTAACACGGTCAATTACACTAGGATTTGGTTAAAGAAATTCGTTTCGAGTATTAGAGTTTGAATCATGAACTCGTAGTCCTCAACTGCTATTCAATAATTAGTGCTGATGAATAGTGAAACTGTTTTACACCAGTTGAAGTTTATCATTACAGAACACCATACTACCGCTAGCGGAGTTATCAATGAACAAGATCGTCCTTTTTTTAATAATCGCTACAGGGGTTTTTTTCAGCCTGGGCACTGTCTCTTCAAAAGACACTGTCACCGCCGAGCCTATTGCAGCGAGCGAAGAGAAAACAGCAATATTTGCAGGCGGTTGTTTCTGGTGTGTCGAAGCAGATTTTGAAAAACTTGATGGCGTTAGTAAAGCAGTGTCGGGTTACAGCGGCGGTGCCGCTGAAACCGCTAACTATAAACAGGTCAGTTATACCGAAACCGGTCACTATGAAGTAGTGCGTGTACATTACGATCCCGCAAAAGTCACATTTTCTGAGTTGGTGGAATTTTTCTGGCGCACAATTGACCCGACCGATCCAGACGGACAGTTTTGCGATAAGGGGAGTTCCTACAAAACGGCGATTTTTTATGCGTCTGATGAGGAAGAAACGATTGTCAGAAATTCACTGGCGAGTCTCAACAACAGCAAACCGTTTGATGCCGATATCGTCACGTATATCGGCCCCGCCAAGCCGTTTTATTATGCTGAGGAGTATCATCAGGATTACTATTTACGTAACCCGATTCGCTACCGTTTTTACCGGAATGGCTGTGGCCGAGACAAGCGTCTCGAGCAACTTTGGGGAAGTAAAAAGAAGGGATAACAACAGAGCCATCCGCTCAACTGCATCACAACCAGGTTTCGGGCTGGCAAATCGCCGGTAGCCCGGCTCTCAGTCAAGTTTGCTCAGTTGCGCTCGAGCTCAGTTGCGCAGCCAATGCAGAATTGCACGGTTGGATTAATCTCCAATCTGGCTGGCGCGATTAACTCATCACATTCCAGGCAGCGTCCATAACTGCCATCTGTTATGCGTGCCAGGGCTTTAACGATCTCGCTATGCTGGGCATGCTGTCTGTGGGCACTGGCCTTGGCCAGAGCTTGACCCTGCATGGCATCCATACGCGACAATCGTCCTACCCGATTTTGATCCAGTTCTACGGTTTGCGCCGAGTCCTCGACTTGTTTTTGCAGTTGTTGACTGCTTTCCAACATCGCCTCCAGCAACCCCTGGAAGTGACCTATATCAAGCTTGTCTGCCAACGAAATCCCCAACCTTGTCAGTTTCTAAACGTCTAGTGTTTGGCGGCTGCGCGATCCGAAATCGACACCAACATCTCAATTGGGGACTCGTCAAAGGCAATATCAAACTCCTTCAGCTCGTCGGCCCGCGCAGAGGTGAGGTTTTCAAAATCAAACAACTCTCTGTCAAACAGGTGCGAACGAGTTATCCGAGACATGGATTTAAACACATTAATAACGCGGCCAGGTTGCTCTCGATCCCAATCTGCCAACATAGCTTTGATTTTTTTACGTTGCAGGTTCTCCTGTGAACCACACAGGTTGCAAGGAATAATGGGGAACTCGTGCAGTTCAGAAAAGGCCCTGATATCCGATTCACGGCTGTAAGCCAGGGGCCGAATCACCATGTGTTGCTTGTCATCACTCACTAATTTGGGCGGCATACTTTTCAGCCGCGCACCGTGAAACATGTTTAAAAACAGGGTTTCAACCATGTCATCCATATGATGACCCAGGGCAATCTTGTTAGCCTGTACTTCGGTAGCAGTTCGATACAGGATGCCGCGTCGTAATCGCGAACAGAGCGAGCAGGTAGTTTTGCCCTCGGGTATTTTTTCTTTGACAATGCTGTAGGTGTCTTCCTCAACAATTCGATATTCAACACCAATGCTGTCGAGGTAGCTTGGCAAAACCTGTTCCGGAAACCCGGGCTGCTTCTGGTCGAGATTCACCGCAATCAACTCAAAATCAATCGGCGCACGCTTTTGCAATTGTCGCAACACTTCCAACAAGGTGTAGCTGTCTTTACCTTATATTCAAGTTGCCAGAAACGACATGTAAAAATCGATTAAAAATCAACGGTATATATTGGTAAAACTTACAACTTAATAGATTTTTGTAAAACACGTGTTTCTAAGAAAGAAAAAGCATTCACATTGAGGCAAAATATGACTGATTAGTCCACCTTAATTTGACCACAGTAATGCCTTCCAGAAATTTTGAAAAACTACGCAAACTATTATTCAGAGAATCAGGTAAAGCTGTAGTTGATTACGGAATGATTCAAGAAGGCGATAAAGTAATGGCATGTTTAAGTGGTGGGGCCGACTCCTACACAATGTTAGATGTGCTTATTCACCTTAAAAGAGTTGCGCCAATTAACTTTGATATAGTCGCTGTAAACCTGGACCAAAAGCAACCTGGCTTCCCAGAGCATGTATTGCCAGATTATTTGAACAATCTTGGTGTCGAGTACAGAGTGATCGAAAAGGACACATACTCAATCGTGAAGGAAAAACTGAACGAAGGCCAAAAAACGTGTTGGCTATGCTCGCGTATGCGACGAGGCATATTGTATAACGCAGCCGAAGATCTGGGCCTCACCAAGATAGCGCTTGGACACCATGCGGACGATATCGTTGAGACACTCTTTTTAAACATGATCCACGGAGCAAAACTAAGTGCCATGCCACCAAAGCTGATCAGCGACGATAAAAGAAACATAGTTATTCGCCCATTAGCCTACTGTCGCGAGAAAGATATAAAAAAATATGCAGCTGCTCGAGAATTTCCCATAATCCCATGCAATCTGTGTGGCTCGCAGGAAAATCTGCAACGTCAAGCTACAAAGCAAATGCTCCAAGGCATTGAGAGAGAGCACCCCAAGGCAATTTACAATATGTTAAAAGCGCTCACTAACGTATCACCATCACAACTAGCCGACGCGGAATTATTTGATTTTCGAAGTCTAGAAGATAACGTCGGTAGTAAGTCGTCTTTTAGCTTTAACAAGCCGTTATTTGCAGGAGAATCCAATTTAATGTGAACAATTAATAATTGAGCATATGATCTTCGACCAACCGAGTTCTTTGTTATCTTAATAATTAAGTCACAGCAATCCCTTTGTAGGCATGTACGAAGACACCAAACTTTATAAAATACACCCATCTGGCGCGATCTACCGGACAGGAAAAGATGTGCTTTGCCAACCGAATATACGAGAAGAGCTTCGTAAAACCGGTGAAGTTTTTAGGATGCTTACCAAGAAGAGATCTTCACCAAATACAGGTGGTGATTACGATGAGGCTATCCCCTAGTCAGTTTTTCCAGGTGGTAACTAACAGCACCTTCCTTTGACATCGAAATTAATTTTCGCCTCTCAAGCTCCTCCATTAGTTCTTCCAACTCCTTCTCGTCTAAGCGTCGCATAAAAAGTGACCGGACAGAGTTAGTTAGTGTTTTCAATTTTCGAGGCTTCGAGTTGCCGCGAGACGAAAGAAATTCCACCACTGCCTCCAGGCGCTCGGTTAGTGAAGTCGAGTTAATAAGCTTTAAAATGGGTATCGTACTTATATCGGAATGTCTTTGCACCCAAACTCCCAGACCCTTTAAGTGTTTTATCAGGGGGTCGAAACCTTTGTCCTTTGAAATGATATGAAAGTAGCGCTTCGTCTCATCTCGCACCAATGTGCCAATATAGAATGCGATGTGAAAATCTAGAGCATTAGAACCCTGACCACCGATTTTTATGTACTCTGCGTCCGTGCCAAGTTTTTGCAAGGCGTTGGCCAGATCATAAGGAACTTTCGTTTGTCGCTCGCCGACAAACACCAATACTTTAAAACCGTGACCAACCAACACACTAGCGTTTGCAGGTTGCAGATTCTCAAAGTCAATTAAAACGTAGTTCTGTATGCCTGTCATCGTAATAGTTCTTTTTCTCCATTGAGAATTGGATCGATGAATCTCTGGGTGAGAAGACACGAAACCAATCGACAAAGCCCCCGATCGTCACCCCGACGAGATTGAGTAGTTCAATATTTGATCACGCTAAAACTACGAGCGCTTCAGATAAGCAGCCATAATTTCTGCGATATTGTTTACTTCATTCTCTGAGGTTGTTCTCGAAAATGAAAGCCGAAAAGACCGATCTATTTGTTCAGCGGTTAACCCGATTGCTTCGAGCACATGAGAACCTCTGTCAGACGCTGATTTGCAGGCAGAACCCAAAGAAAGAGAGAGTTCTGGGTGTGTAACTAGAAAATGCTCAGCGAGCTTGTCTCGAAACTGAAAATTCAGGTTACTAGGTACTCGCTGATCTAAGCTTCCATTGATTTCAAATCTGTCCTTATAGGGTGCCAGAGCCGATAAGATCATTTTCTGACAACGCTTTAGATGTGCATCATCTTGCTTACCCCGTTCACGAGCGAGATTGTAGGCAGCGCCCATGCCGACGCATAGTGAAACCGGCAGTGTGCCAGAGCGAAGCCCTTTTTGTTGACCACCGCCTGTGATCATAGGCTCGAATCTTTTTATATGGCTGTTGGAGATATACAGTGCGCCAATGCCCATCGGCCCATAAGCCTTGTGACTGGAGAGGCTGGCAAAATCCAAATTTGAGGTCTGCACATCGAATGGAATCTTACCAATGGCCTGTGCTGCATCACAGTGGAAGAGAACCCCTTTCTCAGCACAGATATCACCAATCTCTCGTATTGGTTGTATTACGCCAATTTCATTGTTGACGGCCATCACACTTACCAGAACCGTATTATCCCGGATTGAGGCTGCAACGTTTTTGGCGGAAACTAATCCATGCTGATTCGGCACCAAATACGATACTTCAACTCGATTCTTGTTTAGACGTCCAATGGGTTCCAACAAGCTAGCGTGTTCCAACTGCGAAACCACGATATGGATTTTGCGAGTTTGAGACCAGTAGGCGATATTGTGAACTAACCAATTGTTAGATTCGGTGGCACCAGATGTATAAAAGATTTCGTGTGGTTCAGCGTTGATGGAACCTGCAATCATTAAAGTTGCATCCGCAATTGCACGAGAAACATCACGGCCATGCTCATTATCCAGTGAATGTGGGTTTCCAAAGCGGTGCAGGTGAAAAGGCGCCATTGCCTCCGCGACGATTGGATCAAGCTGGGTTGTAGCCTGGCCATCAAGGAAAATAGAGCGAGGACACACGGTTGTTACTTATGGCAAATGACGCAACTGGACTCTTCTTCACTGGACCCGTAAAGTTCATCGATATCGACGTGATCCTCAACGTCATCGGGCCACAAGGGGTTGCGTTTCTTCTTCGCCTTCAACCGGGTTAACTTTGCTTCGTGGTTTGCTCTGATTTGTTCCATTCTTTCAGGAACTTCAAGCTCTTCAAGATACTCACCTTGACTCCAGGAAAATGGAGAACCACTGTCGATCGCTTGTTGCTCATACATCTTCGCCTCCTCAAAGGCCTGAGGATGGCGTTCCTTTAGATGCACCCATTCGATCTTTTGCTGAAAAAAACAAAAAGTACAGCCACTGCGCGAGCGCCAGTCGTAGTACTTGGGAAGTCCAAGTCCTGAACTGTCCAAAAGGCGGATCACCTCTGCTCGATCAATGCCGGCATCCTTTAACGGCAACACTACCTCAATATCCTTGTCCTTTGAGATAAACCCGCTTCGTGCAGGCTCATCAGCGCGGATAGCAACGTAACTTTTGACCTGGAATCCCTGCTCAACCAACTGTTTTGCCCAATGGTTGAATGGCTCTAACTTCAATGCCCGGGTGCACCATCGAGTCTGAGCCGAAGGTAAAAAATTGTTGTACTCTTTTAACCAATAATCGAAATCCCGCCCAGGATTGAGTCTCTTGATGCGCTTACCCAAGAAACCTTCTAAACGACTTAAAAATTCATAGACCTCTGGAAGCTCTTTACCCGTATCGGTGTAAAAATACTCGATTTCAAGTTTTGGGTGATGCTGTCTCATGTAAACAGCCAGAGCCGCACTGTCTTTACCGCCTGATAATCCTAATAGATGTTTGACTTCTTTCATTCCTATGTCTCCGTTTCCGTAATCAATAGATCTTCCAATATTGTCGCAGCGAGTCCAAGAGTTTGCTGTTTAGATAGCTTATTCTTCTTCACCATTCCATGAAATTCTTCAACGAGCGGACGGACCCTGGCTTCATTCTGCTTTGACAGCGTTATGGTCTCGATTGCAGATTCCGCATAGCGACCGGACCCGACCACTAGCGCCAGCGATTTCTCCTGATTTTTGATGTTTTTGCTCGATTGGAATAATCGCAGATGGCTGAATCGCGAGGCCATGGAAGTCAGCTCAAATGCAGCCGCATCGAATTCTTGGTCTGTCCAATCACGAGGCGCTTTATTTGCAGCAAGTCCAAGTAGACTCTCTCGCCATTCTTCCGTGTTTTCGTACTCGCTAACACGCGCAATAAAACTATCGAGGCGTAGGTCACCCGACAATCCTTTTAACGAACCTGCGGACTTTGCTACCTCTGCTAATTCTTCTCGCTCTATTTTCAGTGACTCGCATAATAATGACTCAAGTTCCGCGAGAAATCGGGAGTAAGCAGAATTTAATTCCTGAACAGCAGACGCAACCCGATTTGCAAACTTCGTTGTTGGGTTCTTGGATTTGGTTACCTTATCAGTAAGTTCAACACTGACCGCTTTTGGCAGACGCTCATAGATCAACTCATAAGGGTCGCTCGACGTTAAAAGCGCATCTCGGACTTTCTTGGCAGTAGGCGACAACTTAGTTGTTCTTCGAATCCAACGGGGAAGTTTAATCGCGAACGCGACCAACAAGCGTGCTACCGGAAGTGGGTCAATCTCGACAGATTCAAACCCTTTCTTCTTTAAGAGCGAAGCAATTTTTTCTAGAGAGTCCCTCGCCACGCCTTTCAACTCAAAGTAGCGAACTCCAATCGCACCCGGATTTTTTAGAAATTGATCCACGAATAAGTCATCAATGACTGGGACGTACTCGTCATCCAAATAGAAGACCAGGTTCGACTGATGGGAAAGTAAGACGGCAAGGATCAATATTCCACGAATCCCGAATTTGATGCCAAATGGAGATTGTGAAAGTTCTCGATCGAGTTCCTCCAAGGAGACCATGCCTGATTTAGAGCTTTTGATGAAGGACTCTATTGCCCTCCATGCAGGCGCAATATTGGACGAATCTTTAGACTTTGTCGGCATGCCAAACCGAAAGCGATTTGCGGATTCATCAATTCGATGAATCCCGGTGAGGTGCAATAAATTAATATACAGGCCACGTTCTGCGGGGAACCCTTCAATACCGAGATTTTCAAGCGCTTCATCGGCCAGCATTGCTCGACAGAGCTCCTTTCGGGCTTTCATGCCATTCGTAGAGGGCTTGTCTCGATTCACAATCTCAGAATGGAAATAAGGAGAATCTGGATAGCTTAATTGTGCAAGGTGAGTCGCGATTTGATTTAAGGTCAAGCTTGTCGACTTCGCAACCTCTGAAACATACCATTTTGTTTCTTTAATCAAACGCCAGTATCGCGCTTCAATTGCCTGCCAATTGTCTAGAAGTTGCCCTTCCAATTCACGACGTGCAATTCGGTCGGATCGAAGTGTTGGATTTTCGCGCTTAATTTCATTCAGCCGATATTGATAAACGAGCAACTCAATAAGATCGCGATCGTACGGAGTAATTCCGCAGGCAAAAGGGGTCGTTTTTGACTTCCTTAATGCACCCGCTGCTTTCATAGCTTTCACGCAGTCAGCCTCACTCTTGGGGATCACTAAGGAAATTGTGTTGGGTCCTATCTTCTTGACGTCAACTTGCGATGAAATCTCAAGGGGAAACCAGCGTAGAGTGCCAGTTTGATGATAAAAACGGGTGGCAACAGCGGGCTTATTAATTGTGTTTAGCTCGTGCGTAAGTTCGACAGACGCAGGGACAACAATTTGTGCTGCCTCCTCGCTGATATTTAGATCTGATCCTTCGAATATGGTCCAGGACTGATTGTATTTTCGAAAAACGACTACCGACCAAGCAGCCAGGATCTCAAGTTCTTTCTTTAGTGCCGGGCCAGTTAACTTCGAAAAGATGATTTTTAATACATCAAGTGTTGCAGATAGGTTTGCAGCTCCGCCAAAGACATTCAGGATTCCAATGGCCATGGCTATCTGGATCTGAATCTCGGTTCCTTTGGACTTTACCGTGTCGATGGCATCACTGATTGTGTTCCACTGGCTGGAGATTGCTGAAGAGCGAATTAGATGGTGATAATTGTGATCGAGGTACGCCCACAAGTGGTGAGGCTCGTAGAGCCCACCTTTTTCTTCAATGTCATTGAAAATGACTTGCAGAGCATGAGGTTCATGAGACGATAAAAAATTGAAAATTGTCCTTTCATTTTGTCCAAATTGGCTTTTACTGACCGGCCCCAATAAGACCGCAGTGATAGGGCTCAATGGCCATGTTTGTGCCAACACAGATGTCATTTGTTTCGCGTCAACCTGAGGCCAGCATTGTTGGGTCTTCTTGATCAGCCCAGCGTTATGCTTTTTCTTTTGAGGTTGAAGTGCGGCCGCGACCAATGAAACGGATTCATCTGGACTCAGTGAAATTGGAAGGTCCACATAACGACCTTGTACTTTCGACCAGTTCTGACGGACGCTAATGCCCTGAGAAGCGGCATACTGATCAAACGATTGGTGCAAAACGCCTACGAATGTAATCTTGATATTTGCCCGATTGATACGTTCGGCAAACTCCTGGAGAAAGTCTAGTGTTGCAGGGTGTTCACGCGCACTCTCGAGCCAACGCCCCATTTCGTCACAAACAATGAGAATACCCGCGTTTTTTAGCGACTTGGTCTTGTCCAAGACATCAAGAATAGACAGGATGTCACTCTTGGTGTTTTCTATGACCTTCTTAAGATCGACGGGTAAGCGAGCCCCCCAACGCTCTGATATGGATTTGACGATTTGCGCTTTCAGTTGCTCCTGAGGACTCCCATTCTGGGCGACCATCGGTACAACAATCCAGGCACCATTATTTGTCAACCGCTTGATGTCTTTAGTCACCGCCGGATTTTTTCGAAGAACCCGAAAAGCCTCTTCGTGCAGTACGCTCTTAGGGTTGAAAGCAGCGCTTAATATGAGTGCTAAAGCGGATTTACCCCCACCGTAGGGGCCGGTCCAAGTAATTGCGCGTGAATTATTGGTTGTCTGAGTCAGGGTCTCCTGCAACGTTCTAATTGGTGACGCAACGGTGACATAATTGCTGAGCGCGTGCTTATTTTGTCCATCTTCTTCTAGGTGGATACTTCGTTGGAAAGCGTGAGCCTTATTAAGTTGTATGGCGTGCGTCACGGTTATACGTTCTCATGTGTGCGGCTCATGGCCTCGTAAGCGTCCATAGGGCTGTAATCCTTACGCAGCGTCAGCTGTGACAGACCTGCAGTCTGTGTCCAATCCAATGCCCCTTCAGTATCCAAAAAAGCCGAATCGATGATTTCCGCGAGCGACTGTTTCGTTATCTTGAAAACACGCCCCGGAGAGCCGGGATCATGCAAGATACGATCGATAGCTAATGAGGACTTTTCGCCACTACTTGACCAAAACTCCATCAGCGCATAGTAGAAAACCCGTTTCGACAGGGTTGGTTTGGGGCCACAGTTAAATCCAAATTTCTTTCTTTCGGATATCTTGTGAATTAAACCTAGCTCGCTCATCGGGCTATCAAGGCTTTCTTCGCTAATCGCACCTTGAGTAGACGGGACGTACATCCGAATCAGGCAATCAATATCGCGCTCAAGGGTCGCGGTAGCCACCGAAGACCATTGATTCTCAGCAATCACTTCCTCCAAAAATAAAACTAAATCTGGTTTATCAAAGACAAGGTCAGGAAAATGATTAAATACCAGGTACCAGCTTGTTGTTTTATGGTTATCTGCTTGCATAGCAGGCGCCCCACACAACTGCCAATGAATCAAAAAAAGTGAATCTCTTGCTTCAAGGTAAGGGTCCCGACCTTCTTCGCCGAGCAGCCAATGACCAAACTCGGAAGGTGCCACGGCTTTGCTGCTTTCACTTACCAATCCAACTGCGTTAAGCCAATATCGAATCGAAGTCACCATGTTTTTACCTACGCCGAATGTGGCAATCGCATCGGTATCCTTGAACATTTGAAAGGCAGCCATGTTTTCACGATCTGCAACTTCATCGAACCCCTTTTTGAGCCACCCGTAACGAAACGGGAACGTTTCGTGTCCTGAAAAAGATGGTTTATACTGTCCGCCGTTAAGCAATTGGTCTCGAATCATGGTTATTACTGGATATTTATCTCCAGTAATAAGTATCTCCTCAGTCCGCCGAGCATGCAAGTTGTCTCGGCCAAATTTTATGACCGTTGCTGTCTTTAAACGTTTCAAGAAGCGTGTGGCACGAAGCTATGAAGCCTGATCCACCGATGGATTGGTGCAGTCTCAGCAAACTTTTCACTTCTAGATGATTTATTTTTAGAGAATTCTGGAAGAAATCCCTTGAAGTACTATATGAATTTATCCACACGCTGTATGCTTGGCGTATGGGGGATTTGACTAAAACACATATGTCGACGAGCGATCTAAAGAAGGCATTAAAGCTGAGCGATTGCGATGTCATGCATCTTCGAGAAGCTGGCAAAATCAGGTTCCGAAAAAAGGGCAATGCTTTCTTGTATTTACGCACGGATGTAGAACAGTTGAGAGCACTCGGGAAATAGTCAGTATATATCGGTAGGATTTAAAGATGTTAATGGACCCCTTGATTGCAATTTCTTCTGGATGACTAAAACATAGGTACGCATGCATGGGAAGAGGGTTAGGGATGTCATTTAGCGAACGTGGTTCTAGTGATGCCTGAACCTGCTCAGCTATTACCGATATACTTTCCGAAAGAGTGCAATCTCGACAAGGAATTGTTTTTGCCTCTTGCCAAATCAAGCACTTCACTTGACTGCATGGTGGGGTATTTCACAAGTGGCTCCCTTCGAGAGCTTGCTGAATCCCTCACTTGCTATCTGCGCACTTCAAGCAGTGCGCACATGAGATTTATTATCAGCCCCAATCTACAGAAAGAAGACATCGAATCGATTCGCATTGCAATTGAAACAGACAGAAATTTAATTCCACTGCTGTTCCCTGATTTCGAATTGAATGAGACCAGCTTTAAGTCAGACTGTGTGCGCGCCCTTGCCTTTCTGATAGCTAGCCGAAGGCTGACACTCAGGATTGCACTACAGTCGGAAGGACTTTTCCACACCAAATGCTGGCTCTTCGGGACTCAAAACGGATTGATAGCTGTCCATGGGTCAGGAAATGCGACGCCCAATGGGCTGTTGAGAAATTTTGAGCAATTAGTTGTGAGTCGCGATTGGCTCAGCGAGGAATCCGCCTATATATGCAAGAGTTTGATGACGCGATTTGAGGAAATTTGGCACGACCGATACCCTGGCATCAACAGTGTCGATTTAAATAACGAGACTCTGGAGTATTTAGAGGTGATATCTACATCACTTGAGCAGGATGAAGGGTTTAAAAACGAGTTAACACAGAGGCTGATAGAAAACCTGGCACAGAACCAAGAAGATATGTGCTCTAATGAGGTTCAATCGCTGAAAGTCCCAGATTGGCTGGACTATAAGAACGCGCCATACGCCCATCAGGGCGCTGCAATTGATGCATGGTTTGAAAATGGTAAGAAGGGTATTTTATCAATCGCTACCGGCGGTGGTAAAACGCTGACATCACTCGTTGCTGCCTCGTTGTTAAACGATAAAGCGAAACCATTATTTGTCGTTATTTCCGTACCCTCGACACCACTTCTGAATCAGTGGGAACTGGACATTCAACACTTCGGTGTCGACCCAATCAACAGTTACAAAAGAAGTCGGGCTTCCATTCGAAAAGAGGTGAAACACGCGCTCCGACGATTACGACACAAGGCTACAAACGTAGAGGTTTTGCTCGTTCTCCACAATGCGCTAACAAGTGACGTTGTCGATGAATTAGAACAACGAAGCGAGCAAATTCCGACCTTACTCATTGCAGACGAAGTCCATAATTTAGGTGCAAAAGGGTTCAAAAAAAATCCGCCCGAATTCTTTAAATACAAGATGGGGCTTTCGGCAACCTATGAAAGGCAATTTGATGAAGAAGGTACCGAGTTTTTGCTCGATTACTTTGGAAGTGTTGTTTTCGAGTATCCGCTTGAACAAGCGATTGGCGAATGCCTGGTTCGTTTTGACTACTTTGTGCACGAAGTCTATTTAACGGCATCTGAGGAAGAGTCGTTTTGTGAATTAACCTACGAAATTGGCAAACTGACCTATGCCCATGACCTAGATGATGAAGATTCACGAAAGATCAGACTGAAAACGCTTTGCTTACAGCGGCGGAAACTCATTGAAGCCGCGGTAAACAAGACAAGCAAGTTAGATTCAGTGCTTCCAACAAATAAATCGAAGATCACAAAGTCGCTAATATTTTGCACTGATAAATATCCGGATCAAATCGAAGAGGTAAATGGCCTATTGATGAATCGTTCTCTCAATTTCCACCAAATCACACAGGAGGAGACGAGCGAACCTAGAAAACTGACTGTCGTCGTGAGGGATTTTACCGATGGCACCATGCAGGTACTTACCTCTAAACGTATTCTTGACGAGGGTTTCAACGTCCCTCAAGTTGAGACCGCGTATTTGTTGGCAAGTAATACGGTTAAGCGCCAGTGGATTCAGCGACTAGGCCGGGTTCTGAGGCGTTCACCTAAAACAGGCAAAGAAAAAGCCGTCCTACATGATTTTGTTGTACTTCCGCAGCAACAGGATGATGGAATCGATCCCGATCTGAAGGCGCTTTTGATGACCGAATATGATCGAATCAGTTTCTTTTCGAGCCTAAGCGACAATGGACTTGAAGCAAATGGCTCTGTCTACATTGCAAATAAGCTTCTTGAATTAGTGAGGCAGGCATGAGCATCTCTTACAAAAAAATAAATTCTATGATTTCTGCTGAGGTAGACCTACTAACGGATCTTTCCGAAGAGAATCGGGTGGCAATTCGCGATTTGTGTCAGCGTATCTACATGCTGGAGTCGAGTCTAAGCAAGGCTAGTAACCAACAGATTATCTCAGAGATAAAGGGTGAGGTTACGATAAGAGCCGACAGCTTTGTTGAGGACGTGGAATGAAACTCATAAAAGCACATATTAAGAACTTCAGACTTCTTAAAGACCTCTCTTTGGATTTTTCGACGGATGACAATAAGCCTCTCACGGTGATTCGGGCTGCCAACGAAACGGGTAAGACAACGTGTGAATTTGCACTTATGTGGGCGCTCTACGGATCAAAAAAAGCTCTGCCGAGTCGAGGCGACTACAGCTTATTTCCAGTAGATTTAAAGAATAAAGGCAAGAGGAAAATTGAGGTATTGGTCGAAATTGAGTTTGAAATTGACCAAGTTATCAGTGCGGGTCGCGGTGCGCAGACAGTTGAACGGCGCCGATATCGCCTTGTCCGCACGTGCTTAGAGAATGCAAACGCTAGTGGGCTCGAGCGCCATGAAGCCGAGACTTTGACAATGTATCACTTAAGAAGTTCGGGCAGTGAGCCTGTCACGGAACTAGAGGCGAATCGCATTGTGGAAGATGCTCTGCCGGTATCTCTAAAAGATGTTTATTTTACCGACGGTGACAGTGCGATGTCGTTCATCGAGTCTGGCGCAACTCAAGGGGTGAAGCGTCAACGTGTTAGCGGAGCCGTCGAAGCGTTGCTAGGATTGGAGAACCTAAATACCACAGTCAAACACATTGACAATGTTGCTCAGAAATTTAGCAAAGAAATTGACAATACCGACTACGCGAAGGAGTTAGAAAAACTAAATGATCAAATCAGTGGATTTACAGAAGATATTGATCGCTGGATTACTGAGGTGGCTGATCTGGAGGATCAAGTTCGAAATGGGCAACGCGAGCAACGAACGATTCAAACCAATATAGATGAAATCGTTAAGTTGGGAGAACGGTCGGACTTACTTGATGAGAAACAAAGCCTGGAACGACAAAAATCGCGTATGCAAGACAACATTAAGTCCGGGCTTCAATCACTCTCAAGGATCTTGAGCAACTCGGATTCTTCGAAGGCGTTTTTGTCGAACCATGTGGGGGTTGCGCTTAATATCCTGCAGATTAAGAAAGAGGAAAGAGAACTCCCAAAAGCCAATATACCAATTTTGGAAGAGCTACTCGATCGCGATACCTGTCTCTGCGGCACTGACCTTTCTCCAGAATCGGATGAGGGAAAGGCAAAAAGAAATGAAATCGCTAATGCAATCAAAGCCAGCCAGGAATCAGACGCAATACATGAGGTTGCAACTGATCTTTATTATCGGTCGCGTAGTGACGACTTTGATTCATCTAACGGAAAATGGCTGTTTAGCTATGAAACGATTTCGAAGTCCTACCAAAATAATCGTAGCGCCTTCAAGGAAATGGAGGAAAAATTCGATAAGATCGAGGAGAAAATTGATCAAATAGAAGATTCAAAATTAGAGGAACTACGGCGGCAAAAAGAACAAATCGATAATAAGCTAACCTCGGCCAATGCGGCAATCGCAAGCAAGACAACCCAAATCACGACAGAATCAGAAAAGCGAAGCGATGCCGAAGCAAGGAGGACACGTGTGGAAAATCAATGTGGAAAACACAACAGTAGCGCAGGACGTCTTACGCTTGCGAGGCACGCGCAGGCGCTATTTGATCGAATCATTGAAAAGTTGAAGCAAGACGAACTTTCGCGAGTAAGTGATGAGATGAACCGCATTTTTCTTGAGATGATTGGCTCTGATCCCGAGTCCAACGAGTTAACGCTCATAACCAAGACAGAACTCACGGCGGAATACGATATTCGAGTATATGGTCCGAATGGGAACGAACTAAATCCAGATCAAGACTTGAATGGCGCCTCAAGAAGAGCCATTACACTCGCATTTATTCTTGCATTAACCAAAGTCAGTGAGGTTGAGGCTCCAAACATCATCGATACACCGCTTGGCATGATGTCGGGATACGTAAAACAATCTGTGCTTCGTCAAACCTTGAAGGAAGGGACACAGATCATTCTGTTTTTGACTCACGATGAAATTAAAGGAGTTGAAAATATTCTGGACGAGTCTGCCGGCAAGATATTCACATTAACAAACCCTGCTCATTATCCTCGGATGCTAAAAAACCCTCAGGATGTGAAGGACACGCGCGTGCTGCGATGCGAGTGTTCACACAGAGAAACGTGCACGGTGTGCGAACGCAAAGACATGGGAGGATAAAGTTATGGCTGAGAACCCCTTTGCAAGTTACACAATTGAGGTACCTAAAAACTACGCTGAGGACATTAAGAAATATTGTCAAACGGCCGGTGGTAAGATTACCCACGAATACGCACCTTTCGAACGCCAGGTTGATTTCTGGTATATGAGTTTTATTTACGCAGTAGCCAATAAGTTACAACCCGTCCCTGAAAAGGAAACACGCAATATTACTCCAGCGTCGATTCTATCGACCAATGCGTTTCGGATAACTCATATTCAGCTCGCATTTTTGGCCCATAATGAAAGCATCGAAGAACTCGCTAACCACCGAAGAGTGTTCGAGTATGCCATGGGGATGGCAAATGCAGGAATTCCTTATCTGCTACAAATCTTGAGCGACCAAGATGATAAACCACTATGGAGTCTACTCGATTACGTCGAGAAACAGCTCCATCAATCAGCCTCGTAGACTATTGGATAAAGCACTTTAACCACTAGATCGCTATCGGGATGGAAAAACGAAAGAAGAAGGATCAAAGACGGCTTGCCGCAGATATAGGCAATTTGCTGATTTATTCACTAGAAGTTCAAGAAACTCCACTTGAGTTCGACGATGTGTATCACGTAGCAAGTCTGTTGCTATTGAGTGCTGGCATCAAAGAAGTTAACTTTGACCGATCAGAATACGACCCAACCTTAGGATGGTGCTCTGCCGGTGATCGATTTCAATCCCATCAGGATATTCTTGAGCAAAATTTAGTCGACAACCTGACGCGATTCTTTTTTATCTGGTCCTCCTGTGAAGCTGCGATCAATATATTTGTGCCCAATCATATCGACGGAGTACCGAGAGGAAAAATAAACAGGCTGTGCGCTTATTTGAAGCACCAGTTTGAACCCCGAAATGTATCATTGGAGTATAAAAACAGCTTACGTGAGCTTAACACCTTGGCAGCCGCCGATTCGCACTACGCGGACCAGCTAAAATTACGCAACTTGGCATCTCACATTGGTATTTCAGGGTATGGAATATCATCGATTTACAGCATTCGAAACTCGCTGGCACACGGTTCGTTAGGGGTTCCGATATCGAAGGAGGAGAAGGAAGAGTTTTTGGAAGTTCGCCTGATCGAATGTTGCTCAGACCTAGTTTTGTACACCTTGCAAATGACCATTACGGCATATTTTTCCAAGTATCTGGATGACGTGAGCTTCGATGGCGAATATGTCGATTTCGAGCTAATGCTGAAGTTGTTTCATCTCGAGTTTTGTGTCGACGAATTGCTCGAAATGCAAAGTGGGCGAATT
Source organism: Pseudomonadota bacterium (assembly GCA_039110515.1). Classification (GTDB taxonomy): domain Bacteria; phylum Pseudomonadota; class Gammaproteobacteria; order Arenicellales; family Arenicellaceae; genus Arenicella. The sequence continues at coordinate 79,591 of JBCCFY010000003.1, forward strand.
TCCTGATTCCTAGTGCGAGACAGAAATCTACGGGTGACTCTTTCATCCCACTTTTCTCAAAGCTAGCAAATATCAGAGTCTATCTTTGCGAATCAATAAAGTGGATATATCTACACCTGGTATGTTTCGAACATTAAATATGAAGGTCTTTAACTGATCGAGTTGCTTGGCAAGCTTGGCTTCCAGGGCTTCAATTTGCCGCTGTTGAGCCTCTATCCTTTTAAGCAATGCCGCTTCATCAGAACCGATGTTTATGCCTATTTGATCACGAATAGAATAATCCTGATTTCGAATCTGGGCCTTGCGCACCTGAAACGTGTTTTTGATGGAAAAGTAATTATTGAGAGTTTGTCTAGTTACTCTAAGGTTGAGTTCTTCTTCGATCTTAAGAACGAGCAAAGACCAAGTCAGTTTACCTTCCCAACTTGTAATGAGCATGCAAATTTGACCAATAAGGGCATTACTCAATCCAGCTTTACCTACCCGCTTCATGGTTTTCTCCTGATCGTACTAAGCCTTGATGACGCCTGAGTATCAGAATCTATAGACTCGATTAGTTTCAAAAAATCGGATTCTGTATCCTTACCAGGCTCTTCATTGGTTTCGACATCATATTCCTTGAGAACGCTTTCAACGCTGGCTGGTAACCTTAGTTCCCACTCAATCGAGCGTTTTTCATCGCCCAACATCACCACAAACGTGGATCCTCGTGAGTAACGTACAATCGACCCATCTTCAAGCTCAGAGCCCTTAAGCATTTCCATCAATGCATTCATCAGCTTAAGATTATGGAGATGCAAATTTAGCCACCTTTGCATAATTACATTGCTGGAAATATTCTCAGATTTCATATTAGTGACCCGAAGTGTTTGTATTTCCGTGTCTGACTCTAAGTTAGCCAGGCCTACCAAGTCCCCTTTAACGTGGCAATGAGACGGACAACCTACGCATCCGCCTGATCCTATTTTCAAGTTTGTACAGGGGTTAACATACAGCGATTGGGAACAATAGCCCTTATCCGTTCTTGCGGCGAATTCAGTACCAATAGCGTCCTTAACTTCTTCTTCTGTGACGGGCACAATACTTTTACTAGATTCTATAAATCCTTTGGCGGATAATTTGGCCTCGATTTCTGTTTGGCTTTCATGGTTATAGACTTTATTTTGAGAGCTAGATTTTCGACCTGACCACATGGCGATAATCTCTTCATTTAGATCAGCACGTTGGGCCAACGTGTTTAAAAAGTGTCTAACTTGATGGGTGTTTAAGTGATATTCGCTAGTGTCATAACCGTACTTCTCAAACAGGTTGCGTTTAGTGTTTCTTCCTCTACTGCTCCATACATTGGCTAAGCCTGATGTTTTTTGAATTGCAAACCGAGATGACCCAAAGTGGTATGACGCGGCCAGGGGCGATACCTGATCACCCCGAATAACGAACAATGCTTGGCTGTATTTGACTCGTTTTCCCTCTGTGCCTTGATATAAGTATGGAAAACCTGGCAAGGATTCACGCACATAAGATACCCACTTGGATTCTAAATCACCCATCGTAATGAAGTGCCCAATACCTAAGAATGGTAAGTTGTCATCAAGGCTAAATTTAAATATGTTTCTAGCGATTTGATAACTGACGACCGTTTTGGGATCCACATTGAAAGGAAAATCGGGGCACAATACCCCAAATCTCACCGCTTGAGATTCGTTTGTTTGTAGGTTCGTGTATTTCTCTGAACCAGGCCAATATATTATTTCTTTCAGTTCAGCGAGCTCCTGCTCGTCGTATAAATTGAGGATTCCCGCAAGCTCCCAAAGATCAATGCCAGCGTTGTGGGTAGAAGTAGTGGTTGAACCGTATTCACAACCCTTGAAAAGCTCCTGCCTGGATATGCTCGGGTTTTCATAATAGCGAGCAAGCACTCTCGCTTCCGAGCCTAAAGCTTCTAGATAAGCAATGGACTTCTTGACAGTTGGGAGCATATCTTTGTGGACATGCTTCTCATGGTCAGGCATCCCTTTCGACCCTCTCCAACGAATCGCATACGTTTCTGAACCCTGGGCCTTTATTTTATGAAGGGGATTTACTCCTAGCAGAAAAAGCTCGCCAATTCTCATCGGTGCTGCAAATAGCAGACTAGTTTGGGCACAAGCAATGCGATCCATTGTTCTTTCCCGATCGCACGGAAGCTCATTTTTAGTATCAAACATAACTTTCGAGTAGATCTCCGCGACCGCGTTCAATATAGGTAAGGCCGGCATCTTTTTCTCGCGACGTGTTGAAACCGTTAGAAACGAGGGCTTCCTCGAAAAGGGGTTCGAATAGGCTATCGAGTTGGATAGCATCTTTTGCTCAGTCAAAAACTGAACCAGAGCACTCAGAACGATACCCCTTGATTCACAAGAATAGCTAGAAAATATACTTTCAATAGTCCGCTCATATTTCTTCAAATGAACCAACGAAAGCTCACTAATGAGCACTCCCTCTGGCGCGATGAGCTCGATTAAATCTCTGAGTGCATAAACCACAGAAGAGAGGGCATGCGCGTTTTTCCCCTTTTCGAGGCAGAGATATGAAACGTAGGCTTTCACAAAGTATTGATAGTATTCGGGCATCAAATCTTTGGTTTTTAGCTGACGTTCAGACAAAAATCGCGTCTCTCCTTCGTCGCCACACCTCAATACAAACCTATACCTAGTAGGGGTTTTTCCCCAAGCTAAGGCATCCCATGGTCCTAATGAGTGATGTGATTCTGCGCTCGGTACATGAATGCTCCTTCTTAGACGAACAAACTCGCGAACCCTCGACTCAAAGACACTGATACTAGGCACCTAATCACTCCCCTCGACCAGGTTCTTGCTGGCTGCTTCGCAAGCTAAAATTGTGCTCTCAATGTTTTTGATTTTATTTTTGATTGGAGCAAGAGTGGAGTCATCCGCGCCCAAATCTTGCCACTTTTTGAGATATGCAATCACCAGCTCTAGAGAAGAATTGTGATCGGCACCGATCAAAGGTCTAAAGTTGTCGCACCCGTAGCAGCTAATGGGGCGAGCCTGGATACAAGCTTCACAGGTATTCACAACCTCACCTTTTCCACAAATGTTACCGACGTCGTTGTAGATCGCGCGATCCGGTTCGACTGATGAGACCAGCTGTCCGCTAAAGCGCTTAGCTAAATGTTGGAGGCCCGTCACCTTGTTGTCAATTTCATTACGACTCTCAGGCAATAAATCAATGTAATATTTGGCCGCTTTTGGCGTATTACCTAGACTAGTAGAAATGGTTAGATTGTCATAACCTTTAGCCGCCATCCTCGAACCGACAGTATGTCGAAGTCTTTGACAACCTAGAGTTCGATTGACGTTCACGGATCTATCGCTATCGATTGAATCCAACATATCGAAGGTACCAGTAACTGAACCAGAACACCCGATATGAAACGCTGACGATGTTGGCCCAAGAAGTTGTTTTAGCTGATCCATGGTTTCGGGAATCAAATCAGATTCTGAGATATCGACCTTAAAAATTCCCACTAGTGGAACTATTGGAAAATAGTCAAACATCCTTTCAAAGTCGGTTAGGCAAAAGTCAGGGAGTTTTTCCTCCATTACTTTAGATAGGCGCTCGAAAGCGAAGTGCTTGAACGCAATGAGTTCATTCGAGAATTCTTCGTCTAGAGGTATAGGGACATCTTCGAAGGATGCACGAAAGCCGCCGACTGTGAACTTTTTTGCGCACGGCATCAAAATTGAGAATTCATTCTTAATGGATGTTCTGTCCGCCCTGATATCCCCCCACTTCAGCATCGACAATTGAACTGGCCTTCGAACAGTTATAGTCAACAAGCGCATTATTATTAATTGGCGAAATCTACATAGCAGGCCATAGCTAAAATCACCAGAAGCGAAATCAACGAACACTTGCTGGCTGAACTCATCGATTCTGTTTTTGAGAGACGCGTGCTCGTACTCGGTCAGCGCTCCTTTTTCAGCGTCGTAGATTGAGGGCATTGATTGCCTAACCTTGTAGGACCGAATCTCGGCAACCAAATCAGCATACTCTGGATATCGATTTCCTAAAGCGAGAATGAAAGTCTTAAGCTTGCGTATCCCGACATCCGAACTATTTTTCGATCGAGAAAGCGCAACAGCTTCCTTCACTCCTTTGACAGTAAGCTCGCCAAGGTCGCCTTTTGATATGGTATTTACAACATTCGACGTCGCAATCGCACTCCTTGTTTCAGCAACATCTCCTAGTACCAGCAAAATCATGACTAATTCCTTATATTCAAAGTTCGTTGAATAGAGCCGCTCTAAATAGCAGTTTTTATTCAAATTCAACTTCCAGACTTTAGAGAAGCAGTTGAATTGAACACCATCAAAGGATGTTCTTACTGCCTCGTCGTGGCTTTTTGCCAATAGTTGAATCTCTGATCGTAGAGACTCGATTTGTTGATTTTTCTCTAAAGGTCTCGCCAAGCTATATTTCTCTTTTCTGAAGTTTTCGGGCCAATTCTTGAGCTCGCTCTATTTCTGCCGCCCTGTTGTACACCGATGTCATCTCAGAGGTGGGGGTCCACCCCATCAAAATCCTTCTGGCTTTATCTAATTCGTAATCCGAAAATTTGCCGCACTTTGATAACTCAGAAAACTTTAGGTTCCATACATGACGCAGCCTATGAGGATGAAGCCTAATTCCTGAAAATTCCGAGAGCCGCTCAAATATGTAGTTGATCGTATTTAGAGAAATAGGGTCGCCTCGAGTTCCCCTTGAGTTTTTTTCAACCAGAAAGACAAACTCTCCGCTATTTTTGTTTATGAGCTTTGGTCTATCCCTCTCGATATATGCTCTTAGTTTTTTCATCACATCAGGGTTTGGATAACAAAAATGCTCCTGAGTCTTCTGCTCTGGTTTATTAGATCGAGGATCATCCAGATCCACTACCTCCTTCGCAATCCAAATCCTAGGAACTTGCCCTTCGAACTGAATGTGCGAGATTTTGAGCTTAGCTATCGAAGCGCGGCGAATTCCGGTATCCAGCATTAGTTCAAGAATTAAATTGTTTCTATCTCTGGTTAAATGAGAAAAAGGGCTATTCCCCGAATCCTCTTGTAAAAGTGAAATCGCTTGAACTACGGATCCAAAATCATTGGTGTTCTCCAGAATTTCCGCGCGAGAAACCTGAGAACACCCTTTTACTTTTTCCAAGGAGCCTGATAAGAGGTTTAACAATCGTTGAAGACGATCAGAATTGGCGGCACAAAGTTTGTGCCGGTTCAGTTCGTTATGACAGAAGCTGAGATAACCTATTGCTCTGGAAATCCTTCCATTAGAGCAACCAGTTGAAACCTTTGAGGTTCTGGAAACGATTTGATTTAGGGCATTGTCCAAATATTTGTCTGAGGGTACTTTCTGCAGAGAAATTACATTGGGAGAACGAGCGTCACTCCTAGCGTGTTGAACGAACGCTCTTACTTCTAGGTCTGTAATAAAGTCGAGAGACTTAATGCGAGCATAAAGATCAATCTTATTTGTATCACACCACAATAAGAAAAAGCGTAGCTCATGTGCCTGGCGCAGCACTGTATTGTGCGAAAGGTGCTCTTTTGACGTGAGGTAAAGTGAGGCAAGAGGGTCTGCGATGCAATCATGTGCATCTACCAACTCAACCACAGGCTTCCCTACTCCAATTACACGAAAGCGCTTTACAGATATTTCACTCAATCTTGATCAGAAAATAAATGGCCATTAATGCCACCATTCTGGACCAAAGAAAGGTTTATGGTTGGGGTTTTTAGTTCAGACAGTTAGACGAAGAAATTTCCGTATCTCGCAATAGAATCAATCATTTGGAGCCAATCACCCCTTACAGATATTTTATTGAATATAATTTGCCGCCCGATAAACACACCATTACCCGGTCCCCGTCCTCAATCATGTTGAAGTCAGTGATCGCGTTCGCCGTTTGGCGTTCCAGGCGTTTTACCAGTTTGTTCTGATCGTATTTTTGTTTGCGGATATCGCTCATAGCAGCTCTACACCGCCGGGTGTCGGCATGTTAAAACAGGCGCTATTTTACGCTAAATAGCCAGACAGGCCATATTATTTGACTTTCCTGACCAATCATCGTGATGAACCCAGATTACTCTAAATAATGGTTTTGAGCTGTCACACCGTTGTAATATAAACAGGTTGTAATCGTTACTTATTAGCAGACTACAGTGGGATAGCCCTGTTTTGAAAGAACATATATTGGTCGTTGACGACGAGGCAGCGATTCGCGACATGGTCAGAATGGCGCTCGAAACTGAGGACTTTCGCGTCTCTGATGCGAGTAATGCTCACGAAGCAGCAAAAACCCTGGAAAACAACGATATAGACCTGATCCTGCTGGATTGGATGATGCCGGGCGTTGCTGGAATAGATTTTGCGGCACGGCTTCGACGCGAAAACACGGCACCAAACGTGGGGATAATCATGTTGACCGCACGGGACGCAGAAGACGACCTGGTGCGGGGATTGGAAGTGGGTGCCGACGACTATGTGCGCAAACCATTTTCTACCCGGGAGTTGATTTCGCGTATCCGAGCGGTATTACGACGAATGCACGATTCGCAACTCAGTGGTGATGTGGTCTCCGCGGGTCGGATTACCATTGATACCGATCAACACCGCATCCTGATCGACGGCAATGCCGTAGATTTCAGCCCAACAGAATTTCGTCTATTGCATTTCTTATTGACCCATCCAGACCGCGTTTTTGGCCGGAGCCAATTGTTGGACAACGTCTGGGGCGAACAGGTGTACGTTGAAGACCGCACGGTGGACGTGCATATCCGACGCCTGCGGAAGGTGCTTGAAGAGTATGATTGCGACAGCTACATTAGCACCGTTCGAGGGGTCGGCTACCGTTTCACCGGCCCGGATGTTGAAAAAAATAGCTGAAAACGTAGCTAACCCACGCTGACGCCAAAAGACGACTAACACGGTAAACAATGCGCTACGACATCTGGAAGTTCACCACAATCTTGGCCGTTGCAGGCATCCTGGGTTTCCTGCTGGGGTTCTTCGCGGAGACCGTGATGCTGTGTGCCATCGCTATTATCGGTTGGCAGATATACCGCATTGACCTGATTCACAAATGGATCAAAAACCCAAACAAACACCCACTTCCAGTGACCAGCGGCCAAATTTTCGAGCTCCATAGAGAATTAAATCGCCGTAACCGCACAAATCGTAAACGCAAAAAAAAACTCACTCGCTACGTCAAGCAGTTCCGCAAAGCGATTTCTGCACTACCCGATGCGATTGTCCTTTTGGACCGACAGGGAAAAATTCAGTGGGCCAATCAAAATGCTTATCAACTGCTGGGTATCCAGTGGCCAAATGATCATGATGTCGGGTTCACCAATTTGATTCGCGATCCCAGGGTTGCCGAACTGCTGGCACGATCTCAATTACTCGATGGCCCGGCTGCGGCAACCAATGTTCGTCTGGAAGGCATAGAGGTGTCATCCAAATACGATGAAGCGCAAACCCTCAACCTCAAAGTGGTCCCACACACTGACGAGTTATTGATGGTGATCGCCCGGGATGTCAGTCGGCTAATGAAAGTCAATCGCATGCACGCTGACTTCGTTGCCAATGTGTCGCATGAGCTCAAAACCCCGCTCACTGTTCTGCGGGGCTACCTGGAAATTCTGCTGGCAGAGGAATCGTTAGATGACAAATTTGCTAAGCCCATCGAGCAAATGAATGCCCAAAGTCAGCGTATGCAACTGATCGTGAGTGATCTGCTTTATCTGTCCAAGCTGGAGGATCTACATGACCCGGCCAGCCATAAACAGGTCGAAGTAACCCAGCTGATCAATTCGATCGTTGAAACTTCCCAGGATAAAACGGCCAGTAAGCACCTGAAATTAAACCTGGATATAGACTACCGCATTCAGATCATCGGCAACCAGAATGAATTGCACAGTGCTTTTTCAAACCTGATTTTCAACGCTGTGACCTATACTCCTGAACACGGAGTCATCAGTATTAAGTGGCGCGGGGCAGAGGGCGGTGGTGCAGTATTCAGTGTGCAAGACAATGGCCCTGGCATACCAGCACAGCACCTACCCCGTTTGACTGAGCGCTTTTATCGAATTGACGCGGATCGCTCACGCGAAGGCGGCGGTACCGGCCTGGGCTTGGCAATCGTGAAACATGTCTTGCAGCGACACAACGCGAGGCTTGAGATCGACAGCACAGAAGGGTTTGGCAGCACGTTTAATTGCCTGTTTCCCACCGATCAAATCGTCGACAGGGCTCAGAATGATTCACAGTCTGGCTAGCGAGCCTGCTAGACGACCTAATTAGTTTTTGCCAACCACCAGCTTGGCGATCACATAGGCATGATCGCTGGGCTTATCGCTCTCCTCTCCTGGTTTGACGCCTATCAGTTCATTGCCGTGAATGATCTCGTAGCTGGCGTTGCCGGCTGGCGTGTCCTTGTTGATGACCCCATGCATTAAGACCTGGAGCTTGCCGCGGTGATTGTAGTCGTAGCGCTCCTCCAGTGGTAAGGACTCCACCAGGTTCATACTGTGATCGCCGAGCATAGCCTGTAAGGTGACGCTGTGTTCTGTATCATTGAAATCGCCAGTGACGTAGTAGTCCAGCTGCTCCGCCTTTATCTGCTGGATCTCCTCTCCAACCCGAGCCGCCTGGGCAACCCGTACGGATAGCTTTTTATCCACGCCAGGCTCCAGTGGGGCAAAAATACTGTTTTGGTGGCGCTTGGATGCCAAATGGAGGTTAATGCAGACCACTGACCCGCTGCTTTCCGACTCGCTGAACTCAGCCCGAAGCGGCTTGCGAGATCCTTCGAAACACTCATTCTCAGCACCAAAAACTTGCGCTGAGCCTGGCACCAGGCTGACCCTGTTCGGGTTGTACAAGTACCCGTTACGGATATTGCCACCCGGTTGACCACCATCGGCACCTACTTCGGGATTGATATCCACCCAGTTGTAGCGCACGCCGGATAATTGCTCGATCGCCTTGATTAAAAGCCCATAGGTTTCCGATGCATCCACCACCTCGCTGATCTCAGCACCATCATTATCCTGGATCTCCTGTAGCGCCACGACATCAGGCGTATTCGCCTGCAGTACAACTGCTTGGGCCAGCGTATGAAACCGACCCTCGCCCCAATCATCGTCAATATCCTGACGTGGGTTGAGCACTCGTTCTTCAGCTTCCACATGTGGGTCGAGGTTAAAGCAATTAAGTGTCATCACCGTTATTGCACCGGCTTCAGGCTGCAAACTGGAACCGCGCACAGTGATGTAATTATGATCTACCTTAAAAGGTTCACTCACGGCCATCTGGTAGGCATCCACTCGGTAGTGCAAGGGACCTTTAACCGGGGATAACAGTTTCGATCCTACGTTTAATCGCGGCGCATGATTGTACTGTTTGACACGAAAGCCTGGAAACCAGCGCAAGTGAGAACCCTGATCGGGGATCACGCCGTTCTCTTTGCTGCGTAATAAGGATTTATCCGTTCCCTCTGAGTCCAGTGCCAATACGTAGTCACCAAAAGGATTACTGGGTGCAATAAAAGTTTGACCGGCTGGGACGGATACCAGCATCGCCTCAAGACTGTTTAACAGGGTTGCCAGTTGCTCATTATCTTCTGGCAACAAATCCTTATTGAATTCAATGGGAGTGATGCGAAATGCATCGCCATTCTCGTCGCGATTTCTTAGCAGCTCAAGCGAGTCGAGGTGTATCTGCGTCACCGGCCTGGCGGTTTCATGCTTCAGGTAATCGACCACCTCACCACAGACTTTTACATGAGTATTGGCCTCGACAATCGTCTCGGGCGCATACACAAACACTGCATCCGAACAGACGCCGTCCCATTGTGCTCCGGCTGATTGCAGGAAAAACCCTTTTCTTAATACGCCGGTTATGATGCCTTGTACACAGACACTTTGGCCTGCAAAAGGAGAATTGTGAGCGTCGCCCTGGATCTCCTTAATGTCTTTGTGTGCTGGGGCCGAATTAGATTTTTCCAAGAATCAAACCCATGTTTCGATTAGTCGTTGAAATCGAAATTATACTCCAAAGCACGCCAAAACCAATTTTGAAATGGTGGTTGCCGGGCGGTATCACGCGTTTAAAACTGACTGTACGCGGCTTGAAATCAGCTTAGCTGAGTTGCTCTTTAATATCGTCCAGGCCGGTGTGGCGTACGTCCTGGCCCTCTACCAGGTAAATCACGTTCTCACAAATATTGATGCAGTGATCGCCGATTCGCTCCAGCGAGCGCGCGGCCCACATCACATCCAGGGCGTCTGAAACATTGTCGGGATTAGCTTTCATGCGATCCACCAGCTTTAATACCACACGTCCGTATTCCTCATCGATCGCGCGATCCAGCCGCATGTTTTTTACTGCGCTGCGGGTTTCCATGCGTGCATAGGTATCCAGGGTGGCGTGCAACAACTCCTTTACGTGTTTGGCCAGCGACAACAGGCCTTTGTAGTACTTTGACTTGATATCGTTGTCTAGTGCATGTTCAACCATGCTTGCCACGCGCTCGGCCTCGTCACCAATGCGTTCCAGGTCACGTACCGATTTGGTGGTCGCGATGATCAGGCGCAAGTCACCGGCAGCCGGATGCCTGCGCGCTAAAATCTGCGTGCACTCCTCGTCGATTTCCATTTCCAGGGCATTAACCTTTTCGTCCATTCTGGAAACGTCACTCACTGCCTCACTGGAACCGTCTTGCAAGGCCAGAATCGTCTTGTTTAACTGCTCTTCTACCAACCCGCCCATTTTCAGTACGCGGGAACGCACCTGGTCGAGCTCCTGGTCAAATTGCGACGATATGTGACCGCCAATTCTGATTTCTTCGTTCATTTATTTACCTGCCATTCCGAACCAGTTGGCGTCTTAGCCGATACGTCCGGTGATATATTCTTCAGTTAACTGGTGCTCGGGGTTGGTGAACACCTGTGATGTGTCATTGACCTCTATGAGCTTGCCGAGATGAAAATAGGCGGTTCGCTGGGATACCCGCGCAGCTTGTTGCATGGAGTGAGTCACGATCGCAATGGTGAAGTTCTCACTGAGTTCACGGATCAGTTCTTCAACCGTCGCAGTGGCGATGGGGTCGAGCGCAGAGCAAGGCTCGTCCATCAACACGACTTCCGGGTTAACGGCAATGGCGCGGGCAATGCAAAGTCGTTGCTGCTGCCCCCCAGAGAGACCAGTTGCCGGCTCCTCCAGGCGATCTTTTACCTCTTTCCACAAACCGCAGCGACGCAAGCTGGTTTCCACCAACTCATCTAGCTGCACATTATTGTCTGTCAAACCGTGAATACGCGCGCCATAGGCGACATTCTCATAAATCGATTTTGGAAATGGATTCGGTTTTTGAAACACCATGCCTACGCGTGCTCGCAGTTCTACCACATCGATGGATTTAGAGTAAATGTCCTGATCATCCAGCAGGAACCTGCCGGTAACCTTGCAAATATCGATGGTGTCATTCATGCGGTTTAAGCACCGCAGAAAAGTTGATTTACCGCAGCCCGACGGCCCAATCATTGAAATCACTTCGTTTTTACCAATGTCCAGGCTGACATCGAATATTGCCTGCTTATCGCCATAAAAAACCGAGGACGATCGAACGCTCATTTTCGGGTCATCCAGCAGCGGTTGACCGACTGTTTGGTAATCGTCGGACGTATGCGAATCTTCGTCTGTGCCTACCGGGCTCATCACCTTGTTAGTTTCTTCTTCGTTCACGTCAGTATTTATGTCAGTCATAGTTTGCTGTGCTGTCGTACGCATTTTACACCTGTCGACACCTTATCGAGAATTTGATTACATTTAAGCCGCAGTTGCTGGCTAGCTCTCCTATTTGAAACCTGTTTACCAGCGCCGCTCCAGTTTCTTTCGAAGCCAGACCGCAGTACTGTTCATTATGATCAAAAAGGTTAATAGAACCATGATCGCTGCGGATGTTTTCTCCACGAATGCGCGTTCCGGACTGTCTGACCATAGAAAAATTTGCACCGGCAGCACGGTTGCTGAATCGGTAATCCCGGCTGGCACATCAACGATGAAAGCCACCATCCCGATCATCAACAGCGGTGCGGTTTCACCCAGAGCCTGGGCCATTCCGATGATAGTGCCGGTGAGCATGCCTGGCATGGCCAAAGGCAGCACATGATGCAATACGGTCTGTACCTTGGACGCCCCCATGCCCATCGCGGCTTCGCGGATCGATGGCGGTACAGCCTTAATCGCGGCGCGACTGGAAATAATAATGGTAGGCAATGTCATGAGTGTCAAAACAAAGCCACCCACCAGTGGCACGGAGCGCGGCATGCCGAAAAAGTTGATGAACACTGCCAGGCCCAATAGACCGAATATCACCGATGGCACTGCCGCGAGATTATTAATATTGACTTCAATAAAGTCCGTGAATCGGTTCTTTGGAGCAAATTCTTCCAGGTAAATCGCCGTCGCAACGGCAATTGGAAACGACAGCACCAAGGTAACTAACAAGGTTAATAAAGACCCAACGATGGCACCCTTGATGCCAGCCAGTTCGGGCTCGCGCGAATCTGCTGCAGTGAAGAAAATAGTGTTGAACTTTGTCTCAACCTTGCCATGCTCTATGAGCGTATTCACCCACCCCTGCTGCTGCTCACTTAAGCGGCTGATGTCATTACTCTCCTGGCCATAGGCATGCTTGAAGTAGACATCGACATCATCGTCGGCAATCATGCTGACGGTTTGAGTGGTGCCAATGATGGCTGGATTGGCAAGCACCATATCTCTCAGGATGAGAGGCATATCGCTGGTAAACAGCGCATAGAGCTTGCGTTTGTCGCGGCGACTAGTGACGTCTGGAAATTCAGCTCGCACCCTCTTCTTAAAGAACGAGCCAAAACTGGCGTCGAGAATCTCCTCACGTGAACTATTCGGAGTCAGTCCTAATGAGTCTGCATCAAACTCAACCTCGAGATTGATGTAAGTTTGTTTGAACGCACCGATACCATTGCTGATGATATCGGTAAACAGAAACACCACGCAGGCAATCCCGAACGCCACCGATATCCGTCCATACCACTGGAATCGGCGTTCTCGGGCATGACGCTTTTTAAGGCTGGCCGAACGGCGGTCTGCTACAGACATTTCTGCGGTCTCGGAATTCGAAGTTTGCTTAGTCATACTGCTCTCGGTATTTCTTAACCACGCGCAAAGCGATCACATTTAATGCCAGGGTAATTACGAACAGGAACAAGCCCAGCGCAAAGGCCGCCAAAGTCTTGGCGCTATCGAATTCCTGATCGCCAACCAACAGGGTGACGATTTGCACGGTGACGGTGGTCACAGCTTCCAATGGATTTATCGTTAAGTTGGCAGCCAGGCCAGCCGCCATCACCACAATCATGGTCTCACCAATGGCCCGGGATGCGGCCAGCAACACGCCACCGACAATGCCAGGCAATGCCGCAGGGAATATGACCTTCTTGATGGTTTCGGACTGGGTGGCTCCCAAGCCATAGGAACCATCACGCAGACTCTGCGGCACAGCATTGATTACATCATCGGATAACGAGGACACAAAGGGGATGATCATGATGCCCATTACGATACCAGCGGCAAGTGCGCTCTCAGACGACACACTTAAGCCAGCTAACCAGGCAATATCGTTCGCCGCACCCCAATCGCGCAAGGCATCACCATAGGTCCTGATTGCCGGGGCGACGGTCAGTGCCGCAAAAAATCCGTAAACCACGGTTGGCACCCCTGCTAACACTTCCAATGCGGGCTTGATAATACCGCGCGCCCTGGCACTGGCGTATTCTGCCAGGTAAATGGCGGACATTAGGCCTACCGGAACTGCTATCGACAGAGCGATAAAAGAAATTAACAGCGTTCCCGCAATCAGCGGAATCACACCAAACGACCCGGAAGCGCCAGTTTGATCGGCGCGAATCGCTATTTGCGGACTCCAGTGGGTACCAAAGATGAAGTCAAAGAACGGCACCTTCTCAAAAAAGCGCAGTGATTCAAACAGAACCGAAAGCACGATCCCAATGGTCGAAAAAATCGCAATGCTGGAGCAAATGAACAGAGTGATATTGAATACTCGTTCCACAGAGTAACGAGCATTGCGACCCGACTGCACTGCTCTGAAGCCGATTAAAGAACCCAGCACGAGAACGATCAGGGCTAGTACCGGCATGGACTGAGCCGAGATAGCCTGGATGGAAAGTAAGCGGTTTACCGCCGGTTGGTACTCGCCACCCAAAGTATCAATGCTGGTGAGCCCGGATGCGATGTTGTAAACCTGGCTCATGACCAACCCGAGTTCCTGGGGCGCCAGGCTCTTGGTTTCCTCTGGCAAGGCACTCTTTACCAGCGATTCGATGATCGGCCCATCAAACACCGACCACAATAACACCACGAACACCGCCGGAATGAAGGCCCACAAACTGACCATAGAGGCATAGTAGGACGGTAGTGTAGCCAGGTGGCGCACACCTCCAATTGGCTTGGCGATCTGGAGCGAACGGGTGTGGCCTATAAAGTAAGCCACTGCCGTACCGGCCAAAATTGTTACCAACAGCGTCGAGATGGACATCATGATTAAGCAGCAGTCACGGGAGCGGGGAGTATACTAAAAAAACAGGCAGGTGGGCGTTCTCGCCACACCTGCCACAACGAATTTTTTGCCACCAGTTAGATGCGTAATGGCGCTAAATTCGGAGGAGAGCCTGCTATAGCTCGAGACTCGTCAATGAACGGGCGTTACTCGCCATTTCATCGTATTTGCTTTCGCCCAGAGGGATCAGGCCTTTGTCGAGTAAATAACCTTCCTCGCCGATCGCATCCTCATGAACAAAGGCTTTCAGGTATTCAGCGATGCCAGGGACTGTGCCCACGTGCGCTTTCTTTACGTAGAAGTAAAGTGGACGTGAAACCACATAATCACCATCAGCAATGGCTTCAAACGTTGGCTCGTTGCCATCAACAAGAGACCCTTGAACCTTGTCTGAATTCTGATCAAGAAAACTGAAGCCGAAGATACCCAATGCATTCGGGTTAGCAACCAACTTGTTTACAATCAGATTGTCATTTTCACCAGCCTCAATATAAGCGCCGTCCTCACGAACCGCTCGACCAATGATTTTAACCACGTCTTTGCCCTTAGCCTTGGCACCTTTTTTTGCCACAGCTGCTTCCCAGGCAGACTCGATACCCAACTTGGCTACCAGGGCTTTAATCTCGTCGAGTTGCCCGGCTTTCAGGTCACGCAAGGCGGCGATATCAGCAATCTGGCGAGCGCCACCTTCCAGTGCCAACTCGGCAAACGCATCACGCGTTCCTGATGTTGGAGGTGGGCCTAGCACTTCAATCTTGCTTGCAGGCAAGGCCGGGTTTACGTCGTTCCAGGTTTTGTGTGGGTTGTCTATCAGCTTGCCATCTTTACCTGGAACCTGCTTGGCCAGTGCCAGGTAGATGTCCTTACGCGTCAATTCCATTGGCGCTTCGCCCTTGGCATTCGCCAGCACGATCCCATCATAACCAATCAGAACTTCAATGATATCGGTCACGCCATTTTCCTGGCATTGATCGTACTCGCTCTGCTTGATGCGGCGGCTGGCATTGGTGATATCAGGAGTCGATACACCCACACCCTTGCAAAACAACTTTAAACCACCGCCAGAACCGGTTGATTCAACCTTGGGTGCCTTGAACTCGGTTGATTTACCAAATCGTTCAGCAACAACCGTTGCGAAAGGGTATACCGTTGATGAGCCCACGATGCTGATCGCATCGCGTGCGGCTGCAGTAGAAATGTTAGCTGCGGAGGCAGCAACAACTAAACCTAAAAGGATATTTTTCACAGTTTTAACTCCAGTGGATTAACCATTAATAAACTGCGGTCATCCTAATCCTGGACTGTGACAGTATTATTACAAAACCTGACGATTGGAGCCTTGTGGGAGTATTGCTCTACTGTCGCAAAAAGCCTCGTTTTTGCAGAAACTCTTGCATAAATGGACGGCTTTGCGACCGCGACTGCTTAAGCATTTGTTCGCTCCAGCTGAAATCCAGTTTCCCGCTACTGCGACGCTGATAGTAATCTTTAACTACCGTATTGTATTCCTGCATGGCCTCTCCTGTGGCTGCCGAGGCTTGATACTGATTCTCGTGAACAATAACCGACAATGGTAAGCGCGGTTTTTTCTCTGGATCCTGGTCTGGATAGCCAAGACATAAGCCAAATACCGGGTAGACCAATTCCGGCAATCCCAGCATGTCACTGACCCGATCCGGGTTATTGCGAATTCCGCCAATGTAACAAATGCCCAGGCCGGCACTTTGTGCCGCAATTACCATGTTTTGAGCAAATAAGGCCACATCCACCGTGGCGGTAATAAATTGCTCAGTCCAGCCGAAATTCGCATCCTCACCCTGTGCTGCTACCTGCTGATTATTACGCTGCAGGTCCGCGCACAGAACGAGGAACTCGGCTGCTGATGCTACGTACTTCTGCCCACCCGTTAATTCAACGAGTTCTGTTCGAGCAGTATTGTCGAGCACGCGCACAACCGAAGTGGCCTGGATAAAGCTGGAGGTAGCAGCCGCTTGTCCGGCCAGCAAAATATGTTCCAACAGTTCGCCGGATATCGGCTTATCGGTAAAACGCCGAATCGAACGATGCGCCTGTAGCAAATCAATTGTTGGATTCATCTGTCACTCCTGTTTTTCAGTGCTACGCTCCTGCACCAACACAAACGGGGCAACCACCACACTCCACAGCTGGGCATCCGATTCATACCAGTTGCGAGCCTGGTCATTGGTGGGCGCGGCAAGATCGCCCGCGTCGATAATTTTCTGCAATGCGCCTGCATTGTCTTCGGCAAAACTAACAGCGACATCGATAAGGTCATAACCGTCCTTCAGCCACATCACCGACCCTTGAGCAAAGAACCGCTGTAGTTCTGTCCAGGCAATGCAAGCAGTCTCACTGTGCAATTTCTGCTTGAGGCTGATTTCGGGAGGTTCGTCAGTGGGTTTCTCAGACATAATTGCGGGGATTGTTGGATTAAACTAACTGAAGTGTAATCGAGCGCAGAGGTCTAAACTAGCTGGCAATAATTGCAAGCATCAAAAAAGCCCCAGCATGGAATGCATGGGGCTTTTAAAGAACTTCGTGGGTCCCGGCTTGGTCTAATTGCCTGAAGACCGACGACGTTCTATATACGAGATATCGAGCAGACTATTCGTCAGTCGCGTCATCAACGGCATCCGCAGCATCATCAGCTGCATCTGCTGCATCGTCTGCTGCGTCACCGGCTGCGTCTGCCGCATCATCAGCCATATCACCTGCAGCTTCACCAGCATCTGAAGCGGCATCAGTCACCGCATCTACCGCATCTGAAGCCATTTCGGCAGCGCCTTCAGCGGCATCACCAGCAGCTTCTACTGCGTCAGCAGCGCCTTCAGCTACTGCTTCGCCAGCTTCTTCAGCTGCCTCCGCAACGGCTTCACCGGCGTCTTCAACCGCTTCGCCTGCAGCGTCTACTGCGTCAGCGGCAGCATCGGCGGCCGCATCGGCTGCATCGCCAGCCGCATCCACTGCTTCAGCAGCAGCTTCTTTAGTCGCATCAATAGCATCCTGAACCGCGGAATCTTGATTGTCTTCTGCGCACGCGGCCAAGCTTAACAGCACTGCCAACGCCAGTGCGTTCTTGTTGAATAATGTCATTGTATTTCTCCTAACCGTTTAAAGTTAATAAGTTTTGCAGTTGTATTTTTTATTTTATCGATGCCGCCAGGGGCCGCTAATAGCGCATTGCTGGCCTGACATCAGCGCAAAAGTATACATAATTAGCAAAAGTTAATACAACTCATTGGGTAAATAGTTGTAAAACTGAATTCCGCAATTAGTTTGCCTATAAATACGAAAAAGGGATCTCACCTGCGTATTAAGCGGTTCACTTTGTTACTATATCGACAATCTCGCTACCGCAAACACACCGGCATGACCACACAAAACGCTGAAGCTTTTGACCACTGGATTCGCGGTGAATTCAGAGAGATAAATTCTGAACTCGAAGAGTTGTATTTTCAGCAGGATGATCGCGCCAATGTGGAAGGGATCGGCGACCAACTCAAGAATTCCCTGCGTGATGCCGGCAATGCGTACATCACCAAGTTACTGCGCGAAGGCAATACCGACGAAGGATTCGACAATGGCTTTGATTTGCTTGGCAATGTGGGCTTTTTTATGGCGGCTTGCCGACGCCACGAATTGACCGAACCGTCCAGAGAAAGAAAATCACCCTTAACCGAAGCTTCGGCGCTGGCCATGCAACTCGGCGCGTCGTTAGGGGTCATTCCTCGCTTCGCATCAGCACACCTGGAAACGCACAATCGGGCCATCGACGGTCAGTATAAATCCTTCACCAGCCTCGCCGATGAGCGGCTATTCCTGGATTACAACACCCGTGGCGTATTTGCCTTTATTCGAGCTTCTCAGGCCCTGTTGCAGTGCCTGCCACTGGGCATTTCCCACCCTGTGAGTTTTGATTTGCTAAATGCAGCTAAGCACGCGTTGGAAGACGTTATCAGTAACAATGATGAGCTGTTCAGGGAACTCGATGTTGACCGGTTCTTTTACTGCGTACGGCCTTATTACAAGCCGCACCGGGTTGGTTTGCATGAGTACCGTGGCGCCAATGCAGGTGACTTTTCTGGCATCAACGTCATTGACCTGTTGTTGGGACTGTGTCGGGCTGATGACCCGTACTACTCTCAATTGCTGGTCGACAAATTCTTGTTTATGCGTCCCGAGGATCAGCTGGTATTGCGTGATTGCATGCGACGGCAAAGTTTGTTGGACAGTTTTCTGGAGTACATCGACACTCATCCGCAGGCCCACCCAGACTGGTTGGAGAAAAACGGCAGTCTGTTCCTGGAAGTCTGCGATCTACACGGTAAAACCGCCATTCAGCACCATGAACAGTTGGTCAACAAGTTTATCGAACTGCCAGCCGATGATGATGATTTGCAAGACCGCGATGGGTTAACCGCGAGCGGACCGCCCCTGCCGGTGTTGCTTAAAGGCTTAAAAAAGTTGTGCGATTTGCGTGCCGCAGTGGACAACCCTGAAATTCCGTCCCGGTTCCAGGATATTGCCCGGCTCCGTGAACGTGTTGAAGCCGCCACCCACACCAGGTAGGTATCCAGCATGAACACCTCTGATGCTCGATCACTGTTCGCACTGGACGACCATATTTATCTGCTCAACCATTCGATCGGCAAGATGCCGCGCTCTGCTCTGACTTATACCCAGGCGCACTTTTTCGATCACTGGCAGCATCAGACGCCAGAAGCGTGGCCGCTATGGTTAAGCGAGATTAGCGAATTCCAAAATGCACTGGCGTCGATGTTTAACAGCCAGGCATCGGCGTTTTGTCCCCAAACCAATGTCTCGAGCGGTCTCAGCAAGGTGCTCGAAGCCTTGCCAGAGAAAGCCGGTGCCGATGTTATTTTGTGTACTGAGAATGACTTCCCATCTGCGGGATTCGTTTTAAAAATGGCAGAACGATTGGGCTTCCAGGTGCGCATGCTGCAAAAACACCTGGACGCCCAGGACCCTAATGTGTGGGCTGATGCGCTAGGCAATGATGTGCACTCGGTCTTTATTACCCACGTGCATTACAACACCAACAAACTGGTTCCGGTCGCTGACATCTGTAAGCTGGCCCGGGATCGCGGAATCACCAGCATGGTAGACACAGCCCAGTCCTCCGGGGTGGTCCCCATAGACCTGCAAGCCTGGGATGCTGATGTTGTGTTCGGCTCCTGTATCAAGTGGCTATGTGGCGGTCCGGGGGCAGGATTTCTGTGGGTCAACCCAGATCTTCTAGATCAGTTGCAGCCTCGCGATGTGGGCTGGTTCTCGCATCGTGACCCCTTTGAGTTTGATATTCACAATTTTGAGTACGCGACCAATGCCAATCGCTTCTGGGGTGGTACGCCCTCTGTGTTGCCCTATGTGATTGCAACGAACAGCATTCGACTCATGGATAACTTTGGGGTGGCGAATATTCGGCACCACAACCAGCAGCTCAGCCAGATCTTACTGGAGGCAATTGAACCCCGGTTTTTCAGTTCCCCAACGGATCTGGCGCTGAAAGGGGGTACCACCGTCATCAAGTTTGCTGAACAAGAGCGCGTGGAGTCGGCTCTGACAGAGGCTGGGGTAGAATTTGATGCCCGCGAACATGGCATCCGGCTATCACCACATATTTACAACACCGAGGAGGAACTCAGGCAGGTCGCAGAGTGCCTGGCACAATCGATTTAAACGATTTCACACCGCCAGTTTATTTTTCCAACAATGCGGGCCAGTTCTCATCCGCGGATGAGATATAGCCATCCTTATCCTTCAGCCACTTTTTATAAACGGACTTACTGTAATTCAGATACAGCTTGCCGTCATGGATGGTGAAATACTCCGGCTTACTGGATGCCGTTGATTTTCGTGCA
The DNA here is from genome assembly GCA_039110515.1 of Pseudomonadota bacterium. Lineage (GTDB taxonomy): Bacteria > Pseudomonadota > Gammaproteobacteria > Arenicellales > Arenicellaceae > Arenicella. Next base: position 100,171 of record JBCCFY010000003.1, read on the forward strand.
ACCGCGTAGGCGCAATATCCGCCATAAGCAGGCATGTATTTATCCGGATTCTCAATAAATTTTGCCTTGTTTTCAGCGGATGAAAACCACCAGGTTGCCCCCAGGTGTTCAACTGTGTGCTCCTCTAATCCCTTGACCGGGGCTTCTTCAGTGAAATAGGCCACTACATCATACCCGCGCACAGCTGCGCGCTCCTTACCGCCAGAATAAACCGGCTTAACCGCTAGCGCGCCGGCGCTGATAAAGAGCGATAGGAGAATCAAGAGTTGTATGCCTTGTCGAATTCGTTGCATTTTCTAGTCTGTATGATGTTGAACTTTTCTCTGTGAGCACTGCATTAAATTAGGTGGAAGCACCTAAAAACCGCCCAAATAATGACCGCAGATTGTCTGAGATGCGATCGGAAGATTTTTCTACCTTGTACCGCTTTTGCGAGGGCTTGTTGCGTTTTAAGAAATCATGCCGGACAAAGGCTTTTTCAATCACGGATTGAAAATCGGGCACATCGATAGGTTTGGTTAAATATTTAAACACCTGCCCCTGGTTAATCAGGTTCACCGCGGTACTGGCATCCAACTCTTCGGTCAACACGATGGTAATCAGCTCCGGTCGGGCACGTTTGAGCAGATTGATCGTGTGCAGCGCACTTTCCGGGTCCACCGACAACTCAACAACGGCCACCCCGATATTTTGGCGTGACGTTGCGGCGACCACTGCTTGTTCAATATTCTGGGTGCCGTAAATCATGATTTGATTTTGACTGCAGAAGCGTCGGATCTGGTTTCGAACATCCTGTTTCTGCTCAATCATCAACAAGGCCTGTTCGTTGGCAGGTTTTGCAGGCTCTGACGCGATGCGTGCTGATGGCTTTTTTGCGAGCTCTTCGTGCACCGGAATTTCCGATGCCAGCGCAGCCTCTGCAACCACTTCGCGCATTTCATCGTTACGCCAGGGTTTGTTAATGAAGCGATAGATTTCACCTTCATTGATCGAATCCACAATCGCCGCTCGATCCATAAACCCGGTTAACAGTATGCGCATGGTGTTGGGATATTTGCGACTGACTTTGGCCAGCAACTCATTCCCCAGCATGCCTGGCATACGCTGGTCACTGACAATGACATCCACCGCGTTGTCGGCCAGCATACTCAGTGCCTCGGCACCACTATTGGCAACCAGCACATCGTATTCACGACGAAATATTGCTTTCAGCGCACTGGTCACCCGTCGCTCATCGTCTACAAACAAAACTCGGTATTTTCGATTTTTGTTATTCATCACAATTACCCCGCCACTTCGTCTTGCTTGGCCACGGGCAAGGTGATGATGATCTCCGTTCCCTCGCCTAATGCTGATTCAGCCCGGATGGTACCGCCATGGGCAGTGACGATTTTGTAGGCGATCGACATACCCAAGCCAGTTCCCTCGCCAATTTCCTTGGAGGTGAAAAATGGATCAAACATTTTCTGCAAAGTAAGCTCATCCATGCCAATGCCCTGGTCTTTGATATTTATCTGAATACTATCGACTTCCTGATCGACGGCTTCGGAAGTACTGATGGTCAGTGTGCCTCCGTTCTCGCTCATCGCCTGGCAAGCATTGGTAATAGTGTTTAAAAACAACTGGTTCAGCTTGGATGGAACACAACTTATCTTCGGCAATGCAGAGAAATCCTTGACCACCTGAACATTGTTCTCCTTGATATGGTTACTGGCAATCGTGAGCGAGCTCTCAATGCAATTATGTACATCAATCTGTTCTGATGTTTGGCGATCCAGCCGCGCGAAATCCTTTAGACTGATCACCAACTTGGAGATTTCGCTCAAGCCATAAGCCCCATCTCCCAGTAATTGCTCGCTTTCGGAAAAGATTTCCCCGGCTTCCACGCGCTGATATGTACGTAAGGTTTCAAGGATTTTCGTGGAAACCTGTTTTTTGTCACGCTGACCGGATTTCACTTCCATCAATAGGTCCTGCACACCATCCAGCACCTGGCCAAGATCTTTCAAGTTCAGGTTCAGTGTCTCCAGGTTGCTCGATACGTAACCAAGCGGCGTATTAATCTCATGAGCAACGCCTGCCACCATCTCACCCAGTGAAGCCATTTTTTCTGACTGGATAAGTTGCTCCTGCGACTCCTGCAAGTCTACATAGGCCCGTGCAATCTCGGCGGTGCGATCAGCCACTTGCTGTTCCAGCGAGACGTAATTTTTACGAATCTGGTAACCAAAAAATATCAGTGTCCCCAACAACACGAAACCATAAACAATCAGCGCGTTGCGAAACTGGTTCGAACCACCGATGGCCTGGTTATGATAGGCGGTATACTCGGTCTCGATCTGATCCAGTAGCGGGCCGGTATTCTTTTGAATCAGACTGTTGAAATTGGTGGTGGCCGCCTCGTGATTACCAAAAATATCTGCCGCCGCCTCACGAAACAGGGATATAGAAGGGGAAAGCTCTGCCTCGGCGTCAAACTGCAACTGCGCCAACGGTAACAACATGGCCTCAGCGTCTGCCCCGCTACTATTACTGATGGTCAAACGATAAATTTCCGAGTTAACGCGACCTATTTCAGGGATATCTGTTATTGCCGCGTCCAACGAATTGATTTTCTGCAGGCCTTCCGCAATCTTGGTATTCGCGCTGATATAGTCTTCCAGCTGTTCTTCACGGGTGACAAACTGTTCTTCAAAACGCTGAACTGCCGCGCTTAGCTCGGGACTGCCTTCGATTTCTTCAAACAAGGCATCAAACCGCAGGTTGTCAAATTCCTCGCTGATTTCATAGTTGGTATCCAGCAACTGCTCATGATCAAAGCCTGCACTGAAACGTGATTGATTCAGCAAAACCGAGAGGTTTTTATCCAGCGACTGCAGATTGCGAATGGATTCGGTGGTTTGCAGAAACACCGTTTGATCAAGACGCTGGGTTTGCGTGACATTCTGCACCGCCAGGGCCACCCCAATAGCGATCATAATCAGCAAAATTATTGCGTATTTTTTCATGAGGGCCCTCTACCAACTCACTGACTGTTTCGGCGCTAACCATACTGTGGCCAGCGATTTTGGCTGGGCACACTGCCTTGTTTGTAGTACAGACCCAGTGACAGACAAAAATCTCCCACGCAGAAAGAAATTTTTAGTTCACTGGCTTGATACCTGGGCTACAGTCAGCTTTGATGCCCACAGGGGTTCTAAAACGGCATACCGCCGCTGCCTGGCGGTAACTTGCCGCCGGGGCCACCCATTCCGGGTAGTCCACCCATACCACGCATCATCTTGGCCATCTTTCCCTTGCCACCCATTTTTTTCATCATTTTCTGCATTTGGGTAAACTGTTTCAGGGTCTTGTTGACATCCTGTATCTGGGTTCCCGATCCTGCGGCAATGCGTTTCTTTCGACTCCCTTTAATCAGGGCCGGGAAACGTCGCTCCTGCGGCGTCATAGAGTTAATAATTGCCACGCTCTTATTCATATCCCCTGCCATACCGCCAATGGCGCCCGTGGGAATATTCAAGTTACCCATGCCGGGCAATTTTCCCATCATACTTTCAATTCCACCCATGGAATTCATTTGGGCTACCTGGTCACGGTAATCTTCCAGGTCAAAGCCCTTCCCTTTCTTAAGTTTTTTGACCAGCTTTTCCGCCTTGTCACGATCGACCTTTTGCTCCGCTTCCTCGATCAGGGTCATCACATCACCCATACCAAGAATTCGCGACGCCACCCGGTCCGGGTGGAAAGCTTCAATGCCGTCAATCTTTTCGCCGATACCCATAAACTTGATGGGCTTGCCAGTCACTTCCCTGATAGACAACGCCGCCCCGCCGCGCGCATCACCATCAGTCTTGGTCAATATCACGCCCGTCAGCGGTAAGGCTTCATCAAAAGCTTTCGCACTGTTAACCGCATCCTGTCCGGTCATACTGTCTACAACAAACAGGGTTTCAACCGGGTTGGCGGCCTTGTGAACCGCCTGAATTTCCGTCATCAATTCTGCATCCACATGCAAACGACCGGCGGTGTCGATGATCAACACATCTGCAACAGCGTTTTTCGCCTCGCGCAACGCATTTTCAACAATGGCTACTGGTGATTGATCTGCAGTACTTGCTGACCACTTTACATCGATTGATTCTGCCAGGGTCTTCAGCTGTTCGATTGCTGCCGGGCGATAGACGTCTGCACTGGTAACCATGACGCGCTTTTTCTCGCGCTGTTGAAGCAGGTTGGCCAGCTTGGCAACCGTGGTGGTTTTACCAGCACCTTGCAAACCCGCAACCAGGACAACCGCTGGCGGGGTCTGCGCCAGGTTGAGCGCATCATTGGCGGCCCCCATCAGCTCCACCAGTTCATCCTGGACAATCTTGATCACCATTTGGCCCGGGTTCAGGCTTTTTGAAACATCCGCTCCTATCGCCTTCTCCTTGACCTTCTTAACGAAGCTTTTAACCACCGGAAGCGACACATCCGCCTCCAGCAATGCAATCCTGACCTCACGCATGGCGTCAGAGATATTGCTGTCATTTAGACGCGCCTGACCACGCAGTTTCTTAAAGGTTCCTTGCAGGCGATCGCCAAGTTGTTCAAACATAACTAAAATTCAATTGGGTGTTGGAGATTCTTGGTTCGGTTAACCAGACCCTGATGACCGGCGTGTGGGCAAATTCAGAAACTCATTAACACGGGCAAAATTACCGCTTGTGATATTCTACTCCGAGCACACCCAATTCGCATCATTATTCACTTTCCGGCATGCACTTTTAATGACATCATTAAGCCATTAACCAATTGGATATCCCTGATTTAGCTTGCATTAAGCTGTTCCACCATGCCTGACTCCATTCTCCTGTTCTTTGCCGTTGCCGCTTACCTTATCGCGTTCGGACTGATCGCGGCCAGGTTTCGCGATGATCAGTCGAGATCAGGCGCCAATAACGTGGAGGGACAAAGCTATCGGATACCCTTTGCGATAGCCCTGGCGGCGGCAGCGAGTCACCTGCTCTACGCCTATCGTATCGGTTTGAGTGATGGCGGCATCAATTTCAGTTTAAGCACAATGTCAGCGATCGTCAGCGGGATGCTGATGGTCGTTTACCTGTTGGCCTGTCTCGCCATGCCGATAAAACGCCTTGGGTTGATTGTATTTCCGCTTACGGCTCTCAGCGTTTTGTTTTCTGCGGTCTGGGCCAGCGAGGAGAATTACCTGCGTCATTACGGACCTGCGTTCAGCGCCCATGTACTGGTGGCACTGCTGGCCTATTCATTGCTGGCAATAGCGAGCATCCAGGCTCTGCTCTATGTCTACCAGGAAAAACAGTTAAAAACCCGCCCGGTGCCAGCTTGGTTACGCGCGCTACCGCCGTTACAAACCATGGAGGATTTGCTGTTTCGACTGATTATTGCCGGTTTTGCTTTATTAAGCCTGACCTTGCTGACCGGCGCCCTCTTCAGCCAGCAAATTTTCGGGCAACCCTTTGAGTTTAATCACCACACCGTGTTTGCCCTGCTGGGCTGGATGGTGTTCGCCACGTTACTGGTAAAACGGTTCCGCGAAGGGCTACGCGGCTCCCAGGCGGTTATCTGGACACTCGCTGGTTTCATCTTGATCCAGCTCGGCTATTTCGGCACTAAAATCGTGTCAGAAAGCCTAAATATTCAATAGAGACTGCAGTAGAATACCGCCTGCTCATCTCACTGTCGCATGACGGTGATATGGTTAGACTGACAATAAGGTCACTTCGTCCACCACAAGCCTCAACAAGCACGCCGTGAACATAAACCGAAACCCAACTCGCGAAGTTCAGATAGGGTCGCGAAAAATTGGTAATAACAACCCGATCCTGGTGCAAAGCATGTGCGCTACTCATACCCAGGATATTGATGCCACCATCGACCAAACCAATGCATTGCATGAGCGTCGGGCCGGCGTGGTCAGAATCGCTGTCGATAATAAGAAAGATGCAGCGGCGCTAGCTGAAATTCGCAAGGCAACCAGCGCAACACTGTCAGTAGACCTGCAGGAAAACTATCGCATGGCCGCGCTGGTGGCGCCGCACGTCGATAAAATTCGCTACAACCCGGGACATTTATTTCATCACGAGAAGAAAAAATCCTGGCAGGAGAAGGTTCGTTACCTGGCAGATCTTGCAGGAGAGCACGATTGTGCGATGCGGGTTGGTGTTAATGCCGGCTCCGTGGATCCGGCAAAGTTGGAAAACTATGATCCGCGTGATTCGGTGTCGCCAATGTTGGACAGCGCATTGGAACACTGCGAATTCCTGGATTCAATTGGATTTACCCGTTATTGCGTGTCGCTGAAAGATTCAGACCCGCAAAAGGTCATCAGCGGCAACATTCGCTTCGCTGAACAACGACCTGATGTGCCGCTGCACCTTGGCGTGACTGAGGCGGGAATGCCGCCAATGGGCGTTATAAAAACCCGCATCGCTTTCGAGCAACTTATTTCGCGGGGCATTGGCGATACGGTCCGTGTCTCCTTGACCCTGCCTAATAAAATCAAGGCTGACGAAGTCGATGCCGGCCATGAAATTATTGATGATATTTACGCTGGGCGAGTGCGCAGCGTGGTCGCATTCGATCCCGACAAGCTGAACATAATCAGTTGCCCGAGTTGTTCCCGGGTCGAAAACGAAGCGTTTATCGAATTGGCGCAAGATGTTAAAGAAATGACCGCGTATGCCGAAGAACACAACATCACGATCGCGGTAATGGGATGTCGAGTGAACGGTCCCGGCGAAACCGATGATGCAGATTTAGGTCTGTGGTGCGGCCCGAAACAGGTCAACCTGAAGCGACAGGGCGAAAAACTGGGCGCGTATGGATACGACGTCATTTTAGACAAACTGAAAGTTGAGCTGGATGCTTTGATAGCGACCAAGTAACCGGACCGTTTCAACCAGTTCGCTGCGGCTTGAGCAATAAAACGGTAATTCACTGGTTTCGACAGGATTTACGCCTGGCCGATAACCCCTCGTTGTTTGCCGCTGCTCAATCGGGCTCGGTGCTACCAGTTTATATCCTTGATGACACGCATCCCGGTCGGCAGGCGATGGGCGCAGCCAGCCAATGCTGGCTACATCATTCTCTGCGGTCACTCGATGACGCATTAGACGGCAACCTGAGAATCTACCGGGGCGACCCACTCAGCATTCTTGCTGAGCTAGCCGCCAATCACCAGGTGGACATCATTAGCTGGAACCGTTGTTACGAACCCTGGCGGATTCAGCGAGATAAACAGCTCAAGCAGCACCTGTTGACAAAGGGCTGCAAGGTCCAGAGTTACAACGGCTCATTACTATGGGAACCATGGGAAATACTTAAAGATGATGGGTCACCTTACAAGGTTTTTACCCCCTTCTTTCGCAAGGCCCATTCCTCGCCTTTGTCACCACGCAGGCCACTACCCATACCTGAAGCAATATCAGTATTACCCAAGACTGAGCAAAGCTTGGCCATCGAGGAATTGAACCTGCTACCCGATGTTCGCTGGGATCAATCCATGATGACTCACTGGGCGGTGGGCGAAGAGGCTGCCAATAAGCGTCTGGCTGAATTTATGCAGAAATCCCTGGACAACTACAAAGTCGGTCGGGATTTTCCTGCGCGAAACAGTGTTTCACGACTTTCGCCTCATTTACATTTCGGCGAATTGTCCCCTAACCAGGCCTGGTTTGCCGCACAAAGTGCTGGCGAAAACGAGAATGCTCAGCATTTCAGGCGGGAACTTGGTTGGCGCGAATTCTCGCACGGCCTTTTGTATCATTTCCCTGAACTGCCCGAGGTAAATCTGCAACCCAAATTTGATCATTTCCCCTGGCGACAGGACTCGGACTTGCTGGAAAGCTGGAAAACCGGGCAAACCGGTCACCCGTTGATAGATGCTGGCATGCGCGAACTATGGCAGACCGGATATATGCATAACCGTGTGCGCATGGTGGTTGGCTCGTTCCTGGTTAAAAACCTGCTCCTGGACTGGCGGTTGGGAGAACGCTGGTTTTGGGATTGCCTGCTGGATGCTGACCTGGCAAACAACAGTGCCAGTTGGCAATGGGTAGCGGGTTGTGGTGCAGATGCAGCCCCCTACTTCCGAGTTTTTAATCCCTCTACCCAGGGGCAAAAGTTTGATCCAGATGGTCGCTACACGCGCAGGTTTGTGCCGGAACTCAAACACCTGCCCAACAAGTACCTGTTTAACCCGTGGGATGCAGACGCAGAGACCCTGCGCAAAGCCGGGGTTGAACTTGGTGTCACCTACCCGAAACCGGTGGTCGAGCTGAAGCAATCACGCGAACAAGCCCTCGCCGCTTACCAGGAATTAAAAGAGTTTCTCGCCACGACAAGTTCATAACAAAGGTTCTCAAAGTCGCGAATGTCGTTAAGCCTGGTGGTGTGTCTTTATGTAATAGGCGCTGACCGCCGTGTAAAACAACTCAAACGTCAGTAACGCATAGATCATTGTGCCGGGCGCGCCATCTTGCGCGATGCTGGCAATTCGCCCAATCGCAAATCCGGACATAAAAGTACACAAGGAAACCAGTGCCACAAACTCCATTCGCCGGTTGAATCCACCGACAGCAAACAGGCAGGCAAACGTAAGAAACAAGCCGCCATAGGCACCGCGCACCATATTAAACTGGTTTGTTGAGAGAATTTCGATGCCATAACGCCCGTACATGGTCTCGGCTGCAGCCAAATAGCCGATGCCAACAAAACCAATTGCAAGCGCGGCAGATAACAAAAGAATTTTCTTAAAATTCATGCTTTTTCTCGGAAGGATATCGACGCAAATCGATATTGCTAAATTCAGCAAGGAGTGTAAGATTTAGCTATATATGAATCAAATGAATATATTTACTATATTATTTGAATTTTTTTAATACTTTGACTCAAAGCAGTTATGGCCCGATTGAACACACAAATTGATTTCAAACACTTGCGATTGGTGAATGCAGTCGTAAACCAGGGCAATTTATCCCGCGCCGCCCGATACCTGAACCTGACCCAATCAGCTTTAAGCCATCAATTAAAAAACCTCGAACAGCAGTGCCAACAGGCATTGTTCACACGAAACGGCAAGAAAATGCTTCTAACCACGGCGGGCGAGCGGCTTTTACAAAGTGCAAATGTAATTCTGCAAGAGGCAGACACCCTGGCGGCCGATTTACAGGAGATCGCGGCGGGCACTGAAGGAACCATCCGCCTGAGTTCAGAGTGCTACACCAGCTTTCACTGGCTGCCGTCAGCAATCGAACAGTTTGAACAGCGTTTTTCCAAGATTAAGCTAAAGATCACGACACCCGTTGCCGCGGATATTTTTGAACTGCTCGATGAGGGTGAGATAGACCTGGCAATCACCATGTATGCAGGGCCAGAGAATTACTTGAGTTTCCCCCTGTTTAATGATGAGCTGGTGCTATTGGTCCACCCTGAAAACCGACTCGCCGACGAAAAAACGATCAGCCGCGCGCAACTCAGCGATGAAACACTCATTGTGTATCCACATGGCAAGGAAAAACTGTTTCAATTGCTTTTCTCTGAGGCGGAGGAATTACCAAGAAAAGTCGTTGAGATGCCCCTCACTGAAGGGATACTGGAGTGGTGCTCTGCTGGTTTAGGCGTGGCGGTAATGGCCAACTGGGCCACCTCACGGTATGTTACAGAACGCAACCTGGTACCGATCCCCATCGACACACCAGGCACCGCTCGTACCTGGCATGCCGTTACCCGCCAAGGGGAACTACCAGTTTACCTGGACGACTTCATTCAAACTATCACTCAAAATACACCTTCGGTCTGATCACACCACCCACAGGCGTTCTACTCATCTGATTCCAGGAAAGAACTTGAGACGATTTTCATCGACACACTGGGCTTCGGCGTTGTTCTGCCAGTGCCGCCCCAGTTGTTCCGCAATTGTATAGGGGCCATACTTGCAGCCAGCGCATCGATTGCTTGCAGTCGCTGTGCCAACTCGTCCAGTTTTTCCGAGCTCGCGGGTCGATAGCCGAGAACCTTGAAGTCCAATTCATTTTCCACTCGACCCAGAAAGGTCTCGACATTTTCATCTTCCCGATTGTAGTCCTCGGAAAACTTTTCAAGGGCTTCCTCGACCGCTGCATACGCGCTCAGCAACCTGCGCCACCGGTGTGCATCCATATCAAATTGGTTGAGTAAAACGTCGCCGCCCACTTCCCCGATCTTGGTTAACTTCTTAATTTGTTCCGGGTTCATATCCAGGTTCAGGCCACCTTCTGCGTCTTCCTTCAAAAACAGTCGAACCACGCGCTCGCGATAGCCTGGCAAGCGGGTTTGATTAAAGTCTTGCCAGGTTTGCGCAGAGTGAAATATCTGCATCGCGAAACCCAGCAGCGAACCGATCTCGTGAATGGGTACCGTTTGCCCCTGCCGTGGTTTAGACGGCAGATAGGCACGATTGCTTAGATCGGGCACATCGGGATTCTGTCGATCATCGTGAAAGGATTCGAGTGAGATTCCGAACACTGGACCAGAAGGAATGGTGCGATCAAACAGGTGGATTGGAAAATTGCTGGTAATGCCCCCATCACTCAGTAAGCATCGCTCCACCGGCACAGGCTTATCTTCAGCCTGCAGTGGTTGTAGTAAATGACGTTTACTGTGATCAACCCGGTAGATTGGAAATGCTGAAAGCAATACCGGGAAACTCAGGCTAAGCCTCATGAGTAAAAATACCGGCATGGCGTCACCGGTAGGCATCCACAAGTATTTTTCGGGTTCTTCGATGCCAGTTATCTCGGTAGTGGATTGGGCTTTGACATAGTCCAGCACCGCAGTCGGCAACAACATTTCAGCATCTTCAATTCGCAAAAAGGCGTCTTGCATATTGGGTAAATTGATTGGTGTTCGCTGCGAAATATTGGTTGTGATGGTATTGAGAACAATTCCGTGTTGCTTCAAATCACCAATCGTTAGTGGTTTACCGTCGTTTGCCAACCCTGCCGCTCCCTGCAATCGCTCATGCAGGAAATCACTCAGGCCCGCGTGACCATCCTGAGTCGTCAAGCCCGGACACAATCCATAAAACGTCGAATCTAAATGCTTAAGCGTTTTCTTGATCGTCCCTCTCTTCCAGAACAATTTCCACACCCAGCCAGCCGCTGATTTGGGCTGTTTCTCGATAAGATCCATCAATAAATTGAAGGTCTTTCGGTGTACCTTCGCAGGCTGGAACAGCTGCTTGAGGTTGTTCGACAAATGATCCGCGAGATCGCTCAGAGCTTCAAATCCTGCCATCTCGTTGCCACCGGCCGCGCGTTCCTGTTGTCGCCGAAATTCGGCCGCCGCCACGAAACCCGCAGCAATTGCCCCTGCTGAGGTTCCACCAATATGGGAGTACTCATATCGCTCTGCCAATTTGTTAATTGCCAGTGGGTAAACCACCCCACTGGTGATTCCGCCCTTCATTACAATGCCGCATTTTTCAGCCATTTACTTGCCCCCTTATTGATCCGATCAGATGTGATCCAGTTAGATTTGTTTGAATTAGCATAGCAGACAGTACACCTCTGGCACTGAATCTGCTTCACCTGGATGGGTGATATTTGTTTTAATGTTGTCTTGCAGCAATAGGTCTGCTGCTACTCTTTACACTAGACCACGTCACCTGACGGGTGGGACATGACCTTCATCAATAAATCTATCTGGGTGGCCACTAGAGGAAATTTTTGACGGTTTTTATCCAGGGAGATACGGCAATGCAAATTATGCGGAGAATTAGCTGGAGTGATCTGAGTAGTTTCCTCTAGTCTGATTAAGTGTTAGCCGAGTCATCGCATCCCCAATCACCTGTAATTCACATCGTTGCAAGTTTTCAGGTATTTGATAAAACTTATCCGCTTCAGGTTCCAATTCGAGGAATCCAGTGTCACACCTTAACTTCAACTCGCTTAAAGCGCCTTCAACAGAACCAATTGAAAATTGGCCGCCGAACAATTCAATGACAGCATAGCCACGATCAGGCAGTTCTACTTCCCTTGATGAACCGCTTACTGTTGATGAGGATTGAGCAATCTCCTCTTTTCTTCCGGTAAAGTGTTTGACCGCCAAATCAGGATGCAGCTTGTTGAATCTAAGGTAACTGGTCAATTCTTCTCCAAAATGCCTGTTTGCCCTGAGTAGCTCAAGATGCGCGTTCCTAAAGAAAACCGTTTGATCCAGATTTAAGCAACTCCATTTATTGAACTCATCTCTATCAAACATTAGTAGCATGTTGAGGGCATTGATTTGTTGAGAGGGGTCAGATTTCTCGAACGCATATTGATACTGCAGAAGATAGGAGAATGCATGCTCACACATTCGTTTTTTCTTAGGGCTTGTCACTTTCTTAATGTGTGCTGAAATTTTCTCCAGCTTACGTTCATCTAGCGGGCGATCAACAAACATTTTCTGTGCTCTATCGAAATTCCTCGAAAACTTTTTACTTACCGTGTTGTACTGGCCTTCCATTTCAAAAAACACGACTGTTGATTGCCTCGCCGCAACCGGACTTCCATCTATCGAAGCTGGCTTGTACCGGTAGCCCTCGACCGCGCTAATAGTGTTGCTTTCGAAGGCATTGTGTGTAGAACGCAGAACGATAATTTCAAACGGCTCACCCTGGGAGTCGACCATGAAGGAAAGTTCTACAGCACCCACATTGCCCATCCTGATCTGTGACCTTGGGTACGCGGGTGGTCCACGATATTCGACGACCGGAGGTAGGTAAGCGGTATCACTCAACACCTCCTGGTTATTTTGCGCCAGCGAGGCGATGGAAAATAACAACCCGCAAGCGAGGAGAGCGAGGGTATAAATGTGTCCCATTTTTTCCAGTCCCAATTTAGAGAAAAGTCAAATTTCAAGAAGCACAAGCGTCAGGTCTACTAACAGCTTCCAGTTTTATTGTATCAATCGCACAGTCTATCGGCTCGCCTTAGGTTCGCCTTAGGCTAAATTCTGTTTTTTTGCAGACTCTATCAACCAATCTCGAACCCTAGCCGCGTGTTCGCTTAATTCTACCCGGTTGGACCAGATCAGCCAGGTGTCATTCCCTGAACTCCAGCGACTGTCTAAGGCGATCTGCAATACATTTCGATCCAGTAGTTCCTGCACGATATGACGCCAGCCCAGAGCCAACCCCTCACCAGCCACCGCCGCCTGGATTACCAGCGCATAGTCGTTCAACTTGATGCCACTGGGAAGTCTTATTGACGGCATACCATGCCCGGTAAACCAATCCGCCCACGTTGCCCGCTTGCGAAATGGTTCTTCGAGATGGATGAGAAAATGATCAGCAAGTTCCTGCAAGTTTTGTGGCTTACCCATTTCGGCCAGGTAGGCGGTACTAGCCACCGGGATCAATTCCTCGTTGGCAATTTTGAAGGAATGGTAGCCTGTGGGCTCCTGATCATAATTCCGAATCCCGAGCGATACGGCGTGTTCATCCAACTCAACATCTTTGTCCACCACCTGTAAGCGCAAATCAATATCAGGGTGCATTCGATGAAATTCGGAGAGTTTGGGCACCATCCAGTAATTGGCAAACGCCGTGGAAACCGACATAGTGACATGTCTTGATTTTGTTGATTGGCGCAGTTCCTCTGCTACGTTGTAGATTCGGTAGAGTCCACTCGATGCTTCATCATGGAGTTTCTGCCCAGCCGCGGTGAGGCTGACTGATCTATGCTCGCGTTTGAATAAAGTCACCCCCAATGCCGATTCCAACTGCCGCATGGCGAGGCTTACCGCCGGTTGCGATACGCCCAACTCCTCCGCCGCCCGGGTAAAAGAGAGTAACCGACCACATACCTCAAATGTAAAAAGGTGATGAGGAGAGTGTATTAAACGCGATAGTTTTCTCATGTACTTGTCGCTGCCTGCAGTGCCTGAAATAGCTCTAACATAAGTAATTCTTATGTGAGAAGCAAAATTATTTGCAGGTCACATTCCGAAATTCCGTTGTTATACTTAATTTTCAACCATGAGCCTTAGGCGCATTAACCTAGCAGGTACAAGCAATGCCAGATAATGCCAGGAAAATTAAACGCAGGAAACGACGGGTACCCGCGAGCCGTTCGGAGTCGCCTAAAGGTCCCGCTCCAGCTTATATCAAACGGGAAATTCCGTTCTACGAGTTTCTGAGCGAAGGAGGCCTGGTAAAGCTTGAGGAACAGGCGGATTGGCTGATTCAGGAAATTGGCCTGGAATTTCGCGAAGACCCGGTGGCACTCGAAATCTGGAAGAAGGCCGGGGCCGATGTTGATGGTACCCGTGTACGGCTTCCGGCTGGAGCAGCGCGCGAGTTGTGCAAGACCGCGCCCAGCACCTTCACCCAACACGCCCGCAACCCAGCCAGAAGCATCGAAATTGGCGGTAAAAGCCAGGTTTATGCGCCGGTGTTTGGCCCGCCATTTGTGCGCGATCTGGAAGGCGGCCGACGTTATGCGACGATGGACGATCATCTGCGCCTGACGAAAATCTGCCACTCCCTGGATACCCTGCATAATATGGGCCTGGTGATATGCGAGCCATGCGACAAACCGGTATCAAAGCGCCACCTGGATATGCTCTATCACATGCTGAGTTATTCCGATAAACCCTGCCTGGGTGCCATCACCGAAATGTCCCGCGCCCAGGACTCCGTGGATGCAGCAAAAGTGGTTTTTGGCGAAGAGTTTATGCGAGAGCACTGCGTGATTATGGGCAACGTCAACACCAATTCTCCCTTGCTGGTGGATCGTGTGGTGACCCAGGCTGCCCAAGTCTATAGTGGTGCCGGCCAGGGATTAATCGCCGCACCATTTATCCTGAGCGGAGCAATGGGACCGGTGACTACTGCCGCTTCGATTGCCCAGGCTCTGGCAGAGGCCATGATGATCTGCGCTTTTACTCAGTTAATTAAACCAGGTTCGCCATTTATTCTGGGTAACTTCCTGTCTTCAATGAGCCTGCGAACCGGTGCTCCCACCTTTGGCACGCCAGAGCCAATGATCTCGAACCTGGTCATCGGGCAACTCGCCAGGCGACTGAATGTACCGTTGCGCTGCGGTGGTTCCTTAACGTCATCAAAATTGCCCGACGCGCAAGCGGCGGCTGAAAGTGCGGACTCGATGCTTACCACCGTCTTGGGGGGCGCTAATTTCGTGATTCACGCCGCCGGCTGGCTCGAAGGAGGCCTGGTTTCAGGTTACGAAAAGATCGTTCAGGATGCAGATCGCTTGGGCGGCTACCAGGTCATGCTGGATGGCCTGAAACTGGACGATAACGCTCTCGCGCGCGGCGCCTACCACGAGGTGCAACCGTCGGAACACTTCCTGGGCTGTGCTCATACCATGGAGAACTACCAGACCGCATTTTATGAGGCGCAACTCTCGAATAACGAAGCATTCGAACAGTGGGAGGAAAATGGTAGCAAAAATACTACCCAGGCGGCCTATGAACGTTGGAACAAACTGTTAGATGAGTATGAGCGCCCGTCCATGGATGATGCAACCCACGATGCACTGGTCGACTTTGTCGAACGACGAAAAACAGAACTGCCAGATGCCTGGTACTAAATAAATATTTTTGCCTGGAGAAAGCCTTGGAATCACATGCAAAGGTCGTGATCATTGGTGGTGGAGTGGTCGGTTGCTCTATTTTGTTTCATCTCGCCAAATTTGGTTGGAAGGACGTCGTGTTGCTGGAAAGAAAGGAGCTGACCTCGGGTTCGTCCTGGCATGCGGCTGGGCAAATCCACACCATTTCTTCCGACCCAAATATCTCTCGCCTGCAGGGCTATACAATCAATCTCTACAAGGAGATTGAAGAAACCTCTGGTCAATCTGTTGGCATGCATAGTACTGGCGGGTTTTACCTGGCTTCCAACCAGGGTTGGTATGACTACCTGAAACGAGAACGCTCAAAAGCTCGTTATATGGGGCTGGACCAGGAGTTTATTTCAATCGAGGAGGCAGCTAGGCGACATCCATTAATTGACCCTAAACGGTATGTAGCCGCCCTCTGGGACCCGCTTGATGGCGATGTGGACCCATCCGGAGTGACTTATGCCTACGCCAAGAGTGCCAAGGTTTATGGGGCCAACTACCATATCAATACCTGTGTAATTGAAACGAATCAAAGAGCCGATGGAAGTTGGGATGTAGTAACCGATCGGGGCCCCATTAATGCCGAGATGATTGTGAACGCTGGCGGATTGTGGGCCAGGGAGGTAGGCCACCTCGCCGGCCTGAACTTGCCCGTGCAGCCAATGGAGCATCATTACCTGATCACGGAGGAGATTCCAGAAGTGGTGGCGATGGAAGAGCGCCTGCCAGCCGGCATTGATTATGAGGGCAACATCTATTTTCGCCAGGAGCGCAACGGCATGTTGCTCGGTACGTACGAACCCAAGGCCACGCCCTGGTCAGTCGCCGGCACACCGCAGAACTTCGGTCACGAATTGTTGGAGCCGAAACTCGAGAACATCGAAGAGCGGCTGGCCATCGGCTTCGAACGCATACCAGCACTGGAGCGCGCCGGCATCAAATCTTTTATCAACGGGCCGTTTACCTTTGGTCCCGATGGTAACCCCATGATCGGCCCGGTACCGGGCATGAAGAACTACTGGGTGGCGGTAGGCGTGATGGCGGGCTTCTGCCAAGCTGGAGGGGTCGGCCTGTGCATGGCTGAGTGGATGATGGATGGTGAACCCTCGATAGATATATGGGCGATGGATGTCGCGCGCTTCGGCGATTATGCCAGCCCGGAATACGGCACAGTAAAATCGTCAGAAAACTACGAGCGGCGTTTCATGCTCAGCTTCCCTAATGAAACACTCCCCAAGGGGCGACGCCAACGCACCACCGCTATTTATGATCGCCTGGTACAGAAAGGCGCCGTAATGGACAGCGCCTTTGGTCTGGAACATGCCTTGTGGTTCGCCGATGGCCCTGATGATGCGCACGAAGAACCAACTTTCAGCCGTTCACGTGCCCACGAGTACGTCGCAGCAGAGGTTAAAGCCGTGCGTGAATCAGTTGGCGCAATCGAAATTGCCAACTTTGCCAAACACAAATTTAGCGGCCCTGACGCACGAAAATTCTTAAATCATGTCATGGCCGGCAGGATTCCCAAGCCAGGTCGAATCAACCTGACACCCATGCTCAGCGCC
Organism: Pseudomonadota bacterium; assembly: GCA_039110515.1. Taxonomy (GTDB): domain Bacteria; phylum Pseudomonadota; class Gammaproteobacteria; order Arenicellales; family Arenicellaceae; genus Arenicella. The sequence goes on from JBCCFY010000003.1 coordinate 117,365, forward strand.
GGCGGTAAACTTTATGGCGATCTGACAGTGGCCTGTCTTGATGACAATACCTACATGGTGTTTGGGTCTGGCGCTGCGCAGGAAGCCCATCGACGCTGGTTTGAATCGCACTTGCCGGAATCGGGCGTGCGCTATGAAAACCTTTCCAGTCGCTATCATGGCATTGCGGTGTCGGGACCAAGATCCAGAGAATTAATGTCAGCCATTTGCAGACCAGAATCGGGCGTATCAGAAATGGCATTTCGCGATTGCAAACAAACCTTTGTCGCGGGCGTGCCAGCCATCGTGGTACGGATTTCTTTTTCAGGTGAACATGGCTACGAAATCTATGTAGAGCCGGAATACCAGCTGCGACTGTTTGAAGCCCTAGAGCAGGCAGGCAAGCCCCTGGCAATGCGCTGGTATGGATCGCGGGCTTTGATGAGTCTGCGGCTGGAGAAAAACTGGGGAGCGTGGACTCTCGATTTTCGGGCTGATTTTACCGCCGCAGAAGCTGGTCTGGACGCGTTTATCAACTGGGATAAGGATTTTATTGGTAAAGCAGCTGCCGAGAACGAGAAACGATCAGGCCCTGAAAAACGGCTGGTCACCTTGGTCGTTGAAGCGGATGAAATCGACGTATCCAACGACGAGGCCATACTGCTTGATGAGCAGTGCATCGGCTATATCACCTCGGGCGGATATGCCCACCACCTCGGCAAGTCCATGGCCATGGGATACGTGCCGACCGAGCATGCAACCCCGGATAATTCAGTCACTGTAGAACTCTTGGGGGAGATGGTGGCAGCCACAATCATCGACCAACCTCTGTACGACCCAGCTGGCCAGCGCATGCGATAAAGCAACGCAGACGCTAAAAAACTGACTCGGATCGTCAATATTTGGTTATCCTATGGCGTTTTTAATACCCTCCCGGAGTTGGACAGCTGTGCCAGTAAACAAACCCGTCTTGATCTTACAGCTCAGGCCTGAAGACGACACATCAGACAGTGAATTTGCCGCCCTACTCAGATATGGCGGGCTCACTGCTGGTGACGTGCGTCGTATTCGCATTGAAAAGTCCGGTATTCCGGAGATCTCATTGGCGGATTATTCGGCGATTATCGTCGGCGGCAGCCCATTTGATATCAGCACTCCCGAACACGAGAAACTTCCTATTCAAAAGAAGATTGAGGACGATTTCCAACGCCTGTTAACTGACGTAGTAGCAGAGGATTTTCCTTTTCTCGGCGCCTGTTCCGGATGTGGCCTGCTTGGCAGTTTTTTGGGAACACCGATTACCCGGCGGTTCTCGGAAACAGTGAGCGCGGTGACCGTCAGCCTGACTGAAGATGGTGAAAAAGACCCCCTGCTGCAGGACTTTCCAAAATCGATCTCTGTGCTGCTGGGGCACAAGGAAGCCTGTGATTATGTCCCGCATGGCTCCACCTTGCTGGTTCAGGGCGACCGCTGCCCGGTGCAAATGTTTCGGGTTGGAGATAATGTATACGCGACCCAATTTCACCCTGAAGGGGACGCGGAGGGGTTCACCTTGCGCATCCATGCCTACAAGAACCACGGCTATTTCAGCCCGCAGGAAGCAGATGAGTTAATCGAGGCAATAGACCGAGCGGACACACCATTCGCACAACTATTGTTAAAACGATTTGTTGATCGCTACGCCCGCCAGGGGTCTAACGAATAGTCACGACAAAACGTTGATATTAACCTTCCCGATAACTCGGCCCATGCCGTTTGGGTAAATCATCAGCCAACTCCAACCAGGACAGCCTTTCTTCATGAGCGACATGAAGCTCAGGGCTAAACGCTTCCGGGTCTTCCAACGCCGCCAGGTACAGATGCATTACTCCTGACAGATTTCTCGATCGAAACGACAACGGTGTGCCACAGGTGTCACAGAAGCTTCTCTCGACACCTGGGGAAGAGTGATAAATCTTGGGCTCGCCTTGGGTCCACTTCCACTGCGAGTCATCTACACCAATATAGGTCGTCATGGGCGCAGAACATTGCCGACGACAACTCTCGCAATGGCAGTTTACGCAAGTAACCGGCGCTTCAACCTCAAAACCTATCGCTCCACACAGGCATCTGCCGGTGATCTTTTTCGCCATTTACCTACCCTCTTCGTTACAGCAACTCTTAATAACAGTTTCGTTCTTACATTACGCCATAAGCCAACATGGCATCGGCCACCTTAATAAAGCCCGCAATATTGGCTCCTTTCACATAGTCTATTTGACCATTCTCGCGATGGTTTTCCCCGTAATTCACGCAACTGGTATGAATGCCGGTCATTATTTTCTGCAGACGCTCATCAAGCTCCTCTCGGTCCCAGGACAAACGCATACTGTTCTGAGACATTTCCAACCCCGAAACTGCTACACCACCCGCGTTGGCTGCCTTGCTCGGCACAAATAAAACACCAGCATCTTGGAGCGCATCGATCGCTTCCTTGTAGCTTGGCATATTCGCCCCTTCACAAACCACCTCGACACCATTACTAATCATCGCTTTGGCATCGTCGATATCTATTTCGTTTTGCGTAGCGCAGGGAAATGCGAGCTCAGCACTTACATTCCAGGGTCGCATACCCGCGTGGAACTCTGCACCAAACTCCTCGGCATACTCAGAAATTCGCCCCCGCTTCACCCCTTTTAAATGTTTAACGAATTCGAGCTTTTCTTCATCGATACCGTGTTTGTCATACACAAATCCTGATGAGTCAGACAGGGTCAACACTTTGGCTCCCAACTGCGTGGCTTTCTCACAGGTGTATTGTGCGACGTTTCCAGAGCCAGACACAATCGCAGTCTTACCGTCCATAGATTTACCGTGCTGGGTCAACACGTCGGCGGCCATGTACACACAACCGTATCCGGTAGCCTCGGTGCGAATTTGGCTACCGCCGAATTCCAGCCCTTTGCCAGTTAATACGCCAACGAACTCGTTACGTAAGCGCTTGTATTGCCCGAACATATAACTTACTTCTCGGGCTCCAACACCGATATCACCTGCTGGTACGTCGGTATTCGGCCCTATGTGGCGAAACAACTCATTCATAAAGGCTTGGCAAAAATGCATTACCTCGCGATCGGATTTTCCACGCGGGTTGAAGTCTGCCCCACCCTTGCCGCCTCCCATGGGCAGCCCGGTCAGGCTATTCTTAAAAGTTTGCTCAAAAGCGAGAAATTTCAGAATGCTGGCGGTCACGCTTTTATGAAAACGGATACCACCCTTGTAGGGGCCAATAGCATTGTTGCACTGAATTCGGTAGCCACGGTTCACCCGCACATTTCCCTGGTCATCCTCCCAGGCAACCCGAAAGCTGATCTGACGGTCGGGCTCACACATCCTTTCCAGGATACGGGCTTCTCGATATTCCGGATTATCAGCAATAAATGGCAGGATAGTTGCTGCAACTTCTTCGACTGCCTGGTGAAATTCTATCTGCCCGGGGTTGCGCCGTTCGAGGCCGTGCATGAAATCGGAGAGTTCTTGTTGTGCTGCTGACGACATATGTCACCTCCGTTATTTTGATCTTAACTGGTTTTACTATTCTAACTGAGTGGAAAAGGTCTGTTTGACCTTGCCAGCCTCGGACTGGAAGCCGATTTTCATCCCCACCAGAACTCGTTCACCAATATGGTAGTTATGACACTGAGTGCAATTAGCCAGTTGTGTTTCTGGCTGATGGCATTCGATGCATTGTTGTTTATCTAAATTATAAAAATCGCTTTGAAAGTCAGCCAGTATTTCTTGCTCATAAGCCAGGCTGGAATCAGAATCTCGATTGGGCTTGTGACAGGCCTGGCAACCATCTACTTCATCCACACCCAGGTCTGAGTTAGCGTGTTTAATAACCGCGATATGAGATTGATGCGCAAAGGAATTGAATCCGTGCTTGGTGAGACTCGCTTTCTTACCTAACCAGTTGACCGTCTGACGCGTTATTCCAGCTATCTGCTGCCGATCAACGCTATGGCATTTGATACAGGTTCCCGGCGAATCCTTACTCAGCACATTGCTCATCATGGCGGACTGCATTGCACTGTCAGTATTGTTTATAAGCAATTCGACCCAGGCCACAATTAAGCGATCGGCATGTCCGCTTGGTCGATAACGAAGGTAAAAGTCTTCGAAATACCAGCCCCCGGCAGCAGCTCGATCTTCGATTGCCAGGAGTTCTGGCACCGTTACAACCGACTTGGATTCATCAATCGCTTCAACCGCAATGTCGTTCTCATCATCAAACAAGCTTGCATTGTCATCGTCGAGCGAATCTTCCAACCAATCATCGTCGAGACTGTCGGCATCATCGCCGGCCGCTTCATTCAGCCAGTCATCGCCCTCATCGGGTTCCGCTGACTCTGCCACGGCTTCATCCAGCCAATCGTCAGACTCATCCTGGGTTGCTTCATTTAACCAGGCATCGTCGTCGGTCGTATCCTCCGAATCCACTACGGCTTCATCCAGCCAGTCATCTGATGATTCCTCTTGGGCGGCCTCATTTAACCAATCATCGTCGTCGGCATCCTGCGAGTCCGCCACTGCTTCATCCAACCAGTCGTCAGAATCGTCCTCGGCTGCTTCGCTCAACCAGTCTTCGTCGCCGGTGTCGTCAGCTGCATCTTCCAGCCAATCATCCTCATCGGCACCCGCTGCAGCAGCTAACCAGTCCTCATTATTTTCACCCTCGGTGACTTTGTTGATGGCAGTGGCCTCTTGCGCCTCATTCTCGGTTTTGGCAACCAGTCGTAAGGCTGGAAGACCCTTGATCAGCCATTGTTGCATTTCTTCGGCTAAATTCGGGAAAGCTTGGGATACCGCGGCATCAATCAAATCGGGGGACAAGAGGCCAAGCACTTCTCGCGCTCTACCTGAGTCGGTGACCAGTTGCTTTTGCAAGCTTGCCAACATCGATTGCGCACCCCCACGTTGCATTTCAAAGTAGCTCTGCTTCAGAGTCCACATGGCGTGATAGACCAGGTCCAATTCAGCATCACTGGCGTCGCGAAGATCGTATAAATCGAGCGCGCGTAATTGCGTGAGCTGCGGAGATAGTTCTGGGTTAAGCAAGCCGATCATCAACAAATTGAGCGGCGTCAATTCTGCATCGCTATCCGCTGGCCATGACCCTACATCCACACCTCGCTCCAACAATGTCTCTGTATCCACGGCTGGGAAAGCAAGCATCGCGATACCCTTGGCTGATGTGCGGTTTTCGCCGGTAATCTGTTCAAGATGGCAGGAGGAACATGCGGTATCAAAACCACGAACTTCCATCTTTTTACCCATTGAATCCGCGCGATGACAATCGATGCAATTCTGCGGAGCCAGGTCACTGCTATCTTCATCCAGGAAGTGCTTATTGAGGTGTGAATTGTGATTAAAGACAATCTGCGTACGTCGATTAGCCGGGTAATCAGTAAAATCATTGTGCGCCGAAATATCGGCAAATGAGGCTGTATGACAAACCGCACACTGTTGATTACTGACCTGGGTAATCTGATCACTGCCGGTGTGTTCGTTATGGCAGACGGTACAGCTTGGTGTTTTAGCTTCTTCACCAACGAATTGCTGGGCAACATTAACCAGCAGCGAAGCTGATAGGACCCGGTTGCCCGTATCTAACTGCGCAGTGTGCGCATTCATCGCCTCTGTGAGAGACAGCAGCTGGTCGGAGGGAAGAGAGTGCGGGTTTTCAGGCACTTCACCAATCTGGTGGCAGGCAATGCAGTTTTTTGCATCGTCAACGGAAGGATGCGTACCCAAGAGCGATGACACCCAGCTTGATTTTGGTTGTACGGCTGCCTGGTGACAGGAATCACAATCCTCTCCCCCAAAAGACATATGGTGAACACTGAGAGGGCCGGGCATCGCTAACGGCTTCCAACTATCGTAGCTGAACCCGAGTGTGAGCACGGCCAGCACGGCGATCATGGCGATCCAGCCAACGCGTTGCCGGCGCGCACGCAAATTAGCGACTGGTCTGCATGCTCTGCTTGCTTGCCCCTGATCATCTTGCAGAGCCAGTTGGGCTCGACACCGCCCTTTACGATCAGGACCGAGTGGACATTGTTCACCATTCTCCAACCCACCGCAATGCCAGGGCTCCAGCGGGCGGAAATACCGGCTGACGCGAAACGAGATATCTTGTAGTTGTTTTCTCATTGTCAACGCTACGCTAGGCAAGACCGAAGCTGTAAACCAGGATGATGTGCAACAATACCAACGGTATCAGCGGTAATGAAAATGCCAGGTGCACAAACAGCCAGTGTTTTAGTGCCCCCTGCAAAGTGAAATGGGCATCGAGTAAATCTTTTTGTTGCAATAACTCCTGCAATCGCTCAGCGGCAGTTGCCTCGTTGCTACTCATCAATCGTTTGGCGGCCATCAGCTTTCGCTCATGCCTGTGCAACGGGGAATAATTGCTGTACAGCCGCCGCCAATGAAAATTGGGCCTGGACAACGCACCGTGGGCAAACCTGGTGTAAAAGTCAGACAGCGCATGTGAGCCGGTTTTCTCCACCGCTGCCAATACAATCTCCTCAGCTTCATTGCGCAGCCCTGCACAAAAGCCGCTAATCCGTTCGTACAATACCTCATCACCAAGGCGCGTTAACGCGGTCGGCAAAGTTCGTGACCAATATAAGCCAACTACTCCCGTAATAATCGTGCCGATCAAACTCACTGTCAGGCCAATCTCAAACCAACCATTGGGCCATTGCCAACCCGTATGAATAAAAAACACAAACAGGCAAAACAATCCGGTGTAGATGTGTACTTGTAACCAGTGAGCCACACGCCCCAGCGGCAGGGTACTGAGTCGTTTGCGGGCTGCATAAAACAGCAACACGGTGACCGCGGTGAACAGTATCCACCCGCTCAGTTCGTTGGGATTAGCTAGAGATACCTCGGCGACTCGAATACTGAATATCGCCAACAGGCAGGACAACAACAGCAGCAGCGCATTGATCAGTCGTCGTTTTCGAGTTGCTGAGTGGAGCATCGCTGCAAGTTACAGGAAGTTGGCCGCGCGCCTGAGAAGCACGTTCAGAGTGGCGGTATCAGTGAGGTCTACTCGAGACAGGGCGTCGTGAGGGCAGGCTCGCTCGCAGGCGGGGCCACCCTTATTATCCACGCACAGATCGCACTTGGTGGCTTTTACGATTGGCTTGTTGGTCTTGGCGTCTACCGCCGGATTGCCTGCTGGATCGGAGATCTCGACCATGCGGATATTGTCGTATGGGCAAGCAGTCGCGCAGGTGCTGCAACCAATACAGGTCTCATCATTGATCACCACTTCACCATCGATCCGACGCGAGATTGCACCGGTGGGACAACCAACCATACATACCGGGTCTACGCAGTGCATGCAGGCATTAGTGACCATCAGGTTAGAAAACTGGCGTCCGTGACGCAAAAACCTAGGGTTGTTATCATGATTTCGGGCGCAGGCGGTCACACAGTCATCACAACGTACGCAACGGCTGGTATCAATCACCATGGTGGACCGGCCATTGGTATACTGATGCTCGCCAATAAACTCCTGAAAACCCTGGTCAACCGAGGCTCTTGGATAGGCGCTTTGCTTAATAAGCTGTTGAATCTGCTCTGAAGCGAGGTTTTCCAGCAATTTGCTCTCGATCAGATCAGTGGGTATGCGGAGCACATCGGCATGTCCCATGGCGGTGAGGCTATATTGATGTACCGGGTACTCATGTTCAGTCTGACCTTGATGCGAAAGGACTATTTCGTGCATGCCAAAGAAATCGCCAGAACGTGAAAAACCAATGGTCTGTTGTCCTGCGTGATGCTTGCCAACGATACGGGCACCGCCATTCAGGACAATTAACAAGCCATCCACATAGTCGCCTTGCTCTACTATGGTTGGCTCGGATGGAACGGAGCTGCTGGCACCCTTACGGCGGGTAGCCTTCCACTCCAGGTCACCGTAGCTCTCAAGGAGCGTTTGCTCTGCGATGATTTCTATCTGATTGTCTTCGAGCTCGCTGAAAAACGGTAAGGCTTTGAGGTAGCTGACACGGTTACGCTCGCGATAGATATCATCCACGCGTGTACGAAAGCCGTCATCGTACTTACGCAAGTCCCGAAACCCCTGCCAGCGTATTTCCAATAATTCACTGGGTTGGGTGACCACCATGCTGGCAGTGCGCGGGCTACGGGTTAGCGCAGCAACCTCACCTATTAATTCACCAGGGCCCAACAGCGCCAGCTGACAGTCGGCTAACTGCTCCTCCAAATTATTGATATGTACCCGGGCAATCCCTTGTTGGTAGCGCAAATCGCCTTTTAAATCCCATCCTTCTTTGGCGTAGTGGCGAGTTTCGTTAAAACGAGAGCGATTGAATATGCGCTTTATCGCGCCCCACCAGCCCTCAGGTTGACTCACCACACCACGGCCCAACAGATCTGCCGGCAGACCAGGCGGCAACACCACGGTAACTTCGCCAGACACTACGATAAATGCCGAGCTGCCGTAATCGTCTTCGCGGGCCACAATATCACCAGGCTCATAGTGAACCAACCGGGTGTCGTTGCGAACAATACCTTGCAATGACAGCTGTGAAGGAAATCGTTCGGCGTCCATGGACTTGAAAATTGGCAAGTCCAACACACGCTCCAGCTCACCCTCAGCCCAGCTCTCGGCAAAGGGTTTATCCCAGCGTTGCCGGCGCTCTATTTTGATATTGGTCAAGCTCATCTGAATTTAATAGCCTGAAGCGCAACGTTTGTCCAGTTGTTGCCGACGGCGAATTTCAGATAATGCTACGGTGCATAAAGTTTGCCGCGATATTTATCGGGAGTTGGCAAGCGAGCATCTATCGCACTGAGACTTGCTGGGTCGGTATTTGCCGAGAACGATTTTGCCAAATCAGAGACCTTGCCAGCAGCGCTTAAATAGATATCACGTGCATTTAACTTGAGCTTGGTGGCCTCGCCGATGGCAACAATCTTCGCAATTGTGTCATTGCTCAGTGCGCCGTTCAGGGCCTTGAGTTGCCCGGTAGCACGTTTGGCACGCTGTGCCATGCTAACGGCGTAATCAGCCTTTTGCGTCGCATCTGCCAGGCCCCGGAAGGCAAATTCCAGGTCCAGCATTTTGCCAACCAGGTACAACATGCGGCGCCGTTCAACGGATGCTTCTACGTTTTCTTTACCATTGGTGTAGTGCAGGTTGTGCCGAACTTCACCCTGGCTCCATCGCACAAGTTCGAATTTACTGCCAGCGGTATGGCCTCCCACGTTAACCAGTTTTTCATTCGGTACAGTGTGGCAGCTATAACAATTCTGCGCGACGGCGTAGGTATCACTGGGTCGTATCATGCCGGCGGCCACCGAATCGGCCCAACGCTTTGCTTTGTGCGCTGGGTCTTCATTCTCGGCAGTCACATCTTTCCCACCAAAATCACTGTGTATGTCAGTGTATTTGTCGCCAGCGCCATGACAGGATTCACAGGTAATTCCGGCGATTGTTTTGACCTTTCCAGCCTCATCAGTCTGGGCAGTAAAATGACAACCGGTGCAGTCACTTCCCTGCTTGATTCGCTTCAGGCCCATCTTATCCGCTATTTCACGCGCCTCATCGCGTGAGGGCAATTCCTTGAAGGTCTTGAAATGATGGGTCTCACGCCAGGCGTCGACATTGTATTCGTGACAATCAGCGCACACATCGGGTCCCTGCACGTGCGCTGGATCGAGGCGATAATCATCTGCGGCAGAGACCACAGTTGAATAACCCAGGGTTGCAACTAACAATACAATTAAAACCTGCATCACTTTCAGGGGGTTGATATTTAACATATTTTCTCCTCTCTATTGATATCGGTCTGAAATATCACAGCATGCCGATGCCAATTTTTAATTGGTAGTTTCTTTCGCTTGCACGTACAAGACTAGCGCAAGATACGGAAGGGACATAGCACTAATTTTTAAACAGTTTGTAATCTTTCGAAAGTTGGCTTTATTACCTTCGTCGCTCGCGATTTTTCATAGTTGTTGTCTATAAATAGATTCGTTTACATTTGGCCTGACCAATACCCTTCAAGCATCGATTACAAGGTTTTGTGTGGGCACTGCCAAACAAGCCAGGCAACTGCCCTCTTCCGGTTCAACGCTAATCTCCTCAATATACTCAACAGCACCATCGCGAACTGCAATCGCGCAGGAGCCACAACTGCCAGCCCGACAGCCACAATCAAGCTCGATGCCATTGCGCTCGGCAAAATCAAGAATGGGGCCGTCGGCGGCGGTCCAATTAAGTTCGCGGCCAGATTTGGCAAAATTGATAAGATGGCTAACGCCATCCGCAGCGGGAGCCACGGGTTTTGGCCTTACGCTGGCCGGCCCAAAACTTTCGTAATGAATTTTAGCTTTGGGTACGCCGGCATCTTCAAGATCGCCAGTTATTGCGGTCATCATCGGTGCGGGGCCGCAAATATAATAGTCATAGTTGCTTGAGGGAAGCATGCTGTGCATCAGTTCAACACTCACCTGCTGCGCATAGTCATAGTCACGACCAGGTTCATCTTCGCCTGCTCTCGGATCGCTGAAACACAGCTTCACGTGGATGTTTTCGTATTGCTCGGCAAGTTCACGCAAATGCGCAGCCTGGACCACCTCATCTTTGTGACGAACCCCATAGAATAACCACGTTTCACGTTTCGATCCGGAGAGAGCCACTGAGCGCAACATACTTAACATGGGCGTAACACCAATGCCGCCTCCGATCAGGACGATTGGCGTATGCTCCCCCATATCTAGGTAAAAGTTACCGCCCGGCGCCTTGCAATCCAGCATGTCACCTTCAGCCAGCACAGTATGGAAATATCCCGAGGAAACACCCGCAGGAGCCTCGGGAACTTTTGGTGGCGGTCCGAGACGTTTGATGGTGACCCGGTAGCGCCCACGCTCAAGTGGTGTGTCAGATAATGAATAGCAGCGCACTACCGGTTTATCGTGGCCCGGCACGTCGAGCTTGAAGGTCAGGAACTGCCCTGGGTCATAAGCGGGTATGGATTTGCCGTCATGCGGCACCAAGTAAAATGAGCAGATATTCTCTGCTTCCGGCACAATTTTGTCGACACGAAACTTGCGCGTACCGGCCCATGCTCCCTGTTTTTTCTCTTCAGCTCGAGAGGCTTGAACCCCGAGATAACGGACCTTTTCCTGGAATGATTGTAAACGTAGGGCGTTAACCTGGGAATCTAAATGCGCGGTGCGAAGCTGACGGAAAAGAGCGAACAACATGTACAGCAGCACTAATGCCAGAGTGGCAATGCTGGCGATTTTCACAACATATGAATAATCTAACCCCACAGTCAGCTCATTAAACCTGATTCTCAGTGAGGTGTATCATACACCTTTACTAGAGCTTAACCAAAAACTCCATTCTAACTCCGTAACTCGAATCGGCACGGTCCTGGTCGGCAATGAATCCATCTACCTGAAACACGACGCGCTTGCCCAGGGCTTGTTGAAATCGGGCGGCAATACCATACTGGGTCAAATCGTCTGCATCGCTGTCTCGCGCCCCAATTTCAACGGTGAGTTGGCGGCGTTTTTTGTCATTGATCTTCTGATAACCGGCACTGAAGCCAACCGCATCATTGGCGCGATTACTCAAGGGTGCGGGATAGCTGCCAAGGCCAGATGCCGCGTAGAGCAAACCCACGCGTCCTAATGGCCCACCAGCCAACGGGTCTCTGGAGGCCGATGTATAATTATCCAACGCCACGAATACATTTAAATACAGGTTATCGTGGGTGAATGCGGGCACATAATTAAATTCGCCGAACAACAGGGTGCCATCGCCGACAAACTCGGATTCTTCCTCCAAGGCCACCGAGTGGGCGATTCGCAAGGTCGAGGCAATCTTGCCAAAACGTTGAATAAAATTCAGCGAAGCAACGAATTGATCACTGTCCTGGGTGTCAGAGTCAATGTAGATCAAATCCAGATCAATGGTGCTTTTTAAGGTATCCCACTGGTTAAACCAGGCATACAAATCCGCTGCGTCGTCTTCCTGGTTGTTTTCGCGATTTACTTCATTCCAGGCATATAACACAGAACTACGCCAGTTCACCAACCAGGGCACCCCTTCGAAGCGAATATTATTCTTGCTGAAACCAACTGCATCCAGGGTATCGTTGATGGTCATACCATCCTGAAATATCACTGCCTGACGGCCAAAGGTAAAACCAATATCATTCTTCTTACCGTCGCCTATATCCCAGTTTGGAAATAACTCCGCAAGATCACCTTCAAAAAAGAGTGTGCGGATATCCGCATTGAATTCATCGAAAGACTCGTCTTCCTGGTCTGGCGCAAAGGTCACCCCGGAAAATCGATTCTCTCGGTGTAACGGATTGATACCAATCAACAAGCGTTCAGTACCGCTTAATTGCAGATTGGCAAACAAATCCAGCCGATTGACCCATTCGGCATTGCGCTCGGTATCCGTTGCGCGTTCAAACTGTTGGTAGGCAGTGCGCCCAGTACCATAGACCCACAATTGCGGTGTCCACAGCGCGCCTCCCGGCATTACAAACCCTTTGCGTATATTACCGGTGCCAAGGAAATCGCCACCCAGTTCTATCAATGGTGCAGTGCGATTGCCCAGCTCCTTCTCGGTGAGGTATGGCAGTACCTCATCCGATAATCGCGGTTCATGCTTACCATGACCACCATGTCCTTTTTGATGCTGATCGACGTGGGCGCTGTCGGATTCCTTGTCATGTGCGCCCGAGGCAGCGGCGACCAAGGTGTGCTGTGCAACATCGGTCTCTGCCAAACTAAACTCATCGGCAACTGAAACTTCCTCCACGGGTAGCAGATCTTTGACCGAGAGCACCCACTCTGGGGTGGTGACGGGTTGTGCGGATTGTACTGCCTGGGTAGCGCTTGATGTCGTCTCGGGGCTGGCTTGCGCCAACTGGCTGTTCAACGCCAACAACGATGCGACAGTGAGGCAGCTTAACGCGGCATCTATTACACGCGACGCATTGTGTTTATTAGTGACCTTTTTATCTCTCATGATTGTTATTGTCTTTATTAACACCCTAGTCACAAGGCTGTATTTCAATCGGCAGCAATTTACGTAAATAGTTGGCGCGCACCCTATTCTGATTGAGCAAGCCGACCACTGCCAACGGTTACGCTCATGGATTTTTCCCATAATACCGAGTGGCCAGCGACAACTGCATCTGCCACTTCGCGCGCCGACATACCGAAATCAAAACCGACCCCTTTGATGGCATCAATCAGGTTCACCGGCACCATGGCCGACATCAATTTAACCCTTACTTCGTACTCACCATTTCCGGTCAATAAGTCCGGGTCGACCCTGTAGTCTGCGGTGCGGGTTGCCAACGGCGGAATGGTTTGACGATGCTTGCGCGCGCCGGCAGGTTGCCCGGTTAACATCAATGAGCGGGTAAATGGTCGCACAAACGGCAGTGGGTCTACCGAGGTGTTGACAGCAAGAACCTGCTCACGTTCTCCGCCACGGACCAGGCGAGTAATGAATCGCGATTGCAGGGTAAACAATTGATTATCGAGCGGCAAAAATCCATCATGGACATAGAGCGAGTGCGTATCGCGCACGTCACCGTTTGGATCGAGGTCACCAGATTGAAAGACCACCTTGCCGTTCTCGTCAGCGACATCAATCTGCAGCCAAACCAACCGCTCAGCATCGAAGCCAGTTGGCACATTGTGACCATCGGTGCCGTTTTTCACATCAACCTGAAAATGAATGCCACGATCCAGGCTGGCTGAACGTAATTCTACGCGCTCAAGCAGATAACCATTGCGCAGCACTTCCAGCCGTTTCTCCTCGGCCCAATCGAGTAACTTGAACTGTCGCTCCATAATCAGGCGGGCATCATAGCGGTCGTCGATGGAGCGCCAGCGTTTGGGAAACTCATAGTCATCAGACACATTGTCTTCGAATTCGTCGGTACCCCAACCTGCTTTGTAATCAAATTGCAGCCAGTCTTCCAACGTACCCATGGCCGCCGCTTCCGCATTGTGTGGGAAAATACCTGGGTGAATTACTGAATAGTCCGGTCCGGCAAAAAAGTGATTAGTCAGTTTACGGTCCTTGGTAGCAACGCCACCCACAACCGCAGCAGGCCCATGATCATATTCACCAGCGACGCCCTGGATTTTACCCATGTGGCAGTCCTGGCAGCTGGTGCCATCAGCCGCAGCGGGCGAATTCTTGTACTCGGAAAACGCCTCCTCCAAACGAAAGCCGTTAAACAGGTTTACGTCGTGGCAGGAACCGCAAAAACTAGATTGGCTGAGTTGCGGGAAATGGCCAACTTCAGTATGAATTTTTCGTCCCGACCGTTCCGGATCGGTGACGACGCGATATTGGTCACGATTGTCCAGCACGCGGGTAAGCTCTGCAGGCCCCTGGGGTCCATAGATAGGACTGAGCAGACCGCCCTCTTCGAGTGCAATTCTGCCCGACACTTTACCGTAGGACTGGGTAACCCGATGACAAACCACACAGGTGATACCTTCGCGGGAAGTCGGGTGTCGATCTAAATTAGAAATGAATGTGGATTCGCCGAGGTTCATACCAACCTGGTTATGACAACGAATACAAAAATCGCCGTTGGTATTGCTGGTCAGGGAATTGATGGCGTTTTGCATCGCCATATAAACCGGAGACAACTGGGCGTATGCGTGTTGTGACACCGACCATTCATCATAGTGTTTGGGGTGACACGCCTTACAGGTATTCGCGGATGGATAGCGCTCTTCGGCGAACAGCGCCAGGTGCGCTTTGCCGATCTCGTCTACCTCGGTTTCAGATTCGGTGACACCCTCATCCTCATCATAGAAGCTATCCTCGTCCAAAAACTCGTCGTCGCCGAGCAAGGAGTCATCATCACCAAGCAGCGAGTCATCTTCGATCAGCAAGGAGTCATCGTCATCAAGCAGGGAATCTTCGTCAAGCAATGAGTCGTCATCCAGCAGAGAATCATCGTCGAGTAATAATGAATCATCGTCCTCAAGCAGAAGGTCGTCTTGCGCTGAAACCGTAATAAACGACACGGCAATAATAATGGACGCGGCACAAAGCAGAATCTTAACTAGTGAACTACTAGAATTCTCAGCACTACTGGAACTACCACTGATCATTTGCTAACTCCTCTGAGTAAGCAGGCCGTCGGACTCCCCATCCGATCATATACGGCGCACCGCCTTCTCAATCAAATTGTTAATTTTCGGATCAACTGTCAATTATATCGTCAAAACACTCATATTTTGGTGAACATTGACTAACTTCTTACTGTAAGCCATCGCACAACAGCTTGCTTTCGTTACGACGTGCTTATTATGTCAACGAAATATGGAGTGAATAAGAATTTTACCCTCAGCTATTATGAATTGTTTACCGGTCAATGCTTCGCGGCAGACAGATTCCAAGCCCCACTAGTTTACCGCTAGTCAGATCCGGATCAATCACTCCAGCGAGTGATTTTGTGATTTTTTGCAACTGGCTGACGCTCGAATGACGCAACAAATCACCCGACCGGCCAGTCTGCCGATTATTTGGTGGCAGTAAATGTGCCAGTGAGTTCGACATCAAGCGTAAGGCCGCTGACCTCACACTCACCTTCACCCTCTACAGTGCCTGTGGCATTGGTCCCATCAACCTGCCCAACCACACCCAATGTGCCTTCGCATTCGTCTTCAGCAATTTCAATATTACCGCTGAATGCCCCAGCATCGGTAATACCTACGGTGAAGGTCTCATCTGGCTCGTCACCGTCAAAGCGAACTGTGCCATTTGCAAACACAGTGATGGTGATCATGAAGGTATCGGTTTCTGAGAGTCCCGCCGCCGATGCTGTAAGAGTAACGGTACCCGTGTAAACACCAACAAAGTTTGCCGGCAAATTCATTCCGGGCGTGGAGTTTTCAACGCCACCACCAGATGAACTATCACCACCGCCACAGGCGAACAGGAACAGGGAAACAAAAACGATTATCAGTTTTTTCATTGAGTTTATTTTGTGGAGGGGGTAGTCAGCTCTGCCCGGGAAGAATGGCACAAAACAATACCTGGAATCACGTTGATACGGATCATGGGCGGCTAACTGGTTTTGAGGTGTCGCTATAGTAACCAAATTTTACTGATCACGAAAGCGTTCCATCGACAAATTGGCAATAAAACGAATCAGTAAAAAAGGTTTAACATCAATAACATAACCAAAAGAAACAATGCTGTCATGCCGATCCCCGCCCGCATAAAATCTCGCACCGAATAGCCTGCTGGCCCCATGATCAATGCATTGACCTGGTGCGTTGGAATCAGAAATGAATTTGACGTGGCCAGCGCTACCGTCAGAGCAAATATTGCTGGATCAGCCCCAACACCCAGGGCCATCTGGATCGCCAGTGGTACCAGTAACACGGTGGCTCCGACATTAGACATCACCAGGGTAAATACACTGGCAATCACTGCCAGGAATAATTGAATCCCCCAAACCGGAAATCCATCCATAAACTCCAGGGCATAAAACGCCAGGTACTGCGCGGCGCCAGATTGCTCCATGGCCAGGCCCAGCGGAATCAGGCAGGCAAGCAAGAACACCGTTTGCCAACTGACCGCCTCGTAGGCTTCCTCCACCTCCAGCACGCCCCCGAGAACCATCCCCAGCGCACCGACCATCAAGGCCAGGGCCAGCGGCAGGTTGCTGAACAATACCAGGCCGATCGCCAGGAAGAAGGCAATTGAGGCATTACGCAGTTTGTGTGTGCGAAACTCCTCTTTTGGGAAATCGGTAACTACGGCAAATTTACGGTCATTGGCAACCTTGATCATATCCTGCCAACGGCTATGGACTACCAAGGTGTCACCAGCCTGCAATTCCAAGGATGAAAGTTCCTCATCAATCACCTGGTCAACCCGGTATACGGTCAATATCCTCATTCCGAATCGGCGACGAATATCGGACTCTCGAATCGATTTATTTATAAGATCAGAGTCCGGTGGAATTACAATTTCCGCAATGCCAGCTGTGGTTGGATTTAATGCATCCGCAAATTCATTGAGGTAGGCACTGATGGCGAGATTGTTCTGCTCAGCATAGTCCTCTATACCCTGCCGCGCGCCCATAATTGCCAACACTGAGCCTTCCTGTATTTCCACTTCCTGAGACGGAATAATCTCGATCTTATTGCCTGTTTTGATCCCCAGGATCCAGCCTGAGCGACCCTGAGTTTGCACCTGCCCCAGCGCCAGGCCCGCCAGGTCACTGCCTTCGTTGACGGTCATCTCGAAGATACGGCCATCAATGCCATAAACATCGCGATAGTATTGCAGGTTCTCTGTAGTCAGCGCTTTGCGCTCGGCAACCGGCAAGACCTTTTTACCAAGCACGATAAAATACAGTATGCCTGCTGTGACCAGGGCGATGCCGACCGGGGTAACCGCGAACAAGCCAAAATTTTCCATGGGGATGGCGTTATCCGGAAAGTGCAGATTGGCGCTTTCGATTAAGTCATTTAACAGGATTAGCGGACTTGATCCCACCATGGTCATGGTGCCGCCGAGGATGGCACAAAAACCCATCGGCATCAGCAGGCGAGACAGAGGAATGGCGGTACGCCGGGAGATGCGACTCACCACCGGCAGGAACAATGCAGCAGCACCAATGTTCTGCATAAAACTGGAAATATACGCAACGCAGACTGATAAAGTTACCGTGATGCGACTTTCGGTTTTACCTGCACGTTTTAAAATTTGCGCCGCCATCACTCCCATCACCCCAGTCTTATCCAGGCCGGCGCCGATAATCATCACCGCAATGATCGACATCACCGCGTTACTGGAAAAGCCCTGAAACAATTGATATGTGGGAATCAATCCGTTGTAATCCGGGATCAGCGAAGACAATCCCAGCAACACCAATACCAGCAGTGCGACCACATCGACCCGGACCACTTCAAAAATGAACAGTGTCACCGCCAGAGAAAGAATAGCCAGGACGGCGATTATTTCATTGGTGAGCGAGACGTCCATAGTTTATGGTAGTTCGAGAGTCGATTTTTGTGATTTGCAACGATACTAACATAAGCCTCTTTATATACAGATAACTTTCGCTCGCCCCTCTGGCCGAGTCCAAAAATAGTCTTGTCATGCACTGCGGTTTACCTCTTATAATGCCCCCAACACAGCTTTAATTTCTTTTTATGCAATTAGACCCACATGCCATTGGGGCGCTCGCGCTGACTGTTCTGGCGCTGATCCTTTTCACGCGCGAGCGAATTCCGCTGGAAACATCAAGCCTGTTTGTGATCGTGACATTGGCCATCAGTTTTACCGTCTGGCCTTACACCAGCGACGCCGGGAGAGAACTTGACCCAATATCGTTTTTCTCCGGGTTTGGTCACGAAGCGCTGATCGCCGTCTGCGGCCTGATGGTGGCGGGCTATGGCATCGTGCGAACCGGCGCTTTGGATCCGGTAGGCCGATGGTTAGCCAAGCTGTGGTCGATCAGCCCGACCCTGTCGGTACTGATTACCCTGTTGGTGTCTGCCCTGTTAAGCGCGGTGGTAAACAACACGCCGATCGTCGTGTTACTACTACCCATCATGCTAAACGTCGCCGCGCGTACCAAATCCTCACCGTCAGGCATTCTGATGCCCATGGGTCTGGCTACGCTGCTGGGTGGCATGACAACCACTATCGGCACTTCGACTAACTTGTTGGTCGTCAGCGTGGCGTCGGATATGGGATTGGAGCGGTTCGGTATGTTCAGTTTCTTCCTGCCGGCGGCCATGGCTGGCTCGATTGGCATTTTGTACCTGTGGCTGATTGCGCCAAAAATTTTGCCAAATCGTACGCCAAACCTGGAGGACAGCGCACCGCGAATTTTCACCGCTCACTTGCACATCCCACCAGGCAGTTTTGCAGATGGCAAAACCCTGACTGAAATCATCGAGAAAACCGAAGGCAGCATCCAGGTTTCAGGCATCAGGCGTACGGAAAACACCTTTACTGTGCCGCTGCCCGATGCCCGTATTCGGGCCGGTGATCGCCTGCTGGTCCGTGATACGCCAAATCAGTTGAAAGACTATGAACGTTCGATTGGCGCCACCTTGTATTCCAAAGGTCACCAGGTAAGCGATGACAACCCCTTGTCTGACGATGAACAGCACCTTGCTGAACTGGTCATTGATCGTGGCTCACCGATGATTCATCGTACCTTGAACGAGGCTCATTTCTCCGACGTGTACCAATTGGTCACCCTGGCCATTCACCGCAAAGGTAAAGTATTGGAATCGATGCCGCAGGGTATTGCGAGAACCCCACTACGACTGGGCGATGTGCTATTGGTGCAAGGTTCCAGCGAAAACATCGAAGAAGTAAAAAAACGAGGACATTTCCTGGTGTTGGACGCTACCACGGAACTGCCTTCCACCAAGTACGCACCGCGCGCGGTCGCTATTATGGCCTTGACCATCCTGGTGGCAGCGTTCGGAATTATGCCTATTTCGATCAGCGCCGTGGCAGGCTCCTTGCTGATGGTGTTAACCAATTGCCTGAAGTGGCAGGATATTCAGCGGGCGCTGAGTGCACAGGTGATTTTGATTGTGGTGGCCAGTTTGGCGCTGGGTTCGGCTTTAACGCAGACCGGAGCGACGACGTATGTGGCGCATCTGTTTGTAGAGCTGACCGGGGGGCTGTCCAGCCGTATCGTGTTTAGTAGCCTGATGCTCCTGATGGCGCTGTTGACTAATATCGTTTCCAGCAATGCGGCGGCGGTAATTGGCACCCCCATCGCAATCAGCATTGCCACCGAGCTGGGTCTGCCACCGGAAGCATTCGTGCTGGCAGTACTGTTTGGCGCTAATATGAGTTTTGCCACGCCAATGGCTTATCAAACCAATTTATTGGTGATGAATGCTGGTGGTTATACCTTTATGGATTTTGTTAAAGCTGGTGTCCCCCTGACCATTATCATTTGGCTGGCATTCAGCTTTATTGTGCCGATGATGTACGGCTTCTAATAACTTTGATGGGGCTGGTTTCCTAGCGCTTGATCATGCCCCAGAATTCGTCGATCCATTCACCGATTTCGTCCCGGCCGGGTCGAGTAGTGGTCCAGCGCGCGTGGTCGCTTGCGGCGGCTTGCTGGTCGAGCTCAATTCCCCACATGCCATCCATGCGGTTGGGAATCAGAGAATAGCGAATATCAATAATCCGTTGTGGATTATCAGGATCAATTCCCAGGTGCTGATTGGAAAACCAGCGAAATCGCTCCACATCTTTAGCCTGCTGCGAACTCAGGTCGAGCCAGGGAAAATGTTTGGCCAGATCAAGTTTCTCCGTGGAAGACCCCTCAATCACACGACTTCTGCCCAATACCCGGATGGCGTCAACATAATAGCGCCCCTGGTATTCGTACACACTTTTCCAGGTAATAATATTTGCAAAACTGGGCTTTAAGCCAAGGTTGGTGGCAGTATGACCGCGGCTGGCAATAAGCTGTTCAGCGATACTCTCGGCGCGTTGGTTCTGCACCACGCCCAGCGCCAGGTAGGTCAATCCATAGATGGCACCGACCGCCGCCCAACGGGTGGAGCGCTTCCACAAACCTATCGCGACCAGGGTCAGTAATGGCAGGGTAAATAAAGGATCGATAACCGATATGTTGTTCCAGGCCACACGCGCATTGCTAAAGGGCCAAAACAGCTGTGTACCGTAGGTAGTGCAAGCATCCAGTAATGCATGAGTTGCATAACCTGCAAGACTGAACAGGTAGGTTTGAGCAAACGTCATCCGCTTGCGAGCAAACAGGAAATAAAAAACCACTGCGCAGATCAGCGCTCCCACCGGAACAAAAACCAGGGCATGGGTAAACTGGCGATGATATTCCAGAGCCAGCAATGGGTCCGTATCCGAGCGAATCAGAACATCCAGATCAGCCGCCATTCCAGCGAAAAATCCGAGCACGGCCGCGCCCCACTTTTGCTCCGGACGCGATACCAACTGGCTGGCGGTGGTACCAAGCACCCCCTGGGTTAATGGATCCATAGTGGAATCAGCTCCTGTAAGCGGAAACGGTTGCCTCAGGCGGTTTCAATAATTTGAACTTTCAGACCGTCCAGTTCATCGCTCAGTTCGATCTGACATGAAAGACGGCTTTGTGCGGGGTCATAATTGTCAGCCAACTCGATCAACATCTCTTCATCCTCTTCAATGACCGGCAGACGATCATGTTGGTCGCTGGCGATGTGCACGTGACAGGTCGCGCAAGAGCAACATCCGCCACACATAGCCATGATTTCCTCGTAGCCTTCGTCACGCAAGATTTCCATTAACGACAATCCAGTCTCATATTGGATTTCGCGAGTGGTTCCAGCCACATCGGTAACATTAAGAGAAGGCATAGGGTTCAATCATGGTTGCTGCAGAAAAAAAGCGATTATACACAGTCAGTGTGTACAAAAAATATCAAATCGCATGAGCATAGAGGGTCATTTTTTAGGTACTTTGCGTTAAGCTATGCGCTGACAAGTCGGCGGTCATCTATTGTAGTTATGCAACCGTACGATGACCAAACACAACCACGAGAAAATTCATGCCTGCACACAATGCGTTCTATGCGCAATCCGGCGGCGTTACCCCGGTAATCAATGCGTCAGCTGCTGGCGTTATACAAACCGCAGCTGCCTATCCCGAACACATCAATAAAGTCTATGCCGGCCAGGACGGTATTATCGGAGCTCTTACAGAGGACCTGATCGACACCAGCCTGGAACGAGCGGAAGACATTGAAGCACTAAAATATACGCCTGCAGGCGCCTTTGGTTCTTGCCGTTACAAGTTAAAGTCCATCGAAGAACATCGGTTGCAGTACGAGCGTTTGATCGATGTTTTTAAAGCCCATGACATCCGCTATTTCTTCTACAACGGGGGTGGCGATTCTCAGGACACCTCGCACAAGGTCTCATTAATGTCGCAGACCATGGACTACCCAATCACCTGCATCGGCGTGCCCAAGACGATAGATAACGATTTACCGTTTACCGATTGTTCGCCCGGTTTTGGTTCAGTGGCCAAATACATCGCGGTCTCAATCCTGGAAGCATCGATGGATGTGGAATCCATGTGTTCTTCGTCTACCAAAGTTTTTGTCATGGAAGTGATGGGCCGTCATGCCGGCTGGATCGCGGCTTCGTCTGGCCTGGCCGCAGATGAACGTGGCCTGGGACCCGACGTCATCCTGTTTCCAGAGGTCGATTTCGACAAGCAGGCATTTCTGGACAAAGTAACGGCAACCGTGGAGCGCAAGGGATTTTGCAGCGTCGTTGTGTCGGAAGGCGTGAAGTACGAAGACGGCCGATTCCTGGCCGACTCTGGAACCCGTGATGCCTTCGGTCATGCACAATTGGGAGGCGTAGCGCCCGTCGTCACCGATCTCATTAAGCAGGAACTGGAATTGAAATGTCACTGGGCAGTGTGTGACTACCTGCAGCGAGCGGCGCGTCATATCGGCTCAGATACTGATATGCAGCAAGCCTACGCCTTGGGCAAAGCGGCGGTGGAATTTGCCGTGAATGGCGAAAACGCCGTCATGCCGACTATTGTTCGCACCAGTAACAACCCTTATCAATGGGAAATTGGCAAAGCTCCATTGTCCGAGGTGGCTAACATCGAACAAAAAATGCCAGCGGACTATATCAGTGAAGATGGAATGTTTATTACCGAGGCTTGCCGAGAATACCTGGCCCCGTTAATCCAGGGCGAGAGTTACCCACCATTTCGAAATGGTTTGCCAGCGTATGTGCGTCTACAGAAACACAGAGTGGCAAAAAAGCTGGGAGATCTGTCGGGATTTGAGATCTAAAGTTTTATTCGACCACTGAGCTGATTGTTGTCCACGCAAGGCCTATTCATGACCCATTCATCACCTATTCAGGGCCTAATGAGGAGGAGGAATCTCAGCAGACAATGAGGGGACTTTGGGATTGGTGATTTTCGGTGTCGAAGCTTACGGACAGCTGACCGGATTACCGGGCCGGCGGTCCAGCGTACACCCACTCTCACCAAACCCCGCCGTTGGGCCAAGCGTCACGTCACGGACATCCCCGTACGCGATCAGCACCGGCTTCTCGTAGGCTAAGAATTTGTTTTTATTGCAGAAACCATCTGCACAAAAATCTGTCGCAGGAGCTGTTCCTTCAGACGGTGTAACAGCTGAGCCACCATCTAGCCCTACGATCTGATCCCTGTTTGGAAATTTACTTGTCATCTGTTAACCCTAGCTCAGTTGCAGTCGAATTGTAGCACACGGATTGCCAATATTCATGGTATGAGCAACGCCATTGTACCGCATCTACACCATTTTTCATGCGACTTTGGTCGGTAAAAAAGGGGGCTTTTAGGTCCTTTTTCCAGCTCTCAGAGCGGTCCAGCCAACGTTCATATTGGTCGTCACGCTCGATTCCCGCACTGATTACCGGGTAAAAATTTGTCTTGCTATTGCGCGCCAATAACTGCTCGTTGAACTCCGCTGCATACGCATTTTTCACAATGGGTCTGGCAATGGACCGAGAATAGAGCTGCCCAGCAGGGACCGCCAGCATAAATTCAACCAGTTCCCGGTCACGAAACGGGTATCGACGTTCCAGTCGATAATTGGCCTCCATGTATTTCCCGTAGTGCGCATCCTCGCCTTCAAATGCGTCAACAACATTGATGTACTGATCTGAGCGGCGCGCGGAAGATGCTCTTTGCTGCAACCAATGTGGTCGGTAAATCAGGCGTGACTGAGCGGCATCACTGAGATAATCCACCCGATTATATGCTCTCCCCCGCCGCTGCTGGACAAATCTTCGAATACCGGGCAAAGGTGCTAACAGGTATTGCTTGATCACCTGCCAAGGGCTAATTACGCCCCGAAAAAGGTGGCGAGCCTCATGCCAACATTCACGCAGGCGCCCCTGTTTCAGCAGCTCGAACAAAATGTTTTCACTGCCGGTATACAACATATCACCACCTATGCCGGACAACAGCACGCGCACGCCGTCAGACTGAGCTTTGGCAAACAAAGCCTGGTTAAATTCGCTATACGGCGAAATATAGGGTAATACCGGGTTGGTGCTGGTATCGGTATCAAACTGGGGCCAAACCTGGTCACAATTCACCAGGTGGTGCGTGATCCCCATGTCATCACAAACCCGTGCTGAGTATTCACGCTCGTCGGCCTCAGGATGACTGTCAAACACCCAGGAATAGGCGCTGTGCGACTGCTTAGTGTTACGTGCCAAGGTTGCCGCCGAAATTGTCATTGGCACGGAATCCATACCACCACTTAACATGCTTGCGGTGTCGCCGATACTGCGCAATCGACGCTGGACCGCCTGGTCGAGCAGGCGTCTAAACTCCGTTGCATACGCTGCGTCGTCTGGCAAATCGATACGTGCGCGTGGGTTGGGTAAGTAAAAGGTGTGGAAGTTCAGACTGTTCGCACGCAGTTGCATCTGCTGGCCTGGCAAGAGTGGAAGTGCTCCCTCCAGAGTTGTGCTCGGTTGGTTTTCCATCACATTACACAGCAGGCGAAGCCTTTTTTCCTCGTTGAGCCGATATCCCACGCCTGGGAGCGCCGCGATGGTCAATTCATAGGTGCTTATCAACAAACGAGTTTCGTCTTTATAATAAGCCAGGTAGCGCCCTCCCATGGCATCTCGGGCAGCGAGTACTTCATTTGTTCGTTGGTTGACCAATACGAACACAAACGGTCCGATAACCGCAGCCAGGGAAGTGGTTCCGAACTTTAGCAGGTATTGATGAAACAACCTGGCATCGCTGAGTTGTGCGAACTCCCCATGGTGCTCCTCGCTTGAGAGTTTCGCGACCAATTCCAGCCGGTTGTCAATTCGTCCGTAAAACACTAGCCAGCTTTCCGAGTCGGCGTCATACAAGGGTTGTTGCTCGCCCTGTTCCTCAGGCACCACCCACATGCTCTGGTAACCCAGTGCAATGTGATCTTCAACAACTAACTGCTTTTGATCAAGACCAAAGTGATCCAGGGTGAAAAACAACCTTTCCGCAAGCGGCTGCGGTACAGCAGACTGCTGGAGATCTATGTAGACAAAGAAGGCGCTCATCGAGAAGTCCCTGATTAAATCAGGTGGGTTAAATCAGGTGGATTCTATCATTGAACTCCTATGCTACCTCGATAACTGTTGCCAAGCTTTTAGCTAGGCGGCACGTGCCGTGCTGGGCGCGCTGTTTGCCTCGACACCGTGAAGGTGCTTTGGTTTTAACAACTGACCGAATTGTTGTTCGCCTAACCCCTTTGAGAACGCGTTGCCTTGCCATGCCACGTTTCCGTTAATCAGCACCAACGGCACCACCCCATCGCTGCGATTTACCAGTTGCTGGTGTTGATATTCCTCGCGATAGATTCGCTGGATATTTGCCTCACCATCATAAGCAGCCAACTGCGTTGGGTCGATCAGGATCAAATCTGCGCGATCGCCGGGGTAGATCGATCCACCGTCTACACCAAACACATCTGCGGCATCTTTTGTTAGACGCTTAACCATGTAGTTGAGGTCTGCTTCGCCACCTTCGGCAGCCAACTTCAGGCTACGCAAGTTTACGTCGTAAAAGGCCATATTCGTCAAATGCGCGCCACTGTCATTAAAGCCAGGGAGGAGTAATGGGTCCATCAACAGGTCGCGAACCACTTTCATGTCACGGTTGGCGGTTACCGTGTACCACGACAGGTCAGTGTCAAAACTTCGCAACATTTGCAGCATGAAATCCGCCTCGTCCTCAACCCAGCCGAAATCAGACATCACAAGTTCAGTTTCTCCCTGATCAACTGGCGCCGGAGCCTCACCCGACTTGATCGCCAGGACGCGGTCTAGCACAGCTTGAAAGCTCATCCCCTGCCAACTTTCCTGTGGGCACACATCGACAGTCATGGTTTTAAGGTCGCGATCGAAGGCATAGTCTTCCAGTCGCAGTAAGCGCTTTAACCTGGCGATGGAGAAACCAGTCTTGCCCTTCATCCACATGGCGCGAAAGATTTTCTGATACTCAGGGTCGTGCAGAATTTTCATGCGCGCTTCCCGATCATCCAGGTCGGTCTCATTCAGTGCGCGCAATTCAGGAATTTCCTCAGCAATAGGCGTCACCGCTCCGTCTGACCATATCTTGAACGGTGCACCGAGGGCCTGCATAAAAAAGCGGCCATTAAAAAACTTCGAATTCAGCATCTTCGCTAAAGTTCGCGCCAGTTTTACCAAGCGACGGTTGTTGGCAACGTCCAGCGCAGCTACCACAGTCGTGCGTAATGGTTTGCCATGCA
Source organism: Pseudomonadota bacterium (assembly GCA_039110515.1). GTDB lineage: Bacteria > Pseudomonadota > Gammaproteobacteria > Arenicellales > Arenicellaceae > Arenicella. The sequence continues at coordinate 143,740 of JBCCFY010000003.1, forward strand.
ATCGGCCGCTGGAGAGCATAAAGGTTTTCAACGTCTGGTATGGGCTATCCTTTGGCGGTGTTGCCTGCCACAGCGCATCCGCATCGCGCACTTCCTGAGTAAGCTGTTTGATCTCACCGTACTTGGCAAACTGGGTGGGAATGGTCTTGTGACAGTTCGGCTGGTTAGCCAGGTAGTGAAATGGCAAGGAGTCGGTTGAAAACCCCACGTAACCCATTTGCAAAGACTCCTTGAGAATCGACCGCATGTCCTGAATTTCCTCTGGCGACGGGTCGCGGTTCACACTGTCGGTAAAACCCATGGCCTGAATGCGCAGCATTGAATGCGGAATCATGGTCACCACGTTCGGCCCCATTTTTACCTGTTCCAGGTGCTCTATATAGGATCTTGGACTGTCCCAATAAACCTTATCGGCACAGGCTTTAAGTACCGGTTTAGGGATATTTTCTACTCGGGCGTAACAATCCACGATTGGGTCTATTTCACCATCGCGTTGTGCCCCAAATGCAAGTCCCAGGCTGCAATTGGCGATCACTACCGTAGTGGTTCCATGGCGAGTTGATTCGGGTAAACCCGGAGCAACTTCAAGCTCCAGGTCATAGTGCGTATGGATGTCAAACAGGCCAGGCATCGCCCACAAGCCGGTGGCATCAATCACCTCGGTTTCACCGCTTACCGCCAGGTTTTTACCCCGGGCAATCACCTTGCCGTCTTTGATACCAATATCCTCGGTGACTGGCTGCTCGCCGTTATTAAATACCCGAGCGTTTTGGATAAGCGTGTCAAAATTATTTGGCGTACTCATGTTTCGATTCCTAGTCTTGTTATGAACATTAAACGGATTAGTTTGGGCTTTGAAAATAGGCCGCAAGCATGGCGGCACCCACGCTTACTACCTGGTGTTTGTCAAAGGATGTAGCACTTGGGCTATGCGCAAACACATGCCGATGCACCAGGCCTTCAGCCATGGCAAACAGGTTTTGTGCCACGAGTTCGGCCTGCGGCAAATTGAAACTTTGCACGAAACGTAAAACTCGTTCCTGCAGCACCGCTTCCCCCTCAGCCAGAATGGCACTCAGCTCAGGATCAACACTGCGTCGTTGCTCCAACACCTGGTGGAGCTCAGGGTCCTGCTCATGAAAGTTGTAGACAAACAGCAATACTTCGCTGAATAGAGACATCACCGCATCGGCACTTGTCGCGTCTGCGGGATCAATCGCGCCAGGCTTGAAAATATCGATATTGTCGTGCAATTGCGAAAACCGATCCGCCGCCAGTACACATAAGATATCGTTCTTGTTTTCGAAGTACTGGTAAAAGGTCCCGGTCGCCACCCCTGCACGCGCGGCAATCGACTTTGCCGTGGCAGTTTCGAAACCTGAGTCGGAAAACTCAGCCTTGGCAGCCGTCAGCAACGCTGAACGTTTTCTGAGGGCACGGTCTTGTGTTGGTAATGATTTCATCTTCGATGTTTAGGTGGTAAGCCAGTAATTGGCGCACCATTAATTTGCTCGCCTATCTGCTAATCGGACCTCAGGGTCTGGCTAATAAAACCAGTGCACGACTTGGTTCCAGCTTAATTCGAACGCATCATCGCAAAACTTGAACTTGACGTCAAGTTCAGTTTATAATGCGCGCCAGCTCAACCCCTACCGCATTGCAGGCGCCACTCCATGAAAGAAAATCCCGCATTGAGCACACCGTTGCAGCACTGGCTTGATAAGGGTAAGACCTTTTCCTGGCAAGGTCATGACATTTTCTATATTGATGAAGGTGACCCTGCCCTGCCGGTTATACTTCTGGTACATGGTTTTCCGACTTCCAGTTACGATTTTTCCTATATGTGGGAAAGTCTGCGCAGCCGTTATCGACTGGTTTGCCTGGATATGCTGGGTTTTGGGTTATCAGACAAACCAGATCAACGCAACTACAAAATTCATAAGCAGGCGGATCTGTTTGAATCTTTGATCGATGCCCTAGAGATATCTGACTATCACATGCTGACGCATGATTATGGCGTATCCGTATCGCAGGAGATGTTGGCGCGCAAAGCCGATGGCACGGCGAAAGGTAATTGTCTATCGTGCTGTTTTCTCAATGGAGGGCTGTTTCCGGAAACCCATCATGCATTGCTGATTCAAAAAGTATTGCTCAGCCCATTCGGCAAATTAGTCAATAAACTAAATGGCTTCGCAAGCTTTTCGAAATCATTCAGTCGCGTGTTTGGGGAGGAAACCAAACCCAGTGATGAGGAATTGGCGTTGTTCTGGGAAGTGATCAATTACAAAGGTGGAAAACACCTGTTCCACAATCTGATTACCTATATCAATGATCGACGCGAACATCGGGAACGTTGGTTGCAGGCACTGCAAAATAGCCCTATCCCGCTGGCAGTGATCAATGGCTCGGTCGACCCGGTATCCGGCAGCCACCTGGTAAGCCGTTACCAGGAGTTAGACTGCCGTCTGGACTACCTGGCTGAATTGAAGGAACTTGGTCACTACCCTCACACGGAAGATGCAGAACTGGTAAGTACGCATTACCTGAAGTTTATGGATGAGTATTGCGCATAGTTTTTCGTTAATCATGGACGAATAAACTTGCTATTAGTTGCTATTGCAACTAATATTTTAATCATATTGAATAACCATGAAGGATGCTAATTCCTTCAGTTAATGCACGCTTTATGATTACGCAAGAACAGGTAATCCAAAGCCTTCCATCGCATTTACAGCCCTTTGTGGCACATCAGGATTACAGCCAGTACACGCCGCGTGATCAGGCGGTCTGGCGTTTTCTGCTGGAACAGTTAAAACTCAATTTGCGTTCCAGCGCACATCCGACCTACCTGGAAGGCCTGGAACGGACTGGTATCAGTCAACAACGCATACCGCGCATCGAAGACATCAACCACTGTCTTAACAAAATCGGGTGGCGCGCAGTGGTGGTAGATGGTTTTCTGCCGCCAGCCATATTCATGGAATTCCAGGCACTGAAAGTGCTGGTGATTGCCGTTAACATGCGCTCTTTTGCGCATATGCTTTATACACCTGCGCCAGATATTGTGCATGAATCGGCCGGGCACGCACCCTTTCTGATCGACATCGACTACGCCGAATTTCTGCAAAGCTTTGGCGAGCTGGGCATGGCGGCCATTGCCAACAAAGGCGACATCGAGGTTTATGAGGCAGTGCGAAATTTATCCATTGTCAAAGAGACACCCAATGCCTCCTCTAAGGATATCACCGCAGCAGAACAACAGCTTGAACAGGCGGTGGCCAGTCATACCGAGGTGTCGGAATCAGCCCTGTTGACCCGCCTGCACTGGTGGACTGTCGAGTATGGCCTGGTCGGCAACTTGCAGGACTATCATATTTACGGGGCTGGATTGCTTTCCTCCCTGGGCGAGAGTGTTAACTGCCTGGATGACGATAAGGTCATTAAAAGGTTGCTGACTGTCGATGCCATCAGGGAGAGTTACGATATTACCGAGGAACAGCCGCAGTTGTTTGTCACAGACTCCTGTCGCCACCTCAGCCAGATCCTCGAGGAGTATGGCCGACACATGTGCTGTCATCGTGGCGGTGCCAGCGCTCTTCAGGAAGCGGTCGATGCGGCCACCGTGAACACCGCGACGACGAACTCTGGTTTACAGGTCTCTGGTGCTTTCACACGCGTCGTCACCGATGCGGTGGGCCACGCCACCTACTTCAACACCACGGGTCCTACCCAATTGTGTTACCAGGATAGCCAATTGAGCGGTCATGGTATCGACTACCATGCGCAAGGTTACGGCAGCCCGGTTGGTCGCTTACGCGGGTTTGAACGCTGTTTATCCAGCTACACCGTCGATGAACTCAAACGTCATCACATCGAATTAGGTCAACCTGCAGAATTGAACTTCCTGTCAGGAATCACCGTACGCGGAATGGTGACCGGCTTAATCCGGCGCGACCAAAAAAACATCTTGTTGAGCTTCGAAGACTGCACCGTCACGGACAATGATAACCAGATCCTGTTTGATCCAGCCTGGGGCGTATTCGATATGGCGATAGGTGATTCGATTGTCTCGGTTAAGGGTGGGTCTGCCGACAAAGACCACTTTCCCTTGTACCAGGCACCCTCAAACAAAGTCACCATCGCGCAAGCGTATGATGCCGCCACCGAAGCACAGTTTGGTCTATATGACCGACTTCGATCAGCACGTGAAAACTCGCTTGGCGCTGAAGATATGGAAGCGCTGCTGAGTGACATCATAGCGATTGACCAGGCAGACTGGTTATTGGTCTTTGAGGCTCTGGACCTGTGCTACCGGCGCAACCTTGCCGATGAGCTTGCTGCTGCGTTACGCGAAAAACTGGTGAATGCCGAGGACATCGCGAGTGCTGACGATAAGGTGCTCATCAGTTACGCAAAGACACGTCTCGCAGAATTGGAAAACCAGGAGCTGGTATCGCAGACGCAGTCTATTTCTGCTTAAGGTTGTGACCTCCGCTCAGCCACGGCAGCGGCCAGTTGAGCGAGCAATTGATCGGTGTCTGTCCACGCGAGGCAGGCATCGGTAATGCTTTGGCCATAGACCAATTGCTGGCCTGGCAATACCTTCTGATTTCCTTCTTTCAGGTGGCTTTCTATCATGCAGCCAATGATAGTGCGATTTCCCGCACTTATCTGCTCAGCCACATTGGCACCCACCAGCAATTGATTCTTATGTTTTTTCAGACTGTTGGCATGACTGAAGTCGATCATGATCCCGGTTTGAATTTGTCGCTGACTTAACTGCTCTGCTGCCGCCGCCACACTGTCCGCATCATAGTTAGGCTCTTGCCCACCTCGCAGGATCAGGTGGGCATCTTGATTACCAGTGGTTGTAAAAAGCGCGGTCTGCCCGCCTTCAGTGGGACTTAAGAAAATATGCTCAGTGTTGGTAGAAATCACCGCGTCGGCAGCGATATTGATATTGCCGTTCGTGCCGTTTTTAAATCCCACTGGGCAAGACAGACCGGACGCCAGTTCACGATGAATCTGGCTTTCCGTGGTACGGGCACCAATCGCACCCCAACTCACCAGGTCAGCGTAATATTGCCCGGTGACCGCATCCAAAAACTCGCAACCCGCTGGCATCCCGATATTGTTGAGATCCAGCAGTAATTTCCTGGCCAGTTCCAGCCCCTTGTTCACCCGGAAACTCTGATCCAAGTCTGGGTCATTGATCAGCCCTTTCCAACCCACCGTTGAGCGCGGTTTCTCGAAATAGACTCGCATGACGATTTCCAGTTGCTCCGCGTGTCGCTGTCGGGCGTCACTAAGCAACCCGGCATATTCCAGTGCCGCGTCAACATCATGAATTGAGCATGGGCCAACCACTACCAACAGGCGCGGGTCACGACCATGCAGGATTTCTCCAATGCTACCGCGCGTACGGTTCACCAGCTTTTCGGCGGCATCCGACAAGGGGTAACGTGACAACAGGTTCTGTGGCGGTTGAATCGGATCAATCGCTTTAATGCGTTTGTTTGAAGTACTCATGAGCTCGGGCTATGGTTAGCGCTAATCGAAAGTTCTATGTGGACTCCAATCCCAGTTCTGCCAACATTAACCGACGTATCACTGGCACCGGTGCGTTGCCGTAACTTAAGAACTTGTTATGGAAGTTTCGCAGATCAAATTTCTCACCCATTTTTTCCTTTAACTCCTCACGGAATGCCAGGATTTCAGCATAGCCGTTGAAGTAACTGGTGAGTTGCACCTGAGACACGGTCACGCGACGCCATTTACCATCAGCCTCGGTTTGTTCCTGAAAGCCTTCTGTGATCAACATATCGACCGCGGCTGCTTGCTCCATACCCAGTACATGCACCTGGTAATCAAGGATGGTATTGATCACAGCACGCAAATTCCATTTGCTGTACATCAACCACATCTCTGGCTCATTATTGCCATAGCCCGCTTCCATCATCATTAGTTCGGAATAGACCGCCCAGCCTTCAATCATGGCCCCATTACCAAATATTGACTTTATCTTGCTGGGAGACTTGTTGGCATGCATCAACTGGGTGTAGTGGCCTGGCGTCGCTTCATGGATATTGAGTATCTGCAATATCCAGTAGTTGTACTCGCGCAGATAGCTCTCGGCTTGTTCAGGCGTATAGTCGTCCAGGGGCGTCACGTTATAGTAGGTGTTCGCCGTTGCATCATAGGGCCCAGGTGCGTCTACGGAAGCACCCGCAATCCCACGCTGGTACTCGGGCGCTTCGCGCACAACCAGTGGCCGGGTGGGGTCCGAATCCAATAGTTTGTTGTCGTCCATAAACTTTTGGATGATTGGCATCTGACGACGAATTTCCTCGACGAAATCTTCTCGTTTCACATGTCTGCTGGAGAGATGGTCGATCAATTGCTTGATGGCCACCAGCTTGTTGGCAGGTAACTCCTGGTCTGCCAGGTATTTTGGCCACAGTTGCTCGGTGATCTTATACATCCGTGCGTGCAACCTTTCTTTCTCGGCAATCGCTTTTTGATAGAGTTCGACGGCGGTGTAGTCTGACACGATGTCGTACTTGAATTTTTGCTCATAGAGCTCGGTACCGATGCGAAAACTTCGCACATCGCCCTGCGAAAACGTCACCTTCTTGGCTTCTAACCAAGCGATATAGCTTTCGATTGCATCCGTCGCCGCATCCAATCGTTTTGCCAGTAAACGGCGCTGTTGCTCGCTAAGAGTGCTGAGTGCAATTTTTTCTGGGATTATCTTTGCAAATACCCCAAGCGCACCCCGGTTTTGCTGAATCGCTAAATCGGTGTGCTCGGGCGTTGGATCACGCAATGATTCCATGGCGGCCTGGTAGTAGGCTGGCACATTGACCAAGCGACGGGACACAACCCTTAATCGTTCATTCAGGGGTTTGTACTCGGTATTCATGATCAGACCAAAGATGCTCGCCACGTTGTATTGCGACGGGTCCCATTGGTGCAGACGGAACTCATGCAGATACCAAAGATCAGCTTTCAGTTGGTTTTCAATCAGGGCGTAATCCGTTGCATCACTGGCTGACAGACCCGCTTTGTCGAAGGTGGCAAGGCTCTTTAAAGATCGCTGTAAAAATGCGGCTTCCGCTTCACGTGCAGCCTGGTTCGGCACGATCAGTTTATCATCGTACTTGTAGTAACCCACATAGGTGCCATAGCTGGGTGAATACGACCAGTACTCATCAAGAAAAAGCTCTTTAAACTCGGCGAATGCCTGTGCCTGAGCGGTGGTTTTCTCCGTTGCAGCAGTGTTTTCCAGGTCCGCTGATGAAGAGACGTTGCAACCAGCCAAGCCGATTATCAACGAAACAAATATTAGTATTTTATGTTGCATGGTGTTCTCGTGAATTGAAGTCGAGTGAGCAGAGGCACTGGTGCGTGCAACTCTAACAGATTATGGAATCGGAGGGAGCCTGATCTTGCGACTAAGCGAGGCGGGCTAAGGTGTTAATGAGAGCCGGCAGGATTCGCTTAGAGCCGGTAGTTAAACGCGGCCTTAAAGATAATGGCAGTATCCAGCACCTCATCGGTATTGCGATCACGAGTTTGATTGAAGACCAGGAAATACTCCCGGTCGGCACGTGGCTGGAACCGAATGCGGCTGTTAAGCGATACGGTATCGCTGAAGTTATCGGCCTGGGCAATGTTTAACCACGCCCATTTGCTGTTGAATGCGTAATTGAAACGAGCTGCGTACAAGCGACTGGTGAAATCGCCTTGTGGTAGGCTGATTTTATTTTGGTTGGCAGAAAATGACAGGAATACATGCTTGTTTGGGCGCCATTCAATCTCAGGAATGATAGCCAGCCGGGAGCCGCCAAAGAAATCACCATCAACGACTTCAACTTCGAGGCGTACCGGTCGCTGAAAACCGGTCTCAAAAAACACCCCATATCGATCAGAGTCATATTCACCCACGGGAATAACAATATCGTCGCGCAATTCAAACGGCGTGATAATTCCTTCGGTGGTTTTTCCATAGAAAAAAGTGAAAAAGTCATTACCACTGGAAAACCCTTCAAAGAAATTCAGAAACACGCTCTCGCTTTGAATGCCGCCATTGATGCGATCGCTACGATCATATTGCACCCTGCCCCCAAACCACTGCCAAAAGTCTCCCTTCAGACGATGGCGGTAACGAAACTGACTGTCGATCTGTTCCACCCCGGCCCGGTTAACAAATCCCAGAGCTGGGTTAAAATTTTCTTCGATACGGCGATAATCAAAAAATCCACTGTACTTATAGTTGGGGTAGTTCAGGCGCACGCCGTACGCAGATTGATTGTCATCGAAGCCGTCGGTGTCTGATTGCTGATACCAGAAGTTAGCGCGAAAGCGCTGGTCGCCAAACACCTCGCTGTTGCGATAGGTATAGTCGGCTCCCAACAGACTATTACCATTCAGCGAAGTTGGATCACCATAGGTGGCTATCACACCAACCTCGGATTCCTTTAATACATTCCGGGTCGCCCGACCTACGAACAAGCCTTCATCGGCTCCGTCAAATTCAGCTTCCTGTTTGATGGCAAGAGCGCCAAGGTTCCATTGCCCGGCCCGCCCTGACAGCTTTACCCCCGCGTCAATATCCAGAGGCCGACCGTTGCTTGCCAATCCGATCCGACGTGAGAAAAAGGGTCGTCCATTCTGATCAATATTGCCGAATTCGAAAATGCTCGCATCACGCAAAAAGAACTCCCGCTTCTCCGGAAAAAACAAGTTGAACCGGCTCAGGTTTACCTGGCGATCATCAACGTCGGTACCTGAAAAATCGGTGTTGAGAGTTAAGCCCGCGGTTAAAAATGGTGTGATGTTGTAGAACGAAGTCAGCGAGGGTTCAACTTGCGTGTCATCGCCACGCTGATTGTCATCCAGGTAGCCCAGCGATACCGAGGGTGATAGCTCCAGACCCAGCCCCTGGCTAAAACCCTGCACACCACCAATATAGCCTGCTACCGCCGGACTGATGTTTCGATTGCTTGACGACCAGGCCATCTCTTCGCCACGCCGGGGGTGCACACGCCCAAAGTTGATCCCCCATTCACTGGCAGCTGGATTAAAGGCAATCGATTTGATCGGAATCGCCATCTCTGCCGTCCAGCCCCAATCGTGAATCTTGGTGCCCGCGTACCAGACCGTACTCCAGTCGTCGATAAAATAGTCATTGCCAATCAAGGCATCGCGGCGAATACCATTGCCGTTAACCTGGAAGAAATAGGAATTCCGACGGTCGTTGAACGTGTCGATATAGACAGCTAGCCGATCATCTGAGAAAAAATTCTGTCCCTGGATCAATCCTTTGGCAGAAATCCCCTCGATCTCGGAGTCATACGCGCGAAAAGCCACATAAATGTGGGATTCAGTTCGGGCTATCTGAACCTCGGTTTTTTCCGATGGTGTGCCACGGTCATTAGGACGAATTTGGTGGAAGTCATCTATCTTTGGCGCTTTGCTCCAAACAGCATCATTGAGTTCGCCATCTATCGCAGGAATATCCTGAGCATCAACTTCGTATAATGTGGTTCTTTGCACCTGGGCTGTGCTTAGGCCAGGAAGTACCACCATCACTGTCAGCAGGCAGTACAACGAGAATGCTTTCATGCAATTAGCTCTTATCTGTCTCGTCCCATCCGTAAATGTATGCTGGTAATGGTCGAGCATCTGGTTTCGTGGTGTTGTGGCAGAATATCGTCAACAAGTCGTATCATGATGACCCGGGGACGAACCTTGAAGAAAATGGACTAGTTATAGCTCTGCCATTGTAATATCCCTTAGACGTTTTACTGGCAATCTTCGTTGCAGATAATTAAGATTTTAAAGCGATCTGCAGCCCTCAGTCAGAACTATTTCAACTCTTGTCAGGGTAATGTATAGGTTAGAATGTCCGAGGGGAAGTCCTGGTCAATGTGACCGATTTAAAATCAATAATGAATAAAACACTCAATATCGTCAGCGTTACAGTCACCAGTTTTCTCGCCTACTTTATTTTATCGGCGATCATCTCCCCCTTGGGAATCGTGAGCGGCCCAATAGCCACCCATTATGATGTGTCAATCACCGCTGCAACGGCCATATTCAGCTCTTTAACCACAGGGATATTTATCGGCTCCCTAATCGCGGTATTTGTTTTTGATTACCTGCGCATCAAGTCGGTGGTGCTCTTGGCGGCGTTCTTGATTGCTTCGTCGCTGCTTGCCATTTATGCCTTTGACAGTTTCGCCGTATTACCCGTGTGTTTGTTTCTTGCCGGCACCGGTTGTGGTGTGGCCCTCTCCAGTGCTGCGGTTGTGATTACCAAGACCTATGCGGAGCAGTATCGCGCATCGATGTTGTTACTAACGGACTCTTCATACAGCGCGGCAGCAACATTTAGCTCGTTTCTTGCGGTGTACTTGCTGAGCCTGGATTGGCACTGGTGGAGCAGCTATTTGTTAGCCCTGGCGGCCTTGGCAATCTTGATTCTGCTCGCTGTGTTTTCGACTTTCCCGGAATCACCAGCCACAGATAGCTCCGCTGAGCGAGAAGACGTGAGCGTACCTGCACAGTCAACGGAATCCATTATTCCTCGCTGGCCGAGTGCGGTGTATGTGTGTGGGCTCTCCCTGCTGGTTTATCTGCTTGGATTGGTCACCATCTATTCCTGGATCCCCAATTATGCCCAGTCGGTGCTCTCCATCCCGCAAGATCAGGCGGGCAACCTGGTTGGGCGCCTATTCAGCGGCATGTTTTTTGGACAATTGATTATGTTTGTACTGGTGATGCGACTGTCAGCACGTATCCTGGTATTCATCTGTATGTTACTCGCCACCCTGATGACGATCAGCATCTGGACTGATCTCATCGGCTTGGGAATTGATGCAATCATGTTTGGCCTTGGTTTAATCGGTGGTGGCATTCTAAAGGTAGCAATATCATACGGCACCACGCTGACTCAATCGGCAAGCCCAAAGATGGTGAGTTACCTGTTGTTTAATACTGCCCTGGGCACCGCTATCGCGCCCGCCTTGAGTGCATGGGTCGTCGAAGGCTCTGACATTGGAGCTGTGATGGTGTTCGCCAGCGCCTGCTATGGATTGGCAACGATACTGTTACTGATCGCTTACGTTCTGCAAAATAATCATCAGGGCCAACCAGCGCAGTCCAATCAATGAGCGGTATTCCGATCCTCAATATCACGGAGTTTGACCGCAACCGGGACATGTTTGTTGCTGAATTTGGTGCTGCTTATCGCGAGTGGGGCTTCGCAGGTATCCAGGGTCATGATATCGACATAGCGGTAATACAAGATGCATTTCAGGCAGCTGAAGCATTTTTTACACTACCGTTGTCGGCAAAGCAGCGCTATTGCCAGGCGGACAATGCCTTCTTTCGTGGCTATGTACCGTTTGGCACTGAAAAAGCCAAAGATTCCCCCCACGCGGACCTGAAAGAGTTCTTTCATGTAGGTAGAGAGAGTGGCGTCGACAACCAGCCAGCGCCGCACCTGTTTCCCAATGTATGGCCAGATGAAGTTCCGGAGTTTCGCCGCGCATTCACCTCGATTTATTCGGCCCTGGACAAGCTAGCCTTGCAAATACTGCAAGCAGTTGCGCTATACCTGCAGTTACCTGCGGACTACTTCGATACCAAGGTACAAAACGGTGAGGCCCTGCTAAGAATATTGCACTACCCGCCGATCGAAGATGAAACCATACCCAATCTACGCGCCGCTGCGCACGAAGACATCAACTTAATCACCCTGTTGGCGGGGTCTGAACAAGACGGCCTGGAAGTGTTAAGTCGAAGCGGAGAATGGGTACCGATTAGCATGATCGAAGGGACGATAATTTGTAACGTTGGCGATATGTTGCAACGGCTGACAAATCATCGCCTGCCCTCCACCACCCACCGGGTCGCCAACCCCCAAGGAGAACAGGCGCGAGTAAGTCGGTATTCGATCCCGTTTTTTGTACACCCCGACCCAGAGGTCTCACTGGCCTGTTTACCTCAGTGTGTGGACGAAGACCATCCACAACGCTACCCTGATATTTCTGCTGGAGACTACCTGCAGGAACGACTACAAGAAATTGGCTTAGCAAAATGAATGCATCAATAATAAATTTTGGTTCCATTAACATCGATCATGTTTATCAAGTGCCTCATATGGTTAACCCTGGAGAGACCCTGGCCAGCCTGGCCCTCAGCTCCGGACTTGGTGGCAAGGGTGCGAACCAGTCTGTTGCACTGGCCCGAGCCGGTGCCGCGGTCAGCCATATAGGTCGATTATCCACCAGCGACGACTGGGCGATCGATATCCTGCAAAAAGCCGGAGTGGATACCAGCCAAATAGAAATGGTGGATGAAGTAAGTGGCCACGCCATTATTCAGCTGGACGAACATGGCGAAAATGCCATTGTGCTGCATGGTGGGGCCAACCAATCATTCGACCTGACGACGCTGCGCACTGCCTTGGAGGCCAACCCAACCGCAGAATATTTACTCATGCAAAATGAGTGTAATCTGATTGCCGAAGCATTTGCGCTGGCGGAGGAGAATAAACTCAAGATCGCCTTCAACCCCGCACCGATGACTGAGGATATTAAACAGCTGCCGTTGGCACGGCTTGACACTCTTATTGTAAATCAGGGCGAAGCTGAAGCCCTATGTGGCAAAACCGCGCTGGATGACATGATCCAGGAGCTGCAACATATGCTGCCAGATACACGCACGGTAATCACCCTCGGCGGTGATGGCGCGGTTCTCGTTTCAGGTGGAGAAGTATTCCGGCTTGCTGCCCCAAAAGTTGAGGTAGTGGATACAACCGGCGCAGGAGATACCTTTGTGGGTTATTTTATTGCTGGCCTATTAGATGGGATGGACGAGCGGGCATCCCTGGAATTGGCCTGCAAAGCCGGCGCCAACGCAGTCACCCGGCTGGGCGCCATCAGTGCCATTCCAGAACGCTCAGAACTTTAATTCAACGATAACTTAAACATGCCAAAAATTATTATCGACACCGACCCGGGCATAGACGATGCCCAGGCGATTGCCTTTGCGCTGGCGCACCCAAACATCGAGTTAATCGGGCTGACCACGGTGTTTGGCAATGCCGCCGTAGACGTCACCACACGAAATGCGCTACGCATACTGGAAGTTTTCGGTCATCCATCGATTCCGGTGGCCGCGGGAGCCAGCGACCCGCTGATACTCGAGCGCTTTCCTGCACCGGATTTCGTGCATGGCAAAGATGGCATGGGAAACCTCAACCTGTCAGCTCCAAAAAATCAGCCCCAACCGGAATCAGCAGCTGAATTCATCGTTCGATCAGCCAACGAGATGCCAGGTGAGATTTCACTGGTAGCCATAGGCCCCTTGACCAATATCGCCCTGGCCTTGCGTTTGGACCCAATGCTCCCAGAGAAAATCAGGGAACTCGTAATCATGGGCGGCACGGTTTCTGAGCCAGGCAATGTCACACCGTTGGCTGAAGCGAACTTTATCAATGACCCGCATGCCGCAGATGAATTACTGGCCTGCGATTGGCCAACGACCGTGATTGGTCTCGACGTTACCTTGAAGACCCTATTGACTGATAAAGACCTGGAAACTCTCGATGCTCAGGCAGGCGAAACAGGCAAGTTTTTATCCGCCAGCGGACAATACTACCTGGATTTCTATTCAAGCCGCTTCGCCAGAGGTGGTGAACATCAGCGCGCCTGCGCCATGCATGATGCCAGCGCAGTGATCTACGTGGTCGCTCCGGATGCTTTCCAAACGGTTGCTGGAGCAGCGCGAGTTAATACCGACGGCCTTGGAATGGGCCAGTTGGCACTGGATCGAAAAGGTGAAGAATACTTGCTGCCCTATTGGCAAGATCACCCGCCTACGCACGTCGCCATGCACGTTGATTCAAATCGCGTGCACGATGAATTCATCACCGCCCTAATCCAACACGCGCCGTCTTAAACCTAAATCAGACTATGGCCAAGCTCTATTTTTACTACTCAACGATGAACGCAGGTAAATCCACCACCCTGCTGCAATCAAGTTTTAATTATCGCGAACGCGGGATGCATACCCTGTTGCTTACTGCGGCGTTCGATGATCGTTTCGGGGTCGGCAAGGTAACTTCGCGCATTGGCCTTGCCCAGGATGCCGACCTGTTTAGTGAGGGAGATGACCTGTTTGCTCATGTTGCGCAACACCATGCGAACAAGAAACTGGACTGTGTGCTGGTTGATGAAGCGCAGTTTCTCACCAAGGAACAGGTCTGGCAGCTTTCAGAAGTGTGCGACCAACTGACCATACCCGTGCTGTGTTATGGCATTCGTACTGATTTCCAGGGGCAGCTATTCCCTGGCAGCCAATGGTTGCTGGCCTGGGCGGATGTGTTACAGGAGCTGAAAACTATTTGCCATTGCGGCATCAAAGCCAATATGGTGGTGCGGGTAGACGAAGCCGGCAAAGCGATCAAGGAAGGCACCCAGGTAGAAATTGGTGGTAATGATCGCTATGTCTCGTTGTGCCGCAAGCATTTCAAAGAGGTCTACCACGCAGAGCCCGAACAGCACTGAGAAGTCACGGGGCAAAAAAGAGGCGGGCCGAGGCCCGCCCAAAAGGCTATCCCAGAAGGATTCCATAACTCTCTATTGTTTGGTGTTATTCCATCGTGAATACCCCAGTTATTTCAGCTGGATTAGAGCGTGGCCCGTAATCCAAAGAAATAGCGGCGACCCAGTGGGTCGTAGGTAGCCGGAAAGGTGTTACCACTGTTTTGCAGAGTTGCACCATAATCATTGCCTACAACTGGTGGCTGATTGTCAAAGAGATTCAAAATGCCGCCTTTGAGCTGCAGATTTTCCGTAATCTGGTAGCGTGCAGTTAAATCAAAGTAGTGCTCTTCATCAATCACTGGCACGGCAAAGTTGGCTGGCGAGTTGCCCACCAGGGTGATGGAATCATTGCTCACGCCATCCAGGAACTGCCAACGCAGCTGCACATCCCAAGGGCCGTTACTCCAGGTGCTGGTTTGCACAAAACGCCACTCATGATCTGGATCCTGACAAGTGTTGCCGACCAAACCAACGCAGTTGTTCAGCGGCGTGAAGTCCGCTGATTGCGTTTCGTTGTCGATCAGGTAGTTACCGTTCAGATTCAGATCAACTGTGCCACGACCGGCAAGATCGAATGAATATCCCAGTCCAAAATCAATGCCTTTTTGTGCCAGAACCGCTGAGTTCTGCACTGCCACGTTCACACCAACGGTTGTTGGGCCTATCAAACCGCCCAGCGAGTTACGCGTAATCAGGTTACAAAACCGACCACTGGCGCTTTGCTCAAAGGTGTAACAACCATCAACCACTTCCTGTTCGGCCAATTGCACAATCGCATTGTCTACAGAAATATCGTAGTAATCCATGGTGAAGGTAAACGGGCTCCCTTCCGGCGTGTAAACAAAACCAATGGTGTAGGTATCCGCTTCTTCTGGTTCCAGGTTAGCGTTGCCGCCAATAAAGTTATTAACCTGTCCCGAGATGATGCTGGTTACACGACCAATCTGACTGGCCGGAACACCGGTATCGATACACAACTGAGTTAAGGCCGCGTTGCCCAAAGGATTGGTGCCTTCGCAGGGGTCATTATTCAAATCACCTGTTGAAGGTGTCAGAGGCAAACCTGCTTCCTGAATGGAAGGAGTACGTACAGCACGATTAAATCCGCCGCGCAGTTTGACCTCGTTATTCACCGACCAACCAAGCTGCAACTTCCAGGTAGTGGCATCAAACGAATTAGCCACATTATTCACCTGGTAGTCGTAGTCGCTGAAGCGAACACCTGCTTCCAGCACGATCGACTCAGCAAATGGTGCCCCCTCAGCCAAAGGCAAGGCAGCTTCCGCATAGTACTCGATCGCATCGAAATTGGTATCCACAGGTGAACTGGCGCCAAAACCAATACTGTTACCACCAGCATAGTTTTGGTCAGGTCGATTCAACGCAGACTCATCACGAAACTCCAGACCTGCTGCGAACGCCATTGGTGAGGAAGCAGCTGGCAGTTGGATCGCGTCGATATTGCCCGACACCGAACCACCCACTACCAATTGATCAGTCTTATTGGTTTCCACCAGGTTCAGACGGATAAAGTTAGCCATTTGCGGCGTAATGGTATTCAGGCCATACAGATTCACGGGCACGCAGCCTGCGGGACTGCCCGCTGGACAACCATTGATACCCGCTTGTACATTTATCGCGTTCAGGTCGTTAATGAAATTCTGTGTCCGCGAGGTTTGACCAAACTGAGCAAAGGCTTCCCAATTCCAGTCATTCGCAAATTGCCCTTCAAGGCCACTAACGATCTGCAAGGCAGTATTCTCATACTGTGAAATCCTGGGACCCACTTCGACCGTACGACGACCAATTAACAGTCCCTCTGCAATGCCATTATTCGCTGTTGGGCCTAGTTCCATTGCGTCATTCATAGCCAATCTTGCGATGGCCGTACTACCCAAAAATCCGCCTGGATTGGCCGCGTAGGGCACATTAAATGAAAAGAAAAATGTGCCGGATGGCGCAATGACCGTATCGATCTCATTGTTTGCGAAGGTCGCTCTAGTATAGGCGCGCAAGGTTTCACTGATCTCGTAGTCCGCTAATGCGGTAATCGCCCATTTATCCTGTGGAACCTGGAACAGGTTGAATGGATTAAAATTAAAGCGATCCGTACGCGGTTCTACCTGGCCACCACTGTCGGAGAACTGGAAGGAGCCGATGGTGTCAAACACGCCACCGCGTGGAACTGTACTACTGCCCACGGTATTCAGCAGGTCGTCAAAGGTTTCCACGGAAAAGTCGCGGTCACCCTGAACAATCTGTTCTGAAGTGGAGTAGCTGATGTTAACCACGGCATTACCTCGACCATCGGCAAAATTGCCGCCCATGGTCAGGTAACCATCTACCGTATCGCCATCACCCTCTTCCGTCACGCCATACGAAATACCAGCTTCAAAACCCTCGAAGTCGTCTTTCATGATGAAATTCACCACGCCCGAGACCGCGTCGGCGCCATAAACGGCCGAGGCACCTCCGGTGAGAACTTCAACTCGCTTGATCAGCGAAGCCGGGATCATCCCCAGGTCAACGTAACCTTGCGAATCATAGGGAGTAAAGCGCTTGCCATTGACCAACACCAGCGTCCGCTCCTCGTCGAGGTTTCGCAGGTCTACAGTCGCCGAGCCATCATTACCATTGTTTCCCTGAGCTCCCACCGAGGGGCTGAACTGGGGTAAATCTCGAAGAAATTCTTCGACATTGACGGTGTTAACGGCTTCGATTTCGTCCGATCCATAGACTGAGACGGGTGAGGCCGCCTCCAGATTGGCATTCTGTATCCGGGTACCGGTTACAATCACCTCTTCTAATTCCTGGGCAGCGATGTTCGGGGAGAACAAAATTACTGCCAACAGGGTCGTCATCGTTTTAAGGGCACGATCTAACGCCCAATACAAATGTATAGGTATCTTCATTGTTTCTTCTCTTTGTTAAGTTACTAATTTTTATTAGCCGTCATGGGTGAACCCACGCGACTTCTTATTGCCAGCCTTTGACAAACTGCTTCCTGAAGATTAAGTAATCACACTCACGCGGGCGCGCGAGCATAATCACCCAGTCGCCATTTACAGCTAGCCATGCTATTGCTTTTGTTAGTGACACGGCGGACTGGTCTGTAACAAGGATGGGATAAAGCGAGGAATAAAATCTATACGAATTAAAAAAGGTTAAGAAAAGTCATCCATGACGGATGTGGTCTTCAGGGAGGTGTGCGCCAGTAGGCAGAGAGGGATGAATTGAAGTCTTCTGGCCTAAGGGAAATCAGTCGAGGGAATGACCGCAAATCCTTGTATCCCTTACCATTGGTCAATATTTGCGAATGGATACCCGTTTTGAACATGGAGCTAAAATTCTTCAGCATTACGGCCCGATTTTGTCCTTGCAAAAGAGCGCTTTTGAGAGACCGTTATCTAAACTAAATGTAATGTTTCAGCCAATTGAAAATCTGCCTGACCACGCGATTCATATAAGTTTTGGATTTAGCAGAATTACCAATCGCTGGAATTTTTCGCGTGCTGAACATAGCCAAACACGGGTTTTGGAGTCGATAAACGCTCCACCACGATGCCATTGTCGATCAGAATTTGCCGAAACAGAATATCATCCGATTTAATCTGCTGATATTTGGCGTTTTCAGCATTATTAACTATTAGCTCCATAGCTGACCTGTTCATCACATAGGTGGGCGGAGCCCCCACCTGCACACCTTGCGCAATCTCTCGTTTTGACAGTCCCAGGCCACGATGAAATTCGTGTTCCCTAATGCTAACGTCATTATTGTTGTCCACCGATAACCAAAGCTGGTTTATCAAGTTGATCGCAAACGGCTCGCTACTTTTATCTAGCGATCGATTTTCTATGTATGCCGCAATAACTTCCACGTAATTGCTTGCGTACATATCGTCTGAGTCGATTTTAAAAAACACATCGATATCTTGCTCTAACAGGAGCTTAAGACATTGCACCGACAAATGCGCGATTGAGTCGTCATATGGATACGCCTTTAACAGCAGGCTGTCATCGATCAAGTCCTCAATCACTCGCGTATCATACTTTGCTGCCTGCTCACCGTTAAACAGGATCAAGTGCCGATCAGGCCGTCTCGTCTGAGCCTGCATCTGTAGAACGCAGCTGCGAAGGAACAGGTGACGAGATTTTACTGGTGTTGAACAGCCTATTTTCATCTTTATCGGTTCATTTCACACTCGGTAAACTCTTATAACATGTTCGATATAGGCAGTAGACAATTTTTAAATCTGAAACTGGGTGAAGGCCAACACCCTAGAAAGTACGTCCTAGTGTTAGTTCCTTAAGCTAAACTTTGGCGGTTAATCAAAACAAAACTTCCCTGCCGGGCTTGTTCTAAATAGATCAGATTCACGGTAGAACCATGGCGAAACAGCTCCGTAACTTGTAAAGTGTGAGATGTGGGTTTGAAAAACAGGAGAACAAGATGCGAGTATTGTTAGTCGGGATTAGCTTTTTACTCTTTTCATCCAGCCAATTATTGGCTCAAACAGCAGACTCGGAAAAAGCACTGCTATACGTGATCTACGATAGCTCAAACTCCATGTGGGGTGAGCTCTCAGATACATCACGTAAATACGAGGCCGGCAGAAAGGCGATTTCGTCGGCGTTGAAGGTTGATGCCAGCGAGCGCGATTTGGCGTTTCGGGCCTACGGTCATCGCCGCGCGGGAGATTGTCGGGATTCAGAGCTCATGGTGGCGCCGACGGATGCAGCCGCAGCCATCCCAAAAATTCAGGATTCCGTTAATGGCGTACGCCCAACGGGAAAAACACCCATTTCCTACTCCTTGCGCGAGAGCCTAAAGGATTTTGGCGATCGCAAGGGTGACATCCTCCTTATCAGCGACGGAATCGAAACCTGTGATATCGACCCATGTGCGTTAATGGATGAATGGCGAGAGAACGGCGTAAATATTCGCGTACATGTAGTTGGAGTGGGGCTAAATGATCTCGAGCGCCAGGCGATGCAATGCGTGGCAGAACGAGGGAGCGGTAACTACTACGATGCCGGTTCAGAGGGAGAATTCCAGGCGGCTTTGGGAGAGATATCTGAAATCGAACCCGACGATCCGGAACCCGTAGAGCAATATCAGGGCTATGCCCTCATCATTTCTGGTGCTGATGAAAGCGGTCGCTCCCTACTACTCAATGGCCAACTCTATAAAGACGGCGAGGTTGTTACCAGCCTGACTTCGAATGGGCGCAACGTGTTAGAGGGGCCTGGTGATTATGAAATTGAAATTGGGCCATTACTCCGCGATGGCGCAATTTATAAACCAGTACGGCAAGCGGTTTCAATCACGGAAACAGGTGAGAAACGGATCAGTGTGGTGGTAACTAGGCCCGCCAGTGTTGGGGCTAGCTTTTCGGAGAAAGGCGAGGAAGTGAGAGGCTCAAATGTCAGTGCCTGGCAGGAAGATAAAGAAGTGTTTAGCTTTCGAAGTTTTGATGAAGTGTTCGCAAGACCTGGGGAATACGAGTTTCGGGCAACGCCCAATGCCGACAATGAACTAAAAGTGACGGCAACGCTAATTGAAGCAGAGCATACAGATGTAAAGTTTGCCCTGGTTAATACCGTTAAGGTGAAATTCAATTACGTGCTAAGTAATGGAGAGAGTGATCAGCGGACTGGCCAGCTGGTGCAAAATGACGAAGTGAAATATTCGGTGGCTACCAATCGATTTAATACGGTCTTACCGGGTACTTATACCCTGCAGGACAAGTTTGCTGATCCGCTAAATTCGTTGGATCCGATTGAGGTAATCATTGGCAATGATGAAGAGCAGACCATCGATGTGCCCATGACAGCCGGATTTATCGCATCAGAATACACTGGCGCTGAACGCGATTTTCA
This sequence comes from Pseudomonadota bacterium, assembly GCA_039110515.1. GTDB lineage: Bacteria > Pseudomonadota > Gammaproteobacteria > Arenicellales > Arenicellaceae > Arenicella. The sequence goes on from JBCCFY010000003.1 coordinate 164,238, forward strand.
TAATCTGAAAACCACCCGCGTTTTTGTCCATGCAGTAGATCCAGAAACCGGCAAATCAAAAGGCAGTGTAACATCAGCGACCACTCGCATTGAGGCCGCCAAGCCTGGATTGTATCGTGTTGTTGGCCACGCCAGCGGTGGCTATTTTGATCCAGTGGAGGTAACGGTCGAGGCAAATAAAACTGTCACCGCAACACTCACAGCCAAGCCAACTGCGGATATCAGTATCACCTATGCACCAGGGGACTATGATCGCACCCCCGATCGTGCATTTCTCGCACCATTAGAGGGGCAGGAACCGAATAAGACTTATATGAGCCCAGGCAAAGTGCTTAAAGTGCCACCGGGACGATATAAGATTACACCGCATGGCGTGCCGGGTTTGGAGCCCATGGAAGTAAATCTTGTGGCGGGAGAGACTAAGGCGATTGTGTTAAATCAATAGAACTAGATTAGTAACTGTAATAATGAGAGCAAGAGGCGAACACCCTAACTATGCAAATCGAAAATCACCGTTCAAAAGATTGGTCAAAGAGCGTTCAATCTCGCCTAACCTACACTAATAAATATTGGTAAGGTATCGATTATCCGATGTGCAACAGTTAGGGTTCGACTCGATCAAATCGGCTGCGAGCTGTTCCGATTCAAGGTGTTCATTTGCGCTAAGTTTGGAACTCAGCGCTGTATTCGTATCTGCAAATTGCGCACTTAAGGAGTTGTAATAGTGCTCATTCTTATCACCAAGGGACGCGAGCTTTAGCTTGCTATAAACCAGAAAATACGCATAGGCCTTTTTGTAATCTGGCTTGCCATTGGGCGTTGCACCACTCATCAACATCGCGGTAATCGAGTCTGCAGATTCAATAAAACCAAACCTATCCCATTGTGCCTTGTGCCATTTGTACTCCATCGCAACATCTCCCGAGTCGATAGCAATTCTCACCAAGAAATCCATAGCAGAAATATTACCCTGTGCAGCGGATCGCTCTGCCCACTCGTTACTTTCCAACAATTGAAGCTGGCTAAACCCCTCGCAAAACTTAAACTCACGCGAAATATGAGACACGTAGAAACCTCTCTCACTTTGCGGTATGGGAAAATCCTTCGTCAGACCATCCGGTGAATCATATAAACCATGATCCTGTAATTTTTCTATCGCACTTCTTAGGCTCAATTTATCCGAGTAGCCTTTTCTACACCTGTTTAGTTCATGTGCTAGTTCTAATGCTGCTTCGCGGTTACCGTTCTTAGCGGAAGTTGACAACTCATCGTAGAGTTGTTCGGCCGGGATTGAGGGTATTTCATCAGAAAGCACTTTCGGGATTAGAACGCTGAATTTAACGACTATTCTCCGACCACCAATCTCCACAACTGTTGACTTTTGATCTTCCCAATGAGAACCAATTTCCTCGTCAACTATTTGCTCGAAACCCTTAATGTTTCGCGGAGCAGTGCCACCCTGCGGATGGGTCGATAATATGCTGCTGCTTGCATCAGCATTGTTTTTACTTCCGTGATAAGACCAATCAATGTATATAAGCGACGCGATCGAGGAGACAACGAACAGAATGAATACGTAACGAGTCTTTCTTGTTAACACTGCACGGCCCAACCTGAAATTCGCCTTTCTAAAATGTTAGATCGTTTGAAACGGGATTTTTCAATTAGGAACAATGTTATGGCACTCTCCAAACCCGACTAACTCCTTCTATGATTGAATTGTTTGACTATGTGATTACATTCGGATCAGGAAATTTTTCACAACGAGTAGACCCTGTGTCTCGAAACGATGTAACGCGAAGTATGTCTAAGACATCTTCAATAAGTCTTCCTAATTGAGACCCGCTAGCAACCGCGTATGGGTTTCGGGCAATATCTGCTTGCAAGGAAACCGTCACAACCGCGTTACAGGTGCAAGTCATCAAATTGTAGTGCCCAGTCGAGCGCGCCCTAATGAATTTTCCGAACCGTCCAGCTCGCCAGACATGTGAGGTATGAATCAGCCTGTTCTCTACCGCTGGTAAAAAAGCAGGATCATCAGCTGCCTGGCATCTTGGCGACCCGCCAAAAAAATCGTAACCTCCACAGGTTAACTTTGCCTCGGCATTTCCAATGAATGACGCCTGAAGCAGAACTAAACTTAGAATTACCACGAGGGATGCAGGGGCTATTCGGCTAACTGAAAGAACATCTATCTTGCCGTTTTCCATTATTACTACCTTTCCATTTTACTACTAGTGACTCCCATTACAGCAAAAAGTGTGTTTAAAGTTAAATTGTTTTTACTAATAAATGCAGTTCATCTTTATAGACATGTGTGTTCAAGTCTCGGCTTTTGGGTGAGAGCAAAAGGTGGTCAGGCCAAAATAAAAAACCCCCAGCCCAATGGGCTGAGGGTTTGATATTTAAATCTGGCAATGTCCTACTTTCACATGGGAAGCCCACACTATCATCGGCGCTAACCGGTTTCACTTCTGAGTTCGATATGGGATCAGGTGGGTCACGGTCGCTATTGTCGCCAGAAAACTGGTCAAAGATTCGTTTTCGACTAGTGCAAAAACGCCTCTTTATGTCTTTAGCTTGTTCCAGCCGCTGGGTTACCCCAGGGCTAAAAAATCAGTAGTTGTTAAGAGGTGGTATTTATAACAATTAACCACACTTGATACTGTGTATCACTTTCTTGATATGTAACCATACTCGCTATATTCAATTTACCGATTTACCAATCTTAATGATTGGGATCAGAGTAAACTTCGTTCGCTTGTAAATATCACTTAAATAGCTTTTACATATAACACTCCGCAACGGAGTTGTCAGTTTTCAGTGTGAGCATGCTCACAACCAAACTGTTTGGGTGTTATATGATCAAGCCTCACGGGCAATTAGTACTGGTTAGCTCAACGCCTTACAACGCTTCCACACCCAGCCTATCAACGTCGTAGTCTTCGACGACCCTTCAGGAATATCAAGTATTCAGTGAGACCTTATCTTGGGAGGGGCTTCCCGCTTAGATGCTTTCAGCGGTTATCCCGTCCGTACATAGCTACCCAACAATGCCTCTGGCGAGACAATTGGAACACCAGGGGTACGTCCACTCCGGTCCTCTCGTACTAGGAGCAGCTTCCCTCAAGTCTCAGGCGCCCACGGCAGATAGGGACCAAACTGTCTCACGACGTTCTAAACCCAGCTCGCGTACCTCTTTAAATGGCGAACAGCCATACCCTTGGGACCGGCTACAGCCCCAGGATGTGATGAGCCGACATCGAGGTGCCAAACACCGCCGTCGATATGAACTCTTGGGCGGTATCAGCCTG